>CAZWKX010000001.1:0-5951 GCA_964633975.1 uncultured Acidimicrobiia bacterium
GGGCGAGGCCGGTCACGCGCGCCACCTTGACGCCGGGAGCCAGCTCGATCTCGAAACGTGTCACCGTCGGGCCCGGCACGATCCGAGTGAGCCGGGCATCGACACCATGCTGCAGGAGGGTGTCTTCGAGATCGCGAGCCGTCTCGTCGAGGCTGCGCTTGTTGTGACCGGCCCCGCCCCCGACGGCCAGCAGTTCGAGAGGAGGCTTCTCATATGCTGACGTTCGGTGTTGGACCGGTGCGGGGCGCGGCGTGCCGCGCCCCGCCGGCCGGGCCGGTTTCTGCTGGGGAGGAGCCGCCGGTCGCGGCGGCGCTTCGCTGGGCCGAGGCGGAATCCTTGAAGCTCTCTGAGAGGCCGGCTGCCGTATCCGATTGTCGATCGCCTTGACCGCGTAGCGGTGGTGGCGGCTCTGCGCGAACCGCCGCAGCCGCCGGACACCCGAAGCCACGGTGAGCCCCACCTCGCGCAGAGTGGTGCGAGTGACCATGAGCACGCCGAGTGCGGCCAAGGCGACCAGCACCACAAATGCGCCCCAGAACCCGATCAGGCGCCGCAAGGGGAACGCCACCAGGGAGCCGACCGCCCCGCCCCGCTCCCGAACCAGATCGGTCGACTCGGCCAGGGAGACCGTTCCCGTCATCAGATGGAACAGCGCCAGCGACGATACGAAAGTCAAGATGAACCCGGTGAGGAGGCGCCGGTAGGCGCTGCGGGGGTTGACAAGCACGAGAGCCACGCCGAGGCCGATCAGCGCTGCCGGGATGGCGTGTGACCACACCCCGAAGAGCAGGCGGAGTCCGGACCCGAGCCACTCCCCCGCCGGGCCGGCCAGATGGAACGAGGCGAGCGCGAGAAGGGTGCCGAGAACGAGCAGCAGCACGCCCCAGACATCATCGGCGTGCCGGCCGAAGCCGCCACGAATCCGCTCCCGGAGGACCGCCAGCGCTGAGGGTCGCTCCGCTTTCGTCCTTTTGGTTTGTTTGGCTTTGGCCGCCCCGCCCCGCCCTTTGCCCCGGCTGCGGGCGGGCGTCCGCTTAGCCATGGGAAATCAAGAATACACAGAGTCAGGGTTTGCGTAAATGACCGAAGTGGGATTCACAGCCGAGAATGCAGACTTCAGGGTTCAGAGCCGGTATTGCGCGTTCTCAATCCTGAACTCTGGTTCCTTGCCGCCCTCCGCAGCGCTCACACTTGGAGAACCAGCGGCACCACTACCGCCGTCCGCCCCGCCTCGGCCCGAGTGACCCGGTTCACCGAGGCCCGAAGCCGCCGCAGCAGATCATCGCCGTCGGGCGGCCAGACCTCGACGGCCTGGATCTCCTCCTTGACAGCCGCGGCGGCCGTGGCCAACACGGCCGCGGGGTCCTCCATGAAGCCGTGGCTGTCGAGATCGGGCCCCTGCACTATCTCCCCGGTTCGGCCGTCTACGACCACGGTCACGATGATCACCCCGTCCTCGGCCAGATGACGCCTGTCGCGCACCACCCCGCGCACCGTCCCCCCCACCTCGAGGCCGTCGACGAACACGTAGCCGGCCGGCACCGCACGCCGCTCCACCACAGTCTCGAGGCCGTCCACAACCACCCGATCGCCGTCCTCACACACCAGGACCTCGGGCACGTTCATCTGGCGAGCCAGCTCTGCATGAGCAATCAGATGCCGATACTCGCCGTGGACGGGGATCAAGGTACGCGGCCGCACGATGTTCAAGAACGTCCTCAGCTCATCCTGGGCCGCGTGCCCGGAGACGTGCACGGGCGCATTGCCGCCGTGGAACACTCGAGCGCCCAGGCGCAGCAGCCCGTTGACCACCCGGCTTACCCGGGTCTCGTTGCCCGGGATCGACCTCGCCGAAATCAGAACGGTGTCGCCCTCCTCGATAGTGACCCACTTGTGTGAACCCGAAGCCATGAGGGACAGCGCGGCAAAAGGTTCGCCCTGAGACCCGGTGCAGACGATGGCGGCGCGATGGGGCACCAGCTGGAGCACCTCCTCGACGGGTATCACCGAATCGGGAGGCAGCCGTATGGCACCCAGAGCCTCGCCGATCTCGACGTTGTGCTGCATGGAACGGCCCAGGAAGGCCACATAGCGGCCGGCGTCGACGGCGGCGTCGACGATCTGCTGAATGCGGTGCAGATGACTCGCAAAACAAGCTGCGATCACGCGGCCGCGAGCTTCGACGATGATCTCATAGAGGGTCCGCCGCAGGCTGGCCTCGCTGGGCACGAACCCGGGAACCTCTGCATTGGTGCTGTCCGCCATCAGCAGGCGCACTCCGCGCCGCCCCAGCTCGGCGAAGGCGGACAAATCGGTGGGCAGCCCGTCGATCGGCGTGGGATCGAGCTTGAAATCACCGCTGTGCACCACCAGGCCGTCGGGGGTGTCGAAGACCACACCGGCTCCTTGCGGGATGGAGTGCGCCACCGGCACGAACATGAACCGGAAAGGCCCATGCTCGATCCACCGGCCCGTCTCCACCGGCCGGAAGTCCGCCTCGATTTCGGCCTCCTCCACCCGGCCTCGCGCCAACTCAACGGCCAGGGGCGTCCCATACACCGGGACGTCGAGGTTTGCCAGCAGGTAGGCGAGCGCCCCCACGTGATCCTCGTGGCCATGGGTCAATAGCACGCACTCGAGCTCATCGGCACGCTCGAGCACAGAGGCGAAGTCGGGCAGAACAACATCGACGCCGAGCATGCCCTCGGCAGGGAACATGAGCCCGCAGTCGATGAGCGCCAGCCGTCCCTTCATCTCGAGGCAGGCGCAGTTGCGTCCGATGCCCCCCAATCCACCGAGGAAGGAGACGGCGAAGCTCATGCCTTCTGGGCGGTTCCCAGGGCCTCCTTGACGGCGCCGACGGTGGCGTCGGCAGCGGAGACGAGAGGCAGGCGGGGAGCACCGACCGGCGCCCAGAACGCGGTGAGCGCCGCCTTGACCGGCGCAGGATTCGGTTCCAGGAAGAGGGCCCGACACAGGGGCGCCAGCGCCTGATGGAAGTGCCGTGCAGTGGCCAGATCACCCTCGAGGGCCGCCGAGACCAGCGCCTTCACCTGAGGACCGGCGAGGTGAGCGGCCACGGAGACCACGCCGACGGCCCCCACGGACATCATCGGCAGGGTATTCATGTCGTCGCCCGAGTAGACCACGGCGTCATCCCCGACTGCGAGCACGGTGTCGGTGGTGAACCCGAGGTCCCAGACCGCGTCCTTCACCGCCGCGATGCGAGGGTGGGCGGCAAGACGGGCGATGGTGTCCACCTCGATGCGGCGCCCGGTACGCGAGGGGATGTTGTAGAGCATCACCGGCAGCGAGGTGGCGTCCGCCACGGCGGTGAAGTGGGCCACGAGGCCCTCCTGCGACGGCCGGTTGTAGTACGGGGTCACCGCCATGATCCCGTGGACTCCGGTCTCCTCCGCCTTCCGTGTCAGCTCCACCGTGTGGGCGGTGTCGTATGTTCCGGTGCCAGCAACGACGCAGGCCCTATCGCCGACTACCTCGACGACGGCGCGAAAGATGGCGAGCTTCTCGTCGTCGGAGAGAGTCGGGGACTCGCCGGTGGAGCCGGCAACCACGATGCCGTCGCTCCCGTTCTCCACCAAGTACTTGGCCAGCTCCCAGACGCGGCCGTAGTCCACGGCCCCGTCGTCGTCGAAGGGGGTGACCATTGCGGTGAGGACGTGCCCAAACGGTGCGTCCATGGCTCCTCCGGGTGGATAGGCCACCTTGGACGCTAGCAGCGGCCTTTCGATTATCGTCCGGGAATCCCGGGCCTCCTCGCGGCGTTCCTAGAGGTGAGATGGCGGACGTGAAAGACATCGATGAGCAGTCGTTCGGCCAGGATGTGCTGCAGCAGAGCCACCAGGTTCCGGTGGTCGTGGACTTCTGGGCCGAGTGGTGCGGCCCCTGCAAGGTGCTCGGACCGGCTTTGGAGCGCGTCGCCGAGGCGTATCAAGGCGCCTTCGAGCTGGTGAAGGTGGACGTCGACGCCAATCCGGCTCTGGCTCGCCAGTTCGGGGTGCAGGGCATTCCCACCGTCATCGCCTTCCGCGACGGTAACCCGGTGTCCCGCTTCACAGGGGCGCTACCCGAAGCCGCGATTGGCCAGTGGGTGGAGCAGATACTCCCCACGGAACTCGACAAGCTGGTCGACCAGGCACGCGACTTCGTGCTCGAGGACAACGAGGCAGCCGCCGAGACCCTCTTTCGCCAAGCCCTCGATCAGGTCCCGGATCACCCCGAGGCGGGCACGGGTCTCGCCGCACTGCTCATCGCCCGAGGTGAGACGGACGAGGCGCTCATCCTCCTCGGCCGGCTTCCCCGCTCCGCCGAAGTGGAACGTCTCGAGGCCACAGCCCGCGTCGCCAGGAATGGATCCGTCGACATCTCCGACCTGGAGGCCCGCCTAGCCGCCGATCCTGCCGATGGCGCCGCTCGACTCGAGCTGGGCCAGGCCCTCGCCGCCAACGGCGAGCACGAGGCCGCTCTCGACCATCTGCTCGAAGTAGTCCGACTCCGCGGCGAACACCGCAATGCGGCCCGCCAGGCCATGGTCGACGTGTTCGGGATCCTCGGAGACGGGCATCCGCTGACCACCGAGTACAGGCGGTTGCTGGCGAATGAGCTTTTTTGAGAACGCTGGAGCGTTCTCAAAAAACAAGGAATCAGGTTTCAGAGTCCAGAACGCGCAATACCGATTCTGAATTCTGAACTCTCCCTATCCGATCCCCGTCTCAGATCCCGAGTACAGCGTCCAACCCCACAGTCACCGGTTCGGGAAGATCGGCGACGGCCCGGACCGCCAGCAGGACCCCCGGAACGAAGGCGCAGCGGTCGGTGGTGTCGTGGCGGATGGCGAGGGTCTCACCCGGCGATCCGAGCAGCACTTCCTGGTGTGCCAGCAGGCCGGGTAGCCGCACCGCGTGCACCCGGACCCCATCGGCGTCGGCGCCGCGTGCTCCGGCGATCAGCTCCTTCGATTCCCCGGCCCGCTCTTGGCGTCCGCCCGCGGCGGCCAGACGACCGGCCGTGGCCACGGCCGTGCCTGAAGGAGCGTCGGCCTTGGCGTCGTGATGGAGCTCAATGATCTCGGAAGCGGAGAAGTGCGGCGCCGCCATCTCGGCAAAACGCATCATGAGCACCGCTCCGACGGAGAAGTTGGGAACCACCAGGCAATTGGGCGGACCGCTGCCCCACTGCCTCCGCAGAGCTTCGATCCGTTCCGCGTCGAAGCCGGAAGTCCCGACCACGGCGTTGAGGCCGAGTCGCCGCCACTGCTCCAGGTTGCCCATCACCACGTCCGGGTTGGTGAACTCGACCACGACATCGGCGTCGGCGAGGGCGACGGCGTCCTCACCGACGTAGAGGCCCTCGACGTGCTCACCGGCCCGCTCCGGATCGTAGGCGGCGTCCAGTTCCAGGTCGGCGGCGGCGGCGACGGCGCTGCACACCAGTCGGCCCATACGGCCCCCTGCCCCGGAGACGGCAACCCGGATCATTCGACGTAGCGCTCCAGATCGATGGAGTTGAAAGGCCCCACGGCTCCGAGCACCTTGGGGCCCCCGAACACCTCCATGGCAACGGTGTGCACGTCTTCGAGCGTCACCGCGTCGATGGCGGCCACCGTCTCGTCCAGCGACAGGTGCTCGACGCCGGTGAGCTCGTGGCGGCCGATGCGGATCATGCGGCTGTTGGTCTCCTCCATCGAAAGGGCAAGCGCCCCCTTCATGTTCCCCTTGGCTCGTTCGAGCTCGTCACCGTCGAGGCCCTCGGCCACAACACGGGCCAGCTGCTCCCGCACCAGCTCGATGACCTGGGAGGTCTGGTGCGGGGTCGTTCCCACGTACACACCGTACGCCCCCGAGTCGGCGAATGGCATGCGGAACGAGTAGATCGAGTAAGCCAGGCCCCTCTCCTCGCGGATCTCGCGGAACAGCCGCGACGACATGCCG
>CAZWKX010000001.1:5961-131790 GCA_964633975.1 uncultured Acidimicrobiia bacterium
TACGTGGTTCAGCAGCCCAAAGGCAAAACGGCGCCCATCGCCCCGCTTGAGCGCCTCACCGCCGAGCACCAAGTGCGCCTGCTCGGTGTCGCGGGTCTTCACCTGCACCGCCGGCTCGATCTTCGGCTCGCCGAGGCCCCGATCGACCGATGCGCCCTCCCAAGCCCCGAATTGACCAACGACGAGACCCACGACGTCGTTGTGCTCGAGGTTGCCGGCGGCGGCGACGACCGTCGTAAAGGGCGTGTAACTCCTGTGCCAGTAGCCGCGGATGACGTCTTGGCCCAAGCCGGTGATCGATTCCCGCGTGCCTAGGACCGGCTTGGCCAGCACATGTTCGCCCCACAGCGCCTTGGCGAACTGGTCGTGAGCCACGTCTGCCGGATCGTCCTCGTTCATGTTGATCTCTTCGAGAACCACATGGGCCTCCGACTCGATCTCATCGGGGCGGAAAGCGGGGCGCTGCAGCATCTCGCCGAGCAGCTCCACTCCCATGGGCAGATCGGCGTCGCGGAGCTGGGCCCAGTAGCAGGTGTACTCCTTCGAGGTGAACGCGTTCGACCGAGCGCCGACGGCATCGAACGCCTGGGCGATGTCCTGCGCCCGGTAGCGCTCCGAGCCCTTGAACAAGAGGTGCTCCAGGAAATGCGAACACCCGGCCTCGGACTCATCTTCGTCGCGGCTGCCGGTGTCCACCCAGCACCCTACGGCGACCGATCGAATCGAAGGCATTTCTTCGGTGATGACGCGCAGGCCGTTGGGAAGCGTTGTGAGCTCGTGGTCCATCGACGAGGGATGTTAGGTGCAGCCGAGCGCGACCAGGCACCTCGACCCCCATCAACCGAGGGCAGCCGGAAGCCCTCGGCCCGGCCTACCGCGGACGGGAACCATGCCTATACCGATGGCACCGGTCCCGGCTCTGCTCGAAACGGCCGCAGGGCCACGCCATCACTGAGGTTGCCGACGGGATGTCGGCACCAGATGAGGCACCGCTCGGCCCGGCAACCGGCATGACACCGTGCCCGGGAGGAGGCACCGATACCGGGTCCTAGACTCAGGCGATCCATGAGGAGGAGTTGGCGCGTCGCTCTCACTGCGGTCGCCGGTGTGGTGACTGCGCTTCTACTCGCGAGTCCTGCGCTGGCGCAAACCGAGTCAATCGGTGGCACGCTCGAGTGGATCGAAGGCACCGATCGCACCCCGGTGGAAGGTGTGACGATCTCGGTCAGCCAGGACGGCCTGCCGATCGGGAGCGCTGCCAGCGATGAGCAGGGCTACTGGTCGGTCCCGGTTCCGGGTCCCGGCACCTACCAGGTCGAGATCGACACAAGCACTCTCCCTGAGGGAATCACCCTCACCGATCCCGGCCGACAAGTGCTGCCGGACGTGCAGGTGCGGGGAGGACGCGAGAAGGTGGTCCGTTTCGCCCTTGGCCCGGGCATCACCTCGACCGTAGGCACCTGGACCCGCATCGGTGGGCTCGTCCTGATCGGGCTCAAATTCGGGGCGATCATCGCGCTGTGTTCCATCGGCCTGTCCCTCGTGTTCGGCGTCACCGGCCTGGTGAACTTCGCCCACGGCGACACGGTGACACTCGGCGCGGTGCTCGCGTTCTTCTTCAACGCATCCCCTCTGGGACCGGAGTGGCACATCCTGCTCGCCGCAATCCCGGCGCTGCTCCTGGGCGCTGCATTCGGCGGCGCCCAGGAGATGTTCCTTTGGCGACCGCTGCGGCGGCGCCAGACCAGCCTCATTTCGATGCTCGTCATCTCGATAGGGCTGTCGTTCGTGATCCGGTATCTGATCCTCGTGGCCTTCAAGGGCAACCCGCGCCCGTACACCGACTATGCGGTGCAACGCGACATCCGGTTCTTCGGCATCACCACGGTGCCCAAGAGCTTCTTCATCATCGGTTTCGCCGCCGTGGTCCTCATCGCAGTGGGGCTGTTCCTGCAGCTGACCAAGCTCGGCACCGCGATGCGCGCCGTCTCCGACAACACCGACCTGGCGGAATCATCCGGTATCGACGTCCAGGAGGTCACCCTCGTCACCTGGGTACTTGGCGCAAGCCTGGCCGCACTCGGCGGCGTCATGTTCGGCATCTCCGAGCAGGTGCAGTGGGACATGGGTTTCAAGCTGCTGTTGCTGATCTTCGCCGCGGTCATCCTCGGCGGCCTCGGCACGGCCTTCGGAGCCATGTTGGGCGGCTTCGTCATCGGCGTCTGCGTGGAGATGAGCACGCTATGGGTGCCGGTTGAGTTCAAGACGGCCATCGCCCTCGGCATCCTCATCGTCATGCTGCTGGTTCGACCGCAGGGCCTCCTCGGGACGAGAGAGAGGATCGGCTGATGAACTGGGGGATCCTCAGCGACGCCATCCGCACGGCCGTCGGTGTGCCCGCCGCGGCCTATGCACTCTCCTCGATCGGCCTCAACCTCCAATTCGGCTACACCGGGCTCCTCAACTTCGGCCACGTGGCCTCGATGCTCGTTGGCGCATACGGGCTGGCCATTACGGTCGACCTCGGCGGCTCCATGTGGCTCGGCATCGTGATGGGCATTGCAGCCGCGGTCTTCCTCGGCCTGCTCATCGGGATCCCAACGTTGCGCCTGCGCGCCGACTACCTGGCCATCGTGACCATTGCCGTCGGCGAGATTCTGCGCCTCGTCGTCCGCTCCTCATGGGCGGCGCCCCTGACCAACGGCAAATACGGGATCCAGCGATTCGCCAACGCCTTCTTTGCCCTCAATCCGATACCGGCAGGCCACTACGGAGGTTGGGACCTCGCCTTCGACCAGCGCGCCCTATGGGTGATGCTCGTCGGGTGGTCCCTGGTGGGTCTCACCACGGCGTTCGTGTGGAAGCTGACACGCAGCCCTTGGGGCCGGGTGATTCGGGCCATACGGGAGGACGAGGACGCTGCTCGGAGCCTGGGCAAGAACGTCTTTGCCTACAAGCTGCAAAGCCTCATGATCGGCGGCGCCATCGGAGCCTTGGCCGGCATACTCCTCGCCATCGACCAGCAGAACGTAACGCCCGACACGTACATCCCGCTTCTCACCTTCTACGCATTCACAATCGTGATCCTTGGTGGCCCGGGAACGCTGTTCGGCCCCATCATCGGATCGGTGATCTTCTGGTTCTTGTTCGAGCTGATGGACGGCATCATGACCGGCGCCGTGCTCAAAGGCTGGTTCGGCGGCCTGCTGGACACGACCGACATCGGTCCGATCCGTTTCGCCCTGTTCGGCATCGGCCTGATGTGGCTCATGGCCTTCCGTCCCCAGGGGATCTTCGGGAAGCGTGAGGAGATGCTCATCGATGGCCGCTGAGATCAGTCCCCTGACCGGCGTTGCCCCCAAGCCGGGCATCTCCAAGCCGGACCCCATAGTGGTGGCCGATGACCTGCGCCGCTTCTTCGGTGGGTTGCGCGCCGTGGACGTCGACCACTTCGAGATCCAGCGCGGCACGATCACCTCTCTCATCGGGCCCAACGGAGCCGGCAAGACGACCTTGTTCAACCTCCTCTCGGGTTTCGATCGGCCCCAACAGGGACACTGGCACCTCAACGGCGGCCCCCTGGTGGGCATACCCGCCTTCAAGGTGGCCCGCAAGGGCATGGTGCGAACTTTCCAGCTCACCAAGTCGCTTGCCCGGCTCACCGTGCTCGAGAACATGCTCGTTGCGGCCAAGGACCAAACCGGCGAATCGTTCTGGGGCTCCCTCTTCGGCCGCTGGCGTCACATCGAAGAGGTCAACACGGCGAAAGCAATGCAGTCACTGGGGAGCTTCGACCTCGCTCACATGGCCAACGAGTACGCCGGCAGTCTCTCAGGTGGACAGCGCAAGCTGCTCGAGATGGCAAGGGCACTCATGGTCGAGCCTGAGATCGTCATGCTCGACGAACCCACCGCCGGGATCAACCCGGCGCTGACGGAGTCATTGCTCAGGCACATCATGCGCCTGCGCGACGAGGGCATGACGGTCGTCTTCATCGAGCACGACATGGACGTCGTGCAGGAGATCAGCGACTGGGTGGTGTGTATGAGCCAGGGCCAGATCATCGCCGAGGGCCCACCGGGGTACGTGGCCCGCAACAAGGCGGTCATCGACGCCTACCTTGGAGAGCACCACGGGGTGATCGAAGATGAGTGAGCAGAAGCAAGCGCCGCTGCTGGTAGCCGAGGACGTCGTAGCCGGCTATCTGCCCGGCGTCGACATCCTGCGCGGCGTATCGCTGACGCTGGGCCAGGGCGAGCTGGTCGGCATCATTGGACCCAACGGCGCCGGCAAGTCCACCTTGATCAAAGCGCTCTTCGGGCTGCTGCCCATCCGGCAGGGACACGTCGCGCTGCGGGGTGAGGACATCACCGACGTTGCCGGTCACGAGCTCGTCGCCATGGGAGTCGGATACGTGCCCCAGCTCAACAACGTCTTCCCGTCGCTGACCGTGGAGGAGAACCTGCGAATGGGGCTGTTCCTGCGGCCCTATACATGGAAGGATCGTTTCGCCGCGGTGGGCAAGCTGTTCCCGCTACTCGATGAACGCCGCAGCCAGAGGGCCGGGCTCCTGTCCGGCGGGGAGCGCCAGATGCTGGCCATGGGCCGCGCCCTCATGATGGACCCGTCGGTGCTGCTCCTCGACGAGCCCTCGGCCGGGCTCTCCCCGGGCAACCAGGACATGGTGTTCGAGACGGTGCGGCAGATCGCCGACACCGGCGTCTCGGTTGTCATGGTGGAGCAGAACGCCCGCCGCTGCCTGCTGACCTGCGACCGGGGCTACGTGATGGACCAGGGCCGCAATGCCTACACCGGCAGCGGCCAGGACCTGATACACGATCCGAAGGTGGCCGACCTCTACCTCGGGACGCTGGGCCGCGCCCAGTAGCCGACGCTCCCGAGCTCTCCCGGTTCCCCCGCCCCGGACCGCGGCAAACGCGGGAGGGACCCGGCAGAACCGGGTCCCTCCGATCGTTCTGGTCGAGAGCCGACTATGGGATGTCGACCACGTCGAACGTGACTGGTTCTCCTGCAGCGTCGTACTCGAAGAGCTCGTAGGTGCCTGCTCCCGGCTCACCGGCATCGACGAAGTCCAGCGGGCCGCTGGCGCCGTCGTAGTCGATGTCCGCGCCCGCTTGCAGCAAGGCGTGGCAGGCGGCGTACGTGGAGCACTTCTCGCCACCGCGGGTCACGTCGTTCATGGCCGCGGCGATCTCCTGCGAAGCCGTGGAGCCCGCCGCCTCGGCGGCCAACACGATCGTCATCAGGCAGTCGTACGAATGCGCCGAGAAGATCGTGGGCGTGCCCGGGGAGAACGCCTCCAGGCGCTGCGGGAACGTCGGCTCGCCGCTCGGCGGCGCCGAGGACGGATACGTTCCACGCACACCCTCGAGCACCGACATGTCCGTCGGATCGATGAGATCGGCAGCGACGTTGTCCTTGAAGCCGTCGGCCACGTACAGAGGCACGACGTCCGGGCCAACACCCGCCTCGATCAGCGCCTGCACGAAGGCAGCGCCCTCGGCAAACGAGACCAGCGAGATGGCATCCACGCCCGCCGCGGCGATCTGAGCTGCCTCGGCATCAAAGCTGGTGCCGTCCTTGTCGAACTCGATGAAGGCGGCAACCGTCACGCCATTGGCCTGGAGCTCATCGCGAATCGACTCGGCGAGACCAAGGCCGTACTCGTCGCTCCGGTAGGCGATCGCCACGCTGGTGGCGCCGTCCTCCGTGATCAGGTCACCGTGGACCTGGCCCTGGAGGTTGTCCGGCGGAGCGGTACGGAAGTAGTAGCCGTTGTCATCGTACGTCGTGAACACGGCTCCGGTATTGGACGGCGAGCACATGGGAATCTCGGCGCCGGTGATCCGGTCGATCACCGAGAGCGAGACACCCGTGGCCGCCGGGCCAATGATGGCGCTGACGTTGTCGTTGATCAGCTGCTCCACCGACGCCGAAGCAACCTGCGGATCGGTGCCGCTGTCGGTCGGAATCAGCGTGATGGCGCTGTTCCCTGCGGCATCGATCTCGCTGACGCCCATATCGATCGGCTTGACGAGCGCATCGATGATGAACGCCAGGCCCCCGGTCGAAGGCAACACGTAGCCAATCACAAGGTCGCCCTCGTACAGGGGCGCCCAGGCCGCCTCGCCGGTCGTGGTCGTAGCTTCAGTCGTGCCCGTAGCTTCAGTCGTGGCCGTAGCTTCGGTCGTGGCCGTAGCTTCAGTGGTCGTTGTCTCGTCGTCACCGCAAGCGACGGCCAACAGCGACACAACGAGCATGAGTATGAGCAGAGGAGTAATACGTTTCTTGATCATCGTCCCCTTCCCTCCAATATGACCGCGGACCGGGGCACAGCCCCGGCCCGCGGTCGAGCGATGTTAGCTTCTGGAGCCGAAATCTCCAAGATGTTCACCTGCGGCCGCCAGTGAGGCAATCACGTCGTTCAGCGTGGGACAATGAGCGGCTATGCGACGCCGAGAGGACACCTTCCTCACCGAGATCCTCCCCCCGGAGGAACGGGTCATCGAGGCCGTGGTCGCCCGCTATCAGCGTGTGGCCCCGGCGGTGACGCGTTTCGCCAGGTCAATCGCCGACGACGACACGCTGAGCATCCGTCTGGGATCACATGCGGCGGCGCAGCCCGGCGAGATCGTGATGGACCCCGGGGTCTTCCAGGCCGCATATGCCCGGCAGGCTCCGGTCACGGCAGCCGAGGTGGCCCTCGCCTCGGCTCTGCACGAAGTGGTGCACATGGTGGCCACCGACTTCGAGGAACGGCGCCCCGTGCCGGAGGAGTGGTTCCCCGACACTCTGGAGCAGCCACCCGAGGAGCCGGTCTCGCTGCTCGAGGCCCTGGCCAGCGCCGGCGGCCCCGCCGCCGAGGCCATGTTCCTCACCATCGAAGACGCCCGCCAGGAGCTCCAGCACCTCGACGCCTACCCCGGCGCCCGTTCCGTGCTCGCCGACCTCTACCTGGCGGCCCTGCCCGCCGCCATGGGCAAGGCCCGACCCATGGGCCAGTTCGCCCTGGCCTGCTTCCTGGCCGTGGGCGGCTACCAGTCCCTCGACGACCTGCAGCGCGGCGCCGATCCTCCCGTGGCGGCTGCACTCGACGACACCGCCGAGCTGGTCGACGACGCCACTGCTGCCCCCGGACCCTGGGAATCGGCAGGTGTCGCCCTGAAGCTCCTTGCCGTCGCCCGCCTTCATGGTCTCCTCACCGAGGCCTCGCCCGAGGAGTCGAAGCGGGAGCAGCAGGAGCGCCACGAAGCCGAACGCGAGGAGATCAGCTCCGGAGTCGACGCGGTGCGAATGATCAGCCCAGTTCTCAAGGACGTGGAGTCATACGACAGGACGAAGGCGACGGCGCAAGCCGTCGAGTCCGAACGAGGCCACCGCGACCGCAGCGAGACCGCAGGAGACCCCGCCACCGACCAGATCCTCAGGGTCAGCGAAGCCCCGGACGTCTACCTGCCCACCGGGCAGGGCGGCAAGCTAATCGTCACCTCACTTCCCTCACGGTTCGCACAATTCGCCTCGAGGGGCCACGAAGCCCTAGAGACGGCGACTCAGCGCTGGGCCGTAGGTCAGCGATACATCTCGGGCGAGCTGTACCCGCTTTTCGTGGCGAACCAGCGGCGAGGGCTTCGCTCCGGCTTCGACGCCGGCGACCTCTCTCCTTATGCCGCCCTCTTCCTCGGCGCCGGCCTCTACCAGCGCATGTTCGAGCGGCGCGACCTCCCCACCAGGCGGGCCTACTCGGTGAGCCTGCTGGTTGACGGTTCTGCCAGCATGCTGCAGCCTCGGCCGCTGCCCAGCGGCTACAAGGCGCCCTGGGCCATGGCCGCGGCCACGCTGGGGGCTTGGACTCTGGCCCGCCTCTGCGACGAGCTGCAAGTGGAGTTCGAGGTGGCTTTGTTCAACCGGGCCTTCGCCGCTCGAGTCGACGACAGCGAACGCAGCTTCGTCGATCGCCTTCATACGACAAAAGGGGCGCTGCGACGAAGCCAGGGTGGCGCCGCCGACAGGCTCTCCAGGACGGTGAACCACTACATGGTGAAGGCCTTCGACGAGCGCTGGGAGATCGCAGAGCCCCGCCTCGCCGGGCTCTTCTGGACCGCCGCCAATCCCGCCGACGCCGCTACCGAAGCGCGGCGCGACCCGGAGGGGACGCCACCCGTCTCCATGTTCGAGAAGGCGGCCAACGTAGACGAGGTCAACGTGAGCCACGCCGCCCAGCGGCTCGTCTCGCGCAACGCGCAGGTGCGCATGATGGTCGTGCTCGCCGACGGCATGACCCGCGGCTCGGTGGAGACTCTGGCGGCGTCAGTCGATGCTGCAGAAGCCGGCGGCACGACGGTGCTCGGCATCGGCATCGGCGACGACACCGTCTGCGACGCATACTCGAGGGCCCGTATCGTGAAGCGGCCCGACGCCCTCACACAAGCGATGATCGACGGTGTGCGCTCCGCCCTGCGCCGCCACGTCGCCCTTGCCGGCGGCGACACCTGGTGGGCGCACCAGAGCCGCCTCTACGATGACCCAAGCATGAGGATCCCAATTGGCTGAGACCATCACCTTCACCGATCCCGGCGGCGACGGCGCCCCCATCGGGCTGGAGACCTTCCCCGTCCCGGAGAACCTCCCCGACTACGAGCAGCGGGTGGGCAAGATCCCCGAGCCGGACCCGTACTACGTGGATCTCGGCATGCTCTACCGCCTCGCTCTCATCGAAGAGGTCCGGCGCCGAGAAGTCATTCACGCTCCCCTCCACGTAGCGCTCCGGGGCCACATGGGAACCGGCAAGGATCACGATCTCGAGCAGTTCGCCGCCCAGCTGCGCCTGCCCTACTACCGGATTCCGCTCACCGGAGAGGTGCGCGACATCACCCTCATCGGCTCCGTGAAGCTCCACGGCGATGGGAGGGGCGGAACCGAGAGCCGCTGGGAGGACGGTGACATCAGCAGGGCGCTGCGTGGACCGGCTCTCATCAACATGTCCGAGCTCAACGCCGCCGGAGCCGAGACCCTCTTCGCCCTGCACGGCCTGCTCGACCGCTACCAGGCCCTCGACCTGCCCACGGGCGAGACCGTCCGACTGCGGCCCGACACCCGCCTCTTCGGCACCTTGAACCCGACCGACCTGCGCGACTACGCAGGTACCCAGACGCTGAACAAGGCGTTCGCCGACCGCTGGATCATCTGGGAGAAACGATTCCCGAGCACCGACCAGATCGAGGTCATGCTCGAGCGACGCTACCCGTCGATGAGGGCGTCCTACGTCACCGCGATCGCCCGTCTCGCCTTCGAGGTGAACGAGTCGTTCACCGCCGCCGATGCCCGCACTCGGGTGAGCACGCCCATGAGCCTGCGCACCGTTCTCGACCGAATCCCCACAGGTCTGTGGATGTACACGCAGGCCGGAGACCCTCTGCGCCGGTCGTGGGAGGAGTTCGTGCTCAACCACATCGACCCCTTCGATCACGACCACTACGAGACGGTGTGGAACGCGGTGGCGCGCCGCGGACCCGAGGAGAAGCCGTTCGAGTAGCGGCGCGTCCCGGCTACGGGTACCGGCCCGGCCCCGTCACACCCGAGGCCGATGCCCGCCCATCGCCAATGCCTTCTCAACCGCTTCTACCAGCGTGTTCACCACCGGAAAGCCTTCGGCCTCCAGAGCAGAGCGCTCGAGCGAGCCGCCGTCGTAGAGCACGCAGCCCACATTGCAGGCCCGGGCAGCGGCGGCGTCGTCGGTGACGTCACCGACCAAGACGACATAGCCACCGGAGCGTGGGACGAGCTTGCCGAGCCGTCGAAGATGACGGGCCAGCGGCTCCGCCTTCGTCGTCGCCGGCCCGGAGCGGCGCCCGGCGACGGCCACCATGTACTCGCCGAGGCCCAGCCACCCCACGGTGTCCACGAGCCGGTCTTCCCACCACATCGAAAGCACCGACTGGGTGGCCCCGCGCGCGGCGGCCAGCCTGACCGCGTCGAGGGCGTCCCCCGCCAGGCCGGCCCGGCTCATCGAATCGTGGTAGGAGCGGTGGAAATCTCGGTCGACGGCGGCCATCTCCTCGGCGTGAACGGGCCGGCCCAGCACGGCCTCGTAGAAGAGATCCATGGGCCGTCGGTAGAGCGCCCGGTACACCGAGGCATCGATGGGCCCGGCGCCGAGCCGGCGCAGCGACGCGTTCACCGACTCGACGATGATCTCGAAGTCGTCGAACAGTGTCCCGTTCCAATCCCAGACGATGTGAGTCACGGCAATCCACTCCGAGCGCCGGCCGTGTCGTGGATGTTTGCGGGTACTCGCCTGCCGGCCATGACGATGCCCAGCCTTCAGCCGAGGCGCCGTCGTAGCCTATCGATCTGCTGACGCACGCTCTCGAAGCTGCCTCCACCCGGACTGCTGCGCCCCCTCACCGAATCGACGGGATCGAGCCGGCCCAGGTCGGATGGCACAAACGCAGGGTGCGCCCTCTCCAGTTCCTCTGGAGTCACGTCGCCCGGCCCCCGTCCTCCAGCGTCCCTGATGAGCTTCCCCACCGCCTCGTGCGCCTCCCGGAAGGGGATGCCCCGCTTGACGAGGATCTCGGCCAGGTCCAGGGCTCCCACCCATCCACCGACGGGCGGCGACCGGAACGTCGCCCCTTGCACCAAGGCGGCAAGAGCGGTGAGAGCGCCGGCAAGAGTGTCGTCGGCATTAAAGATGATCTCCTTGTCCTCCTGGAGATCGCTGTTGTAGGCGAGCGGCAGGGCCTTCTGAAGGGAAAGCACGGCGACAACGTGCCCAATGACCCGTGCCGTCCTGCCCCGAACATGCTCTGCCATGTCCGGGTTCTTCTTGTGCGGAAGCGCAGAGGATCCGGTGCTGTGTCGATCGGCGAACTCCACCCAGCCGAACTCCTCGCTGGCCCAGAGCACCAGCTCCTCGGCGAACCTCGACAGGTGCGCCATGGCCTGAGCGCAGCAGAACGTGTACTCGGCCACGAAGTCGCGGGAGCCGACCGCATCGAGCGAGTTCTCGAAAACCTCTCCAAAGCCCAGCTCCTCCGCCGGCAACAGCGGATCCAAGGGGAGGCTGCTGCCCCCGGCAGCCCCCGCGCCCAGCGGCGAGATGGCGATCCGATCGAGAGCCCCGGCGAAGCGGTCGACATCGCGCAGCAGCATCCAGGCGTAGGCGAGCAGGTGGTGCGCCAGCGGTATCACCTGGGCCCGCTGCATGTGGGTATAGGCGGGGACAATGATCTCCCCCACCTCTTCCGCCTTGTCGACCAGAACGCGGACGAGGGCCTCGATCTGGCCGATACGATCGCGGCCCGCCTTCGTCAAGTAGAGCCGCAGATCGAGAGCGACCTGATCGTTGCGGGATCGCCCGGTGTGCAGCTTGCCTGCGACGCCTCCGGCTATCTCGTACAGCCGGCGCTCGACCGCGGTGTGCACGTCTTCATCGGTGACGCGGAAGACGAACCGGTGCTCGGAAGCCTCCGCCAGTATGGTCTCGAGACCCTCGATCAATGCCGCCGCCTCACTCTCGGTGAGCAAGCCGACGGCTCCGAGCATGCGCGCGTGGGCCAGCGACCCGCGCACATCGACCTCCAGCAGCCGCCGGTCGGTCTCTGAGGTGGTGAACTCCCAGAGGATGTCGTCGGGCTTCTCGGAGAACCTGCCGCCCCACAGCGTCACGTGCCGACCTCCGTGAAACGGCGACGACGCATTTGCCGTCTCGCCGGCATCCGCCGATGCCGGGTCACTCGCCCTCCCCCAGACGTTCCTCAGCAAGCCTGCGCAGGCGCAAGGCGTTGAGGCGGATAAACCCCGTGGCGTCGCTCTGGTCGTACACCGAGTCCTCCTCGAAGGTGGCCGTCGCCTGATCGTAGAGCGCATACCGGTCCGACCGGCGGCCTTCCACAGCCACCGCGCCCTTGTAGAGCTTGAGGCGGGCGTCCCCGGAGACGCGCTCCTGCACCTCGTCCATGAACGCCTGCAGCGCCTCTCGCTCGGGAGCGAACCAGAAGCCGTTGTAGACCATCTCGGCGTAGCGCGGGACGAGCTCGTCGCGCAGATGCGCCACCTCACGATCGAGGGTGATGGATTCGACCGCCTTGTGAGCGTGTTGGAGGATGGTCCCCCCGGGTGCCTCGTACACCCCGCGGCTCTTCATGCCGACAAAACGGTTCTCGACGATGTCGACCCGGCCCACACCGTGCCGTCCCCCCCGCTCGTTGAGTTGGGCCAGAAGATCCACGGGTCCCATGGCGGCGCCGTCGACCGCCACCGGCGTGCCCCGCTCGAAGGCGACGGTGATGACCTCGGCGGTGTCGGGCGCGTCCTCCGGGTCTGTGGTGAGGCGGAACATCCCCGGCGGCGGACCGGCCCAGGGGTCTTCGAGCGCGCCACCCTCGTAGGAGATGTGGAGCAGGTTGGCGTCCATGGAATACGGCTTCTCCGCGGTCACCGGAACCGGGATGCCGTAGCGCTCGGCATAGGCAATGAGATCGGCCCGTCCCTTGAGATCCCACTCCCGCCAGGGGGCGATGACCTTGATCCCGGGCTCGAGGGCGTAGGCGGCAAGCTCGAAGCGCACCTGGTCGTTGCCCTTGCCGGTGGCGCCGTGAGCGATGGCGTCGGCTCCTACGGCTCGCGCCGCCCGGACCAAGCCCTTGGTGATCACCGGGCGCGCCAACGATGTGCCGAGCAAGTAGTACCACTCGTAGACGGCGTTGGCCCGCAGCGCCGGGAACACGTACTCCTCGACAAAAGGAGCCCTCAGGTCTTCGGCGATCGCCTCGACGGCGCCGGTCTCCATGGCCTTCTTGCGGGCCTCCTCGACCTCTTCGCCCTGACCCACATCGGCCGTATACGCCACGACCTCGGCCCCGTACTGCTCGATCAGCCAGCGCAGGATGACCGAGGTGTCGAGCCCTCCCGAGTAGGCGAGAACCACCCTCATGATCCACTCCCGATGCGCTCGAGCTCGAGGCGCACCTGCTGGCTCCCCACCCGCTCGTGCGTGACGATGAGCAGAGTGTCGTCGCCGGCCACCGTGCCGATGATGCCGTCGATGCTGCAGCCGTCGATTGCGGCCGCCACCATCTGAGCTGCTCCAGGCGGTGTCTTGACCACCACGAGGTTGCCCGTCGAGGTGATGGCCTCGGCGTATTTGGCGAGCGCATGCGCCAGCGCCTCGTCGGGAACACCGCCGGCGGCGGTGTCGGGAAACACATAGCGCGCTCCGGCACCTTCGGGCACCTTGACCGCCCCTAGATCCTTGAGGTCCCTGGACACCGTGGCTTGCGTGACGTCGAAGCCGGACCGGCCGAGCTGATCCACCAGCTCCGTCTGGCTACCCACGGCCTGGTTCTCGATGATCCTGCGTATGGCTCTGCGGCGAGCGGCTGGGTCGGACATGCCATGACTATACGCATGACTGCATTTTCATGCAAGAACGCGCCACCGACCCCGCAGATCCCCCGCAAAACGCCGTCCAGGGCGCCGGCTCCGCCATACACGGCGACGCGGGGCCCATCGGCTCCGGACCTGGGCGACCCTGGCACGGAGTAGCCTGTTGGCGCCATGCGGTCCATACTCGCCGACCTCGTAGCCGAGCAGCAGACGCTCGATCAGCTGCTGCAGCGGGCTCCCGACCGCGATTGGCGGCGCCGCGCCACGAGCTCCGGATGGACGGTGCAGGACACGATCAGCCACCTGGCTTGGTCCGAAGACAACGCCCTGCGCGCCCTCGAGGACGGTGATGCCGATCCAGTGACGACCGTATGCGGAGATGGCGCATCCCGCAATGATCCCGGCGTGACCGCCGGACGGGGCAAACGCCCTCAGGAGATCATTGAATGGTGGCGTCACGCCCGTGCCGCGGTGGTCGATGCGCTCTCTCGCCGCCGGCCCGACGTCCGCATCGGCTGGCCTATGCCGGAGACCGACACCGAGACCTTCGCCGCCATCCGGCTGATGGAGACCTGGGCACACGGCCTCGACATCACCGCCGCCTTGGCCCGTGAGGTCGAGGACACGCCTCGAATTCGCCATGTGGCCAGGCTGGCCTGGCTGACACTGCCCGCTGCCTTCGCCCGAGCCGAAGAGGAGTACCCGGCGCCGATACGCGTCGAGCTGGTCGGGCCCGGCTTCGCCCGCTGGGTCTACGGCCCCGAGGACTCCGACCAGATCGTGCGCGGCGCCGCCGGTGACTGGTGCCGGGTTGCCGTGCGCCGCCTCCGGCCCGAGGACGCCAAGAACCTCACGGCCGCAGGCGGGGTCGCCCAGACGGCGCTCCGGGTCGCCTGCGCTTTGCCCTAGCTCGCCGCCGTCAGGGCTTGTAGACGTCGAACCCGGATTTCAGCAGCAGGTTGAGCAAGGCCGGAGCCGGATCGCGGAACTGGGCGGGCCGAAACGCGTGCTCGAGCCCGGAGAAGAAGCCCAGCAGAGTGTTGACGACGTGCGCGATCGAGATCGTGTGCAGATTGCTATCGGCGCTGCGGCCGAAGGCAACCAGCCGGCTGCGCACCCGTCCGCCGCCCCGGCCCGGGCTCAAATGCAGCCCCTTGTCGCTCAGGTCGTGCACCACGGAATCGAGAGGCTCGTCGTAGAGCCACTCCAGGCGGCGCAGCAGCGGATTGAGCACTTCATGATGGCGAATACCCGGGTTGAACTCGGCCTCACCCTGCTTCACTTCGCCGACGATCACGTCGACGAGGTCGTGCTCCAGCTGCAGCACCGGGTCCTCGATGAGGAGAAGACGGCTCTCCCTGGGCCCGTGAGGATCTGCTGCGTAGACGTCGCCGGGCAGCCGCAGCGCCATGATGTCGATGTCGGTTGCAGTCTCGAACTCACCGGCGTCGCTGCGCCGCTGAACCTCGAACTCGCTGAGGGTCAGGTATCCGCTCAGACGCAGGTAGTACTCGACGAGGTTGACCGCTATGTCCATGGCACCGATTCTGGCAGCCACGGGGCCCTTGGGCTTCAGCCTCTCAGAGTCGACAGCGCCAGCATGGGGAGCTTGCCCAGGCTGGGTGCCGCCTCGAGGTCCGCCACTCGAGCGAACGTCCGATGGGCATTGCGGTGCGTCACGTACCACGCCGGTTTGGGGAATTGGCGAAACGGTGCCCGGATCACCGTCTTTTGTGGGTGATCGAAGAGCCGGGCGTTGCGCACGAAGCCGATGCCGCTGCCGACGTCGCGGAGGGTGTGACCGGGGAACGCCCCCCAGGGGTTGGTGCCGAAGACGAACCCGGCGGCCGCCCACACGTTCACTGCGGCGGATCCGTAGCGGAGGGCCGCAAGTGCACCGTCGAGGGCAACGGCCAGGCCTTCCTCCGTCTTGGGGTCGATGAGGATGGTGACGTTGAGGGTGCCGGCCAGGTCGGCGTTGCAGAAGGCGACGGCTCGCTCGAGAAACTCGGCCGGGCCGTCGGCGGGCAAAGACGTGACGGCGGCGATGGGGCAGAAAGCCTCTTCGGAGAAGGCCAGATGCCCGGACTGGGGATCGACCCCCACCAGCAGGGTGGGCGGCAGCACGCCGGGCCGGCGCTCCCCCAGCATCTCCACGTTGTCGTGTGATGCGACGAGACGCTCGAACCGCTCTTCCGCGCCTGGGTAGTAGGCCGGCCGCGACGGCAGCCTCCGCAGCACCCGGCGAAGCTGATCCAGAAACGCCTCGCGCTGCGGCCACCCGCTGGCGAACACGAGCACCTTGGCCGCATTGCAGTTGAACCCGGCGTTCTGTGTGATCTGTGTGGCTACGTCCTCGGCCCGGAAGCGGAGATCGCGCTCCGACCAGGGCCCCGGCACGATGATGACCGGGCTCACATTGCCGAGCTCACTCGTGATCGGCTTGCCGAGCAGCGGCTCGTTGCGGGCCTTTCGCGCCGCTCCCTCCTCGCCCTCGCCGAAGACGATCGCATCGTGGGTGCGGGCCGACCCGGTGACGTGGACCACGTCCACGCCGGGGTGCCGAACGAGGTACTCGCCGACGTCGGCTCCGCCGTAGGCGGTGCGAACAAACCCATCCGACATCAGACTGGCGAAGTTTCGCTCGGTGTGTGGACCGATGTAGTCGTTGACCGGACTGAACTTGAGCAGGGCCACCCTGCCCTCGACGAACAGCTGGTGCACAACATCGAGAGGACCGATGCTCGACACATTCCCGGCCCCGAGCACGACGCTCACCTGCGGCCGCGCCAACTCGGACTTTGTGTAGAAGGAGCCCAGACTCTCATTGACGCGCCGGCGATCCACACGGGGGTCGAGCCAGACGTCGGCCGTCATGCCCCGGTACAGCACACGATCGTAGATGTCGGCCGGAGTCACCCGCACTACAACCTGGCCATCGGGCCGCGTCGAGATGCGGTGACGCGGAATCGGCACACGCCCCCGCCGCCGGATGCCCTCGAGCGTGTCGATGAGGAACCGGATCACGCGCAGCTGAGTCACAGGACCGGCCACCCAATCCTCACCGCCGTAGCGGGCACTCACCCCCTTGGCGGCAACGGCATCGGCCACGAGCGCCGGCGCCGTCTGCGCCGTCCGCGCCGCCAGCTCTCTCAAATAGGCGATCCGGTCTTCGATGCGCAGCTCCAGCCACGCCGGCGCCCGAGCCCTCAGACCTTCCACGGCGCGGTCGAGCAGGAAGACCGATGTCGGCTCTCTTGCTGCCTGCACGAGCACGCTCCGTGGTGGCGTCGCCGGATGATACGCGTCTCCGGCCCGACACGACGGCGGCACACGTGCCATGGATCCGGAGAACCGCCACAATGCGTCTCATGCCGACACCGCATGTCATCGTACGAGGAGGCAATCCCGACTTCCTCGACCTGCCGTGGGATCGATCGCTGGCCGATTGGCAGCACCCGCGTCGACTGCTTCTACCCAAGGGCATCTCCCGTCACGAGGTGCAGTTCTACGGATACGAGACCGGAACCTACGCCATCAAGGAGCTTCCGCTGAGGCCGGCCCGGCACGAGTACGCCATTCTTCGCGAACTCGAGGAGATGGACGCTCCCGCCGTGGAGCCGGTCGGCCTCGTGGAGCGGCCCTGGCTCGACCCCCACGACGAGAGTGCCGCCGCGGTCATCACCCGCTACCTGGACTATGCCTTCTCCTACAGGGAGCTGCTATTCGGCCCGGGTTTTGGGGACCGGCGCAATCAGATGCTCGATGCTTTCGCCGGTCTCCTGGTCCAGCTGCACCTGCTCGGCTGCTATTGGGGTGACTGCTCACTCTCGAACGTGCTGTACCGCTACGACGCCAGCGCCATCGAGGTCACGATGGTGGACGCCGAGACCTCGGAGATCCACCCGTCGCTGACCGACGGCCAGCGGCAGACCGACATCGAGATCATGCTCACCAACGTCGCCGGCGGCATGTCCGACATCGCAGCGTCACGAGGCATGGACCTGGATAAGGCGGACATCGGCCTTGGAGAGGACATCGCCGACCGCTACGGCTCGCTGTGGAACGAGGTCACCCGCGCGCCGGTCATCGGGCCCGACGAGCGGTATCGCATCACCGACCACATCGGCCGCCTCAACGACCTCGGCTTCGATGTCGCCGACCTCGAACTCATCCCCGAGGCCGACGGCGGCCACCTCCGGATGCAGCTCAAGGTGGCCGGGCGCAACTTCCACAGGCACCGGCTGCGCGATCTGACCGGGGTCGAGGCCTCGGAGAACCAGGCACGCCAGATCCTCTCCGACCTCTACTACTACGAGGCCTCTAGAGGGAGGCAGACGGCCACGCAGAAATCGGTGGCCGCCGTGCGCTGGCGCGTCGAGGTGTTCGAACCCCTTCTGGCCCGGTTTCGGACACTCGAAGACCGCCGCACCGACGATCCTGTGCAGGCCTACACGGACTTCCTCTACCACCGCTATCTGATGGCGACCGACACCGGCCGCGATGTACCCAACGACGAGGCCTACGCGCGCTGGCTCGCCGCCGGTCAGCCGGGGTACCCGACTACCTGACCCTCAAGGCCTCATCTGCCCCAGCCGATGCTCCCCACATGGCAGCGCTGTCCACAGTTGGGCTCGGACACAAGACTGCGGCGGAGCCGGCCGAAGCGCCGTTGGCGGCAACAACCGCCGTTCCTGCCGCGCTCGACCTATCCCAGCTCGCCGATCTTCCCCCCGACTGGACCGTCCTCAACGACGTCATAGTGCAAGGCAGAGTCGTGCCTCGTGTCGTGGTCGGTCCCAATGGCGCGTTCACCATCGAGATCGACCCCGACCCGACCCTCTGCGTCCTCCGAGATGACGGTCTGTGGCGGCATGGGCAACGCGTCAAGGAACCGGTCAAGCGCGCCCTTCGCAGCGCCTTCGACCTCCGCCGTGCCCTCGGCCGCGTCGGAATCGACCTGTTCCCCTATCCGATGCTCGTCACCGTCGGCGGCGACGGCCGCCTGGGCAGACTGCGGGTGCTGCCGCCGGAGTGTCTCGCCGAGGCGATATGGGACCATCCCGGGCTTCCTCTGGCCCGCTCGCAGCGCCGGCGCGCCGTAGCCGCGATTCTGCATCCCTCCTCAGCCTGAGCCCACCGTCGTCCCGACTCATCCCACAAGACCCGGCAGCCTCGTCGGTGGCCGCCCCGCCTCACGCCTCCGTATCTCATCCGAGTGTCCTCCATGCGGGCGATGCGAGCCTCCTCACCTGCTCCCTGGAATCCACAATCGACGACCTCCCTGATGAACAGCGTGTGCGTCCCGCATTGAACCGACCGCCATACCCGGCATTCGAGGAAGGCCACCGCCTCCTCGAAGATGGGGGAACCGGTGACGCCGATACGAACAGGTCGCCCGTTCAAGGTGCTGCCCTCGCGTTTCGCCGGCTTCGAGAACTTCACGAGCGGCCTCGTGTCCTCTCGGTCCCACAGGTTCACCGAAAAGGCGCCGGCGGCAGTGATGAGCCAGTGATGAGCCGATGGGTTGGCGCCTCCGCGTCCACGGCGGCGGCTACGAGCACCGGCTCCATCGCCACCTGGGTCAGCCGGCTCGCCGTCATGCCGTTCCAGGTGTCGCCGTCGGCGGCTCCGATCAGACAAAACACGTTTGGGATCCGCCACAGCACCTTGTTGACGATCTCGTCGGGAACCGCCATGCCAGCCTCCAAGACGCGGGAGCCGAGCGTACTCGAGGCGGCGTGGATAGTCTGACGGCATGCGGATCCTCATCGCTACCGCAGGTGTGCTGAGCCCTGATCCCGTGGCCCAGTTCGTGGCTTGCCTGGCCGGCGGCGATCCGGTTTCGGTGATCACCGTCATCGAGGTGCCCCGGTCGTTTCTCGACGAGATCCGTTCCGACGCCTGGCACCCTCTCACCGCGGGCAGCCCGGGATGGTCCAGCCAGGAGGATGCCGTGATTGCCCGCTACGTCGAGGAGCGAGGGCATCGCATCACCGAACCTCTCCTGAACGCGCTGAGGGCGTCCGGAGTCGATGCCAACGTACGGTATCTGGAGGGCGAGGATCCGGCCGAGACCATCCTGGCCGCCGCCGCCGAAATGGGCGCCGACTTGGTGATCCTCGGTGCCACCAAACACCTCTTCGAAGAGTGGGAGAGCGTCTCGGCCCGCGTCTTGCGCGACACCTCCCGGCCCGTGCTCGTCGTCCCGACCCAACCCCGGCTCGATCCCGACGAGATCCTGGGCTGACGGCGGCCCAGGCCCTCCGATAGCACGACCCGGCGCGTAGAGTCGGAGTATGACCGAGTTCACGGTGCACCTCGCCAACCGGCCCGGCATGCTGGCCATGCTCACCGAGCAGATCTCGTCGGCCGGCATCCACATCGAGGCGCTTGCCGCCTACGGCGTCGGCGAAGCGGGCGTGGCCCGCATGATGGTCGACGATGCCTCCACCACGCGCGCCGTCCTCGAGCGTGCCGATCTCACCTTCGACGAGCGAGAGGTGCTCGTCACGGTGCTCCCCCACCAGGCGAGCGCCATGGCCACGATGGCCCGGCGGCTGGCCGACGCCGGAGTCAACATCGAAGCTGTCTATCTGCTCAATTCGTCGGTCAGAGGGCTCGAGTTCGCCGTCGCCGTCGACGAGCTCGGAGCCGCGCGTGAGCAGATGGCGATGCCCTAGACGTCTTTGCCCGCTTCCAGGGATCCTCAGGGACGCCGCGCCGCCGAGGCTGCCGCCCGCCACTCCATCTCGTCGTCGAGCGACGCCAGCATGGCACCTTCCCCGTAGCGACGCGCCAGCGCCAGCGCCAGGAGCTGGTCGGCGAACGCCGGGTTCTTGGGCAACAGCGAACCGTGCATGTAGGTGCCGAAGCAGTTGACCCTCCTAGCCCCTTCCTCTTTGGCCCGCTCATTGTTCCCGTACCCCTTCTTCACCCGCCCCAGCGCCTCCTGCCCGGCGTCGAGGAATGTCCGCCCGGAGTGGTTCTCGAAGCCCACGAGCTCGCCCCAAGGTGAGTCGACCACGATGTTGCCGATCATGCGCTTGCTGCCGCCGATGGTCTCCATGGCGAAGACCCCGATGCCGGGTATCTCGGTGCCGTCCCTGGTCAAAAACCTCCGGCCGAACAGCTGATAGGTGCCGCAGATGGTGAGGAACACCGTGCCGTCCTCCACGGCCTCGTCGACGGCCCCGGCCCTCCGCTGCAGGTCGTAGGCGACCTCAAGCTGCGATCGATCCTGACCGCCACCACCGAAGACGACGTCGGCTTCGGCCAGGTCGTAATCGGCGCCCACCGGCACCGGGTCGACTCGAGCGTGAAGCCCGCGCCACTCGAGGCGCTTGGTCAGCGCGATGACGTTGCCGGTGTCCCCATAGATGTTCATCTCGAAGGGATACAAGTGGGCGATGACCAGATCGCTCACGTCCACGCCTCCCGCTTGCTGGTTCCAGGCAGCAGCATGGAGTGCAGGGGCAGCATGGCGGTGTAAGTGGGCACGAGCACCACCGTCTCACCCTCATCTGCAGAATCGACGAGACGCTCCAGAGCTGCGGCGAGGTCGGGCTCGCTCCAGGACTCGATGCCGGCGTACTTGAGACGGAGGCCCATGTCGTAGGCCCGTATGCCGCTGGTGCCGAAGCGGTGCCCGCTTCGAGCGAGATCTTCGAGGCGGGCGTCCCACAGCCAGGACACGTCGCGGCCGTCGGCGTCGAGGTCGTTGATGGCGATGAGCACCGGACAGGGATCGACCTCGCCCAGCAAACGAATCACCTGGTTGAATCCGGCCGGGTTCTTCACCAGCAACAGCCGAACCCGGCGGGCCCGATATTCGATTACCTGCCCACGCCCGAAGGCGGGCCGGATGGCCTGCAGCGCGGCCACTGCGCGGTCCGGATCGACGCCGAACTCGAGGCCGGCGAGCAGGGCGGCGGCCGCGTTGTACCCGTTGTAGGCGCCGGGAACCTGCAGGTGAAACTCGAGCCGGTCCTTGCCCAGGGCCAGCTCCACGTGTTCTCCGTAGCCCTCCACCTCCGCACGTTCCAGGCGAACCCGCAGCTCGGGCCGGGGGCCGGTCTCCTCCTGCGCCCCGTAGAGGTTCGAGTCCGCCGGCATCAGGCGGCGCACTTGCTCGGCGGCTCCGTAGAAACGCGGCTCGGCACCGGCATCGGCCATCTCGGCCACGAGCGGATCGTCGGCATTGAGCACGGCAACATCGGCGTGGCGCAGCGCCGCGGCCACGTGCTCGGCGGTGGTGGCCAACTCGCCGAAACGGTCCAGCTGATCCCTGGCGAGATTGGTGACGACGACGAGATGCGGCGAAAGTCGGGCCGAGAGGGTACGTACCGCGGCCTCATCGGCCTCCAGAACTGCGATGTCGGCTTCGATGCGGCCCCTCC
This sequence comes from uncultured Acidimicrobiia bacterium, assembly GCA_964633975.1. Taxonomy (GTDB): domain Bacteria; phylum Actinomycetota; class Acidimicrobiia; order Spongiisociales; family UBA11373; genus CAZWKX01. Next base: position 27,768 of record CAZWKX010000001.1, read on the forward strand.
ACGAAGCAGCTCGCATCAGGTGGGTGGCGATCCCACGGGCCAGATTGGATCCGCTTGGGTTGGTCACAACCGAGAGCCCCTCCGCCTCGAGGATCCCGACGAGCATCTTTGTCGTCGTCGTCTTGCCGTTGGTGCCGGTGACCACGACCGCCCCGCGCCTCAAGCCGGCGGCGAGCTTCTCGATTGTCCGCGAATCGATCTTCTCGGCGATGAGCCCTGGAAGGGCCGAACCGCCCCTCCCGAGAAGCTGGCTCAGCCGGCCGGCGGCGCGCCCAAGCGCCATGGCACAGATGAGGCGAAGCACGGGCGGAGCCTACCAACGCCTCAACAAGATGGGAGGGCCCGCGGGCCCTCCCATCGGTGCAGGCCGGCCTCAGGCGCCGTCGCCGTCGACGTGGCCCTCGGGCCCGGGTCCAAAACCACCGGGTCGATGGGGGAAACGGCCGCGGGGTCCACCCAAAGAACCCTGGGGAACCGTGTTGACCGCGGTAGTGATGACGTCAGTGGCCTGTTCCAGAGCCTCGGCCTTCTGCTCCTCGGTGATCCTGCCGTCGGCGACGGCCTCGGTGAGCCGCTCATCGACGATGCCGACCAGATAGGCGATCAGCTCTTCGCCGCTCGAGCCGTTGGCGGCGGCGATCTCCGCCAGCGTCGAGCCATCGTGAAGTGCCTCGACGATCTCCTGCGGGGCCAGCCCAAGCAGCTCCGCCGCTCCTCTCACCGCCTGCACGCCTCGCTCCCAACGCAGCGGCGGCTGCCCGGCCAGCTGCTCGGCCACCGCCTCCGCCTGCGCCTGCGTGATCGTGCCGTCCTCGACGAGCGGAGCCAGCCTTTCGAGAATGCCGGCAAAAGCGAGCCCTTCCTGGGCGCCCTCGGCAACCGGCTCGTCCTGCGCGACCGCTTCGGTGTCGGCAAGGGCGATCCCGGTGGTCACCAGCGCGACGGCCACCAAAATGATGACGCCGAGCTTGATGGTCTGCCTCATATCTCCTCCATATCCGTATGGCCCCATAGTCGGACCGCCCTGTTCGAGATCGGTAAGGCATGGTTGAAGCTTTGGCGTCGCCGTCTAGGGCTGGGACGTCGTCGTCTCCTCAGCGGCCAGGTAGGCGAAGATGCTCAGCTCGGACATCGACTCGGCCATGGTGAAGCAGGCATCCTCGCTGACGCCGGTACGACAGAACAGCGTGTATTCGTAGGCACCTGAGGCCCAGGTCAGCTGGCGGCCTTCGGCATCCCAGTAGCTGCTGATGCCGCCGTCCCCGTCACCTCCGCCCGCCGCAAGCCCCACCCAAAGCACCACCAACTGGCCCTCACTGCGAGGCACCGAATACGGCTCGGCCGACCAAAGGCCGAATGCCGCCGCCGCCGAGACCCCCAGCGTCCCGGTCTGCAGATCGAACACGAGCTGGCTGGACACGTGACTGACCGTGCTGGGAACGAGGCGGGGGAACTCGACGCCTGGGAGGGCTGCGGCGATCTCGTCCCGGCTCGACTGCACGTACGGGTTGACGCCGTCGCTGCGGAGCCAAACCTGCTGGATGACCTGCTCGGCGGTGAGGCCGTCGACCGGCGAGCCGATGCCGTCGTTGACCCAGATCATTTCCCCGGTTACACCGGTCAGGCTGAGCCCCGACCCCCCGGCGGCAACGGTCGTCGTCACGGCAGGCACCGTCGGTTCCCCGTGCACGATGCGTTCCGACAGGTCCCCAACACCGCCGAGAACGTCGCCGCACGCCGCCGTGACAAGGGCGCAAGCGATGACGGGAGCAAAGCGACGTAGCTTCATGTGGCTGCCGGGCGCAGGTGCGCCCTGCCCGGGATTATCGTCCACCAGCCTCGATCCGCCAGCCATATCGGGCCGCCGCACCCCTGCCCGACGCCCGGCGCCGCCGATCGCGGAACATCGTGTGCCGTTCCCGGGCGATAGCCTGTTGGCTATGCGCGTGCTCGTCGTCAACGGACCCAACCTCAATCTCCTTGGGACTCGTCGCCCCGACATATACGGGGAGACCACACTCGGCGAGCTCGAGGAGCGCTGCCGAAGCTGGGGGCGAGACCTCGGCCTCGTGGTCGACACGTTCCAGTCGAACCACGAAGGCACCATCATCGACCGCCTGCACGAGGCCATCGGTGCCGCCGAGGGAGTCGTGCTCAACCCGGGAGCCCTCACCCACTACTCGTACGCCCTTCACGATGCCATCGAGGCAATCGGGCTCCCCGTCGTCGAGGTGCACATCTCGGATGTCGCTTCACGTGAGCCGTGGCGGGCGGACTCGGTGATCTCCGCGGTCTGCGTCACCACCATCTCCGGAAAAGGCATCGACGGGTACCGGCTGGCCCTCGAACACCTCGCCGGGCTGGAGCCCTAGGACCCGGTCACAAGAGAGCGCCAGGCCTCGAGCCCGTCCACAATGTCCTCGTCCGACATGGCAAAGGAGAGCCGGACGTATCCGGGCGTCCCAAAGGCCTCCCCCGGCACCACGGCGATCCCGGCCTGCTCGAGCAAGAGCTCTGCGAGCTCCAGCGACGTCCCCGCGCTGTGGCCTCTGATCTCGGTTCCCAGCAGCCCTTCCACGGATGGGAACGTGTAGAAGGCACCCTGGGGCTCCATGACCTCAACACCGGGAATCTCTCCGAGCAGGCGGCACATGAGAGAGCGACGCCGGTCGAAAGCGGCATGCATCTCCTCAAACGCGTCGAGGGGACCGTTGAGCGCTGCGAGCGCCGCCGCCTGAGCCACGTTGGCTACGTTCGAGGAGGCATGCGACTGGAACCGAGAAGCTGCGCTCGCCACCTCCGTGGACCCGACCAGCCAGCCCACCCGCCATCCGGTCATGGCGTAGGTCTTGGCCACTCCGCTGACGATCACGGTGCGCTCCGGCGCGGGGCTCGCCGCGGCGATCGACGAGAACTCTGCGCTCCCGTACACGAGCTTCTCGTAGATCTCGTCTGTGAGAACCCAGATGCCCCGCTCGGCGGCCCAGCGGCCGATCTCGGCAACCTCGCCGGGCGGGTAGACCGCGCCGCTCGGGTTCGACGGTGACACAAAGATGAGCATCTTGGTGCGCTCCGTACAAGCCGCTTCGAGCCGGTCGACCGTCGTGCGAAAACCCGAGGCAACCGTGGTGGGCACCGGGACCGTCACACCCCCGGCAAGAGCGACGGCCTCCGGATAGGTCACCCAATACGGAGCCGGCAGCAGCGCCTCGTCGCCGGGATCCAAGAGAGCGGCGCAGGTGATGAACACGGCACCCTTGGCCCCGTTGGTGACGACCACGTTGGCCGCCTCCGCCTCAACTCCGGAGTCGCGTTTCGTCTTGAGGGCCACCGCCTCGCGCAGCTCGGGCAGACCCGCCACCGGGGTGTACTTGTGGAAACGAGGCTCCGCACAAGCCTGCCGCGCCGCCTCGACGATGTGGTCCGGCGTGGGGAAGTCCGGCTCGCCCGCACCGAAGCCGATGACGTCGTGTCCTCGGGCCCGCAGCTCCTTGGCCTTGGCGGTAATGACCTGTGTCGCCGACTCGCTGATGGCCTGCAGGCGCTTCGATATGCCGCCCATCCGTGCTCCCTGTTTTTCTGGTTGCCTTCGAGGCGGATAGGTTATAGGCACTATGACCGACATGAACCTGCCTCCGGAACTCATCCCCGCCGACGGCCGCTTCGGAAGCGGGCCCTCAAAGGTCCGCATCGAGGCCCTCGCCGCCCTGGCCGAGACCGGCAGCCGCTACCTGGGCACCAGCCACCGCCGCGATGGCGTGCGCTCGGTGGTGCGCCGGATACGCAGCGGCCTCGCCGAGCTATTCGCCCTTCCCGACGGATACGAGGTAGTGCTCGGCAACGGCGGCGCATCCGCGGTCTGGGACGCAGCTCTGTTCAGGCTCATCGAGCGCCGCAGCGCCCACGCCGTATGCGGCGAGTTCTCCGGCCGGTTCGCCGCCATATCGACGGCGGCGCCGCACCTCGAAGACCCAGTCGTCGTGGAGTCGCCACCGGGCACGTACCCCGACCTGTACCCGCATCCCGACGTCGACTTGTACGCCCTCACCCACTGTGAGACCTCCACCGGGGTGATGATGCCGGTCGTCCGTCCCGCCTCGTCGGGGCTGGTGGCGGTCGACGCCACCTCGGCGGCCGGTGCCCTGACCGTCGAATGTTCGCAGTTCGACGCCTACTACTTCTCGCCGCAGAAGGTGTTTGGCTCCGAGGGCGGATTGTGGGCGATGTTGTGCTCACCCACCGCCATCGAACGTATCGAGTCGCTGGCGGCGACGCGCTGGGCGCCCCCGTCGATCGACCTGGCCGCCTCGCTGCAGAACTCCCGCAAAGAGCAGACACTCAACACCCCGGCGCTGGCAACACTCTTCTTGTTTGCCGATCAGGTGGAGTGGCTGCTGGGCCAGGGTGGCATCGGGTGGGCGGAGCAGCGGTGTCGCAAATCGTCGGAGATCATCTACGGCTGGGCCGAGGCCAGCGACTACGCACAGCCGTTCGTCGACGACCCGGCCAAACGCAGCCTCACCGTGGCCACCATCGATCTCGACGCTTCCGTGGACGCCGGCGCCGTCACCACGGCCCTACGCAGCAACGGCATCGTCGACCTAGAGGCCTACAGGAAGCTAGAGCGCAATCAGGTGCGGATCGCCATGTTCCCCAACGTAGACCCCGGCGACCTGGAACGGCTGACCAAGGCCATCGACTGGATCGCGACTCGCCTGTAAGGCGCCCGGGTCCGATGGCCCGCTAGCGTCCTGCGCGTGTCTCAGCTCATCCTCATGCGACACGCCAAGTCGGAATGGGGCTCGGCCGCCATCAGCGACCGGGAGCGCCCCCTGAACCGGCGTGGCGTGGCGGCCGCACGGGCCATGGGTCGGGCCTTGACCCTCGCCGGCCAGCGGCCCGACCTGGTGCTGGCGTCGCCGGCACTGCGCGCCCGCTCCACGGCGGAGCTGGCCGCCGACGCCGGGACCTGGGAGGCGCCCATATGCATCGCCGATTCCCTCTACCCGGGCAGCCCCCGCGAAATCCTCAACGTCGTAGCCACCGAGGCCGGCGACGCAGAAAGAGTCCTCACCGTGGGCCATGAGCCTGCGACGTCCGAGACGGCCTCACTGCTACTCGGGGACGCAACACTGCGCATGACGACGGCGGCCGCTGCCGCCTTCGAGGTTGTCTCCTGGGATTCCCTCGAGCCAGGCGACGGATTGCTGCTCTGGATGCTCGTGCCGCGGCTGTTCACCGACGGCGGATTCGACCTGAGGTAGCGGCACAGCGGCTTACTGCTCGCCCGCTTGGGGAGTCCCCGCTGCCCCGGCGATCGCCTAGCAAGTGACCCGCGAAACCGCGTCCTAGACAGCGGTCTCCTCGGCTTCGCCGATATCCTCAGCCCAGGTCTCCGGGTAACGGCGCTGGAACTCAAGCATCAGCGCACGAGATCGATCGTCCTTAAGGACGATCACCTTGGTCCCCCGCTCCTTCAAAAGGTCCAACTCGCCGGCAAAGGTCGTGTCGTCGCCCACCACAACCACGGGGATCTCAAAGAGCAGGATGGCGCCGGTGCACATGGAGCATGGCGCCAGGGTGGTGAACAAGACCGTGTCCGCGTAGTTGCGCCGCCGTCCGGCGGAGCGCAGGCAGTCCATCTCGCCGTGAGCGATCGGATCCCCGTGCTGCACCCTGCGATTCCGGCCGACGGCGATGACTTCGCCGCCTTGGGCTAGAGCAGCGCCAACCGGGACTCCGCCTTCGGCCAGGCCGAGTTCGGCCTGCTCAAGCGCGGCCTGATAGGGCCCCGCGGCGAGATCCCATTCCGGCTCGTGAGCGTCCGGCACATGGTGATCGTACCCAGGCTCAGCGCAGCATTAGGCGGGCGGCCGGCTCAGGCGCCCACAGCCACACCCACAACCAGACACAGCAGCGACGCGAGTGCGGCCAGCCAGGCGATGCGGTAGACGACGGTTCGGCGGTCCCGAACCTCTAGCAGAGTGATGAACAGGTGCCTCGAGTCGCTGAACGTCTCGGTCGGGGTCCAGTGCACCCAGACCACCCGCAGGCAGAGGAGCGAAGACAGCCCGCTCAGCACGAGACCGGACAGGAGCACGGAGGTCAGCCGGTTCTCGCCAATAGTCACCGTCAAGGCGAGAGCGGCGAGCAGGATCGAGTTGAACGACAGGAGAGCGGACGCCTTCGCATCAAGGATCGACAGGCACTCGTACAGGTAGTCGTGCTCAGCCTGGGCATCCGGCGTCAGCCCCATACTCCGGATCGCCTCGAGGTGTTGCCTGGCCTCGTCCGAATTGCCGTAGCACCCCTGTCGTATGAACCGAGGAAACCCTCTCAGCAGCGACATGCGCTTGCCCCAGTCAATCCCATCGGAGGTACTTCGTCTTGGCCGTCATCGGAACACCGCACAGAATCAGCAGGGTGTCCACAGGCTAGCCCGGGGAGACTCGACGCAGCCGTAGCCCCCGTATCCCGGATCGGAGAGCAGCCGTGGAGCGTGGTGCGCCTTGGCCGCTCAGAATCGCCCCTGGCGCTGTCTGCTGCACCCCTAGACGGTGCCGGTGGAGTCTGGGACTCCTTCGAGATCGGCGGACCACAACCTGGGGCAAAGCCGCTGGAACTCGGCAACCAGCTTCCGGGTCCTGGAGTCCTCGAGTACGAGCGTTTTGGTCCCTCGGCTGTTGAGCAAGCCGATCTCCCCGGCACAGAACGAGTCGTCACCGACCACGACGACCGGGATGGTCCGCTCCAGGATGGCCTCGGCACAGACAGGGCAGGGTGGCCGGGTGACGTAAAGCACGGTGTCGGCGTATTCCTCCTGCACCCCGACGGCGCCCAGACAATCGATAACACCGTGAGCCGCAGGGTCCCCCTGCTGCACCCTGCGGTTGTGGCCCGCGGCCAGCAGCGACCCGCCACGGACCAGAGCGGCACCGTCGGGAACTCCCCCTTCCCGGCGGCCGATCTCGGCCTGCTCCAGAGCGAAGTGATACGGCTCGATCAGCTTGTCGACGTCCCGGCCCCGCAGAATCGGCATCAAAGGATCGTACCGACCCGACCACCTCCAACGCGGCCGACGGCGCCGGAACCACAAGCCGGCTACGGAGTCCGGACGTACGCCCACGAGAAGGTGAGGAATGGGCAACTAGGCTCCCGCCAACGACCGGCTTGGGGGAGCCTCAATGCGCCGATGCATGATTCTCGCTGCAGTACTGGTCCTTGCCGCCGCCTGCCACAACGGCGAGGCGGCGACCACGAGCGTCACAACCAGCACGTCATCCACAACAACGTCGACCACCTCGACGTCGACGACAACCACGAGCACGCTGCCGGTGACCACCACCATGGCGCCGCTGCCCGAAGGAACCTGGCACCGGGTGCCCGACGACTATGAGGTCTTAGGCGGCAACGGATACCAGGTGATGTATTCGCTCGTCGCCTTCAACGGTCAACTCGTCGCGGTCGGCGAAGACAACTACCACTGGGGCTCCAGGGCCGCGGTGTGGTTCTCGGCCGACGGAATTACCTGGGACCGGGTTCCCAACGACGAGGAGCTCTTCAGCGGCTACAGCTACGAGCAGATGTACTCGGCGGCGATCTGGGATGGGCGGCTTTTTGCCGTCGGCCTCGACAGCTCCGGTGGCGACGCTGATACCGGCATCTGGACCTCCGCCGACGGAGTCACCTGGGAGTCGGGGCCTCATGACGAGGAAGTCTTCGGAGGTGCCGAAGTGCAGGCCGTCCACATGGTGACTGCCTGGGCAGGCGGCCTTGCCGCCGGCGGCGTCGACAGCTCCGGCGGCGACTACGACGCCGCCATCTGGACCTCCGCCGATGGGATCACCTGGGAACGGGTCCCCCACGACGAAGAGATCTTCGGCGGCTTCCTCGATCAGCGCATCTTCTCGATCATCGCCTGGAACGATGGCCTGGTTGCAGTCGGTGCCGACCAGATCGGCGGCGATGAGGACGCCGTCGTCTGGATCTCCACTGATGGGATCACTTGGGAATGGGCCCCCCACGATGAAGAGATCTTCGGCGGCGATGAGGACCAGATCATGACGTCAATCGTGGCGTGGAATGGCGGCCTTGTCGCTGCTGGCTACGACAGCTCCGGCGGCGATCAGGACGCGGCGATATGGACCTCGGTAGACGGTATCACTTGGGATCGTGTCCCCCTCGACGAGGCCGTCTTCGGGGGTGCCGGTGACCAGGCTGTCAACACGTTGACCGTCTGGGACGGCGGCCTTGCCGCAGCCGGCTATGCCTCCTCCGGCGAGGATCGGGACGCCGCGGTCTGGACCTCAAGTGATGGGACTACCTGGGAAAGAGTCCTGGATGACGAGGCTGTCTTCAGTGGTGCCGGGGATCAGGAGATCAACTCGGTGATCGAGTGGGATGGCAACCTTGTGGCCGTTGGACGTGACCGGCTCGGCCATCAAGGCAACGCCATCGTCTGGTACTGGACCCCCGACTAGCCGCCAGCCGCGGCGCCGGCCATATCCCCGCCACTAGGGTGCCGGCCAACGACCGGCTTGGGGGAGCTTCCATGCGGCGATGCTTGATTCTCGCTGCGGTACTCGTCCTTGCGGCCGCCTGCACCGGCGGGCAGGCGGCGACCACGAGCGTCACAACCAGTACGCCACCGACAACAACGTCGACCACCACGACGTCGACGACAACCACGAGCACGCTGCCGGTGACCACCACCATGGCGCCGCTGCCCGAAGGAACCTGGCACAAGGTGCTTCACGACTACGACATCTTCGGCGCTGGCGGCGGAGACCAGACCATATGGTCGGTCACAACGTGGGAACACGGCCTCGTAGCGGTAGGCGAGAGCAGCAATGGCATTAATGCGGCGGCTTGGTTTTCGGCCGACGGGATCACCTGGGGACGAGCCCCTCACAACGACCCCGCATTCGGCGGCCTTGGATTTCAGCAGATGCGATCGGTGACCTCCTTTGAGGGTCGGCTGTTCGCAGTCGGCCAAGACGGCAGCAGAGGCTATGCAGAAGCCGCGGTGTGGACCTCGGAGGATGGCATCAGCTGGGAGCGGGTGCCCCACAACGAGGAGGTGTTTGGGGGACATGGGGACCAGGTGATGCGGTCGGTGACTGCCTGGGCAGGCGGCCTTGCCGCCGCCGGTACTGATCACTCCGGCGACAACGACGACGCCGCCATCTGGACCTCGACCGATGGGATCACCTGGGAAAGGGTCCCCCACGACGACTTCATCTTCGGCGGCTTCCTCTATCAGGGCATCTCCTCGATCGTCGCCTGGAACGATGGCCTGGTTGCGGTTGGTACCGACCAGATCGCCGGCGATGAGGACGCCGTCGTCTGGATCTCCAGCGATGGTGTCACTTGGGAATGGGCCCCACATGACGAAGAGGTCTTCGGCGGCGATGAGGATCAGGGCATGACATCAGTCGCGGCATGGAGCGGCCGCCTGGTTGCTGTGGGCTACGACACCTCCGGCGGCGACCTCGACGCGGTCGTCTGGGTTTCGAGTGATGGGATCACTTGGGAACGCGTCCCTCAAGACGAAGACGCCTTCGGCGGGGATGGCGATCAGTACATGTCGTCGGTGGCCGTCTGGGACAGCGGCTTGGTGGCGGTCGGCTACGCCTCCTCCGGCCAGGATCGGGATGCCGCGGTCTGGTTCTCAACCGACGCGCTCCACTGGGAGAGGACCAGCGATGACGAATCCGCACTCGGCGACGACCAGGACCAGGCACTCTGGTCCGTGGTCGGCTGGAACGATGGCCTCGTCGCCGTCGGGGAAGAGCAGGTCGGCTGGAACTACCTAAGTGCCGCGATGGACGCCGCCGTGTGGTACTGGACCCCCGACTAGCCCTTCACTACCCCGATGGGCCGCAGCCGGGCCACCGGCGCGGCCAATCCGGCCCGGGCGCACACGTCGATGACCTCGTCGACGTCCTTGTAGGCGTAGGGAGCCTCCTCCGCCAGCAGCCGCACCGATCCGGGACGCACCATGATGCCCTGCTCCTCCAGTCCCCGTTTCACCTCAACGCCGGTCTGCTCCTGTTTGGCTTTCTTGCGGCTCATGAGCCGGCCGGCCCCGTGGGCCGCGGTGTCGAACACCGGGTTGTTTTCCACTCCCCGCAGCACCCAGGAAGCGGTTCCCATACTCCCTGGGATAAGCACCGGCTGGCCGATCTTCCGCAGGTCGCCGGGTAGCTCGGGGTGGCCCGGGCCGAACGCCCGCGTCGCCCCCTTGCGGTGCACACAGAGAGTGCGCTCTTTGCCGTTCACCGGGTGACGCTCGATCTTGGCCAGGTTGTGGGCGACGTCGAACACCAGGTCCATACCCAGCTTGGTCGTTCCCACCGCCGCGGCAAACGCCTTCCTGGTGCCGTCCGCCAGCACGTGGCGGTTGGCCCAGGCGAAGTTGGCCGATGCCGCCATCGCCCCCAGGTAGCGCTCCCCCTCCATCGACCGCACCGGCACGCAGGCGAGCTGGCGGTCGGGAACCTCGATGCCGTGCCGGCTCATCGCCCTTCCCATCTCGGCGAGCTGGTCGGTGCAGGTCTGGTGGCCCAGTCCCCGGCTGCCACAGTGGATCATCACCGTCACCATCCCCGCCGCCAGACCAAAAGCCCCGGCCGCCTCGGCGTCTTCGATACGGTCCACCACCTGCACCTCGAGGAAGTGGTTGCCCGCGCCCAACGAGCCGAGCTGCCCGCCACCCCGTTCCCGGGCCCGCTCCGAAACCGTGGACGGATCGGCGCCCTCCGACGTGCCCCGCTCCTCACAGCGTTCCAGGTCTCTTGGCTCCCCGAACCCGGCGTCGAGCACGGCGGCGGCGCCACGTTCCAGCACGGCCTCCAGGAGCCGCCTGCCGGCGATCGCTCCCTTGCCCAGGCCCCGTGGCACTCGGGCGTCCAGCTCGGCCATGATCGCTTTCTGATGGCGTCTGAAGGCGGCCTCGTCCAGGTTCGAGGCCAGCAGGCGCACCCCGCAGCAGATGTCGAAGCCGACCCCTCCCGGCGAGACCACTCCGCCGGCCTCGACGTCCGTGGCCGCCACCCCGCCGATGGGGAACCCGTAGCCCCAGTGGATGTCGGGCATGGCGAACGAGGCCTCCACGATACCGGGCAGGTGGGCCACGTTGACCACCTGATCCAACGCCCTGTCGGACTCCGCTTTGGCAAACAGCGCCTCTGAGGCAAAGACGCGGCCCGGCACCAGCATGCCGCCTTCCGGAGCCAGCTCCCAGGTCACCTCTCCGGTGCGTCGAAAGGCCACGAGATCACTGTAGGCCTAGACATCGAAGATCACCCGCGCCCGCCAGCCCTCGGCGGCCTCGGCCACCTCGAGGTCGTGGAACGTGACCGCCTTCACCGGAGGGCCCACCAGCTCGATGCCGCGAGACGGCGAGCCGGCGGCAACACCCGCCACCCTCCCCTCCCCAATCTCGGCCACCTGGAACGACGAGAAGACCAGATCATCGATCTCGCCGATGGCCAGCAGCTCGGAAAGCCAGGCGACCAGCAGCTCGCCTAAGTCCTGCGCCTCCACTTCGATCTGGCGCTCCTCGGCAGCCGGGACCGCCGACAGGTCGAAGGCGAGGTCGAACATGCCGAAGGCGGCATTCTCGAAGACCTCCCCGAGGTTGGCCCCGTAGGCAATGATCCCGGTATCTGCGGTGTGGTCGAGAGTCTCGTAGCGGGTCATGGAGAGCTCAGCCCTCCTCCCACCACCAGGAGAGCCCGATCAGGCCGGGGCCGGTGTGTGCCACCATGACCGCGCCGAACTCGGCAATGAGCGCCGTCTCCGGTTCCACCTCGGCGCAAACTCGATTCAGCAGGCTCTCCGCCTCTTCGCGGGCCAGGGCGTGCAGAGCGATCACGTGTAGTCGGGCTCCGTCGACCCGGCTCTTCCGCCACAGCTTGACGAGCCGGTTGAGGGCGCCGCGCCGGCTAAAGGCGGGACGGAGCCGGCCGATACGGCCCCGGCGCAGCTCGAACAGGGGTTGCACTCCGAGACGGTCGGCGAGACCGCCCACGATGCCGTTCACCCGGCCGCCCCGGATGAGGTACTCGAGCGTCTTCAGGGCCCCGTAGAGCCGAACCTCGTCGGCCACTTCACGGGCCGCCGCCTCGACCTCGTCCAGTGAAGCCCCCGTCGCGGCCACCTCGGCCGCATGAAGGGCCACCAGCGCCAATGCCCCCGCCGAGGTGCCGGTGTCCACCAGGCGCACCTCGGCGTCAGACTCCTTGGTCCCCACGCTCGCCGCCCGATACACGCTGCTCAGCCCCGAGGCCACCGTCAGGATCACCGCACCATCCTGCATACCGTCGAGCACCGATGCGAAAGCGGCGGGAGGAGGACCGGCCGTCGACACGCCCTCGTCGAAACGCTCTACGAGCTCCTGAAGGGGCAGCTCGCCGTCGCGATAGGAGACACCACCAAGCGTCACCACCGTCGGAACGACGGTGATGCCCTTCGCGGCGGCAGTGGCGGCGTCGAGCGCCGCCGTCGAGTCGGTGATAACCCGAACACCCATGCTTCAGTCACCTCGTTGCGGAGACCCTAATCGACTCCGACCTGCCCTCGATCCGCTCCTTCCTTCGGATCCTGGTCGCACACGAGCCGGCACAGGTAGACACGCGCCTGGCGCCGCCGGGCCGGAGCATTGCCCATCACCCGCTTCACCCACTGAGGCAGCACGACGGCAAGCCCAAGCACCACACCGACGGTGCCCCGAGTGATGCCCAGAACCACCGGCAGCGCCACCTGTGCCACGAAGCAGCCCACCGAAGTCAAACGCGCCAGCTTCCCCAGGGCGAGGCCGAGGCCCAGCACCACCGTGCCTTCCCAGGCCATGTAGACGGTGGAGCCAAGAGCGATCGACATGGCCCTGCCGCCGGAGAGACGCAAGAAGACCGACCAGTTGTGCCCGACGGCTGCGGCCCCGGCGGCCAGAGCGGCGATCATCGGCCGAGAGCCGGCCATGGGCGCCACCACAGCGGCGCCCTTGCCGATGTCGAGCAGGCCGGCCAGAGCCATGGGCCAGAACCCGGCGGCCACGCCGACGCCGCTGCCCGAGACGGTACCGGTGCCCACGTTGCGAAGATCCGCTCCCGAGAAGACGCGGGCGACGATGTACGAGAACGACACCGATCCCACCAGATAGGCGCCGAGCAGGTACCCGACGATGATGAGCACCGTCATGTCACAGCGACGCTAGCCATCCGTCGCCTTGTCCCGCAGGCTGCGCCCAGAGCGCCGACCCGACGCGGCAGGCAGCCGCACCACCATACGAGCTCCGCCGCTGCTACCCGTCTCGACCGAGACGGTCCCGCCGTGGGCCTTCACCGTCTCGCGCACCACGGCAAGTCCGAGGCCGGCTCCACCGGTGTCCTCGGTGCGGCCCTGCTCAAGCCGCGTGAATCGTTCGAAGACGCGCTCCCGATCCTCCTCTGGGATGCCGGACCCGTCGTCCTCGACGACGATCCTGACCTCCTTGCGGCCACGCTGCACCTCGAAGCTCAGCCGGCTCTTGGCATAACGGGCTGCATTGTCGACCAGGTTGCGCACCACACGCCTCAGAGCCAGAGGGTCGCCGCGTGCCGAAGCCGCCGACACCGCGGAGAGATCGACTTCCAGATCATCGACGCGCTCCGCCTCGGAGGCGACCAGCTCGCCCAGGTTCACCTCCTCGGTGCGTGTGATGATCACGCCTTCATCGGCGCGGGCCAAGGCGAGAAGATCATTAACGAGCCGCTCCATGCGCCTGCTCTCCTCCAGCACCCCCATGCCGACACCGGTCCAATCCATGAGGTCCGGGTGGGTGAGCGCAACCTCGATCTGGGCGCGGATCGAAGCCAGAGGGCTCCTCAGCTCATGGGAGGCGTCGGAGACGAACCGGCGCTGGCGCTCGGCCGACCTCTCGAGACGTTCGAGCATACGGTTCATGGTTCCGGCGAGGCTACCGATCTCGTCGTCAGTGCCCGGATCCGGCACCCGCTGATCCAGAGCCTCGGCACTGATCTCGGCGACACGACTTCGAATCGCCTCGACGGGCTGCAAGGACCGACCCACCACGACCCAGGTGAGCAGGGCGAGCCCCAGCACGAGCACGGGCACGACAAACATGATCACCGTGCCGAAGGTGTCGACACTCGAACGCACCGACTCCAGCGAGGGCAGAACGACTGTGGCGCCGGCGAGGCCGGACAGCACGGATGGGCCTTTGCCACCGGCGCCCATGAAGGTGAGGTCCGGATAGTCAGGCACACCGTTGGCCCGCATGCATGCCGAGTAGCTGAAGAGAGCCGCGTTGATACGGCTCTCCACCGCGGCCTGGTTCAGCACGTCGACGCCGTTGAAGGCAGCCGCGACGACGCGGTTGCACGCCACGGCGGCCTCGGCGACCCGCTCATCGATGAGCAGGGACCCGGCCAGGCACTCGTCGTACGCCGCATCGAACTCCTCGGACGTCACTACCTGGCGAAACTCCTCGAACGTGCCGTACGGGTTCCCCACGGCATCAACCGCCACCTGCTCACAGTGCCCTACCGACTGGATCATCGGATCGCTCTCAGCGATGCACGCCTCGTATGCGGCGATCGTCTCTTCGTCGAGGGCGGCGAGAGCGAGGAAGTCGTCCATCTGCCGGCGCAGAGGGCCGTATGCCTCGGCCAAGATGGACGAGCAGGTACCCTCGACGATGTCGCCGGTCATTTCAAAAGGGTCGACCGTGACGCCGAGCGACAGGAGACCCAGCTCGGTGACCACCCCGTTGTTGAGTTCCTGCTGGGCCTCGACCAGGTTGGCCGTGAGCGCCCTTCGAACGTCGCTGACCAGAGCACGCCGGGTGAACACCAGCAGCCCCACGCCGGCCGCCAGGAGTGTCGCCGCCACGATGAGCGTGGTCACCATGGTGATGCGTGATCTGACCGAACGGAAGAGAGGCATCAATCCTCGGACAGTCGATAGCCGACGCCACGCACCGTCTGCAGCGAGACTCGGCCGAACGGTCGATCGATCTTGTTCCGCAGGTATCCGATGTACACCTCAACGACGTTAGGGGCGACGTCTGCGTCTTCGCCCCACACAGCCTCGACCAGATCAGCTTTGGACACCACCTTGCCGGGATGCTTGGCCAGCTCCTCGAGAAGCGCAAACTCGCGTCTGGTGAGGTGGACGTAGGTGCCGGCCCGCTCACAGGTCCGGCTCGCCGGGTCCAGGTGCAGGTCGCCCATCTCGTAAACCGCGGTCCGGCCCCCGACACTGCGACGCGTCAGCGAGCGCAGCCGGGCCAGAAGCACCACGTACGAAAAAGGCTTGGAGAGGAAGTCGTCGGCACCGGTGTCGAACGCCTCCGCTTCGTCGTATTCCCCGTCCTTGGCCGTGAGCATGAGAATCGGCGTCCAGTTCCCTGCAGACCTCAGCTCGGCGCAGACCTTGTAGCCGTTCATCCCGGGCAGCAGGATGTCGAGCACGATGGCGTCGTACTGCTCCGCCATCGCCATGGCAAACCCGTCCAGTCCATCGAAGGCCAGATCCACCGAGTAGCCCTCCGCTCCGAGGCCCCGCTGCAGCGCCTCGGCCAAGCGCCTTTCATCCTCCACGACAAGCACTCTCATAGGCGCCGATTATGGCAGAGTCCCCAGATAGAACCTGAGAGTATTTCTCAGGTTTGCCCAAGCGGCTTCTCAGCCATGAGGGTGTACATCAGCGGCACCAGGTCACGCTGCCGATCGGGCAGTCGCCACCGGCCATCGTCCCCGATCACCATGTTGGGCAATCCCTGGAACTCCAGCTCGCGGTGTTCCCGCAACGCGCTGATGCGGAGGCCGACGTCGAACAGCGCCGACACAATCTCGCCGAGGCCGTGATTCCACTCGTACGTGCGCGAGTGCTCGATCGTGCCCTCCCCGGCGTAGGAGCGCTCCGCATCGTCGACGATGGGCTCCGCCGTCTCGAAATAGGGATGGCCCACGACGAGCATGTCGTCCTCCCGCCAGCTGAGGCTCAGCAGCATCGGGTGGCCTTCCCGCATGAAGAAGATCCCTCCCGGCGCCAGGAAGTGATCCACCACCTCGGCCCAGCCCTTCGCATCCGGCAGCCAGTTGAGCGCGCCCACGCCGGTGTAGACGACGTCGAACCGCTCGTCGAGCACCCTGGGGGTGTCGTAGAGCTCGGCAACGATGAAACGCCCCGGCACGCCGCTCTGCTCACTCAGGCGGCGGGCTTCGTTGATGGCCACTTCGGAGAAGTCCACACCGGTGACTTCGGCGCCGAGCCGGGCCCACGACAGGGTGTCCATGCCGAAGTGGCACTGCAGATGGAGCAGCCGCCTCCCGGCTACCTCGCCCAGCAGAGCCCGATCAAAATCCACAACGCCGCTGATGTGCGTCTGGTCCTCGACGAACTGAGCCACGGCGTACTCGTCGGAAGAAAGGTGAATGGGGACACGATCGTCCCAGTTGGCCAGGTTCGCTGATCGATACTCGTCGAGGGGCATGGCACGCTCCGTTGCCCGACAGCCTAGGACCGGCCCGGTCCGGCGACGAACTCCAGGCGCGCCCGGGTGGTGATGACTCGCCGCAGCCACTAGGTTCCGCGAAGAACGGCGCAGACCGGAGGGATCATGCTGACACTGCTCGCGGCGCAGGAGGTCGTGAACGCGGGCCTCACCGACTCCTGTGGTGACCCGCCCGGCGTGGTATGCGAGTGGATCTACAACCTCACCGGCAACGGGACCACGGCCAAGTTCATCGAGTGGCTGGTGGCCAAGCCGCTCAAGGTCATCCTCATACTCCTCATCGCTTTTGTGCTCAATCGGCTGCTGCGGCGTGGCATAAGGCGGCTCGTCGACCGGCTCATCGAGCAGCGGGAGGAGCGTGCCCGCCAGCGTGAGGCGGATGAAGTGCGGGACGGCCGTTTTGCCGCTCTGCGCGAGCGCGCCCTGGAGAAGGCAAACTTCCTCGCCGGCCAGGCCGAGCGGGGCAAACAACGCGCCCAGGCCCTTGGCACGGTGCTGCGCAGCATCACGTCGCTCGTCGTCTACGGCATGGCCACCGTCATCGTTCTCGGTGAGTTCGGGGTGAACCTCGGACCGCTGATCGCCGGCGCCGGCATCGTCGGCGTGGCCCTCGGATTCGGAGCCCAAAGCCTGGTGAAGGACTTCCTTAGCGGCATCTTCATGCTCATCGAGGACCAATACGGGGTCGGCGACATCGTCGACGTGGGCGACGCCGCCGGCGTCGTGGAGGAGATCAAGCTGCGCACCACCCGGCTGCGCGACGTGAATGGAACCGTTTGGTTCATCCCCAACGGCGAGATCCGGCGCATCGGGAACAAATCTCAGCAATGGGCCCGAGCCGTGCTCGACATCGGGGTCGCCTACGACACCGACATAGGCCACGCCGTGCGCGTCATCAAGGAGGTCGCCGACGGCATCTGGCGTGAGCAGCTCGAGAGTGCCACCGTGCTCGAGGAGCCCGAGATCTGGGGAGTCGAGGAGCTCGGGGACAACGCCATCGCCATCCGGCTCGTCTTCAAAGTGGAACCCGGCGAGCAGTGGGCCACGGCCCGGGAGGCGCGGAAACGGATCAAGGTGGCATTCGACCGTGAGGGCATTGAGATCCCCTTCCCCCAGCGCACGGTGTGGATGGCCAAGGAGAAGGAGAAGCCGGCGGCTCCCCAGGACGATGGCACCGACTTCGAGGCCAAAGGCGCAGCCGAAGACACCGGATAGGCGCGGGCGCCGTCTGGGAGGTAAGCGACGCCCGCGGGGAGTGAAGCACTGCGGCCGGCTCGGCCGGCGGCGATGCAAGTACGCGTACGGGCCCATGGCGTCGAGGTGACGGCAGACAGTCGGCGCTGCGGAACCTACGGCCCTTCCCCGGTTCGGTCCGAGACTCGCGCCCGGAGGCCGCCTACGATGCCTCAGGATGCCCATTCCTCCAGAACGCCGCATCTACGTGAACCGCACCCTGAACCTGCGGCGGATCCGCGCCGTCGGCTACGACCTCGACTACACACTCGTGCACTACCGGGTCGAGGAGTGGGAGCGTCGGGCCTTCGATCAGGCCGTGGAAGCGCTCGCCACGACGGGCTGGCCCTTGGAGTCGCTCATCTTCGACTCCTCCCGCGTCATCCGGGGCCTCATCATCGACCTCGAGCTGGGGAACCTGGTGAAGCCGACACGCTTCGGCTACGTGATCCGGGCCGCGCACGGCACCCGGTTTCTCGACTTCGAGGAGCTGAGACGTTCCTATGCCGGCACGCTGGTCGACCTCAACGAGCCGCGCTGGGTGTTCCTCAACACCCTCTTCAGCCTCTCGGAGTCCTCTCTCTATGCCCAGCTCGTCGATCTCCTCGACACCGGCCGGCTCGGGGTGATGAGCTACGCCGACCTCTATCACAAAGTGCGGTCCACCATCGATGAGACCCACATAGCCGGCACGGTGAAGGGCCAGATCCTCGCCAATCCCGACCGGTTCATCGAGCCCGACCCGGAAGCGGCCACCGCGCTGCTCGACCAGCGCTACGCGGGCAAGCGCCTCCTGCTGATCACAAACGCAGACTGGGCCTACACCCAGCGCATGATGGCCTACGCCCTGGATGGTCACCTGCCCGGGAGCACGACCTGGCGCGACATCTTCGACCTTGTGATCGTCTCGGCGGCGAAACCCGGCTTCTTCTCCGAACAGCTCCCCCTGTATCGGGTCGTCGACGAGGAGAAGGCCATGTTGCAGCCACACCACGGCGACCTGGAACCGGGAGCCGTCTACTTCGGCGGCAGCGCCACTCAAATCGAGGAGCACCTCGGTCTCGCCGGTGAGGAGATCCTCTATGTGGGCGACCACCTCTTCGCCGACGTGCACATCTCGAAAGCGCTGCTGCGGTGGAGGACGGCCCTGATCCTTCGCGAGCTCGAGAGTGAGATCGAGGCGATGGAGGCGTTTGCGCCCAGCGAGAATCTTCTGTCCGATCTGATGACGGAGAAAGAAGCCCTAGAGAGCCGCGTCGCCGAGGTGCGGCTGGACCGGCTCCGCTCGAGCCACAACTATGCCGCGGCACCCGAGGGGGTCACCGACCACGAGGCCGAGCTCGCCGAGCTCCAGCAGCAAATCGTCGACCTCGACGATCGCATCGCTCCGCTGGCCAGGACGGCGGGAGAGATCCGAAACGAGGCCTGGGGGCCTCTCATGCGCTCCGGCTACGACAAGAGCCTCTACGCTCGCCAGGTCGAGAGATACGCCGACGTGTACACCTCGCGAGTCTCGAACTTCCTGTTCGTGACCCCCTTTGCTTTCTTGCGCGCGGCGCGCAGCAGCTTGCCGCACGACCTCGTCTGAGTGCCGCGCGTTCAGAGAAGTCCCTGCAAGCGGTAGCCGGATTGCTCCTCGGCCCGCCCCACAGCCGCCATGAGCTCGCTGGCCCGCTCGGTCGGCGCCTTGCTGCGCGAGCCAAGCAGGCCCCCCACGACAAGCCCCCTGGCCAGGGAGCGAAAGCCGTCACGGTCGAACCAAAGGATTCCCTGATGCTCGTGTAGGCTCAGCAGCTCGGCTACATCCTCATCATCCAGGAGCATGGTGAGCAAACGCCGCAGGCCGCCGGCCGATCCCCTTGTCTTGCCCCACTCCCTGATGGCCGCGGCATGACGAGTGAGGATCGGAAGCACGCGGGACCAGTGCCGGGAGCCGCCGAGGGGAAGCCGTTCCGGGTACAGACCGGCCAGCCGACCTCCCGGGAAGCACCTCAGTGCCGCCCAGACCGCCAGCCAGCCCACATCGAAGACCGGAGGGCGTTCGTCGATAGCGGCGGCAGCGGCCGCCATGTCGGCGAGATCCCCCGGGAGAGAGGTGAGAGCACGGCGCCGATCCACCACCTGGCCCAGCCGGGCCGCCTCATCGAGCAGCCGCGCCAAGGCGGCCTCTATCAGCGGGTCGTCCGGAGCAGCGCCACCATCGAGAGCAGGGCAGGCCACGGCCACGAGATCCATGACCGCTTCGCGCAGCGGTTCGGTGCGAAGCTCCTCCAGGGCGGTGGCAACGTCGGGAACACCGCCTCCGTCGAGGTGCCGGGCGAGCGTGGCGTATGCCCCCGTGGTGTCGCCGACCTCGCGGAAGTCCCAGAACACCCGGTGCTCGTAGGGGTGCAAAGAGACGGGCAGCCCGTCCTCGGCCAGATCCCGGCTGCGGTGCAGGTATTCGAGACCGGCGACTTGGTCGCGGAAGACCACGTAGTCATCGTGTCCGACACACAGGCCGAGACCCTCCGCCAGCCCGCGGCGGCGCACATCACCGCTCTTGCACCGAATCGGCACCGACTCGCGGATCCATCCCTGCGCCTCGGTGGGCCCGTTGTTCAACAGCACCAGCGAAGCCTCCCCGGCGGTGAGGTTCGAGTACGCGTAAACGTCCTCGATCACTTCGGCTTCGCCGGAACGAACGTCGTAAAGGCAGAAGTTGGCCGACCCGGCAAAGATCCGCCTCCGCAGCAGCAGCGGGTAGATCTGCCGCCGGTGACGGTCCAAAAGGCGCTCATCGGGCTTCTCGTCCCATTGTGCCTTGGCGTACTCCATGCCGTACTTCTCGGCGAGGCCCTCGAGCTGACCGTGCCCCAGCATCGGGACCCCCGGCATAGTGGCCAGCAGGGCACAGACGCCGAAGTACTTGTCGCCGCCGCCGTATCTGCTGATCGCCGACTCCTCGTCGGGGGTGGTCATGAAATTGACGAAACGTCCCAGGACCCTCGGATCGAACTCGAGCACCCTCTTCAGAAGCCGCCGGTGGCCGGCGTTGTCTTCGGCGGAGGTCAAGTGCATGAAGGCGCTGTTGTACGCCCGGTTCAGGCCGAGGGTGCGCACGAAGTACCCTTCCAGCATCCAGAAGGCCTCGGCCAGCAGCATCGTGTCGGGAGCCTCGACAACGACACGATCAACCACCTCCCTCCAGAACTCTCCCGGCATGCACCTGTCGAAATCCTCGACGCTCATGCCGTGCTCGTAGCGTGACGGGATGGCGCCGTCCATCCCCGGTGCCGGGTACCAGAGACGCTGGATATGCTGCCGGACCAGGGTCATCGCAGAGTCGAAGCGGATGATGGGAAACGTCCGCGCCACCCGGAGAATCGCCTCGACGACCGCACGGCGCGCCTCCCGATTCAGGAAGTCGATCTGGGCCGTGTCGTTCCACGGCGTGTCGATCCCATCGTTGCCGTGATAGACGAAAAGATCCTCGCCGGTAGCCCGATCGCGCCTGCGGAAGACGACGGCGGCGTCGGTGCCGTCCCAGTAGTGATCCTCTATCTGAATCTGCACTCGAGAGTCGGACGACAGGTCCGGTCCCGTGAAGCCGTACCCGGGGAAAGGCGGCTCCTCGAGAGTGAGCAGGCAATCCGCATGCTCGACGACCCAGCTGCCGTCGATGCCGACATGGTTGGGGACCATGTCACAGGCCAGACGAATACCTCGCTCCCAGGCCCGCCGCTGCAAATCAGCCAGTGCGTCGTTACCACCCAAGTCGGCGGCGATCCGATAGTCGTCGATGGCGTACGCGCTGGCGAGCGCCTCCCGCTCTCCCCGCAATTGCTTGATGCGCCTCGAAGCCTCGCTGCGCTCCCAGATGCCAATCAACCACAGCCCGGTGATACCGGCTTCGGCCAGAGCGTCCAGCTCACCATCGGGGATCTCGTCCAGCTGCCGGATCTGACCGCCGTGGCGTTTCGACAGCTGGTCCAGCCAAACGTGGGCGTGCTTCGACACGAGCACAACGCCGCGCATCCAGTCCCGATCCTCACTGAAATGTTCTTCGGCGTCGGCCCATCCTTCGAGCACCTCGGCGTCGAGAAGCGTCACCGGGCTCCGGCGAATCCCCTCCTGCTCCTCCGTCATCAGGTCGAGGGCCCAAAGCATCTTCCCCAGCAATGCGGCGAAACCCTCCCCGAAGTGCCCCGCCCAGTTGGTCCGCAGATAGTGGATCTGCCCGCTGAGTGAGGTGGGAGAAGCGCGCAAAGGAGCGCAAAGGGTCTCCAGGAGGGAGGCGTCGGCGCGCCACGGCGCAGAGGCCGCGTCGAAGAGATCCTCGATGGTGGCGATGGCCTGCCCGTAGACGGGATCGGCCCGCAGCTCGCCGTCGTCGTGCAGATCGCGGAATCTGGTGAACGCCGGATTCCGATTGGCCAGATGTACCAGAAGGAGCTCGGCCAGCGCCAGATCGACGTTGGCCCGGCCTTCCGTTTCACCCTTCAGATGCTCGGCGGGGCTGCACCCGCCCGAGAACACCGGCGTCGTCGGGAAATCGGTGGCAAACGACAGCAGGAGACGATCTGCATCTTCCCCAAGCTGCTGCTCCAAGTGGCGGCGAGCAAATGCCATGGCGCCGCCTTGCACGCCGCTCCCCCACGCCTCGATCACCCGGCGCATCGCCTCCTGGACGAGAGCGCCCGCCAGCAGGTCGGATCCGCGCACGCCGCGCTCGGGAAAGCGCTCCGCATCGCGGGTTCGGTTCATGGCGTCGGCCAGGCTCTGCGCCGCGCCAGCGTCGGCCAGCACGAGGGGCCCGGTCTCGGCGAAGAAAGCCGCGTCGATACCGTAGCGGGCGCGCGCCGCCGCAGAGACCTGGAAAGCCCTCAGTTCGCCATAGGGACCGGTGGGATCCGACATGCCGTGCCGCCCCAGCCTATCCCGACTGAACCCGCCGGCACCGTGTGCTAGGAAACCGCCCGTGCATCCGGCGTGAGCACAGGCGCCCAACCCAGCAAAGGACATCCATCGCGGCAAGGTGCCCCACATCCCGGAGGGCAGACGGGCGCGGCCATGGCCCGCAGCCACCCTTTGGCCTCGAGAAAGCGGATCATGCCCGAAACGACCTCAGGGTCCAGAGCGAGCCGCCGGGCTAGCTCATCCACAAGGAGAGGGCCCTCACTCTGCGCGATCTCGTCCAGCAGCCGCCGCAGCATGCCGCTACCCCAGCCCCAGCAGCCGACCGCCCTGGAACACGATGAAGGCCCCCAGCCACGCCACCGTCGTCTGCCCGAAGATGCTCGTCCACATCCACCGACGCCCCAGCTCACTGCGGATGGCGCCGACCGCCGCCACACACGGCGTGTACAGAAGCACGAATACCATGAAGGCAAGAGCAGCCAGCGGGCCGTGCCCGTTGCTCGATCGCTCGAAACCTTCGCGGACGGCCGCGACGAGTTCGGCCGGCCCGTTCTCGCCGTCGCCCAAATGGATTCCGGCCACGCTGAGGATGGCACGCAGGGCATCGCCGGTCGCCTCCAAAAAACCTCGTCCGATCTCCTCCAGATCCTCCAGCATCCCCTGCTCCCCGGCCGCCTGCGCCACGGGTGTAAGGCCGTAAGTCTCCGAGAGGGTGCTCACCACCACCTCCTTGGCTACGAAGCCGCTGGCCAGGGCCCCCGCCTGCTCCCATTCACCGAAGCCGAGCGGCTCGAGCGCCGGAGCGACGACCCGGCTGCCGGCGGCGAAGGCGCTGTCCTCGATGTCGACCGTTCCGAAGCCGCCGCTTCCCCCGACGGGGATGGCCAGCAACAGCCACACCACGATGCTCGCCGCCAGGATGATGGTTCCCGCGCTCTTCACGAAGGCAAGCGTGCGCTGCCGCACGAACCGGTGGATGGTGCGCCGATCGGGCCACCGCAGCGCCGGCAGCTCCATCACGAGCGGTGCTCGCTCCAGCTGCCGGAGCACGGTTCGGCTCAGCACCGCCCCGAGGAGCACGGCGACCGCGATGCCGGCCAGGTACATGGAGAACACCACGGTGCCCCGGCTTCGCGGGTAGAAGACCGAAGCCATCAGCACGTAGATGGGCAGACGGGCCCCGCACGACATGAACGGCACGAGGAGTCCGGTGAGAATGCGGTCCCGTCCGGACTGGAGCGCCCGGGTGGCATACACCGCAGGCACCGTGCAACCGAAGCCGACCAGCATGGGGAGGAAGGCCGTCCCGGGTAGGCCAACCGTGCGCATGGCCCTGTGCATGACGAAGGCGGCGCGGGCCATGTACCCGGAGTCTTCGAGCAGGCCGAGGGCAAGGTAGAGCAGCACCAGCACGGGGATGAAAACGAGCACGCCTCCGACCCCGGCGAGAACCCCACTAACGAAGAGGCCTTCGACCCATGTGCCATCCAGCCCAACGAGACCGAGCAGGGCAACGATCCAGCGGCTCACCGGGCCCGAGAGCGCTGCGTCCACCCAGTTCAGATAGGCGGAAGCGACGTCGGTGGTCAGCTTGAAGACGAACCACATGGTGAACAGGAAGATGGGAAGTCCGAAGAAGCGGTTGAGCACCACTCGATCGATACGTTCCGACCAATCCCGGGCCTTCTTGCCGGTCTCTGTGATCACCGACCGGACGAGCTCGTGGATCCAGCGGTAGCGCCGGTCGGCCACGGCGAGGTCGACGCTCTCCCCAAGGGTGTCTTCGAGATCCCGCCGCTGTTCCTCGACCAGGCCCAGCACGGTCTCACCGCCCTCCAGGGTACTCAAACGCTCGAGAAGGCTCTCGTGACCGGCCAGCAGCTCGACCGCAGCCCAGCGCGCCGGCACCGCCGCGGCCACCGCAGGAAACATCTCGATGGACGCGGCAACGGTCCCGACCGCCGCCTCCAATCCGGCGCCGTAGTCGATGCGGAGAGGCTCCTCCCCCCCTGCCGCGGTGGCCGCCCGGCACCGAAGCTCGCCCGCGCCCGTCCCGCGGCGGGCGACGGTGGGCACCACATCGGCTCCAAGGGCCTCCTCTAGTCGAGTGAGATCGAAGCTGAGGCCTCTGCGCTCGGCGACATCGGCCATGTTCAAAGCCACCAGCTGACGCAATCCCATCTCGGCGATCTGAACCACGAGGTACAGGTTCCGTTCGAGATTGGCGGCGTCCACCACCGTGATCACCGCATCGAGAGCCTCATCCAGGAGGAAGCCCGCCGCCATACGCTCATCCTCGGACAGCGCGGCCAAGCTGTATGTGCCGGGCAGGTCGACGACTTCGACCTCCAGGTTCTCGTACCGGTAGACGCCGCTGCGCACATCGACGGTCTTGCCGGGCCAGTTGCCCACATGCTGAGCACCGCCGGTGAGCGCGTTGAACAGCGAAGACTTGCCCGTGTTCGGGTTCCCGGCCAGTGCCACCGTTCGGTCGCTCACACAGCCTCTTCGGCGGATTCCACGATCACGGCACGGGCGGCGCCTCTTCCCAGCACGATGCGGCACCGTTGGAGCACGATGACTACGGGGCCCGACGCCCGCCAGACGGTGACCTCGGTTCCCGGGGTTAGTCCGAGATCGGCCAGACGCCGCACGAGTCGGCGCCCGGCGTAGATGCCGACGAGGCGCACCCGCTCCCGTGGGGCCGCGGCACTGAGCGGGAAGAGGCTCTGCCTCTGCCTCCACCTGCGTCGATGACGCCGATGCCGCCGCCTCTCAACTCGCATGGGCGTCCTCAGGGTGTGCAAGGAGAACCGACACCCGTCGAGCGGCCTCGCCCCCAAGGTGCACCTGCCCATGCGCAGTCGACACCAGCACCGAGTCCGCCTCTCCTCTCGCCTCCACCCTCACAAAGGCCCCAGGACGTATGCCCTCCCTCTCGAGGAACGAGCGGACCGCAGGCTCCGCCTCGACCGTCACGACTTCGGCGGAAGCTCCTGCAACGAGGTCGAGCAGGCTCGTGGTCCCCTCGATCTCCTCCTCGGCGGCGCCGGGCGGGATGTGCCGACCCAGCGGGCAGGTCGTGGGGTCACCGAGGAAATGCCCCAGACGATCGGCCGCATCGGGCGGCGTCACGTGCTCGAGACGGCAGGCCAGATCATCGGCCCGTGTGGGAGAGAACGCCAGATGCTCGACCAGAAAGGACGCCCAGAGGCGGCGTCCCCGCAGTACCCGGTTCGACACCGCTCGGCCTGCCGCAGTCAGGAGTACGCCCCGGTACGGGTGATAGGTCACCAAGCCGCGCTCGGCGAGCTTGCGCACCATCTGGTTCGTCGAAACCGGCGACACCTCGAGCGCCTCGGCCAGTGACGCCAAGGGCATCGGACCCTTGAGCCCATCCTCCCCGGCGACCGCCACGGTGATGAGATACATCTCCTCGGCTTCGGAGGTCCCCCGGACGCGGTCTTTAGACGCGGCTGAAGAATCGACCCGTTGATCTTTGGGCATACCTAAAGATATGCCGTTTGCCTCGAAGCCGCTCAGGGCCGAAAGTCCCACCCGGCGGGATAACCCTCAAGCCACCGCATCGTCTTGCAGCGAGGCCGCCCGAACGACCATCATTGTTCCTTCACCGGAGGAGGACTGTGCATGCTCGATCTCTCGCACGTCGGCATCTCGAACGTGGCCAACGTCTATCACAACCTCTCGACGCCGGCTCTCGTCGAGCACGCGGTGCGGCGCAACGAGGGCTTGCTCGCCCACCTGGGCCCCCTGGTGGTGAGCACGGGCAAGTACACGGGGCGTTCGGCGAGCGACAAGTTCATCATCGAGGAGCCAACGACAAGAGATGAGATCTGGTGGGGCGACATCAATCAGCCCTTCGCCGAGGAGGACTACGCCAAGCTGAAGCTCGGCATCCAGTCGTACCTCCAGGAGCGGGATGTCTACGTGCAAGACTGCTACGCGGGCGCCGACCCAAACCATCGAGTGCAACTACGCATCATCACCGAAAAGGCGTGGCACAGCCTCCTCGCCCGCAACATGTTCCTTCGTGAGTTCGATCCGGACCGCCTGGCCAACTTCGATCCCGACTTCACCATCATCGCCTGTCCCGACTTCCACGCCGACCCTGAGGTGCACCACACCAGGAGCGAGGCGTTCATCCTGCTCAACTTCGCCGACCACCTGGTCCTCATCGGCGGTTCATCGTACGGGGGCGAGATCAAGAAATCGGTGTTCACGATCATGAACTACCTGCTTCCCCATCAGGGCGTGCTCTCGATGCATGCTTCCGCGAACGTCGGCCCGAAGGGAAGGACCGCCATCTACTTCGGCCTTTCGGGCACAGGCAAGACGACTTTGTCGACCGTCGGCGATCGCGCCCTGATCGGGGACGATGAACACGGATGGGGCGAGAATGGGATCTTCAACTTCGAGGGAGGCTGCTACGCCAAGGTGATCCGCCTCTCCGCCGAGTCCGAGCCGGAGATCTACCAGACCACTCGGCGCTTCGGCACGATTCTCGAGAACGTGACCATCGACCCGGACAGCAGACGCGTCGACCTCAACGAAGCCCGCACCGAGAACACCAGGGCCTCCTACCCGATCACCCACCTGGACAACGTCGTGCTCGACGGCCGGGCCGGGCACCCGGTGGCGATCATCATGCTCACGGCTGACGCATTCGGCGTCTTGCCGCCCATCTCCCGCCTCACCCATCAGCAGGCGCAGTACCACTTCATCTCCGGATACACGGCCAAGGTGGCGGGCACCGAGCGAGGCATCGATGAGCCCCAGGCCACCTTCTCCGCTTGCTTCGGGGCGCCGTTCATGCCGCTTCATCCGGCCATGTACGCCGAGCTGCTCGGCTCACTGATCGCCAAGCACAACGTCTCCACGTGGCTGGTGAACACGGGCTGGACCGGAGGACCATATGGGATCGGAAAGCGTTTCAACATCGCCTTCTCGCGCGCAGCCGTGGCTGCAGCCGTCGACGGCACCATCGAAGACGCCGAGTACCGCACCGATCCCGTGTTCGGCTTCGAGGTACCGACCGAGTGCCCCGGCATCCCCTCCGAGGTGCTCGATCCCAAAAGCACGTGGCACGATGCGGACGCCTACGACACGACCGCCCGCGACCTGGCCCGGCGCTTCGCCAAGAACTTCGAGCAGTTCGCCGGCCAGGCTCCCCCCGACGTGGCGGCTGCCGGCCCCAAAGCGGACTGATGCGGCTGGAGCTCCGGCAGTCTGCTAGCGGGTGAGCACCCGCCGCAGGCGCCACGCACCCAGCAGCATGAACGCGGCGGCGAAGGCGGCGAGCACGCCGAGATTCGGCAGGATGTCGACGATGTTCCCGTCACGCCGCACCAGCTTGGCGAAGCCGTCGATGGCCCAAGCGTGCGGCGTCACCTTGGCCAAGGTCTTCATGGTCGCGGGGAAGATCTCGATGGGCGCCATGGCTCCGCCGAAGGCGGCCAATCCCAAGCCCAGCAGCACCCCCAGACTCCCCGCCTGCTGGTCATTGGAGAACAGAGCGCCCATGAGCATGGCGGCGGCGGCGCCGACGAGGGCAAACACGACAACGATGGCGACGGCGCCGAAAGGATCTCCCCAGTCGACTCTGAAGAGCAGCAGCGTGCCCACCATGATGTAGAGGCCTTGCACCATGGCGATACTGAAACGTCCCAGGGTCTCACCCCCGACGATCGCTCTCGTCGAGGTCGGAGTCGCCAGCATGCGGCGGGCCACTCCGAGCCGCCGCGTCTGGATGAGGGCGGCCGAGCCGGCCAGCGAGGTCAGGAACATGAACAACACGAGCTCCTGGCTTGAGCCGACGTCGAAGTTGCCCAGCCCCTCGAACTCCGCGAAAGCCGACTCCCCCGCCTCCCGGAACGTGACGGTGATGCGGCCACCCTCGTCGTGAGCCAGATCCGTGGCCACTGGCAGCGCCTCTTGGAACGAGGCCACGCCCTGGTGCTCCACAAAACGAGCCGCCCTGATCGGCTCGGCCTCCGCGGCCACGGCGCCCCGCACCGCCTCGCCGAGCAACATCGACGTCTGCTCGGTCATGCGCCCAATGAACACGACCTCGACGACTTCACCGGCGGCAAGATCGGCATCGAACCGGGCCGGGATGGTGAGTCCGCCATCGATGGTGCCGCGCTGCACCGCGTCACGCATCGCCCCGGCATCGTCGTAGCGCTGAACCGAGATCTCATCAAGATCTTCAATCGTGGCGACGAGCGATTCGGCCAGCGGCCCGCCGGCATCGTCAACGTGGACGCCGACCCTGGACTCGAAGCCCCCGCCGTACACGGCCCCGAGCAGAAGGATGATCAGCAGTGGGAGCAGGAACACGAAGAAGATGTTCGATCGCTCCCGCAGGAACCGGACCGTATTCACCCAGCCGATCGAGAGCACCTTCCTCACGAGGCCACCGCCTTGCCCAGCCGGAATAGGGCGAGCAGCCCGGCCACCACCCCGAAGGCCACCATATAAAAAGCGGCGGGGAACACTGCACCGACACGGCCCTCGCCGATCAGATCGCCGAGGCCGCGCAGGAACCAGGCGTGCGGGGTGAGCATGCTGATCTTGGCCAGCAGACCGCCGGCCTGGGCAACGGGAAAGAAGGTGCCGCCGAGCATGGCGAGCAAAAACGCGATGATCGCCAGCAAGTTCGCCGCCTGCTCCGGAGTCTTGGCGAAAGCAGCGACAAGGAACATGATCCCCATGGCCGACAAGACGCCTGCGAGCACCAAGATGGCCACACCCACCGAGTTGCCCCATCTGGCGTCGAGCAAAAAGGTGGTACCCACGACCAGCACGCTCATGCTCGAGATGCCGATGACAAACGACGTGAGCGCCTTGCCGGCCACGATCGAGCCTCGCCTGATCGGAGCGGCCAGCAACCGGCCCATGGTCCCGTTCTGCCTTTCCTCGAGCAGGCCCAGCACCCCGAACTGCACGGCCAGGAACAGAAACAGGATCGCCATGCCCGCCGAGTAGAAGGTGGGTGCCGACAGCACCTTCGATGCTGCCGAGTCGTCTCCCACAACCAGGGGCGTGGGCTCGGAACGGGCCGCGGCGGCCAGCGCCGACAGCTCGGAATCGTCCGGCATCTCCCCCTGCAGCACGATCAGCGAGTAGACCGACGTGCGCACCGCGTTCACCTCGTCCGCATAGCCGGAGGCGATGGCGCGAGCCACCTCGGCCAAGATGGGGGTGTCCACGTTGCCGATGACGCTGACGGCGGCAGGAGCGCCGCTGTTCACCGCGTCGGTGAACCCTGCCGGCACGATGATGGCCGCATCGACATCGCCACGCTCGGCCATGCTCTCGGCCGTTGCCTCGTCGTTGACGAACTCGATGTCGAACAGGCCCTGCTCGTCGAGGGGCCGAAGGATCTCATCGACGAACGCCCGACCCATCTCGCCGCCGTCGAGGTCGGCCACGGCGTAGGTGACGTCGAGGTTCGACGTATCCGCAACGCCTCCCAGGATCATCGAGAAGATGAAGGCAAGCCCAAAGGGGGCGACGATGCCCCACAGGAAGGCGCTGCGATCGCGAATCCGCTGCCGCAGATCCTTGAGCGCGATCGTCACCGCCGGCATGGCGCCCCCTACCCTTCCCGGTCTCCCTCGGAGGAGGCCTCCTTCTCGTCCACGGCTTCACCTTCGGCGCCCGTGTCGCGCAGCGCCTTGCCGGTGAGATGCAGGAAGACCGCCTCCAGGTTGGGCTCGTCTACATCGACCGAAGTAACCGCGGCGCCGCTGCGCGCCGCCGCCTCCAAAATGCTGGGCAGTGCCGCGCTGGCGCCCCGGACCAAGAGATCTATGCCGTCGTCCCGCACGGAGGCTTCTTCGACGGACGCCAGCCGACGCAGGGCCTCCTCGGCCGCGGCCAGGTGACCGGTGGCGGCCAGGCGGACCCGATCGCGCTCGCCCACAACGCTGACCAGCTCCTCCCGGGTGCCCTCGGCCATGATCACGCCCAAGTCGATGATGCCGACGCGGTCGCAGAGCCGCTCCGCCTCCTCCATGTAGTGGGTGGTGTAGAGGACCGCCATGCCGGCGTCGCTGAGCTGCTCCACACTCTCGAGGATGGCGTTTCGGCTCTGGGGATCCACGCCGACGGTCGGCTCGTCGAGCATGAGCAGGCGGGGCCGATGCAGCAGCCCGATGCCTATGTTGAGCCGGCGCTTCATTCCGCCCGAGTACTCGTCGCAGCGATCTCCGGCGCGACCGGCGAGGCCGATGATCTCCAGGACCTCGTCCACCCGATCGGAGAGGCTCCTGCCTCTCATGCCGTAGAGATGACCGAAGAAGTTGAGGTTCTCCCGTCCGGTCAGGTCGGGGTAGATGGCGATGTCCTGGGGCACATACCCGATGGCCGCCTTGGCCGAAGTCGTCGTGGTGGTGATCTCCCTGCCGTCGACGAGCACCTGGCCGGCATCCTTCTCGAGCAGGCCGGTGACGATGGAGATCGTCGTGGTCTTGCCGGCCCCATTCGGGCCGAGCAGCCCATAGGTCTCCCCCTCGGCGATGTGAAAGCTGACCCCTTTGACCGCTTCGACCTCGCCGAACGACTTGCGCAGCCCTTCGGCCTGGAGAACGAGTCCACTCATTGAAGTACCCCGCTTGCTCGGTCGGCGCATACCCTAACGGGTCCTCCGACGGCCGGGCCACCGGATAGCATCCGCTTCCGCAGGGGAAAGGACTTCATGCCCAATTCCGTCGATTGGACCCTCCGGGTCAATGAGGTCACCAAAGTCTTCAACAACAAGGTGCGGGCCAACGACGGCCTCTCGCTCCACGTCGAGCCGGGCGAGGTGTACGGCCTGCTGGGACCCAACGGCGCCGGCAAGACCACCCTGGTCAAGCAGATCATTGGGCTGCTCAAGCCCGACGGCGGATCCATCACTCTGGGCCCGCACGATCTGGTGGCGGACCCCGACGCCGCCAGACAGCTCTGCTCCTACCTCCCCCAGGCGCAGATGCCCATCAACTCATTCCGCTCCCGCGAGGCGATCGAAATCACCGGAATGATCCGCGGTGCCGACTCCGCCACGGTCAAACGCCGCTGCAACGAGCTGATCGAGGCTCTGGAGCTGGAGGAGTGGCGCAACACCTACGGGGCGCGACTCTCCGGCGGGGTCAAGCGCCTGATCGGATTCGTGATGGCCACCGTCATCCCCGGCCGTATCGTCATCCTCGACGAGCCGACCAACGACGTCGATCCTCTGCGTCGGCGCCTGCTGTGGGAGCAGGTCCGGCGCCTTGGAGAGCAAGGGGTGGCGGTGCTGCTGGTGACGCACAACGTGATCGAGGCGGAAAAGGCCGTCGACCGCCTCGCCATCATCGATCAGGGCAGGCTGCTCGCGGAAGGCACTCCATCGTCGATGAAATCGGCCGACCGAGGCCGCCTGAGACTGCAGCTGAAGATGGCTCCGGGGCGAAGCACGCCCGATCTTCCCCCCTTGGTGCAAGAGCACACCAGGGTGGGCAATAGCCTCATGACCGTGATCAACGAGGCCGAAGCCGCACACGGCATCGGCTGGGCGCAGGAGCTGGTCGGCCTGGGCGTCGCCGAGGAGTATGCCCTCGGGTCGACCACGCTAGAGGACGTCTACATCCGCATGACCGGCGACATTGAAGCCTCCGGGAGCGTCACCGCCCCGTGACCCCCTCGGCGACCCTTCGATCCGGCCCCTCCTACTGGTGGCGTTCCTACCTGGCGATACTGCGCTGGGACCTGACCGGGCTGCGCATGGTGCTTCCGATCACCGTACTGGTGCTCTCGCTGGCCGGTGCCGGGTTCGTACTGGCCGTCGACCTGTTTTTCGGGCAAGTGCCCGATAAGGCTGCGCTGTACGTCTGCACCGGGGTGCTCGTCGTCACGCTGGTGACGATCGGCATGGTCTTGGCGCCCCAGCTCATCGCCCAGCAGAAGATCGAAAAGACCTACGACTTCCTCTGGTCCCTGCCGGTGCCTCGCACCACCGCCGCCTTCAGCTGGGTCACCACGAACCTCGTCATCAGCCTTCCCGCCATGGCCCTGGCGCTCGCGGTCGCCATGCTGCGATACGACCTCCCGCTGCACCTGACTCCCATGCTGCTGCCGGCGGTGCTTCTGGTCGTGTTCACCGGCACGATGATCGGCTACGGCCTGGCACACGCGGTGAGCCAGCCGATGGTGACGATTGCCATCAGCCAGGTTCTCATCTTCCTCATCATCGGGTTCTCCCCCATCAACTTCCCCGCCGACCAGCTCCCCGGCTGGCTGGCGAGCGTCCATCAATGGCTCCCGTTCGCCCCCATGGCGGATGTGATCCGGGCCAGCATCACCGTGGGTGTGGTGCCCGATGTGGCACGGTCGTACCTGGTCCTCGGCGCCTGGGCCGCGGCCTCGGTGACCCTCACCGCAGTTGTGCTGGGAAGGCGGAAGTGAGATGACGGCGCTCGCCTTGCGTGAACCTCGCTCAGGGCCCCGCTACTGGCTCCACAGCTACGGCGCCATGCTCCGTTTCGACTTCACCGGGTCGCGAGAATGGCTCCCCGCCTTCCTACTCGTGCAAACGCTGATGGGAGCGGGCATGGCCATCATCTACGGCTTCTACCTGGGCCGGATGACGACGCCCGTCGCCACCTTCGTGGCCACCGGCGCGCCCACCTTGTCGATCATCCCGCTAGGCATGGCGCTGCTTCCCAGCCTCGTGAGCTCGCACAAGCTGGAAGGCACCTACGACTTCGTGCTCTCGCTCCCCGTGCCGCGGATGACCGGCGCCCTTTCCAGTCTCACCGTCTTCACCCTGTTGTCCGTACCCGGATTCGCCATCGCCCTGGCCGTCGCCAATTGGCGTTACGACATCGACCTCCACGTTTCCATGGCGATCATCCCCGCGGTGGCGCTAGCCTCGCTGATGGCCACCTCGGTGGGCTACGGCCTCGGCCATGCCATCGCCAATCCCCAGATCACCAACCTGGTCACCAACCTGATCATCTTTTTGGTGCTGATGTTTTCGCCCATTGCCTTCCCCATCCAGAACTTCCCGGGCTGGCTGGCAAGCGCACACCGTGTGCTCCCCTTCTGGCACATGGCAAACGTGATACGCGGTGCCCTCACCAACGGCCTGGTCCCCAACGTGGCCCGCTCATACGAAGTACTCGGCCTGTGGACCGTCGGCTCCTGGGCGCTCGTCGCCTGGACGATGGGTCGGCGCCGCTGAGCCGCCGCCGACCCTATTGCCCCATCAGGACGACCGCTCCTTGACGACGGTCGGGATATGCAGACGCCGCAGCGCCCGCAGCCCGGGCCAACCCGAGATCAGAGCGACGACAACGATGGCCAGGCCGGCAAACACGAACGTGACCGGCCGCACGTAGAGACTGAAGGTGAACATGTCACTGCTGAAACTGGCCATGAAGTAGGCCGACAGGTAATAGCCGACAACGAGGCCGATGGGGATGGCCGCCACCGCAACCATAAGATTCTCCGCCGTGATCAGGCGGGACACGGTCCTCCGCCTGGTTCCCATGGCCAACATGGTCGCCACTTCGCGGGAGCGTTCGGCGATGTTCACCGTCATCGTGTTGAAGATGAGGGCAAACGCCATCGCCGCGCCGAACACGAGCATGACGCCGACGAAGGCGTAGAACAGCACCATGTAGTGGTTCATCACGTTGTAGAGAGCGTCGCTGTCCTCGAAGGCGGCCACATCGGTCAGCCGGGTGATGGCATCACGCACCGCAGCGGCGTCGGCCCCCTCGGCGTAGCGGACCAGCGCCGACGTTGCAGGCAGCGACCGACCCAGCTGCGCCGCGGCGTAGCCCCGGCTGGAGTACACGAACGTGCCCAACGGCTCATCGACGAACCCGACAACGGTTCCCTCCAGGGTGAGACCCAGCGAAGACACCGTCACCGAGACCACGTCTCCGCGCTCGACGCCGAGCGCGGGCCCGATGGCCCGGCCCAGAAGGAGGCCCTCCTCGGGCAGCTGTGTCCAGGAGCCGTCCACCGATCGGAAGCGGTGCATCTGAGTGGCCGCTTCCAGAGCGATCAAGGTCGTGTCGTAGACCTCGCCGCCGGCCGCGAGCGACACCGGCACCTCGAGGTCGGGCTCGGCTGCGGCCACGCCGGGAACCGCCTCCAGATCGGTCACCTGCGTCTCGCCCACCGGCGTGGCGAAGTACACAACGGCGTCCTCGCGAGAGATCTGCACGAACTGCAGATTCAGCAGGTGCTGCACCGTATCGATCATGCCCCACGACACCAGCACGAGCACCAACGAGAGTACAACGCCCAGCATCGTGTAGACGGTGCGACGCGGGCTGCGCTCTATGCCCCGGAAGGCCATACGCCAGCGGATGGGAAGCCGGCGTAGGGGCGGCAACAGGCGCTCGGCGATGCTGGGGCGACCCCGACCTGCCGGTGTCTCGCCCCGCATCGCCTCGGC
Organism: uncultured Acidimicrobiia bacterium; assembly: GCA_964633975.1. Classification (GTDB taxonomy): domain Bacteria; phylum Actinomycetota; class Acidimicrobiia; order Spongiisociales; family UBA11373; genus CAZWKX01. Next base: position 62,873 of record CAZWKX010000001.1, read on the forward strand.
GGGCCGGATACGCGAGGCGACCAGGGCGGGCGCCAGGGCGGCCGCGAGCGTGGCCACCACGCCGATGAGCACCCCGACGGCAAGCGTCGACCAGCGGAATTCGATGACGGTGACCGGAACCGAGAGCATCCCCGTGTACAGGCGGCTGATCACTCCGGCCAGGAACACACCGAGTACCGCGCCCGGCAGCGCGCCCAGGAGACCCGAGATCCAGCCGTAGGCCAAATAGTGCCGCAGCACCTGGCCCCGAGTGAAGCCGTTGGCCAGCATGCCGCCGATGTGCGGCCGCTGGGAATAGACGAAGCGGCTGATCATCACGTACGAGGCCATGGCCGCGGCGACTATGAACAGCACCGGGAAAAGGAAGGCCATCTCCCGAAAACCCCTGATGTCTTCCGACAAAGCGGCATTGGACGGCTGCTCATCACGGGTGTACACCTGGGTGGCACCGAGGCCTCGGGCGGTGGACCCCAGCTCGGCGCTCAGCGCCGCGTCGGGCTTGCCGTCCTGGTAGTAGAGGACGACCTCGTTGGGCTTCTGCACTCCGGCCAGTTCACGAGCCAGGGTCTCAGTGGCGAAGACCACGCCAAAGTCGTCCGGCGTGGTGATGACCTCCTGCCGGCTCCGTGCCGGCCATATGTATTCGGGCGAGGAGATCACGCCGAGCACTTCGATCTGACGCCAACTGGTGCCGGCCAACACCTCGAGCTGGTCGCCGGGACTCAGGCCGAAGTGGTCCGCCATGTGCTGCTCGACCAGCACACCGTCGGGCCGGGCCGGGTCCAGGTAAGTGCCTTCGATTACCTTCACCTGGTTGACCGGGGGCTGCCCGGCGGCGGGCAGGCCCACGGCCCTGCCCAGGAGCTTCGTTTCCCCTACCTGCAGCGGGACGTCGACCACGGTGCGGCTGTATGCAGCCTCCACCCCCGCCGTCCCGACCGCTGCTGTGGCCATGGCCTCGGTATCGCCGCCGGCCACGGTGAGGTTGGCGAACCGGTAATCCAGGAAGGTGGTCTCGTAGGAGGTGACCAGATTCTCGTAGGAATCGTAAGTGGCAGCGAAGATCGCCACCCCGAGGAAGACCGTCACGATGACGGCGATGAACTGCGCCCGGTAGCGCCCCATGTCGCGCCAGACCTTGTGGGTCAGCGGCTTCACCATGTCAGCGCCTCCGCATCCACGGGCACTTCGATGTGGCGGTCTTCAATGATCTCCCCCGAGCGGAGCCGCACTACACGGTCTGCGATCTCTCCGATGGCCGCGTTGTGAGTCACCAGCAGCATGGTCTGGCGGTTCTCCCGATTGAGCCGGCGCAACAGCCCCAGGATGAGCCGGCCGGTCTCAAAGTCCAGCTCGCCGGTGGGCTCATCGCACAGCAGGATCGGAGGCTCCTTCGCCAGCGCTCGGGCAATCGCCACCCGCTGCTGCTCGCCTCCTGAGAGCTGGGAGGGAAAGTGGTCGAAACGGCCAACCAGGCCCACCTGCTCCAGGGCGGTGTGCGCCCGCTGCGCACCATCGCCCCGAGTTAGCTCGGCCACCAGCTCAACGTTCTCCGAGGCGGTGAGAGTCGGAATGAGATTGAAGAACTGGAAGACGAAGCCGACCTGGGTTCTGCGGTACTCGACGCGCTCGTCGGCGTTCAACGAGCTCAGGTCGACATCACCGACACGAATGGACCCGGAGCTGACGTCGTCGATCGCCCCCACCAGGTTAAGCAGGGTCGTCTTGCCCGAGCCGCTGGGGCCGAGAATGACGATCATCTCGCCTGTGGGGACCTCCAAATCCACATCGCGAAGGGCGTGAACCTCGGTCACGCCTTCTCCGTACGTCTTCCTTACCTTCTCTAGTGAGATCATCTCTCTTCCTCAGTTCCGTCGCACTTCCATTCCGTGAAAAGCCGCTTCGACCTGGCGCGCCGTTGCCGTTCGAACGTCCTGCGGCTGCACCGCCCCAATCATCACGAACATGAGGAGCTGCATCATCAACACCGAATACAGAAGCAGCGTCGCCTCCTCCAGCGGCACCTCGGCATCGACCAGGCCGCGCTTACGGAACCCGGTCAGCAGGCCGCCGAGCTCCGAAAGGAGCCTCACGTCCATCGCCATCAGCTCTCCTGAGATGCTTTGACCCGACATTCCCGCGATCAGAACATCGTGAAGCAGGCGGCGGTCGAACTCGAGCAGAAAATCGAGGTACACGTCGAACAAGGCCTGCACCGCCCGCACCGGGTCATCGCCCGGCTCGGCGAGCACGGCGGCGCTGCTTTCGGTCATCGCCGACATCCACTCGTTGAAGAGAGCAAGAAGCAAGGAGCTCTTCGACCCGAAGTAGTTGTATAGGGTCCCCACCGAGACCTCGGCGGCGGCGGCGATCTCTTCCATCGTGGTCTCGTCGAGCCCCCGGACCTCGAAGAGCCTCCTCGCCTCGGCCAGGATCTGCTCTCGGGTTCGCTGTTTCTTGCGATCGCGTAGGCTCAACATATCTATACTCGTTATAATTTTGGATGCCTTACAAAGTTAGATGTTCTTCAGACGCGTGTCAAGCTGCACGTGGCTCCCCGGCTCAGAGCCCCATTGGGAGCAGACCGAGTACGCCGGACGGCAGCCAAGGCACGACGGTTGGCTGCCCCGGGGCTCCGCCTGGTGAAGGAGAGGAGGCCCCGCCGGCGAGGCCTGTGCCGGTCCACAGGGTCCTCAGGAGCCGGCGACCGTCCCGAAGCTGAGCCTGACGCTGGCACCCACCTCACCCGGCCTCTCGGCATCGCCGTTGGCGTAGCTCACCTCGACGGCGAAGTCGTCGAGGTCGAGGGCCAATCCGGCAGCTCGAAGCGCCTCCAGACCCCCCGCCGCCCCTTCCGTCGCGGCGCGAATGAGATCACGCAACTCCCCGATTCCCGCCATCCCTCTCCCCCGACGAAACGCTCGTGGCGACAGGGTGGCGGCATGCTGTCTTTGGGCTGTCGCATCGCCACGGTGGTCTCCGGCCACCGTGGGCTCAAGACCGCCTTGCGGAGAGAGACGTGGCTACAACAGCCTGCATCGGCTCGGCCGATGCAGGCACGGCATCAGCCGATGAGTGCGTCGACCGCGTCCGGCCAGGGCTCCCGAGCCCCGAGCCGATCCTCGAACGGCATGTCGATCGCAGCAGCCAGGAGCCGGCCCACCAGCACCGACAGCGACACGCCTTCGGCACGGGCCCGCTCACGAAGAGCTCGCGCCACCTCAAGAGGTACACGCGCCACGAGCCGCTCTCGCGCCGCCACCCATTCGGCGGCCGGGCGGGGCGATCCCCAATCGATGGCCCGATCCGTCAACTTGCGCTCCTTGTGTGCGCACCACTAGCAAACCACGAGTCACGCGCCCTGGGTGGGATTTCCCGCGCGATGCGCGCGGGAAACTCCCAACTTCGCTCAACGACGGCGCCTCCGCAGAGACAGCGGAACATGCCACATGCGCCCTCGCGGCTGATCATCTAGCGTTGGAGCGACGGAGGGAGACATGAAGCTCCAGAAAGGGATGCGAGTCCGGGAGCTGACCAAAAAGGTCGGCCAGGTCCCGCGCCGAGGCAAGGTGCTCGACGTGCACGGGCACACAGTCGACGTGGCATGGGACGACGGCCAGGTCAGCTCCATCAGCCACGGGTTCCTGTTCCCCGCCGGCGCGGAGAAGCAGGGCTCCTAGATCCCCGCTCATCAGATCGCCCGGCGCGTCAGCGCATGTCGCCGGCGCTTCGCCAGGCCTGAACCCAGCGCACCTTCCCACCTTGCATGACGGCCCCGGCGTAGAGACGGCCGGCGAAGCGGGTGAGGCCGTAGATGGTGACGATAACGAGAGCTATGGAGGCCGCTATCTCCCAAGGAGCGGCGAATCCCCTCACCATACGCAGCGGCATGCTCAGGGGGGCGGTGAGGGGTACGAGCGAAAGCACGCGCAAGAGCACATTGTCTCCGGCTTGGACCGAGCTGACTGCCACGACGTAGGGGATCAACAGAACGATATTGATAGGGAGAGCGGCGTTGGTCACATTCTCATGAGGAGCCACCAGCGCGCCTGCGGCCCCGTAGACCATCGAGTACAACGAGAACCCGAGCAGGAACCAGACGGCGACGGTCACGAGCCCCAGAGCGGTCCCCTTCGGAACCTCGAAGACATCGAAGATATCGGCGGTCACCAGCAGCGATCCCACCGCCAGCACGATCTCGGCGAACCCCAGTAAACCGATGGCGGTCACCTTCCCGGCCAGGAGATGCCGCGGGTGCATGGTGCCGAGCACCACCTCGACGACGCGGCTCCGCTTCTCCTCGGCCACCCCCTCCATGATCACCTGGCCGGTGACGAGGATGGCCAGAAAGAGCAGGATGACGCTCAGCGCCCCCAGCAGCTGGTCGGCTTCGGAGCCGGATATCCGCGCCCTACCGTGCGAGGCGGTGGCGAAGTCGGCGATCACGATGCCGCCCACCGCAAGCGACACGAGCACAAACGACACGATGAGGAACCCCCTCTTTCGGGCCCGGAACTCCCGGCTCATCACCAGCAGCACGCTGTGCCACGGCTTCAACGTGTCACCGCCTCGCGGAAGACCTCGGACAGTCGCGGCGGGAGGAAGGCGAACTCGACGATCTCACCGGCCTTTCGAGCCCTCGCCACCAGCTCCGCGGGATCGCTGTCTCGATCAACCATCAGACGCACTCGGTCGCCGCTGCGCATCACGATCTCGGCTCCCTCCACGGCTTCGGCCCAATCCGTTCCTCCTCCGTCGAGTAGCACATCGACGTATCGGTGCGGCGACGCGGCACGCAGTGCATCGACCCGGCCCGACAGGACGACACGACCTTCGTTGATGATGACCACGTCCTCACAGAGATGCTCCACCACATCGAGCTGGTGGCTGGAAAAGAGCACCGCCGCCCCGCCGGCGGCCTGATCACGGAGAATCGCCGCCATCATCTCGGCGGCCACCGGGTCGAGCCCAGAAAAAGGCTCGTCGAGCACGAGCACCTTCGGCTCGTGCACCAGAGCGACGGCCAGCTGCACCCGCTGCTGGTTTCCATGAGAGAGATCCTGAAGCCGGATCTGTGCTCGATCGGCGAGACCGAACGCCTCCAGCAGCCTGCCTGCCGCTGTACCCGCGTCGGAGCGGCTCATGCCGTGGAGGCGCCCAAAGTAGGTCACCTGCTCCAAGACCCTCATCCGGGGGTACAGGCCCCGCTCCTCCGGCATGTACCCGAAGCCGAGCCAGGCCCCACGATCCAGCGGCCTGCCATTCCAGGTGATGACGCCGGCGTCGAGGCCGACGAGCCCGAACACCGAACGCATCGCCGTGGTCTTGCCTGCGCCGTTTGGACCCAGGAACCCCACCATCTGCCCCGGCCCGACTCCAAAAGAGCAGGCATCGAGAGCAACCACGTCGCCGTAGCGCTTGTGGAGTCCTTCCAGTACGAGCACGGTCACCTATACAAGCGGAAACTCGGCACGGCAGCGAGGGCCAAACGGCCGTACGCTTCGGCGGAGGGGGCCAGCGCCGAGGCCGAGCCGGGCCGGGCCGATTGAGGTCCGACCCCGCCTGCTCTTCGACGGCGCGACCCGGTTAGCTGCGGGCCACCGAGACGGTCCCTTCGGCCGTGGTGCCGTCGTTGAACTGAACCACGTAGTCGCCCTCGATACCTCCGTCGGCGCCTATGGACCCGGCAACCGTGAGAGCGGTGATGCGGCCAGACGGACCCGGGACTGCATCGGCAACAAGCTCGAACGTGTCATCCACGGCCACGTCGAGCGTAAGATCGCCGACAACCGCGCTCGTGCCTGTGAGCGGTGGCTCACCCCCGATCTCGAACGTCAACGTCTCAGCAGGCGGATCGCCCATCCCGAACACGAAGCGGCCGAGATCGACATCCACCGTCACCGTTGCGGTCGCGGCGTCGACGGAGACCTCGGCCTCGATCGATCCGCTGGAGCCGTACGTGGTGTTGGACCACTCCCCCGTGTAGTCGCCGACGAGGGCCTGCGCCATCATGACGGCAAGCTGGGCCTCCGACACGGCGGTCGTGGTCTCCTCCACAGTCGTGGCCTCGGTCGTGGTGGACTCGATGGTCGTCGAGGCCTCAACGGTCGTGGTTCGCGCTTCGGTCGTCGTCACATCTCGTCGCCGCAGGCGGCGCCGAGCACCGCCACCACCACGAGCAGAATCAGAAGCCGGCGCATTGCGCTCCCTCCCCTTGCGTGAGACCCGCAGCCTAACCAGCAGGGTGTCCCCAAACCCTGGCGCCTCGGCAGGCCGACCCTAGAAGCTCGCGACTTCCGGAACCTGCCACGCCGACGCCGTCCCCGCGATGATCCGCCCCAGCGTCTCCCACACCTCCGAGCTGGCGATGTCTCCCCCCTGCAGCCAGGTCGCGATCATCTGCTGCACGTCGTGCCGGCCGCGCAGACCGCCGTGGAATCCGGGAACCACAACCACGTCGACGCTCCCGTACTCGAGATCGCTCGGGTTGGTGACCGCGTCGGCAAGAGGAAGGATCACCACCTCCTCCACGTCGGGCCAGTCGTACAGAGTGCGGGCCAGCTCCTCTGCGTCACGGCGCAACGAGTCGGTGAAGGGCCCATCCGCGGACAGCTCGATCGGTGCCAACGAATCGATGAGCGCTCCCAGGGCCCGCAGCTGATAGCCGGCGACGACGCCCCTCCCCTCCTCACCCCAATCCGGGTACGTGGCCCGGCCCGGTTCGACTATCGGGCTCAACAGCACGAGCCGATCGATGTCGGCGTCGGGATACCGATTGAGGAAAGCGATCGTCACCAGCGTGCCCTCGCTCTCGGCCACTATCGCCACCGGCTTTCCATGGCGCCGGGCCAAAGCGGTCACCTGTTCGTTCATGAGAACCGCGAGATCGGCTATGTCGGCATCGGTGGCCACGCCGGGATGCGACAGGGGACGCGCCTCGGCGTCGAGACCCACATAGGAGAACTGCTCTACGGCCAAATCCGGCGCGATCGCCGCCAGATCGTCCGCCTCGTCGCAGCAGCCGCTGGCAAAACCGGCCACGAGCAGCACGGTGTGGCCTCCTTGAAGCGTCTCGACCTGGCCCGCTCCCCCGGGATCCTCAGTGGCGAAGGCGACAAAACCCAGCCGCGTGCCTCCGACGACGACCACAAACAAGACCGCGATGGCCACCACCGTTGCCGGCACCACCCGCAGCCGCCGTCCGGGGAGCCCGAGCACGATGGCCCGCACACTGTGATGCCAAGCCCAGGCGTTGAACAGGCCGACGACGGCGACGACCGACAGATCCAGCACGGCGCCGCGGCCGGCCACGGCGAGCGCGGCCAGGCTGAGCACGAGGAAGGAGAGCGCCATCCAGCCGACGGACCGGGCCGGAGGCAGGCGCCGCCACCATTCGCAATCGATGCCGCCGTGGTGAATGAGGAGGATGGTTGCAATGGCGGGAGGCAGCGCGGCGAAGAACACCCAGGACAGCGGGACCACCGCAGCACCGAAGAGGAGGGTGACCCACGGCGACAGCAGAACCACGGCGGCAACGGTGACCACAGCCGAATGCATCCAGGCGATCCAGAAACCGGGACGCTCCTCCCCGGCAGGCCAGGCCGATCGCACGAGCATGGCGGTCAGCAGCGACCGCAGAGCCACGAGCGCGACTAGGCCGAAGGCGAAGCTGAGAATCGAGCCGTGGAACACGAAGAGCCAGCGGAGATCGTGGAACGCGCCGAACGGGCCGAGTGCCGACACCTGAGGTGCCAGGCTCAGTCCCGACGGCATGCCGAGAAGCAACAGGACGATACCCTCGGCCACCGGGACGCCCACCGCGAGCGCGAGGAGCGGCCGACGGTGCCAGAAGTCAGGCTCCAGCCAACGCATAGTCCCCCACACGTCGCTACCTCAATTCAACCAGAGACGCGGGCGTTTCGTGACAGTAATCCGGGGCGCGTGCTCCAAGAGACCAGGAGCCGCAGAGCTCGGAGATAGTTCCACTGCAAAACCGGCTCAGGAGAAGTCGTCGCAGCCGTCCGAGCCGGCGCTCACGTAGTAGATGAGGTTCTCGCCCTCTTCGATGGCGGTGATGCCAAAGACGATGCCACCGCCCCAAGCCAGGCCCCTGGTGGCGTCGAAGAAGTTGGGCTGCCCATAGATGGCGACGAACTCGTCGCGGCTGCGACCGATGGTCACCCCTTCGGCGGTGGCGAGCGCCATGGCCCCGATGTCGACGGCACGCGGATCGTCCGACTCGTAGGTGTATTGGGCCAGAACCCGGGTCCCGTCGGCCACGTCGCTGAAATCGATGGTGAGCACCGCCGGGTTCTCCGAGCCCGACTCGGCGGCCTGGATCACCCAGGTGATGTGTCGGTTGGTGCCCCGGCAGGTTCGGCCGCCGGCGTTTCCGGTCTGCCAGTCGGTATCTGCGGAAGGCTCCCCGAGCAGATCAATCAGCAACTCGATGACTGCGTCGGCATCATCGTCGAACGCGGCGATCCCGATCCCGCCCGAACCCAGGTACATGTCGCCGAAGTCGATGTTGACGACGTGGGGACGGGCCGCCTCGACGTCTATCAGGTACGAGGTGGGCACCGACGCCGATACCCGAATGCTGTAGGCGCTCTCCGAGGGAAGCTGGCCCGCCCAACTGCCGCCCGGCCCCAGATAGCGCACCTGAGTGCCGTCGTCCCTCTCAATCGTGACCTCGACCTCACCTTCGGAGACGATGATGGAGAACACTCGGCCTTCGACGCCGCTGAGGGCGAAGACCTCGTCGTCCCCGTCGTCCACGTTCCCGGCGATCTGCTGAATCGTGTCCCTGTCGGTGAAGACCACGTCTCGGTCCTCGCTGCATTCCCGAGCGAGCATGGCAAAAGTGCCTTCATCGGGATTGCCGGACGGAACGCGCCGCACCGAGGCCTGGACGTAGGCGACGGCGCGGCCGGTGATGGGGCCGAACACGCCGTCGACACTCACCTCTCCCTCCCCGGGCACCGGCTCGCCGTAGCCGTCACATACGAGATAGTGCTGAAGTGCCTCCACGTAGCCGCCTCGCTGGCCCTGGATGACAAAAGCCGGCCCGTTCTGTTCGAGAGTGATGACGTCGCCGAGCGTCGTCGTCGTCGCGGAGGTCGTGGTCGTCACAACGGTCGTGGGCGCCGCTTCGCCCGAGCAGGCGGCAACGACCAGGGCCAAAGCCGCTCCGACGGCGGGGAAGATCCTCCTCAGCCTCCTTCCCATGGCCACAGAGTACGCGAATCACGCCACACGGGTGTAGTCGAAACCCCCACCGGGCCCCGGAAGCCACACCCCCGGCTCGGTCGGCACACACAAAAAGCCCTCTCGCACGGCCCACTCCGGCCCGGATCGACGCTGCCGACCCAAACGCGCGCCATCATGGGGCCGTGCCAAAGGATCTCGATGAGCTGCGCGAACGCATCCGCCGCATCGACGACCAGATACTCCGCCTGGTAGCCGAGCGCCTCGAGGCGGCGCGCGCCGCCGGCCGTCAGAAGCGAGAAGCCGGCGTGCCGCTGCGCGACTGGGACGTGGAGCGGGCAGTGCTGGACCGAGCCGCCCAGACCGCTGCCGAGCTTGGCCTCTCCCCAACGACGGTCCGCTCGCTCATACAAGTGCTCATCGCCGCGGCCCGGGCAGAGCAGGAGCGCATCTCGTACTCCACCTACCAAGGCTCAGCCGAGAGCATCGCCGTCATCGGCGGCGAAGGCCGCATGGGGCGCTGGTTCGTCGATTTTTTTCGCAACCAAGGTCACCGAGTCTCGGTAAGCGATCCCGCCGATCCCGACAGCGCCTCCCTCGAGAATGCGACGGCCGGCACATCGCTCGCCGTCATCGCCACTCCCCCGGATGCCGTCCCCGGGGTGCTCGACCGCCTCGCTTCCTCCGGCTACCGGGGCACCGCCTTCGATATCGCCAGCCTCAAGGAGCACCTCCGTCCCGCGATCACCAGGGCCGCCGAGTCCGGGCTCTCGGTGACGAGCATCCACCCCATGTTCGGTCCCGACACGAAGACGCTGGCCGACCACGTCATCTGTGTGTGCGACTGTGGGGACACCCAGGCCGCCCACCGAGTCCGCGACCTCTTCACCGACACCGCCGCCACGATCGTGGAGCTGTCCCTGGAAGAGCACGACCGCGTGATCCTCTACGTGCTCGGGCTCTCGCACCTGGTCAATCTCCTGTTCGCCAAGGTGCTGATGAACGGGAACGCCGAGTTCGCCAGCCTCGACCGGGTGGGCAGCACGACGTTCCGCGCCCAGGTGGAGACGGCCAGCACGGTCATCGGGGAGGATCCCGGGCTCTACTACATGATCCAGCGGCTGAACCCGTTCACCGCGGGCCTGTACGAAGCGCTCCGCCGCGAGTTCGACGAGCTGTCCGGATGGATCCTCGACGACGATCGCGAGCACTTCACCGAGATGATGATGCGGGGCCGCGAATGGATGAGACGCCCCGAGGACCCCACCGGCGGATAGCCGCCGGTCTCACCCGGGAGCCCGGGGCAGGTCACACCCACCCGTGAGCGCGGAGCAGATCACGCGGGACGCTGCCAACCGGCGGCGTGCCGCAGGTGCTTGGCGAAGTCGAACGAGGCCCGCTCGAGCACGGCGTCGAGATCCTCGACATCGAGAAAGGGACCGTAGCTCACATACCTGTCGCCGACCGGGACCGTGAGGGTGCCGTCCGGGAACACCATGACGTAGAGCCTGTCGAGTGTCTCATGGCTCAGCCAGCTGATGCTGAAGAGGTGAGGAGTGGTCCCCACGCGCTCCTGCAGCTCGACGAACTCGGCGGAGCTCACAACCAAGTCCTCCCAACTCACGTCCGCGCTCATCGAGCGAGGAAACGCCTGGAACACGTTGTAGAACAGGCGATTGGGCATGACTGCAGCCCGTCTGTCGAACAGCGCCACGATGTCGGGAACATGGTCGATGTTGTGCCGAGTCACCGGAGTCGCCACCTTGACGTCGACCGCCGGGTGCAGGGCCAGGATGTCGAGGGCCGCCATCACAGCGGTGAAGTGGCCGGCCTTCTTAGTCCGGGAGGACACCTCCTCGTTGGGCCCGTCCAGCGGGAGCGAGATGAGGTCGATGCAGGAGGCGTAGTTGTCGAGGAACCCGGCGGTCAGCTCGTCGCCGGTTGTGGAAAGGGCCACTTCCAGCCCGATATCGTCGGCCAGCCTCACGAGCGAGCCGATGTCGGCCCGCTTGAGTGGATCACCGCCGGTGAACACGACACGCCGGGCCCCGCTGGCGGCGATGCGGGCCACGATGGCCTCGGCCGTCTCGGTATCGACCTCTTCGACACCCTGAGGACCCCAGCAGTACACGCACTCCTCGTTGCACTCCGAGGTGACGTGGAAGTCGATGGTGGCCAGCCGAGGCATGTGACCCGATCCCACCAGAGTGTACAGATCCCGCCCGCCGCCCCGGCATCAGGTCTCAGGCCCGCAGCAGGTAGATGCCGAAGGTCGAGCCGGCGGCGCCTGTTTGGCGCTCGACCACCAGCCCCGCATCCCGGGCCAGGCCGGGCACCCCGCCTGAGGCACGGAACGAGCGATACCCGGGCAGGTGGCCGCTGAGCGCCTCCAACCCAACACTCAGGACCCGGGCCGCCCCGGCTCTGAGCCCGCGCGCCGGCCCAGGATCGTGGTCGATCACGAGAACCCGCCCTCGGTGCCCTGCGACCCGAGCCATCTCCCCAAGAGCGGCGCTGCGCCCATCCGCCGGGAGGGCGTGCAGCAGCGTCGCCGCCAGCACCAGATCGAAGGTGCCGGAGGCGAACGGGAGCCGAGCAGCATCTGCACATATGAGGGGGGCGTCACCCCCGAGTCGACGCCGGGCCTCCCCAAGCATGGCGCCGGACGTGTCGACTCCGAACACTCGGCAGCCCGCCTCGGCGTAGAGCGAGAGGTGGGCCCCGGTGCCACAGCCCACGTCGAGCACGGCCATGCCCGGCCGAGAAGGCGCCAGATCGAGCCCGGCACGGCGAAGGCCGCCGACAAAAGATCCGAGAAGTGGCTCGTAGAGCCGGGCGATCAGCGAGGCAGGCACGAACCGAATTCAACCACCACCGGCCCGGCCCGGCAGGCAGGCCGCGTTGAGGGTCTGCCATCACGGAGACGCCAAGCGCCCGATCGCCCTACCAGATGTGAGGGCTCCAGTCGGCGGCCATGTCGGCACTGCAATCCTGGAGCTCGGCCCGCCCGTAGAGGATCGCTTCGTCGGCAGCCCGATACACGGCATACCACTCCCCGCCGGCGGACTGTCCGAACAGACAGATCTCGTCGTTCTCCGGGCTCTCTCCGAGGCGCAGGGCAACCGTGCCCACCGGGTGTTCGGGCGAGTAGTAGACGACGACGGGCTCCAAGGGCTCTAGGAGACTGGTGTCATCGGTGTACTCGCCGTTCTCGAGGTAATACAGCTCGACGGCCAGCAAGCCCGAGCGAAGGTCGGCCTGTATCTCCTTCTCGCGTGCTCTATCGACGATCCCGGCGAACACCGGGGTCGCCACCGCCACCAACACTCCGATGATGAGCACGACGATCATCATCTCGACGAGCGTGAAGCCCTGTTCCGCCTTCCTCAGCGCCCGCATGCCTCACCTTTCGGCGAATCGTGCCCGGTCTCTTGACGGCAAGACTCCTTACGGTCGCGTCAAAAGGAGATGCAGGAAGTGACTAGTCACCGGCGGCTCGCGTGATCGCCCGGTCGGCGACCGGCACCGACATCACCACACCGGTGACAGTGTCACCGTAGCGCCAGAGCGGGCGGAGCACCCGCTCCAGGTCAGTCACCGTAGCCACGACGACCCGCAGCAGATAGGTCTCCGCTCCGGTGACCCGGTAAACGTCCAGGATCTCGGGAATGGTGCGGGCAAAGGCAACGAACTCCTCGTCGATGTCGGGGGGGCCGGCAACGCTCATCCGGACGAACGCTTGCACGGTGAAGCCGAGACGTGCCGGGTCGACGACGGCGCGATACCCGGCGATGATCCCCAACTCCTCAAGCCGGCGGACCCGGGCCGTCACCGCCGGCGCGCTGAGCCCGACCCGCCGGCCCAGCTCGCGAAAGCCCACCCTGCCGTCAAGCTGCAACTCGCCCAGGATGCTCCAGTCGATGTCATCGAGCCGCATGCCTCCTCCTTTGAACACGCGCTACTCACGGCCCGAGGCCCTGTGCACGTCGGCACAAGTCATTTTCGTCAGGCGATTCGGCTCATTTGCCTTACATAATGGCCGCAATTACCCAAGATTAGCACCGGAATCGCTGGTCGAGCCGACCTCATCCAACGCGAAGCGCGCTTGAATTGAGCCTCGAGAGCGTGACTGCAGTCGCCCCTGAATTGGCGCCTTCGGAGTCCACACCAAAAGACGATCTTCATGCGGTGTGGACCTTGCTGCGCACGTGGCATCAATACCAGGTGCTCAAGGGACTCGGTGCTCCGATGCACGAAGTCGCCGAAGCCCACGGGGCGTTGCAGCAGGCGAGAACGGACCTCCACCGTTGTCGCCGTTCACTCTCGAGCTGACCCCTCCCCTCGTCAGCCAGGACCGGAGCCCGCCAGGGCTCCGGTCCTTTTGGCGCCGGGTCCGGCCCACCTAGCTGCTCGTCGCCGGCTCGACGATGGAGAACATGCCCGTTGCGGCATCGAGGCGCGCTCTCACACCGAGCGGAACGGTCTGCTGGTGCCGCTCATGCCCCAGCGGCAGCCCGTAGAGCACGGGGATGCCCAGCCCCCCGAGCCGATCCTCCAGCACGGCCAACAGGTCATCTGTGGAGCCGTTCTCCAGCACCGTGTCGCCGAAGACCACGCCGGAGGCCTGGGCCAGCAGCCCGGCTCGCAGCAACTGGGTGAGCATGCGGTCGATGCGGTAGGCGGGCTCGCTCACGTCCTCGAGCAAGACGATCGCTCCATCCAGGTTGGGCTGGTCCGCCGTCCCCACCGAAGCGGCCAGTAGCGCCAGATTCCCGCCCAGCAACGGCCCCTCGGCCTCCCCTCCGACCAACGTGACCGGCCGCGCCGCGCCCGCCGGCACCAGCACTTCGCCGATGGCCCCCTCCTCCATGACGGCTCGCCGCAACGACTCGGCCGAAGCCTCGCCCGTGCGCTCGCCACGCCACGACAGCCCGGGACCATGGAAAGTGACGAGGCGCATCCGACGCCACAGGGCTAGGTGCAGAGCGGTGATGTCACTGAATCCGACGACCACCTTGGGCAAGACGGAGCCCAGATCGAGATCATCGACTATACGCTGGACGCCGTAGCCCCCGCGGGCCGCAAAGACTCCGGCCACCGATGCATCGAAGAGGGCGTCCCGGAGATCTGCAAGGCGAGAAGCATCGGATCCGGCCAGATACCCGGATCGCTCGTACAGGTGGGGCATCTCCACCGGCTCTAGTCCCCACGACCGGGCGAGATCGAGACCGACGGCGACCGGCTCCGCATCCGCCGGTCCCGACGGCGCCACCACCGCGACACGATCACCGGGACGCAGACGCGGGGGTTTGACAGGCCGCTGCACACATCGACGGTAACGCCTCGACGGTGGCCAGCCGCTACAGGCCGGTTCGCGGCTCGCCGGCGCCCATGGCCATGACTTCAGCACCCCGACACTTGGCCGATTTCGGCTGCGGGCCGCGGAGGCGCCACAGCGGTCGGGCGCGCCGCATCGAGCGGCTCCGAGCAACAGGTCGGCTCCGGCATCACATGCGCCCCCGCCGCCGAGGCTCCACACGAGGCTGGCGGTCGCCAACAGGCCGGCGGTGGCGCCGAGCACCACCGCCGCAGGGCTTGAACCCGACGACCGGGCTGCGAGCTCCGGTGAGGACGGTCCAGGCACCAACCACGACCAGGAAGCCGGCCGACAGCCGGTAGACGAGATCGGCTGCGGCCTCGGCGACGGCCGACACGGTCACGGCTATCACCAGGACGGCCACGAACCACATAGCGAGCGCCTCGGCCACCCACTCCGTGACGAGGACCCAGCGGTTGTCCTTGAACAGGTCGCCAAAGCCGCTAACCACGGCCTTGGTCGGGATCACGTGTGCCGTGCCCCACAGGAGGACCAGCTCGGCGGCGGTGTAGGCAAGTATCCCCGCCGTGCCGGCATCCTTGACTGCCGAGATTCCGCCTATCGTGCAGCCCGTGGAAGACCGCTGCGACTTTGCAGTCGTCGGTGCCGGCATCGTCGGCCTCGCCGCCGCCAGCGCTCTACACGGACGCCGCCCCGGAGCCCTCAACGTGGTGCTGGAGGCCGAGGACCATCTCGGCGCCCATCAGACGGGGCACAACAGCGGCGTCCTCCACTCCGGCCTCTCGTACCGACCCGGCTCGGACAAGGCGCTTCTCTGCGTCGAAGGGGCTCGCCGGCTCGCCCTGTTCTGTGAGCAGGAGGGTCTTCCACTGCGCCGCTGCGGCAAGATCGTCGTCGCCGTCGACCGGGAAGATGTGGCTCTGCTCGACGAGATGGAAGGCCGCGGCCGGGCCAACGGCCTCAGCGGCTTGCGGCGGGTCGGCATCGACGAGCTGAAGGAACGGGAGCCGCACGTCACCGGCATCGAAGGGCTCATCGTCCCCGAAGCCGGTGTGGTCGATTTTGTCGCGGTGGCCCGGCGCCTGGCCCGGAACCTGGAGGCCGAGGGGCACCGGGTGCTGCTGGGGCAGCGTGTGATTCGCCTGGTTGCGCTTCCGGACGGATGGGAGATCGTGTGCGCGTCCGGGCTGCGGCTTCACGCCAAAGCGGTGGCCAACTGCGCCGGCCTGCAGTCGGATCGTGTGGCACGCCTCGCCGGGGAGACGCCACCGGTGCAGATCGTGCCCTTCCGCGGCGAGTACTACCGGCTCACCCCCGACGCCGAGCATCTGGTGAGACACTTGATCTACCCGGTGCCCAGGCCCGGCCTGCCCTTCCTGGGGGTCCATTTCACCCGGCGCCTCGACGGCGACGTCGACGTGGGGCCGAGCGCACTTCTGGCCCTGGGACGCCACCACTACCGGGGCGAGCCGGTCGACTGGCGCGACCTCGGCCAGATGATCCGGTTCGGCGGCTTTTGGCGCCTCACTCTCCGCTACTGGCGCCTCGGATCAGCCGAGCTGCTGCGCTCGCGCAGCAAGGCGCTGTACGCCCGCGCCGCCCGGCGCCTGGTCGCCGAGGTGCAAACCGACGATCTCGAAGTGGCCGGCTCGGGGATCCGAGCCCAGGCCGTCGACGGTAAAGGCCGCCTCGTCGACGACTTCGTGGTTGTCGCCGGGCCCGGCCTGGTCAACGTGCTCAACGCCCCTTCTCCTGCGGCGACGGCCGCGCTCGCCATAGGCGACCGTATCGCCGACCTGGTCGCGCCGCAGGACTGAACACGGTCGCTCCCCCACCCCCTCGGATCGACGCACAGTAACGACGGTCATGGTTCCCCATCGCTGGGGGTCGAAGGCCCCTGGACCCGCCGCGCAACGAGACGCATCATCGATCCATGAGCGAATTGGAGCGCGTCCTTCAGCGGCTGGCGCGACTCCTGAGGGGCGAGGAGGACAGGCCGCCGGCGGCGGACTGCGGCGAGCAGCTGCAGATGCCGGCGCTGGACGAGTCGACGGCCGATCGCCCTGGCAAGACAGCACCAGACCTCAGCGATCCCGGCGCTGCAAGCTCGGCTACACGATGATCTCGCAGCTGCTGTAGCTCGAGGCCTGCGTGCAGTAGTCCGTGGCGGTGCCGCCGATGTCGGTATCGGTGCCCGACCCACCGTACAGCTCGTCGGCGCCCCCATTACCGCGCAGGGTGTCGTTGCCGCTGCCGCCGTAGAGCAGGTCGTTTCCGGTGCCGCCGCTGATGGAGTCGTTGTGGTCGTTGCCGTAGAGCTTGTCGTCGTCGCCGCCGCCATCGATGACGTCGTCGCCCAAACCGCCGCGGATCTTGTCTCTGCCGCTGTTCCCGACGATGTCGTCGTCGCCGGCGCCACCCTTGATGCGATCCCGGCCCGCGCCTCCCCTGATGACGTCGGTGCCCCTTCCCCCGTTGATCTTGTCCGTGCCCTGGTTGCCCATGATCACGTCAAAGCCATCGTCGGCGATGATGGTGTCATTGCCCTTTCCGCCGGAGATGGTGTCGTTGCCGTCGCCGCCACAGATGAGATCGTTGCCGTCCAGGCCGCTGATCTCATCGTCGCCGTCCAGGCCGCTGATCACATCCCGGCCGCCGGTGCCGACGAGCACGTCATCGCCCGCCGTGCCCACGATGGTGGCCGGTCGCCCGTTGCAGGTCTCCGAGGGCGGAGCGCCCAGGTCGAGGACGCCGATGCCGTACTCGTTGTCGGGGCCCGCCGGGCCGGCGTCATGAGTCCGGCTGGCCACCGCGGCGCGCAGCTCCGCCGGCGACATCCACGGATAGACCGAGAGCAGCAAGGCCGCCGCCCCGGCGGCGTGGGGCGACGAGGCCGAGGTGCCGCCGAACGACCCGTAGGTGAAGTTGGCTACGCCGTCCGGCCCCGAGACATCGGGTTTGGTCCGGCTGTCGATCGTGGGGCCCTCCGAGGAATACGGCTCGACGGCTCCACTTCCATACCAGACTGCCCCGACCGAGTAGATGTTGGGCACCGTCGAGTTGTCGTTGAGGCTGCGCGACGTGACGAAGTACTCCAGGTCGTCGGGGCTGAGCACAAACACGTCCATGTCGGGCGTCGCCGACCCGGCGTCGCCGCGCCGAATCTCGATGGCATACGTGCGTGCTCCCCCCGTCGGGTTCGTGTAATCGATCACCTCCGTCGGGGGCTGAGTGCCGGTCTGGGGGCCGGTGGACCAATCGACCTCGGCGCCCCCTCCGGTGATGTCGAGGAGGTAGAGGTCGAAGTCGTTGCCGGATGTGGGCCATTCGTCCCACTTGAGGGCGACGTACACCCGGTCGCCTCCGTCGACAGTGAAGGTGTCGCGCTCGTCGGCGCCGGAGAACTCATGGATGCCGTTACCACCGGGCCCGGGCTCGCTGTCGCTGAAGTTGCCCGACCAATGGCGCAGCGCGTAGTTGCCAGCCGAGTTGAACCAGGCGATGCCGTAGCTCTCCGCCTTGTTCGACAGCGTGAGGAAGGGCCCGGTGCCGTCGCCCCGCTCGGTGTTGAACCAGCCCACCGAGTGGTTGATGACGTCGACGCCTTGGGCGTCCATGTAGTCGAGCGCTGTGTTGATGTCGGAGATCTCGTCGACGCAGATGAGATAGAGCTGGGCGTCCGGAGCCATCTCATGTACCACCTCGGCCACCGCGGTGCCGTGCGGGGTGCCCCCGCCGATGCCGGCGGAGCAGTAGTTCTGGGTGGTGAGCGAGGCGGGAAGGTCGCCGCTGGCCTGCGCCGCGGCGAGCTCCTTAAAGCCGAGGTCGAGGACGGCAACCTTGACGCCGGCGCCGGTGATGCCGGCGCCGTGCCAGTCGTCGGCGTCGGTGAAAGCCACTCCCTGGCCGGTCACAGCCTCGGCGATGGGCTGCACCGGGGACTGGACCCATCGCACCGCAGCGTCCTCGGAGAGCGCCTGCAGCGACCCAAGCGGCACCACCGCCGCAATGAAACCCAGCCCGCCGCCCGAATGGGTGACCTCACCCCCGACGACCTGAACGGCGGCAACCGCAGCCGCCTCATCGCCGGCCGGATACACCTCGACGGCGACGTTGCCGGCATCCACGTCCAACCCCAGGCCCTCGGCAAAGGCCAGGCCCGCCGACGCCCCCTGCTCGGCCACAGCCTGCTGGGCGCGGTAGAGCCGGGAATCGAGTCCGGGTGGATTGGTCTTGGCGGAGGCACCCTCGTCTGCATAACCCGTCGCCGGGAGCACGGCGAGCAGAGCGATGGCGGTCGAGAGCAGAACGGTCTTGCGGAGGGTGGGGAAACGCCTCATCTCTCCTCTATCGGATCGTGAGGGTTGAAGGATAGAGCACAACCACCCTACGTAGGCAACTCCCCACCGCTTGCGGCCGGGATTCCTGCGGTTAGCGTTGACGCTAGATCATGCCCCGATTGCGCAGCTCGATAGCCCTGATTGCGGTCGCTGCCGTCCTGTCGGGCTCTCCAGCCGGCGCCGCAGAGAATCCCCGCTCCTTCACCATCGCGGCAGCCGGCGACATCCTTATCCACGGCCGGGTGGCCGAGTATGCCCACGGGTACGCGGACGGCGACGGCTACGACTTCAGCTCGATGTTCACCCCGATCGAGCCGTGGATCAGCGAGGCCGACCTCGCCATATGCCACCTGGAGAGCGCCCTGTCGGCAGACGACACCCACCTCTCCTTTGAACCCTACGTCTACGTCGCCCCCTACGAGATCGCCGATGCCATCGCCGGCGCCGGCTACGACGACTGCTCGCTGGCCAGCAACCACTCCACCGACGGTGGCGAGCGCGGAGTGCGTGAAGCTATCGAGGTACTCGACTCCCTGGGCATCCGTCACGCCGGAACAGGCTGCAGCGAGGCGGAGCGCCTGCCCAACATCTACGAGGTCAAAGGCGTCGCCGTGGCACACATCTCGTACACCTACGGAGTCAGCGGCCCCTCCCGACTCGGCGAGTGTGTGGTGAACGTCATCAACGCCGACGCCATCCTCGCCGACGCCCGCTGGGCCCGGCAGAACGGGGCCGAGTTCGTCATCGTCAGCCTGCACTGGGGCGTGGAGAACAACCCTCCCCCCACGCTGGAACAGCAGACGCTCGCCGAAACCCTGTTGAACTCCCCCGACGTCGATCTCATCCTGGGGCACCACGCTCACGTGATCCAGCCCATCGACTGGATCAACGGCAAGCTCGTCGTCTACGGGATGGGCAACCACCTGTCCAACCAGAACTCCGTCTACGGACCCAAGTACTACGCCACCGAAGACGGCGTCGTTGTGCACGTCACCGTCACCGAACAACCCGATGGACACTTCGCCACCACCGACGTGCAGTTCACCCCGACCTGGGTCAACTGGCACGGCTACGACATCCTCCCCGTTGCCTTCAACCTCGCCTACGGCCCCGAGGAGCTGCGCCCCGAGCTTGAGGCGTCCATGCAGCGCACCGTCGACCGCTTCACCATGCTCACGGACGCCGAGACCACCCCGGCCGAGTGGCCCGCCGTGATGTGCTGGGGCCGGGCTGCCACCATCATCGGCACCAACGGCCCCGATCTGCTGATCGGCACTGCCGGGGATGACGTGATCGTGGGACGCGGAGGAGGCGACACCATCTGGGGCCACGGGGGCGACGACTACATCTGCGGACGCGACGGCAGCGACTACATCGCCGGAGGCACAGGCGACGATGTCATCAGCGGAGACGAGGGCCACGACTTCATCCACGGCGACACTGGCGCCGACTCCCTGTGGGGGGACGCCGGCGCCGACACTCTGGATGGCGGCGCCGGCGACGACTCCCTCCACGGCGGCTCCGGAGACCTGCTCATCGGCGGGGCCGGCGCCGACACTTGCCGTGACGGTCTTCAAGACGTGTCCTGCAATCCTTGAGCCTTGCCTGGGCGCGGCGGGCGCTCCTAGCGTGAGAGGGCCATGAGAAGGACTCTGGCCATCGTCGCAGCACTCGCCCTCGCCGCGAGCACAGCTCCGAATGCCGCGGCACGCACGGAGCCGCGTTCGTTCACCATCGCCGCCGCCGGAGACATCATCATCCACGAAGCGATAGCCGTCCAAGCCCACTACAACGCACGAGGCGCCGGATACGACTTCACCCCTATGTTCGAGCAGATAGAGCCGTGGATCGGAGACGCCGACCTCGCCATCTGCCACCTCGACGGAACCCTATCGGTAAACGACGTCGGCCTCTCATACCAGCACGGCTACGACCACCCCGCCTACTTCTACGGCCCCGGGGAGATGGCCGAGGCGATCGCCGCCGCCGGATTCGACACCTGCTCAACCGCAGGCAATCACTCCTGGGACAACGGCCGGCGCGGCCTGGAGGACACGCTGGTGATGCTGGATCGCGCCGGGGTGGCCCACGCCGGAACGGCGCGCAACCTGGAGGAGACGCGACCAGGGCTCCACGATGTCGACGGCGTCACCGTCGCCCACATCGCCTACTCGATGTCGATGAACGCCGGGCTCAGGCAGGAGCCGTCGTGGGCGGTGAACGTGATAGACGCCCAGGCCATCCTCGCCGACGCCGCCTGGGCCCGGGAGCAGGGCGCGGACTTCGTCGTGGTGAGCCTGCACTGGGGCGAGCAGTACGAGACGGAGCCGAGCCCGGATCAACGAGCCATGGCCGAAACCCTGCTTGCCTCTCCCGACATCGACGTGCTGCTCGGCCACCACGCTCATACCGTGCAGCCCATCGACTGGATCAACGGCAAGCTCGTGGTCTACGGCATGGGTGACTTCCTCACCAACATCCGAGGACCCTCCGGCGGCGGGTCCGGCGTCATCGTGCACATGACCATCACCGAGCAGCCCGACGGGCGGTTCGCCACCAGCGACGTCCAGTTCACCCCCACCGCAGTGGACCCCTGGACCAAGGCGGTGCTACCAGTCTCCTACACCCTGGCCTACGGCCCGGAGCGGCTGCGACCGGAGCTGGAAACCTTGTGGGACCGAACCATCGAAGGCCTCACCATGCTCACCGAGGCCGACACCACGCCGCCGGACTGGTCCCCACTGCTGTGCCGCGGCCAGATGGCCACCATCGTCGGCACCCATGCGCCCGACCTCCTGGTGGGCACCCCCTACGACGACGTGATCGTCGGGCTCGACGGGGGCGACACCATCTGGGGCCACAGCGGTAACGACCTCATCTGCGGGGGCAAGGGCGACGACCACGTTGCCGGAGGAACCGGCAACGACAACGTCTACGGGGATCGAGGAGACGATTCCCTCCACGGCGACACGGGCGACGACACCCTGTGGGGCGACGCCGGCAACGACATGCTCGAGGGAGGCGCCGGAGGCGACACGCTGTGGGCCTCCTTGCCGGACGACACGCTCTACCCGGGCAGTGGGTACGACTCGTGCTACGACGGCGCCGGCTCGGTGCCCTGCACCCCCTTCTTGCCGTGACCTACGCGCCCGACGTAAACGGCTTGTGGCGCAATTGCACCTCGACCGAAAGCCGGAGTCGTGGCGTGGTCCGTGCACAACAATCTCGCCACTCGCATCGACGCACCCCCGCACAGGAGACTGCAAATGGCGGCCCGCCCACCAGAGAAACTAGGAGACGCGCCGACACATTCGCCCGGCAAGGTCTCGCCAAACCCAAGAAGCGCGATCTCGATGCGGTCACGTCACTCGAGCCGTCCCACCCGCACGCCGATGATGTGACGCACCTGGCACAGCTCGCCAACCTCACCGAGCTGCACATCGATAGGACGCACGCGAGTGATCTGGCTCCCCTGTCGGCACTCACCAGCCTCACCGAGCTGCACGCGATTGCCGCGCCGCTGAGTGGCCCGACTCCCTTGTCGGCACTCGTCAACCTCACTCACCTGAATGTGCGCGAGACCAACGTGAGAGACCTGACGCCCCTCGGGCAGCTCGCCAACCTCACCGGACTCGACCTGTTCGGAGCGAACGACATCCAATACATGGAAGTGAGCAGACTGGAAAGACAGCTGCCCCAGCTGCTGGTCCGGTACTGATCCCGTCCGGCGGCCATCTCGCGGCCCGGCTCTCGGAACAAGAAGCCCGCGGCGGCCCGGAGACGCCGGCGCCCCCGTCGACGGCGGCCCGCTCGGTGCTCTCTCCTTGCCACAGCTCGGCGACCGCCTCTAGCGTGACCCCATGACGAGGAAAGCCCTGGCCTTCACCGCCGCCTCGCTGGTTGTGGCCGCCATCGCCGCACCCGGGGCTGCGGCCGAGACCGAGCCGCGCTCTTTCACCATCGCCGCCACCGGCGACATCCTCGTGATGAGGAGCATGGCCGACACCGCCGCCTGGAACGCAGGCGGCGTGGGCTACGACTTCACCCCGATGGTGGAGGCCATAGAGCCGTGGATCGGCGACGCCGACCTGGCCATCTGCCACATTGAGGGCCCTCTGTCGGCGGACGACACCGGCCTGGTCTACGAGGCCCCCGGCGTGGTCTTCCCCCTCTTCAATGGCCCAGGGGACATAGCCGATGCGATCGCCGCCGCCGGTTTCGACACGTGCTCGACCGCCAACAACCACTCCTGGGACGAGGGCTGGGAAGGCCTTCAGGAGACCCTAGAGGTGCTAGATCGTGCCGGGGTCGACCACGCCGGCACGGCGCGCACGCTCGAGGAGCGCCTGCCCAACTTGTACGTGCTCAACGGCGTCACCGTGGCCCACATCGCTTACTCGATACAGGTGAACCCGCCTCTGATGCAAGAGCCCGAGTGGACGGTCAACGTCATCGACCCCGACGCCATCCTTACAGACGCCCGCTGGGCCAGGGAGAACGGGGCCGAGTTCGTCATCGTCAGCCTCCATTGGGGTGAGGGCTACCAAGTGGAGCCGACCGACGACCAGTACGACCTGGCCGAGACACTGCTGGCCTCCCCCGACATCGACGTGCTGGTCGGTCATCACACCCATACCGTGCAGCCCGTCGACTGGATCAACGGCAAGCTCGTCGTCTACGGCATGGGCGATTTCCTAACCGACATACGCAAGCCCGCCGGCGGAGGAGACGGGGTGATCGTGCACCTGACCGTCACCGAGCAGCCGAATGGCCGCTTCGTGACCAGCAGCGTGGAGTTCACCCCGATCTGGGTCGAGCCGGTGCACAAGACGGTGCTGCCCGTCGACTACACGCTTACCCACGGCCCCGGCTGGCTCCAAGCCGAGCTGGGGATCTCGCGAGAACGGGTCTTGCGCAATCTGACCATGTTCGAGGATGCCGTCACCACGCCGGCGGACTGGCCCGCGCTGCTGTGCCACGGCCGGCTGGCGACCATCGTGGGCACTCACAATGCCGACCTCCTCATCGGCTCCCCGGGCGACGACGTGATCGTCGGCCTTGGCGGCGGCGACACGATCTGGGGCCACGGCGGCGACGACCTCATCTGCGGCGGTGACGGCGACGACCACATCGCCGGAGGTACCGGAGCCGATACGCTCGAAGGTGATGACGGCGACGACGTCTTGCACGGCGACACCGGCTCCGACACCATCTGGGGTGGCGGCGGCGGCGACGCTCTCGAAGGCGGCGGCGACGACGATCTTCTCTACGGTGGGACCGGCGACGACCTCCTATATGGCAGCGGCGGCAACGACACTCTTGAGGGTGGTGAGGGCAGCAACATCCTCTGGGGACACGGCGGCGACGACACCCTGGTCAGCACGTCGAACAGCGACGTGCTCTTCGACGACACCTGAGGTCCTTCAGCTCCGGCGTCCCCAGTGTGCCCAGTCCCGGCTGTGGATTCCCTTCACCTCGTGTGGCCAGGAGCGGAAACGGCGGGCGACGAGATTGGTGACCCCGTCGCGGTGCTCGAGCACCCCCTCGACCACAACCCCGACGGCGCGGCGGGCAACCTCGCGGTGCGCCTGCCACACATCGGGAAGCACGATGACGTTGAGGATTCCGGTTTCGTCCTCGAGGTTGAGGAAGATCACCCCCTTGGCCGTCATCGGACGCTGGCGATGGGTGATCACGCCCCCCACCGTCACCCGCCTGCCGTTGCCACCGCTCCCGATGGCGGAGGCGATGGCCAGACATCCCCGGCCCTCCAGCCACTCGCGGAGGAACTCGACGGGATGATGCACCGAGATCCCCGTCGACCACAGATCGGCCCGGGTCGACTCGACCTCGGTCATCGGCTCCAGCGGCGGGGCGTCGACTCCCTCGGCTAGGGCAAGGCGCCCCGGGCTCATGCCGGCGAGCGCCCCGGCCGCCCACAGGCCCTGGCGACGCTCCACCCCCAGCGCGGAGAGGGCGCCGGAGGCGGCCAAGCCTTCGAGGCCCTTGACCGCCAGGCCGGTGCGCTGCGCCAGATCGACCACATCGGTAAAAGGCCCGCCGAGGAAACGCGCGGCTTCGATACGGGCGATCTCGGCCTCACCCAGGTTGCGTACGTAGCGAAGCCCCATGCGCACCGCCGTCGCCAAGCGGATGGGGTCGTAGTACGCCCCCCTCCCCCGCCGCCAGGTCATCCCGTAGTAGGTGGCGGTGTCCTCGGGATCGGCCGGATGCGGCACCACCGTGCAGTCGCCCGACGACTCGTTCACGTCGGGAGGCAGCACGACGACCCCGTGCCGACGGGAGTCCTGAACCAGCGAGTTGGGGCTGTAGAAGCCCATCGGCTGAGCGTTGAGAAGCCCGGCGAGCAGCTCGGCCGGCCAGTGGTACTTGAGCCAGGCCGACATGTAGACGATGTAGGCGAACGACACCGAATGGCTCTCGGGGAAACCAAACGAGGCGAAACCCTGGAGCTTGTCCCAGATCTCGTCGGCGGCGGCGCCGGTGATCCCGTTGCCGGCCATGCCGGCGTAGGTCTCGGCCCGAAGCTTGGCCATCTCCTCTTCGGAGCGTTTGTGGGTCATCGCCTGGCGCAGGCGGTCGGACTGCCCGGCCGAGTAGCCGGCGCACACCCGGGCCAGCTCCATGAGCTGCTCCTGGAAGACGGGAACGCCCAGCGTCCTGCGCAGGATCGGCTCGGCGGCGGGATGCGGGTAGCGCACCGGCTCCTCGCCGTTGCGCCGGCGCAGGAACGGGTGCACCGAGTGCCCCTGGATGGGGCCGGGGCGGATGAGGGCCACCTCGATGGCGAGGTCGTAGAAGGTCTTCGGCTTCATGCGGGGCAGCGTGGCCATCTGAGCCCGCGACTCCACCTGGAAGACGCCCACGGTGTCGGCCTTGGCCAGCATCTCGTAGACCATCGGCTCCTGCGGCAAAGCCGCCAGGTCGACGTCGACTCCGTGCACGTCGGCGATGAGGTCGACGGTGAGATGGAGGGCGTTGAGCATGCCCAGGCCCAGGAGATCGAACTTGACGATGCCCATGGAGGCGCAGTCGTCCTTGTCCCACTGCAGCACCGAACGGTCCTCCATGCGCCCCCACTCCAATGGCACCACCTCCCAGAGGGGCCGGTCGGCGATGACCATGCCCCCCGAGTGGATGCCGAGGTGGCGGGGGAAACCGTCGAGGCGTCGGCAGGCGTCGAGGATCAGCTTGCCGCTGAGCCCCTCCGGCAGATCCACGAACTCGGGGATCGCTTCGGTCCTGCGGGTGTCGAGGAACTTGGTGAGGCCGTTCACCTGAGCCTGGGTGAGGCCGAATGCCTTGCCCACGTCCTGGAGTACGGAGCGAGCCCGGTACGTGATCACGTTGGCCACCATCGCCGCCCGCTC
The DNA here is from genome assembly GCA_964633975.1 of uncultured Acidimicrobiia bacterium. Taxonomy (GTDB): domain Bacteria; phylum Actinomycetota; class Acidimicrobiia; order Spongiisociales; family UBA11373; genus CAZWKX01. The sequence continues at coordinate 89,149 of CAZWKX010000001.1, forward strand.
CCGCCCGTAGCGCTCGTAGCAGTACTGGATGACCTCCTCACGCCGCTCCGCCTCGAAGTCGACGTCGATGTCGGGAGGACGGCCCCGCTCGGCGGAGAGGAACCTCTCGAAGGGCAGGGCGAGGCGCAGCGGATCGACCCGGGTGAGCCCGAGGCAGCGGCACACCGCCGAATCGCCGCCCGAGCCCCGGATCTGGCAGTAGATGTCCCGGCGGCGGGCGAACTGCACGATGTCCCATACCACAAGGAAGTAGCCGGGGAAGCCAAGGTCTTCGATCACCCCCAGCTCATGATCGAGGCGGGCGATGGCCCGGGGATCGACGCCGCCGGGCCCGTCGCCCGGATACACCTCGACGGCGCCCCGGAAGGTCAGGTGGCGCAGGTACTCCATCTCACCGAGGAAGGCGCCTGGCATGGGAAAGTCCGGAAGGCGTGGCGCCACCAGGGAGAGGTCGAAGGCGAGAGTGGCCCCCAGGTCGGCGGCACGCTCCACCGCCCCCGGATAGCGGAGGAAACGGCGGGTCATCTGGTCGGGCGACTTCAGGTAACGCTCGTCCGTCGCCGGCCAGAACCCGTGTCCGCCGTTGAGGGAGCGGCGGCCTCCGATAGCAGCGAGCACCTCGGCGAGATCGGCCTCGGAGCGGTCGTGGTAGTGCACGTTGTTGGTAGCCACCAGGGGAAGGCGCAGGCGGGCGGCCACCTCGGCGAGCACGTCGTTGCGGTTGTCGTCCTCGGGCATGGCGTGGTGCCACAGCTCCACGTAGAGCCGGCCGGGGAAGATTTCGCGGAGCCGGGCCGCTGCTCGCATCGCCGCATCGAGGTCGCCGTCCTGCGCGGCCCGAGGCACCGCCCCACGCCGGCACCCGGTGAGGGCGACGAGGCGGCCGGCGGACGAGGCCTCGGCGAGCTGGCCCTCGTCGTAGACGGGCCGTTCCTTCTCGCCGCGAAATTGGGCCCGGGTGACCAGCCGGGAGAGGGCGGCGTAGCCCGCCGGGTCGGGCGCCAGCAGCACGAGATGCTCGAGGGACTCCCGGTCGGGATTGCCCAGCGCCACCTCGGTTCCGTACACCGTGGCCAGCCCCACCTCCTGTGCCGCGGTGCGGAATTTGGGCGCTCCGTAGAAGCCGTTGTGGTCGGTGATGGCCAACGCCTCGTAGCCGAGATCGGCGGCACGCCGCACCAGGTCGTGCGGGTGTGAGGACCCGTCGCGAAACGAGAAGTTGGAGTGGCAGTGCAGCTCGGCGTAACGGGTCATGGAACCCTCCAGTGTAATCGAACATATGTTCGACCACACTGGGATAGCCCCGGCCATACGCCGGAAACGAGCACCACCTTGCCGGCGTGTCCGCCGCGCTCTAGCAGCTCGTGAGCACGAGCGGCCTCAACCAGGGGGATGCGTTCTGCGACCAACGGCTTGAGCCGGCCGGCTTGCCTGAATGGCCAAAACAGGGCCAACAAGTCGGAGCCACCGAGCGGTAGCCAATAGGTCATACCTACGGTAGGATGCTGGTATGAAGTTGAGTGTGAGCCTGCCTGAGGAAGCCGTCGAGTTCCTCGATCGATACGCCCAGGCCCGGGGGTACAAATCCCGATCGGCAGTGGTCCACAGAGCGGTCCGCTTGCTGCGCACCACGGAGCTGGGAGACGCCTACGTCGATGCATGGGACGAGTGGTCGGACTCCGACAACGCCGACGTATGGGATGCCACGGTGGGCGACGGACTGGCGCACGGCTGATGCTGCGAGGCGAAATCCGGCTGGTGGATCTCGATCCTGCCCGAGCCGGCGAGTCGGACAAACGCCGCCCGGCCGTCATCGTGTCGAACGACGGCGCCAACGCCGCAGCCGCCAGACTGGGGCGGGGAGTCGTCACGATCGTGCCCGTGACCTCGAACGTCGACAAGGTATACCCCTTTCAGGTGCTCCTCCCGGCTCAGGACTCGGGCCTCAGCCGTGATTCAAAAGCCCAGACGGAACAGGTCCGGTCGGTCTCAGTCGACCGGGTCGGCGACAAGCTCGGGGCTCTGCCGCCTGATCTGATGCTCAATGTCGATCAGACGCTGCGGCTCCATCTGGCCCTGTAGCTCGGAGCGCCTTTCAGACATGCTCGGGACGGCGGGACTGCAAAGTCGGCGGCACCGGGCGGGCTCAGTCCTGGATCACAGTCGGCGGGATGGCACCGCCGTCGAGAAGGGTGCGGTCGCCGAGCGGCGCAGCAAGCTCCGCTTCGGCGTCGAACATCAATCCGACGCCGGCACAGTATCCGGTGAAGGGCGCCTGTCCCGCCCGGCACACAACGAGGGAGGCTACGTTGGCTGCGGATCCTCCTCTCGGCAGACCGGTGGCGTCGACCTTGGACGACGGCCACGATGTCACTCCGTTTGTGGGTGCATCGGGAACCAGATCGGCAGCTCCGGCCGTCACATGTCCATGAGCCATGGACGGCGCCACACGGCACTGCTCCTCCTCGTCGTGCTGGCGCTCGCCGCCTGCGGAACCGAAGAGCTGTACCCGTCCGGCGCGGCCGGCGATGAAACCGGCAGCAGCCCGCCCCTTGACGGCGCCTGGGTGCTGGTTGCCGCCAGCGTCGACGGGCAGACCCTGGCACTGAATGACCAATACCGAGTCACCATGACGATCGATGGCTCCGCTATCGGCGGGCAGGCCGCATGCAACAGCTACGGCGGCTCCGTCTCAATCGACGACGGCGCCTTTGCCGTAGACGAGATCTCCATGACCGAGATGGCTTGTGAGCCTTCCGTCATGGAGATCGAGTCGACGTTCCTGTCGGGTCTGGCCAGGGTCTCGGCCGCCACACGATCCGGTGACACTGCTTCTTTGACCGGTGAGGGGGTCGAATTCGTTTTCGATCTCCTCCCACCGGTGCCCACCGCCGAGCTGATCGGCACCACCTGGGTGCTCGACACCATCATCCAAGGCGACTCGGCCACCTCCACTGCCGCCGGCGCCGAACCCGCCAGGCTGCTTCTCAGAGCCGACGGGACGTTCGTGGGCGGCACTGGCTGCCGTGACCTCTCGGGCGAGTACATCGTGTCGGGCGACACGGTGCAGTTCACATCGTTCAGCACCCACGGCGAGTGTCCCAGCGAGATCGAATGGCAGGACGGCCAGGTGATCACCGTGCTCGAAGGTGGGTTCACCGTCGAGATCGACGGCGACCGGCTCACGGTGACCGCCTCGGGAGGCGAAGGGCTTTCCTACAGATCGGGCTAGTAGCTCGCGCCGGTCCGGCAATCGTGACAACGATGGATCAAGCCGATACCGGTCCAGCGGCGGACGAACCCGTCAACTGATCCTGCCCTGCTTGCCCTCGGCAGCGCCTCTCTTCGCCCTCTTGTCGGAACGCTTCTGCTTGAGATCCTTCGCGGCCACCTTCTTGACGTTCTTGCCGCCTTTGTTCTTCGTGCCCATCAGTGCCTCCAGGCCGGCCACCGAGATGGCAGCCATACCGCATTCTCTCACGCCGTGCCATCCGACAGGCCTCATTGGCCGCCCTGACCCTTCCACGACTCGAGCGTCCTTCGGGACCCCTAGCCTCACCGGCATGAGGCCTAACCCCTACGAGGAAGACGACTACCCCACCCCGCTCCTCCGTAGACGCGGCGTGCTCGGGACGGTTGCCATGCTCGCAGCCGGAGCGCTGCTCCTGCTCACGCTCATGTCGACGTGCACTGCTGGCAGGCGAGGACCGGCGCCCCCAACAACCACGGCCCCCACCCTGGTGGCCCTGCCCGGGTAGCCCTCCAATCGGCTCCCGGCCGGCGAAGCGCTACCCGAACTGCCGGCTCCAGGCCCTTATCTCGTCGACCGAGGCATTCCCACCACAGAGGATGAGCACGACGTGCTCACCGAGGCGTCCGCGCAGCGCCTCTGCCGCCGCCAGCGTGCAAGACGCCGCCGGCTCGGTGAGCACCTTGGCCCGTTCGAGCAGGAACACGAGCGCGGCGAAAGCGGCAGAGTCGGGCACCACAACGACGTCCTCCAGCAGCTCCCGTGCCGCGGCCAGAGTCGCCTCGCACACCCACGGCGCGGCCAGAGTCTTGGCGATCGACGTGGGCTGCATCTCCACGATTTCGCCGGCGTCAAGAGCGCGCCTCATGGCATCGGCCCCTTCGGTCTCCACACCCCACATGCGCACCCCCGGCATGCAGGCCTTGAGAGCGGTGGCAACCCCTGCCATAAGACCGCCGCCACCGATGCTCACGAACACGTCGGTGGCGTCCGGGGCATCGGCGGCCACCTCGAAGCCGAGAGTGCCGTTGCCCGCCATCATGTACGGATCGTCGAAAGGGTGCATCAAGGCCAGGCCGGAGTCGGCGTAGGTCTCGGCGCGAGCGAAGGCATCAGCGATGGTGGGCACAATCTCGACCTCGGCACCGTAGGCCCGAGTGGCCTCTATGGAATGAGCCGGCGTGCCTTCGGGCATGAGGATCCTCGTCGTCACACCCATCTGGCCACCGGCAAAAGCGAGGCCCCGGGCGAAGTTGCCCCCGCTCACCCCGACCACGCCCCGCTCCCGCTGCTGCTCGGACAGATGAAGCAGCTCGTTGAAGGCCCCCCGAGGTTTGAACGATCCGGTCTTCTGGAACAGCTCCAGCTTCAGAGATGTGCGGGTCCCGAGGAACTCGCTCAGAGTCCGGCTGGAGACGAGCGGTGTCCGGTGCAGGCGGCCCGAGATCAGATCGAGCGCCTCCTCTATGTCGGCGAGGGTGATCGGTACGGTCACCGCGCCACCCTACCGCCCGGCTTCGGTGGCGCGCCTGCCATCATGGACACCATGAAGCACGTCTTCGTCTGTGGGTACTCGCGCTCCGGGACGACGCTGCTCACCACGATCCTCGATTCTCACCCACGGATCTCAATGGGCTACGAGCTGATGCAGCCGCTCCCCGATCTCCCCGGCGCCTTCGATGCGTTGCGGAATGCCGTGCAGCTCAGAGAGATGGAACGACCCGAGCGGGCCCTCCGCCGCAGGCAGGCCACCTACGACGTGGGAACGTACCTGATCCACGCCAGATGGGCCCGGCTCAACGGGCACGACCTCCTACGCATCCTCCGCCGCTTTATCGACGAGGGCACCACTGAGGTGCGGACCCTGCGCGACCAGGCCCGACTCGCCATGGCCGTGGTCGAGCGAAAGCGAGAAAAGGAAGGCACCGACCTCAGCGGATACAAGGTGCTCACTTCGCGGTTTGGCGTCTTCCGCCGCGATTTTCCCGGAAGTGCCTTCGTTCTCATCGTGCGGGACCCCCGCGACATCGTCACCTCCCAGCTAGCTCGCGGCTTCGAGCGCTCGGTCCTGCAGATCGCAGAGCACTGGAGGGACTACCTGAACCGGTTCTCGAGGTTCGCCCTGCTCCACCCCAGGCGCACGGTGGCCGTCCGCTACGAGGATCTCGTCGATGACCCCGAGCCGCAGTACGAGCGCATCTTCGGGATGCTCCGCCTCGACTTCGGAGATGAGGTGCGCCAATACTGGGACTCCAAGGCGAGCATCCTGCGCACCCGCCACAACAACGCTCGCCTCGTCAGCCAGCAGCTCTTCAGCACCTCGATCGGCCGCTGGCGGGATGAGCTCGCCCTCGAGCACGTGGCCGCGGTGGAACGGATCTGCGGTAGGCCCATGACGCGGTTCGGCTACCAACCGAGGGCCTAGCTTCCCTCCGCCTCCCCCTCGTCCTCCTCACGATGTGAGTCGACGGCCGCCACGGCGAAGGCCGTCCCATCGGCCTCGGCAGCCAAGTGCAAGCCCCAGCCCACCGCCAGGTCCAAAGGCTCCCACAGCACCCAGCGCAGGCTCCCGGCCATCTCGCCGAGGTGGTCCGCAGCCACCGGCCACCCGAGGCCGGCCAGTGCCGCCGCCGCCCACCAGGCGGTGAAGCGGCCCGCCGGAGTGCCCCGACGCCGCCCGTAGGCACCGCCGCTGGATCCCGCCCAGGCCATCCACGAGAAGGCGCCGGCGACGTCGATGTCGGTGGCAAGCACCTCCCTGTGACCGAGAGCAGCGACCGCCGCCTCGGCATCTCCCGCGACGGCGACGGCCTCCACGGCTCCGTTGGACTGCTCGGCCCACACCCTGCCCAGATCCACAAGAGCCTCCACCGACCCCTCGTCGTCCATGATGCGGCCGGCCTGGGGAAGCCGAATGGGCTGCAGCCGCGGCCGATCGGGCGCGGGGAAATCGGCCTTGTCGGAGCGATAGGTGGCGACCACATAGCGACGCTCCCAGGGCTGCAACACCAGCGGCAACTCGAGCACGTTGCGGTCGATACTCGTGTCGTCCTCCAGGTCCTCCCCCCGCACCACACGCTCATGAGCCGCCATGGTCCGGGCCGGGCCGGCAACGAGATGCGGCGCCAGATCCACCCACGGGTGTGTGCTCGCCGCCACCTCCCACAGGGGCCCCAGAGCAAACCGCCCCGCACCCTCGACGACGACCGAGCCGGCAAAGCCGGCCGGCGCTTCGAGGGCCATGCGGTACTCGGCGTACTCCGCCGCCGGCCACAGCTGCAGGCCCCGCTCCAGAGCGTGTCGGCAGCGGTCGCGCAGCTCCACGATGCCGTCCCAGTCACCTTCGCCGCACAGCACGTGCACGAGCCTGACCAACTCGTCGAGATCCCCGCGATCCACCGCATCGGCGATGCGGCGACTCATGCCGCGCCCGGCCCGACGGCGCAAGGCTCAGGCCGCGGCGACCGCGGCGAGCCCTTCTCCCGTCCGGCCTGCTCGAGCGTCTTGGATTCGCCGCCGGCCGGCCCAGAACACAGCCATCTCCACATCGAGCCACAACCTACCGCAACCCGGCAAGCAGCGCGACCATGGATCCGACGAACGCCGAGACGACCAACGGCCGCAGAACACCGTGGTCCGGCGACCCGCGAGTGGCGGAGGCCTCGGGCGGCGGTAGGGTTGGGTTCGTGCTCGCCAGCCGACTCCCCGATTGGGTCTCACGTCCTGCCGGCGCCCTCGCCGTGGTCGCAGCCGTCGCCGGGTCCGGACTCATCTTCTGGGCAACCGTGTCCGGCTCGTACCTCGCCGCCATCCTCGGCGGCGTCGCCTTTTTCGCCGCAGGCCTGTTCTGGTACGCCGCCGACCTGGCCGCCGGCCAGCACCCCCTTCGTTGAGGCGGGAGCCTGGAAGCGCCCTGATAGGCTGCCGACCGATGGCTAAACCTCTGCTCGTCGCTGCCCCGTTCGTGCCGCTTGCCGCCGCCGGGTTCGCAGCCTCGCAGGTGCTGCGGGCCGCCCATCGCAAGGACCTACCCTCTCTCTCCAACGCAGACGCCTCCGGGCTGTTCGGTGACCCCGAATCGCCGCCGCTGCGCTTCGTGGCCATCGGAGACAGCTCCCTGACTGGACCCGGACTGGTCAATCTTGACAACATCTGGGTGCGACGGCTCGCCTCCCACTTCGCCGTCGACCATCACGTCGAGCTCATATCGCTCGGCGTTGGCGGCTCGAGAGCCCTGGATGTCATAGACGGCCAGCTCGACGAGGCGGTGGCCCTGCATCCCGATATCGCTCTCGTCACCGTCGGTGCCAACGACGCGATCCGTGCCACACTCGCTCAGACCTACCGCGCCGCAATAGCTCACATGATCTCTCGGCTCGAGGAAGCCGCCGGCGCCATCGTCTTGATGGGCGTCGGCGACCTGGGGTCGATCCCCCGCCTTCCCCACGCCCTTCGACCTTTTCTGTCGTGGAGAGCCCGGGTTTTCGACGACATCTGCGCCTCCATCGCAGTGTCTCGTCCCACAACGGTCAAGGTGTACACCCGCGGCCGCATCTCGACGGCGTTCTGGGACGACCGCTCACTCTTCGCCGCCGACCTGTTCCACGCCGCCGATGAGGGCCACCGCATCTTTGCCGAGGAGGCACTCCCCGCCTTCCAGGCGGCCTACAGCATCGCTTTGGGAAGAAGAGGGGCAACCATCTAGGGTGAATCTCCGCCATGGCGGCCCGGTTTCACGGAACGCGCGGTACGATTGGTCTGCTCCGGGGAGCTCGGGATAGCCGAGCTGAGAGGATGGCCGGCCGCACAGGCAACGCCATCGACCCGTGGAACCTGATCTGGGTAATTCCAGCGGAGGGAGCCATGGACGCCACAGCCGTTGTCTTCACTGGGGGAGATCCGGTACCACACGACTTGCGGCTGATGCTCCCGGACGACGCATTCTTCATCGCCGCGGACTCCGGCCTCCGCACCGCGTTCGACCTCGAGATCGACGTCGATCTGGTCATCGGTGATCTGGATTCTGCCGATCCGACCGACGTCGCCACGGCGATCGAAGCCGGGGCCGAGGTCGAGCGGCACCCGGCCGACAAGGACGCCACCGACCTCGAGCTGGCCCTGGAGGCCGCCCTCACCCGCGGCCTGTCTCCCGTCATTGTGGTCGGCGGCGCCGGATGGGATCGTTTCGACCACCTGCTGGCCAATGCCCTCCTGCTGGCCTCCCCCCGGTTCGCTCCCCTGCGCCCGCGCTGGTGGGTGAAGGGAGCGCACGTGACCATCGTGCACGACCGGTCCGTGCTCCAGGGTGTGCCCGGCGACAAGGTCACCCTCCTTGCCGCCGGCGGACCAGTCAAGGGGGTCAACACCAGGAATCTCCGCTGGCCTCTTGTCAACGAGACGCTCTCACCAGGTTCCACCCGGGGCGTCAGCAACGAGATGACGAGCCACGCGGCCACGATCACCGTGGATGAGGGGGTACTCATCGCCATCCGAGTAGGGAGGGAGCTTTGAGGACATACCTGGCGGCACTGCTGATCCTTGCCGTCGTCACGGCCGGCTGCGGAGACGACGGCGTCGCGACGACGGGTGGGACACCGACGACGGCGGCCGGCGTCGTGCGACTCCTGACCCACGATTCGTTCCTCGTCTCCGACGAGGTGCTCGATCAGTTCACCGCCGAGACGGGCATCGAGGTCGAGATCCTCGCCGCCGGCGATGCCGGCCTTGTGCTCAACCAAGCGATCCTCACCGCAGGCAACCCCGTCGCCGACGTGCTCTTCGGAGTGGACAACACCTTCCTGTCCCGCGCCCTCGACAACGAGATCTTCATACCCTACGAGAGTCCCGGCCTGGCCAGCGTGCCCGACGACCTTCAGGTCGATCCCGAGTTCCGGGTGACCCCGATCGACTTCGGCGACGTCTGCCTCAACTACGACAAGGAGGCATTCGACGGGCTGGTTCCGCCCCAGACGCTCCTGGATCTCACCGCCCCCGCCTACAAAAGCATGCTCGTGGTGGAGAACCCGGCGACGTCTTCCCCCGGCCTGGCCTTCCTGCTTGCCACCATCGCCACCTTCCCCGACGACGCCGAGTACACGTGGCACGACTACTGGGCCGACCTGAGAGCCAACGACGTGGACGTCACCGAGGGCTGGGAGACGGCCTACTACGGAGAATTCTCTGGCGGCTCGGGCACGGGTGACCGTCCCATCGTGGTCTCCTATGCATCGTCTCCTCCGGCCGAGGTCATCTACGCCGAGGAACCGCTCGACGAGGCGCCCACCGGTGTCGTCACCGACGGCTGCTACCGGCAGATCGAGTTCGCCGGCATACTGCGCGGCGCCTCCAACCCCGAGGCCGCAGCCCTGCTCATCGACTTCATGCTCTCCGAGGCGTTCCAGGAGGACATCCCGCTCAACATGTTCGTGTTTCCGGCCAACCGAGACGCCGAGCTGCCCGTTGAGTTCCTCGAGTACACCACGCTTCCCCAAAGCCCTCTGAGCATCGACCCGGCCACGATCGACGCCAACCGAGAAGCTTGGCTCGATGAGTGGACGACGATAGTGGTGCGGTGAGACGATCCCCCTGGGCCACCGCGGCGCTGGCCGCGATCCCGCTGAGCTTCCTCGGCGCCTTCTTCATATGGCCGGTGGCATCGATCCTGGTCACCGGCCTCTTCCCGGGAGGAAGCTTCGATGCCGCACCGTTCCGAGAGGTGCTCACCGACTCCAACCTGCTCGGCGTAGCTTGGTTCACCCTGTGGCAGGCCGCCGTTTCCACCGTGCTCACACTCGTAGTCGCTCTCCCAGGCGCCTACGTCTTCGCCCGCTTCGAGTTCCCCGGCAAACGGCTCCTGCGGGCCGCCGCCACCGTGCCGTTTGTGCTGCCCACGGTCGTGGTGGGCACCGCGTTCCTGGCACTCGTGGGGAACAACGGCCTGCTGGGAGTGCGGCTCGACGGGACCATCTGGGCCATCCTCGCCGCCCACGTGTTCTTCAACTACGCCGTCGTGCTGCGCACGGTCGGAGGCTTGTGGTCTCATCTGGATCCCGCCCTCGAAGACGCGGCCCGCTCGCTCGGAGCCAGCCGCTGGCGCGCCTTCACCCGGGTCACCCTGCCGCTGCTGCGCCCCGCCATCGCCGCCGCCGCCTCGATCGTGTTCCTCTTCACCTTCACCTCGTTCGGCGTGATCCTGATACTCGGCGGGCCCGGATTGGCCACCCTGGAAGTCGAGATCTACCGCCAGGCCAAGCAGCTCCTGGATCTCCCCGTGGCCGCAGTGCTGGCGCTCATCCAGATGTTAGGTGTCACCGCCATCCTCACCACCTACTCCCGCCACCAGGAGCGCAGCGCGGTGGAACAGCACCTGCGTCCCGCCGCCGAGGTGGCGACGCGGCCCCGCACTCGAGGACAGCGCGTCCTGGTCACCGGCGTGCTCACCTCGATGGCGCTCCTCCTCGGCGGACCCATCGCCGTTCTCGTGGAGCGCTCGCTCCACGGCGAAGCCGGCTACGGATTCGGCTTCTACCGGGCGCTCGGCCAGGGCAGCCGCACGGGCGCCCGGATAGTCGATCCGCTGAGGGCAGTCGGCAACTCCGCCTCGTTCGCCCTCGTCGCCACCGGTATCGCCCTGCTCGTCGGTCTCTGCGCCGCCGCCGTGATCGCCAGAAGAAGAGGGCAGCTCTCCCGCTGGTTCGACACCCTGCTCATGCTGCCCTTGGGCACGTCTGCCGTCACCATCGGCTTCGGCTTCCTCGTCGCCCTCGATGCCCCCATCGACCTGCGCGCCGCCTGGATCCTCATCCCGCTCGCCCACGCCCTCGTGGCCGTGCCCTTCGTCGTGCGCGCCGTGGTGCCGGTAATGCGCTCGGTGCGCCAGCGCCTGCGCGAGGCAGCGGCGGTGCTCGGCGCCGCGCCCCACCGGGTGTGGCGTGAAGTGGATCTGCCCCTGGTGGCCCGCGCCACCGCCGTGGGCGCCGGCTTCGCCTTCGCCGTGTCCCTCGGCGAGTTCGGTGCCACCTCGCTGATAGCCCGGCCTGCCTCGTCTCAGACGGTTCCCCTCGCCATCTACCGCTTCTTGGGGCAGCCGGGAACGCTCAACTTCGGCAGAGCCATGGCCATGAGCGTCATCCTCATGGCCGTGACCGCAACCTCGGTCTTCCTCATCGAACGATTCCGCACACCGGGGCCGGGCGCGTTCTGATGCTCGCCGTTCTCGACGTCACCGTGCGCTTCTCGGAGACCTCGGCCCTCGATGCCGTGTCGTTCTCCGTAGCCGACGGCGAGGTGTTGGCCGTGCTCGGGCCCAGCGGCTCCGGCAAGACCACCTTGTTGCGCGCCGTGGCCGGACTGCAGCCCTTGGACTCAGGCAGGATCACCTGGGACGGCGGGGACCTCTCCGGAGTGCCCACCCACCGGCGCAACTTCGGCCTCATGTTCCAGGACTTCGCCCTCTTCCCTCACCTCGACGTCGCCGGCAACGTAGCCTTCGGGCTTCGCATGCAGGGCGTGCCTCCCAAGGAGCGCCGCCGCACCACCACCGAAGCCCTGGAGCGGGTCGAGCTACCCGGATTCGAGAATCGCACCATTGCCACCCTGTCCGGTGGTGAGGCGCAGCGGGTCGCTTTGGCCCGGGCCTTGGCTCCGGGACCCCGCATGCTGCTCCTGGATGAGCCACTCGGCTCACTCGACCGGGCGCTGCGGGAGCGTCTGAGCGTCGAGCTGCGAACCCTCCTGGAACGGCTCCAGATCACCGCCCTCTACGTCACCCACGACCAAACTGAGGCTTTCACCCTCGCCGACCGTGTTGCCGTACTCAACCGGGGCTCGATACTCCAGATCGGGACGGCGGAAGGAGTCTGGTCCCAGCCAGCCAGCGAGACCGTCGCCAGGTTCCTCGGGCTGCGCAATCTGCTGCCAGGGTCCATCGAGGGCTCCTGGGCCGCCACCGCGATCGGCGCCGTACCGGCCCCCCGAGGCGCCAACGACGGACCGGCTCGGCTGATCGTCCGTCCCGAGGCCTTCTCCATCGACGACCGGGGCACCATCGAAGGCGTCGTTCGGTCGCGCCTTTTCAGAGGCACCGACTACCTGGTCGAGATCGAGGCGGGAGGCACCGTCATAGAGGCCCTGCTGCGTCGCGCTCCCGAGCCCGGCTCCAAGGTGCGACTCGCCGTGGAACCGGGGGGCGTGTCGGCGCTGGCCGCGCCCGCCGTGGCCGGCGGCGCAAACGTCAGCTCCGGACCCGCTCCGCCACCAGAGCCACGAGCAGGATGAGCACGGCGGCCCCGCCGACGACGACGTGAGCACCGCCGGTGAACCGGTCCATTCCAAGAGGATCGACCCAGGTCCGTTCGAGCACCTCGAGCAGCCCCGACAGCACGAACAGGCCCGCCCCGACGATCGCCACCAACAACGCCCTTCTGCGCCGCAACGAGAGCACCACAACGGCCCCGACAACCAAGTGAAAGGCATTCTGCAGCGGGTTCAGATCGAACATCAGCAAAGCCTCACCCTGGGCGGGCGCCAGGGGGAAAAACCCGGTCTGCCCGAAGCCGAGCAAGCCTATCGCTATGGCGAACACCCCGAAGCCGACTGCAGCCGCCCGGCCGGGCGAGAGCCTCCCGGGCTGGCCCTTCGGGTGCTTCTCCAGGCGGCCGAAGACCAGGAGCAGGGCCAGTAGCGGAATCGCGGCCATGAGCAGCCACAACGGACGCAGCTGCCACCACCGGACGGAGCCGATCTCCGGCTCGGGCAGACCCGCGGCGCGCCACACCCCTCCAGCCAGGGAAATGGCGGTCACGTGCCAGAGGAACATGGTCAGCACGACAGCATGCAGCCGCTTCACCGACCGGCCAAAACGGGGACGCGCCGAGAGCCGCTGGATGCACGGACGCAGCAGCATGGCCAGCCCCACGAGCCACAGGGTGAGAGCGAGCATGGCCAGGCTGGGGGGCTGTGCGTTCGATCGAGCCTGCCCGGGCACCCCGACGAGGCTCACCGGGTAGCCGCCGACGGTGGTGAGGAGAACCAGCCCCACCAGTCCGGCGCCGGCGAGCAGCGCCGCCCCCCGCATGCCCCATCGTTCCAGCGTCCCGTCGGCATAGAAAAAGCCGATCTGATGAGCCAGAAGCCACAGGAGGGCGTAGTTGAGGCCGCCGAGATCGGTGAGGCCACCCCCGATGGAGACGGCGTCGACGGCGGCCACAGCAAGGGCCAGGACCGCCACGACGGTGAAGCGCGCCCTACGGTGAACCTCCCACGCCGCCGGGGCCAGTGCCACCGCCACCACGTATATGCCGAGGAACCACAAGGGCAGCGCCGCCACCTCGGCCGCCTCCGCCTTCCCCGGCGCCGTCGGGTCGGCGATTTCGATGACTGGGGCGGCGGCCAGCCACACCGCCAGGAAGACGTACGTGGGCCGCAGCAGCCGGCCCAGGCGAGCCTCCAGATAGGGCAGGTATGCACCGCCGTGGCGGGACAGGCAGACCGCGTTGGCAAACCCGCCGATGAAGAAGACGAGCGGCATCACCTGCACCAGCCAGGTGACCAGCCGACCGGCGGCGATCACCTCGAGCGCGTTCACCGCATCGACGCCGCCTTCGCTCCACACCACGGTCGTCGTCAGCCAGTGGCTGAGCACCACGACACAGATGCACGCCACCCGGGTGAAATCGATGAACGGATCCCGCTCCGTCAGATGTCGGGCCTCGAGCGGCGAAAAGGGCCGGCTCCGGGAACCGTCGGGAGTCCCGGTCATCGCGCCATCACCGGCGGCGCGGCGCCGCCTCACCACTCATCTCCGATGCGCCACGAGTACGTCTTCCTCATCGAGCACGACCTCCCAGCCTTCCCCCGACACGATCTCGCTGATCAGGGCGCGATCCCCTTCTCCCAACGACCGCAGCTCGACAACGAGCCACTCCACCGACTCGGCGGAGCGCGGGTTCTCGTCATGCACACCCCAGTTGTACGGGATCCAAGGGTTGGGGAACTCGAAGATCTCGTGACGATGAGTGAGGTGGGCCACAAACCTGTACGAGGCCGAGACGACGTCGTCCGGCCCGGGCAGCGCCACCGCTCGCTCCATGACTTCCTGCCTCGAGTTGTCGGCAAGCGGCCAGTAGCCGTCCCTGTAATGGATGCTGACCGGGGAGAGGCCCAGCACGACCATGGAGCACAGGCCCAAAGCGCCGACGAGGCCGAGGCCGAAGCGGCGCATCGACATCCGCCTGAGCTTGCCCAGGCCCTCGATCATGGCGATGGTGAAGGCGAGCACGGGGAGGGCGGCGTAGTGCAGTCTGAAGTTCCAGGTGAACGACTGGATGGAGAGCAGGTTGATGAGGATCTGGGGCAGGCCGATGAGCAGCGCCCCCGGAGAGAGGAACGGCAGGAGGCCGAAGGGCACGGCCAGATACCAGAGGTACCAGAGGATGTCGGCCTGCCACAAGCGCTCCAGGATCCGAGCCGGGTCGGTGATCGCCGACTTGATCACCTCGATCGGCGTGTCGCCGAGATCGCCGAAGAACTGCCCGTAGAACGCCCCCTCGGGGTTGAAGATGGGGATGAGCATCTGGTTGACGAACACAAACCAGACGGCCGCACCGAGCATCGTGTACAAGCCCACCTTGCGGTGCCCCCTCCACAGGAGCAGAACCCCCAGCATGAGCGCGGCTAGGGCGACATCCTCCTTCCAGCAGACCGCCAGCGCCAGGAACAGGGCGTAGGGGAGCCACCTTTCGCGCTGAGCCGCCACGTAGGCGCACAGGAACGGCGTGATCGCCACGACCTCGGGATGGAAGGTCTCATGCAGCATCCATTGCAGGCCCGCGTTGACGACGAAGGCGAGCGCCGGGATCAACGCATGCCACTCGTTGCCCAACACACGCTTCGCCGCCATGAACACCGGCACGCCTCCGAGCACGACGACGGCCACCTGGAATATGTTGAGGAAATGCGGACCGGCGCCCAGCCAGTAGAACGGAACCAGCAGGAAGTAGCCGAAAGAGCCGTGATGGCCGAGTGTCTGCATGCCTCGCACCGTGTTGAAGCCGGCTCCCCGACTGTGCAGCCAGATCGATTGATCGAAGATGCCCAGGTCGAATCCGAAGCTGCTGAAGCGGTCGTGCCGCATGAAGACGAGCAATGCGAAGACGATGAACCACGTGAGCATCACCGCGGCGAGGATCAGCCGCGGAGCCCCGGCGCGCTTGGCCAGTCGCTTCACGGCCGCCGCCGGGTCGGCACCATCCAGCCTTTCCCGCCACCCTCCGCCGAGACGGGCCCAGAGGGAACGGGCGGCCATCGCCCCTTGGCTCGTGGCCGACGCCGGTGAGATCACGGCCGCCCTCCAAGCCGCCGTGAAGCCGGCGGGGCGGCTCCTCCTAAAAGCGCCGAAAGGCCCCTCATCGCGGGAAACCCTCAGGCCGCCGACGCAACAGCCTTCCGATTCCCCACACGGTCACCAACCACATCGCCTCTCGGATGATCCGGCCGTCGAGTTTGGACTGTCCCCGGCGGCGCTCGCGGAACGTGATCGGGACCTCCGCGATCCGACAGTCGAGCAGGTGCGCCCGCCACGCCATCTCCACCTGGAAGGCATAACCCGCAGACCGGCAGGTGTCGGCCCGCAGCCGGCTCAGCGCCTCTGCCCGGAAGGCACGAAAGCCGCTCGTGAGATCGTGCACCGGAACGCCGAGCATCACACGGGCGTAGCGGTTGCCCCAGCGGGAGAGGAAACGACGGCGCCGCGGCCAGCCTTCGATGGCCCCATCCGGGACGAACCGGCTCCCGATGGCGAGTTCGGCGCCGTCTTGTACCGCGGCGACGAGCGCCGGGAGCTGGCCCGGGTCGTGGGAGAGATCGGCATCCATCTCGCAGAGGATCTCGGCGCCCGCGGCCAGGGCGGCCGAAAACCCCTCGGCGTATGCGGAGCCGAGGCCCTGCTTGCCCGGCCGATGAAGCACGGAGAGGCGCGGCTCGTCGGCGGCGAGCTGGTCGGCGAGCCGGCCGGTGCCGTCCGGTGACCCGTCATCGACGACGATCAGGGAATAGGGGTGTTCGAGGATGCGCGCCACCACCTCGGCCAGGTTCTCCACCTCGTTGTACGTGGGCAGAATCGCACACACCGACCCGGCGGCGGAACCGGGACCCGGCCCTCCTCCCGCCGGCCTCGGCCGCCTGCCGCCAAGAGGTTTCTGCGTCACCCGGACCTTCCCAAGGAGAGAGAATCAGGCTAGCCCTGATCACCACCGACGACGTCGCTGCCGTGGAGCCGCCTCCTCGGCTCCCCGACGTCACCGGCGGCTCGCTGGTGCCTTCTTCCTCGAGCGCTCCGCCGACACGCCAACGCCCGCCCCGGGCAACCAGAGGGCAGCGCCAGGCCGTTGGCTACTGGAGCCCGAGAAATTCCGCGACATCCGAGGCGACCCGATCCGCCTGCTCACGGGCGGCCGCCTCGGCGCCGCTCAGCTCCTCGCCCGGACCGAGCTGCCGCCGCAAATCGACGTAGATCTTCAGCTTGGGCTCGGTGCCGCTGGGCCGTACCAGGGCGCGGCCAGCCGCCTTGAAATCGAAGATGACGAGTGGAGTCGCCGGGAGCCAGCGGGGGCGCCGGTCGGCGCCGGTGCGGAAGTCGGTGACCGAGCCGACTTCAAAGCCGCCGAGCACGGAAGGCGTGCGCTCCCCCAGCATCTCCATTGCGGCCGCGATCTCGTCGGCCCCCTTCTCGCCGGGCCGCACGACACCGAGCTGTGTGCTGACCCAAAGCCCATGCTGCCGGTACAGCCGCTCCAGACGGTCGAGCACGGTCATCCCGAGTGCCCGATCGCCGGCCACCAGATCGGCGAAGACGACCGCGGCGGAGATGCCATCCTTGTCCCTGACGAGCCGGCCCACCGTGTAGCCGAGAGCCTCCTCATACCCGAAGACGAACTCCAAGCCTTCGTCGGCCTCGAGATCGAGGGCGGCGTTGGCGATCCACTTGAACCCGGTGAGCGTGGCCTCACAGCGGGCCCCGTGGGCGGCGGCCACGGCGGCCAGCATCGGCGACGACACGATGCTGCTCGCCACCAGCGGGGAGGCCGTGCCCGCGTAGTTTTCGAGCAGGAAATCGGCGAGGGCGATGCCGACCTGGTTCCCGGTGAGCTGCAGCCACCCCGAGGGGCCGGGGAGGCAGGCGGCGAGCCGGTCGCCGTCGGGATCGTTGGCCAGCACCAGATCGGCGCCGACATCGGCGGCGAGCGCGAGTGCCAGGTCGAGGGCCCCCGGCTCCTCCGGATTTGGGAAAGGCAACGTGGGGAAACGGCCGTCGGGCTCGGCTTGTTCCGGAACCGTGTGCACATCGGTGTAGCCGGCGGCGCCCAGAGCCTGCTCGGTCAGGCGTCCGGCCACACCGTGCAGAGGCGTGTAGACGATACGGAGATCACGGTCGGCCTCGACCTGCGGGCGCAGCTCGAGAACATCGCCGATGTACCGCTCGTACCACTGCGGCGGTATGGGCGCGGCTCGCTGACTCTCCCCATCGAGCACCCCGTCCCGCCGAGACACGTCGGCTGCGGCCCCCACCCGCTCGATCGCATCGGCTATCCCGGTATCCACCGGCGGAACGATCTGGGCCGCGTTGGCGTCGTACACCTTGTACCCGTTGTCCCTCGGAGGATTGTGACTGGCCGTTACCACGACGGCGGCCCGGGCCCCGAACACGCGGGCGGCGTAGGCCACCAGCGGCGTAGGCGCCGGCTCCTCGAAGTACCGCACGGGGAGACCGGCCGCGACCAGCACGCCAACCGTATCGGCGGCAAACGTCCGGCTACTGAGGCGGGCGTCGTAGCCGACGACAACGGGCCCGCCCTCGGGTCGATTCTCGAGGAGGTAGTCGGCCAGCCCTTTTGTGGTGCGGATCACCGTGGCCCGATTCATACGATTCGAGCCGGCCTCGACTGCCCCGCGGATACCGGCCGTTCCGAACTCCAGGATGCCGGCCATACGATCCGACAACTCATCGACCGCACCGAGCGCGATGAGACGCTCCAGCTGCGCCCGGGTCTCCGGGTCCGGGTCGCCGTTGATCCAGGCCCGCGTCTCGGCCAGCAGCGGATCCGGGAGCGCCGCCCGGAGCGCGCCGCCCACGGCTGCCACGCCCTCCTCGGTGGCCAAGTGAGTCATGGTGACGTCGTGTGCCTCCAGGGGCAGGCGATCCACGACGAGCTCCGCCGGGACCACACCGATGCGGAGCGCGTCGGGGCGGAGGCGGGCCAAGAGCCGGTCGAAGTGCCCCGATCCCCGCCCCAGCCTCACACCCTGGGCGTCGAAGAGGACCCCAGGCACGAGCGCGACGTCGATCTCGGTCGGGTCTACCTTCCGCGCCGATTCCCTCGGCTGCAGGAAACCTAGGTGGTGCCGCTCCATCGGATCCTCGAAAGGGTGCACGGTGAGCTCGCCACGCCTGGGGGTACGCGTCAAAAACGACTCCACCTCGAAGCGGAGTGCGGTGACATCAGGCTCATCGGGCAGAGGCTGGTAGAGAAGCACCCGTGCTCCAGGCAGGCCTCCCCAGCGACGCAGTCCGCCGACGATCTGGAGCGAGATGGCGTGAAGGTCGAGCTTGGACCGTGCGGCGCGCCCCCACTCTCGCCACTCGGCCTTGCTTGCTGCTGGTGGTGGCTGCGACACCGGCTAGCCGAAAAGTCGGGGGGCCAGGGCCTGAAGCTCCTCGGTCGTGGAGCCGAGCACCGCGTAGCCGGTCTCGTCGCGAATCTGTTCCACGTTGGCGGCGACGTCCTCAACGCTGAGAGGGCCATCTCCGGGAGCCTTGAAGTAGCCGGCGGTCCGCGCCATGAAGAAGCGGCTCACGTTGCCTCCGGCCACCGACCAGACTTCCCCGCTGAACGGGCACTCCTCCGAGCAGAAGTAAGCCACCACCGGCGAGACCAGCTCGGGATCGAGCTTCTCCGCCACCGGGCCCAGTATCTGCTCGGTCATCCTGGTGCGGGCCACCGGAGCCAGCACGTTCACCTTGATGTCGTACTTGGCGCCTTCGAGTTTGAGGACGTTGGCGAGCCCGACGACTCCCATCTTGGCCGCACCGTAGTTCGACTGGCCGAAGTTGCCCAGGATGCCGGCGTTGGAGGTGGTCATGACGATGCGACCGTACGACTGAGCGCGCATGACCTTCACCGCAGCCTGGGTCACGTAGAAGGCGCCTTTCAGGTGCACATCGAGCACAGCCTCCAGATCGGGCCAGGCCAAGTTGTGAAAGGCCTTGTCGCGTAGTATGCCGGCGTTGTTCACGAGGATGTCCACCCGTCCGTACTCCTCGACGGCCTTGGCCACGATACCCTCGCCCCCGGCCGGTTCGCCCACCGACGAGTAGTCGGCAACGGCGCGGCCTCCCGCTTCGACGATCTCGGCAACCACGTCGTCGGCAGGGCGAGCCTCCATGCCGCTTCCATCGGTAGCGACCCCTGGATCGTTGACCACGACGGCCGCTCCCCTCGATGCCAGCAGCTTGGCGTGGCTGGCCCCAAGCCCTCGCCCGGCACCGGTGACGATGGCGACGCGACCCTGGAACCCGATCATCCCCAACCTCCTCGACTCTCCAAGCACTCCGCGGCCGAGGCTAGTCCGGTGGTGGCCGACGGTTCGAGAACGCTGCACGCAGAGCCGGCGCCAGGTCCCCGATGTCACCGACCACGACCGCCTCGAGACTCAGCCAGGAGGCCAGGTGCCCCAGCTCCGACACCAGCGGCGGCACGACTCGGGCCGCCTCCTCGCCCGGCTCGATGAAGGCCCCCGGCACGAGCAGCAGTCCGCGTTTGCGATCGGCCTTGACATCGACGCGGCCCACCAGGCGGTCTCCAAGGAGAAACGGCAGAACGTAGTAGCCCCAGCGCCGCATGGAGCGGGGCACGTAGATCTCGATGCGGTAGTGGAAACCGAAGACCCGCTCCACCCGATCCCGATTCCACATGACCGGGTCGAAGGGGCAGAGCAGAGCCGCTGCCTCCAGCCGCCGCGGCACCGCCACCTCCGGATGCAGGTATGCGGGATGCCGCCAGCCCTCCACGTCAACCAGCTCCAGGGCACCCTCGCCCGCCAGATCGTCGAGCGTGCGGCGGGCGGCCGGGAGAGGGAGCCGGTAGTAGTCGGCGAGGTCCGGCGCCGTTGCCACGCCGCACGCCCGGGCCGCCATCAGCAGCAGGCGCCGATGCGCCTCCCGGCGCGGGACCGCCGGCGCCTCGAGGAACTCGGTCGGGATGACCCGCTCCGGCAAGTCGTAGCGACGGGCGAAGTTGCGCCGACCGGCGACGGCGAGCCTGCCGGTGGCAAACAGCCACTCCAGCGCGATCTTCCCCCGGTTCCAGCCCCACCACGAGCCCCTGCGCTCACCGGGATCGGAGAGGTCGGCGGCGCTCACCGGGCCCAGCTCCCGCACCTCATCCAGCACCCGCTCCACATAGCCCGGGTGCTCCCGGTTGAGGCAGTCGACCCGGATCCACGGGCGCGTCTCGGCCATGCGGTGCCGGAACAGCGGGTAGTCCTCGATGGGCAGGAAGCACGCCTCGTGGCCCCAGTACTCGAACAGCAGACGACGCTCCTCGAAGGCACGCCACAACAGGCCGCGTTCGTGGTGGCCCAGCCGGGAGAACAGGGTCAGGTGGTGGGCGCGCTCGAGAACGTTCACCGAGTCGATCTGGAGAGCCCCGATGCGCCGCAACAGACGGCGCACGTGCCGCACGTCGACCCGGCCCGAGGAGCGGGTCTCGGCCAAGCCTTGTGCACCGAGGGCGATGCGCCGGGCGCGGTGCTGATCGACCCGTCTCATGACCTGGGGAGCTCTGGCGGCTCGGCGCTCACGACGAGCACCAGCCTCGTCCTGCTCCTATCGCGGCCCATGCCCGGCGCGGCCTTCCCTCGTACGGCCGGAGTAGCCTACCGGCATGCTCAAAGCTCTGGGCACGATCGGCGCGGCCATCCGCACCGGGGTGGGGCTCACCATCGCGGTGCTCTACACGGCCATGGTCGCCAGCTACCTGATCGTGCTCACCAAGTTCCGCCCCACCTCACAACACGTGGAGACCGTGGCACGCAGCTGGGGTCGGGTCTTCTGCGCCGCCTGCGGGGTTCGTGCCACCTTCGAAGGTCTCGAACACGTAGACGACGCCGGCTCCTACGTCTTCGTCTCCAACCACATCTCGGACCTGGACGCCCCGTTCCACCTCGCCTTCGTGCCCGTTGGGATCCGCTTCTTGGCGAAGAAGGAGCTGTTCAAGATCCCCGTGTTCGGCCGCGCCATGCGAGCCATCGGCATGGTGGAAACCGATCGCCAGGCCCGCGCCGCCGCTCACCGCAAGATCAATGAGCAGGTGGCCCGGGTGGTGAAGATGGGACGATCGCTCATCATCTACCCGGAGGGAACCCGCTCCCGCGATGGCGAGCTGCACGATTTCAAGAAAGGGGCCTTCCGCATCGCCATCGAAAACAACATGCCGGTGCTTCCCATCGCCATATCCGGCCTATACGAGATCTGGCCGCCTGGGTCGAAGATCATTCGGGGAGGCCGAGCCAAGATGGTGTTCCACGAACCCATTCCCACGTCCGGCCTTGGGACCGACGATATCGACGCACTACGAACCCAGGTGCATGAGATCATCGGCACGGCCTTCGAGCGCATTCGCCACCAGGTGTCGGCGCCGGCACGTCGCCGCTAGACCTGAGACCTCTTCGCCACCACGATGTTGTCGATGGCATCCTTGGTCTCGCCCTCCACGGGACGCAGCACCTCCTCGGCGCGGATCACCTCGAGCTCCCCGCCGATCGCCCCCACGACGTCGCCGGCGGTATACAGGTGCTCCGGGTTGTGGGGCCCTCCGATGCCATCCCTGAGATTGCGCAGATCATGGCCGACGACGACGAGGTGCCCCCCGGCGGCCACCGCTCCCGCCGCCATCCGCCACAAGGCGATCCGCTCCCGTGCCGACGGGTGCAGGTAGGCGACGACCACAAGATCGAACACCAGCGGGGGCGGCGTCCACTCCCGCAGATCGGCCACGATCCATTCGACGGAGACCCCCCGCAGCTCCGCCAGCCTCCGCCCCCGGTCGATGGCGACACCGGACCACTCGACGGCCGTTACCTCCCAACCCTGCTCCGCCAGCCATACCGCGTTGCGGCCCTGGCCGGCGGCCAGGTCGAGGGCTCTCCCGGGCTCGAATGCGGCAACCGCCTCGGCTAGGAACCGATTAGGCGGCACCGCGTTGGCGAACTCCTGCTCGTGATAGCGCCGATCCCAGTGCTCCCGATCCACGAGAGTAAGGCTACCGGCACGGCCGTCTTCAGTCGTAGATGCCCACCAGGTAGCAGTCTCCTTCGCGGACCTCACAGAGGAATGCGCCGGCCGAGGTAACGATCTGGTAGCGGTCGGCGTGCTGCTCGCCATCCCACCAGCGCCCGGTGCGCCGCCAGGGCCCGGCCCAGTTGCGAACCTCTTCCCAGCGGCTCCCCAGCCGTATACGAACGGGGAACCCGTCATCCCACTCCACCTCCACCCGGCAGGGCGGGGGCACGAGCGCGGGTGCGGGATCGGGCAGGCGGCCCGGCCAAGGCGCTTTCGGGTCGTGCACCGGTTGCGGTGCAGGCTCACCCCAACGATGCCAGCGGACCCGCTCGCCCGGCTCCCTGCCTCCCTGCGGCACCGCTTGGAGCACGGCGTCGGGCCCCACGAGGACCTGGGCGCGAGCCAGGGCGCGGCGGGCCCCCACCTCCGAGGCGGCATCCTCGCCGAAACACATCTGACGCCCCGAATCGGAGCGGTCACCGGGAACGAGTCGCAACCGGGCCATGCCCCCGGGAATACCGCCCCCCTCCACCCAGGCCCGCAGCTGCCACCGGACCCGCTCTGCTATCTCACCCTCGGTGAAAGGATCGGCGCTGCGCCAGGTGCGGGACCGAACCTCACCTGCCGCCGACATGGCCTCCACCACCACGAGGTGCGGAATCCCCGGGCCGACGGCTTCGAGGAGCCGGTGTGCCAGCGACTTAGCGGCGAACGCCGCCTGCTCCAGGTCCCGCAGCGGCGGGTCGAAACGCTCCTCGACCGCCACATCCTGCGGCAACGATCGGGGAGACACCTCCCGGTCCTCGCCGCTGGCCAGCCGATACGCTTCCAGGCCGATTCTGCCGAAGCGGGACGCCACGGCCTCACGAGGCAGCGCCGCCAGATCCCCCAGCGTGCTGATCCCCAGCCAACGGAAGGTATCGACGATCTCGGACACCCCGAGTGTGGCGATGTCGAGGCCGGCGATGAAACCCTCGGTGTCGGCGACCATGGTCTCGCCTTCGGCCGCAGCGCGAGCGGCAAAAGGGCCGTCGGCGAGGCCGAGCCGGGCGCCGGCTGCCACCTCCCTTACCGCTCGAGCCACGCAGGCAACGAGTGGCTCCTCGCCCCCGTAATAGCGAACGGCTCCCGACACGTCGAGGAAGAGCAGCCCCGGTTCGGCCACCTCGACACCGGGAGCCACCGTCTCCACGGCTCGCGCCACCGCCTCAAAAGCAGCCGCCTCGGCGCCGGGGTCGGCGGGCAGGGTGGCAACCGCCGGACATAGGGTCTCGGCGCGGCGACGCGGCATGCCCACCCGGACGCCGGCGGCGACGGCCAACGCGTTGGCTGCAGTCACCATCCCGTCGGGGCCAACCACCTGGCAGGGCTCATCCGACGGCGCGTCCGGCCTCCGTAGCGGCCAGCTGGGAAACCACACGCACAACGTCCGTGCCCTCATCCTCCACCTCGTAGAGCCTTTCGATGCCTCCCACCTCTTTGCCGGCGGCGCGCAGCGTAAGCAGACGCCGCACGATGCGGCCGTGGCCGGAATCGGCGCCTTCCCAGCGCACTCCTTCAGCGACGAGCTTGAGCTGGGCCAAGCCGGAGGGGAGGCTGCCGCTCAGTGGGCGCAGGATGAGCATGGCGCGACGGGCCCGCGCCAGGGCTCCCAGACGCCGGAGCACGCCGCCGCCGACACCGGCCGGCACCTCTGCATAGACCGCGGCCAGTCCTTCGAGAAGGGCGGCGGTCACCCGCCCCCAAGAATCCCTCTCGGAACAACGCACCACGACGAGGTGCTCTGGAGGTATGCCCGCTTCCCATGCGGCAAGCGGCGACAGCCAGCCCCGCACGTCGACAAACGCCACCGCGGCACCATGGGCGGGATCGGCCAACAGAGTCAGTCCGAGGCGGGTGAGCCCAAGTCCGGGAGAGCCGACCAGGCCGAGCACCCGCCCCGGAGCCACAAGCGGCGCAGCTGCGCAACCCGCCGTCCACGCCCGCTCCAGCATGCCCAACGCTCCAGTGATGGGCCTCACATTGTATCGAACATATGTTCGATGCTGCAACCTCGGGCCGCCGTACCCCACTCCCAACGAACCCGGCACCAGCCGATAGCCTGGCCCACAAAACGAAAGGGACACATGCGCCTCATACACACGTACTCGGCGGTGTTGCGCCACCCGACGACAGGGGCACTCGGCGTGGCCGTGCAGTCGCACTGGTTCAACGTGGGACGAATCGTGCCCTGGGTCCGGCCCGGCGCGGGGGCGGTGGCCACCCAAGCCATGGCCGACCCAGGCTACGGTCCCCGCGGCCTCAGCCTCATGGGCGCCGGGCTCACCGCCGCCGCCGCCCTCGAGCAGCTCCTCGCCGCCGACCACGAGCGTGAGCTCCGGCAAGTCGCCTTCATCGATGCGGCCGGAGGCGTGGCCGCCCACACTGGCAGCCGGTGCATTCGCTATGCCTCCCACACCACGGGAGACGGCTGGGCGGTGCAGGCCAACATCATGCGCAACGACGCCGCCGTGCCCGCCATGGCACAAACCATCGCGTCGGCGTCAGGTGACGTGGCCGCCCGCCTGCTCGCCACGCTCGAAGCCGCCGAGCGCACCGGCGGCGATCTGCGCGGCAGCCAGTCGGCCGCTCTCCTCGTCTCCTCGGACGGTTCCGCGGCCGAAGTGAATCTCCACGTCGAAGACCACCCGGACCCGATCGGCGAGCTGCGGCGGCTCCTGGCCGTGCACCGCGCCTACGAGCACATGGAGCAGGGGGACCACGCTCTCGGCTCGGGAGACATCGAGAAGGCGGCCCTGGAGTATGCCGCCGCCGCAGAGGGATCGGCCAACCCGGAGGTTCTCTTCTGGCAGGCCTTCGGTCTGGCGGAGATGGGCCGCGAGACACAAGCCGTGTCCGTGCTCCGGCAAGCCTCCGAGGCCAACCCCGACCTGGTCGAGCTGCTACAACGCCTGCCCGAAGCCGGGCTCATCGGCGCTGGGCTGGTAGAGCGTCTCCTCGGAGCTCTCTAGCGGCTGAAACGGCTAGATGCCCTTCTCGTAGTCATCCTCGAAGGAGACGACCGTTCGGCCCGGCTTGTCGCCCTGAGGCCGAGGCTTACGATCGCGCCCGCCGCGGCCTCCACGATCGCGGCCACCGCGGTCGCCTCCACCGCGGTCGCCTCCACCGCGGTCGCCTCCGCCGCGCTCGCCGCGGCCTCCACGGTCACCGCGCTCGCCGCGGCCTCCACGTTCCGCTCGCTCGCCGCCACCGGCAGGGCGATGCCGGCCGGCTTCTTCATCGTCGGCAGCGGCAGCGCCGGGAAGATCGAGGCTCACCTTGCCGTTGCGGTCGATCTCCCGCACCACCACCTCGACCTTGTCGCCGAGGCTGTAGATGTCCTCAACCCGGTCGACTCGCTTCCCGCCGCCCATCTTCGAGATGTGCAGCAGCCCGTCGCGGCCGGGCAGAATGTTGATGAAGGCGCCGAAGGGGGTGATGTTCACGACCTCGCCCTCGTAGGTCTGGCCGACCTCGGCTTCGGGTGGGAAGGCAATGCTCATCACCCGCTCCTTGGCCGCGGCGAGGCTCGGGCCGTCGGTGGCGCCGATGCGCACCGTCCCGTCGTCCTCTATCTCGAGCGTGGCCCCGGTCTCCTCTTCTATCTCCCGGATGATCTTGCCCTTTGGGCCGATGACCTCGCCGATCTTGTCCCGAGGGATCTGCACGGCCTCGATACGGGGGGCGTACGGCTTGAGCTCCGGCCTGGGCTCGCTGATGACCTCGTTCATCTTGGCGAGGATGTGGAGTCGAGCCACGCGCGCCTCTTCGAGGGCGCCTGCAAGCACGTCGGCGGGCAGGCCCTCGATCTTGGTGTCGAGCTGCAGCGCGGTGATGACGTTCTCGGTGCCGGCCACCTTGAAGTCCATGTCGCCGAGAGCATCCTCGACACCAAGGATGTCTGTGAGCGTCACGAAGCCCTCGTCGTGAGCGATGAGGCCCATGGCCACACCGGCAACCGGCCCCGATACCGGCACCCCGGCGTCCATGAGCGAGAGGCTCGACCCACAGACCGAAGCCATCGACGACGACCCATTCGACGAGAGCACCTCGGAAACCAGGCGAAACGCATACGGGAACACGTCGGAAGTGGGCACCACGGGAAGCACCGCCTTCTCGGCGAGTGCACCGTGTCCGATCTCGCGCCGGCGCGGTCCGCGCATGAAGCCGGTCTCACCCGTCGAGAACGGCGGGAAGTTGTAGTGGTGCATGTAGCGCTTGGTCTCCTCGGCAGAGATGGTGTCGAGCATCTGCTCCATACGAAGCATGCCCAGCGTGGTCACATTGAGCACCTGGGTCTCGCCACGCTGAAACAGCCCAGAGCCGTGGGCCCGGGCCACCGCACCGACCTCGGCGCTGATCGGCCGAACCTCGCCTATGGCGCGGCCGTCGAGCCGGATTCCTTCGGAGATGATGCGCTCGCGCATCATCTTCTTGGTCACGTCGCGGAAGCAGCGGCCGGCGGCGGTGAAGTCCTCGTGGTCCGCGTCAATGCTCAGCTCGCTGAGAACCGCCTCGCGGGCTTCCTCTTCGGCATCGTGGCGCTCCCGCTTGCCGGCGATCGTGATGACCTGGGCGAGGCGCGGCCTTGCCGCCCCTTCTACCTTGGCCAGCAGCTCCTCGCCGTACTCGATCACCTCCGGCCAGTCCACCTGCCGGATCTCCCCCACCTCGTCGCGCAGGCTGAGCTGCAGATCGATGAGGGTGGCAATGTACTGCTTGGCCTCCTCCAGGCCCCTGGCCACCGCAGCCTCGTCGGTGGGAGCCTGGCCGCCGTCGATCAGGCGCAAGGCGTCGGCGGTGGCACCACCCTCGACCATGGCGATGTCGATCTCGCCTCGCTCGTTGCGCTTGCCGGCAACGACCATGAGGAAGACAGCCTCGTCGAGCTGGGAGAACGTCGGCAGTGGTATCCACGATCCGTCGGCGTACGCCATGCTCACTGCGCCGACGGGGCCGCCGAAGGGTATGGGGCTGATGCTCAACGCAGCAGAGGCTCCGTTGAGCGCAACCACGTCGTAAGGATGGACGTCGTCCACCGACAGCACGGTGGCGACGATGTGCGTCTCACATCGATAGCTGTCGGGGAACAGCGGTCGCAGCGGCCGGTCGATCAGGCGAGCCGTGAGGATCGCCTTCTCCGTGGGCCGGCCTTCACGCCGGAAGAACGACCCCGGGATCTTCCCGGCGGCATACATACGTTCCTCCAGATCGACCGTCAGTGGAAAGAAATCGGCGCCTTCTCGCGGCTGCCTGGCGGCAGTCGCCGTGGTGAGGACTTCCGTGCCGCCCATGGCGACGACGACGGCGCCGTCCGCCTGGGGAGCGAGTTTGCCGGCTTGGATGACGATCTCCGCGTCACCCACAGCGGCTCGCACGGTGTGTACTGGCACGCTCTCAACTCCTTCTTCGGGAGGAGAGAACGAGCCAATTACCAGTGGTCACGCCTCGATTGCTCAAGAGGTGGCAACTAGCAACTGGTTCGGACTCTCCCCCGGTTTCGTGTTCTGCCGCGGCGCCCCGGGCTCCCGCAACGACCAAGAGGCAGCCAGCTGCCCTCAGCGTCGCAAGCCGAGACGTGCGATGACGTTTCGGTATCGCTCGACGTCCTGGGCTTTCAGGTAATCGAGCAGGCGGCGCCGCTTGCCGACCATCATGAGCAACCCGCGCCGACTGTGATGGTCCTTCTTGTGGACCTTCAGATGCTCGGTGAGTTGGTTGATACGCTCGGTGAGCAGAGCGACCTGAACCTCCGGCGAACCGGTGTCGGTGCCATGCGTACCGTATTCGTTGATGATCGTCTGGGTGTCCATACGGAAGCCGGGGATCGGCCCGGCGGGATAGGAGTGTAGCAGGTCGCACCCCCAGACCCCCTTGCCGGCTCACGCCTCCAGTAGGCGTCGCGCCGCCGCGACGTCCAAACGAATCTGCGCCGCGAGCTCCTGCATTCCGGAGAAAGTGACCTCGGGCCGCAGTCGGTCGATGAAGTCCACACGCACCTCGCGGCCGGGAAGGTCGGCCTCCCGGTCGAGCAGATGCACCTCGAGTACCTCCTCGCCACCTCCAAACGTGGGCCTCACCCCGATGTTGGCCACGCCCGGGCCCATGTCCTCCCCGAGCGGCGCCAGGCGCACCGCGTACACCCCGCGCCCCGGCACGGCGATTCCCTGGGGGAGCTCCACGTTGGCGGTGGGAAAGCCGATCTCCCGGCCACGACCCTCGCCGGCAACCACCAATCCGCGGACCTCGTGTGGGCGCCCCAAGGCGGCCGCGGCGGCAGCGACGTCTCCCCGGGCCACGGCGCTGCGAATACTCGTCGACGACGGCGGGGGGTCACCGCCGGCCAATGGCGCCACCTCGACGGAAAAGCCGCATACGTCCCCGAGTGCGACCAGCGCGGCGACATCGCCGGCACGCCTGTGCCCGAAGCGGAAGTTCTCGCCGACCACGACGACGTCCGCTCTCATCGCGCCTGAGAGCACTTCGCCGGCGAACTCCGCCGGCGACAGCTGGCGTACCTGCTCGTCGAAGGGAAGAACGGCAACCACGTCCACCCCCAGCTCGGAGAACAACTCGATCCTCCGGTCCAGAGTCGTGAGGAGCTCCGGGACGTGCCCGGGCGCCAGCACACTCGACGGATGCCGATCGAAGGTGACGATGACCGCGTCCCGCTTCTTGCCGGCGCGCCGGCGCAGGAGATCAATGACCAGCTGGTGACCGAGGTGCACACCGTCGAACACGCCCACGCTGACGGCTCGTCGACGCGTCCCCTCCTCCCAGGATTCGTACGGGCCGCGGACGACCTTCATCCCAGAACCACTTCGGGACGGGCCCGCCGCCCTTCGAGGCCGTACACGGCCAGCAGCTCACCCGATTCGTTGAGCACTCGATGCGGGCCGGAGACGGGGCTGTGAACCCCAAGGACGACCGACGGGAACACGGCTCCGTGGCTCACCGCCCGCGCCGTCTCACCGCTCACCCGCACGGCGGGAAGATCACGCAGGCCCGCGGCGGCATCGATGATCAACGATTCCGCCCTCCTCTCACCATCAGCTTCCTCGATCTCGGGGATGCCGTGTGCCTCGTCAACGGCGAGCGAACCGATACGGTGCCGCCGCAGGGAGCTCAGGTGCGCTCTGCCGCCGAGGGCGCGGGCGATGTCGTCGGCCAGGCTACGCACGTAGGTACCGGAGCTGCATCGCACCCGCAAGGTGACCTCCGGATAGTCGCACGGCGAGAAATCGACTATGTCGAGATCGAAGACCCGCACCGTGCGCGCCGCCCGCTCGATCTCCCGGCCCTCGCGGGCCAGCTCGTAGAGCCGCCGCCCTCCCATACGAACGGCCGACACCATCGGTGGTATCTGCTGAATGGTGCCCACAAACCGGCGTGAGGCAATGCACACCTCCTCCTCGCTGACCGGCATCGGCTCGCGCAGCAGAACGGCGCCGTCGGCATCGAGGGTATCCGTGGCGACGCCCATGACCATGCGGGCCACGTAGGTCTTGGGAAGCTGCTGAACGTACCGAAGCAGCCTCGTTGCCCTCCCCATCGCAAGCACCAGCAGCCCGGTCGCCATCGGGTCGAGAGTCCCGGCGTGGCCGATCCTGCTCTCCTCGAGCAGCCCGCGGATGCGGGCGACGACGTCGTGTGAAGTCCATCCTCCCGCTTTGTCGACGAGGAGGAAACCCTCAGCCACGGATACGGGCCCTGATGCCGGCGATGATGTCCTCGAGTGCACCATCGGTGTTGAAGCCGGCGGCATTGTGATGACCGCCTCCACCCTCGGCCGCGGCGATCGCACCGACATCGATCCTGCCTCGGGAGCGCAGGCTCACCTTCCACCCGGCCGCGAGCTCCTTGACGAGGGCGGCGACCTCCGCCTCCCGCGCGATGCGCAAATGATCGATGAGGAGGTCGAGGTCTTCCGGTCCCACCTGGGCACCGCTCAGATCGTCCTGGTACAGCACCGACCAGACGAAGCCGGGATCCTGCTCGAGCCGGGCCCGGCCCATCACCGCCGCCGAGACCCGGAGGTAGCCAAAAGGAACCCATTCGTAGAGGTTCCGACCTACTTCCTCGGGCCGGGCTCCAGCTTCGACCAGAGCGGCGGCTACACGAAGCACCTCCGCGTCGGTGGAGGAGTACTGGAACCGACCCGTGTCGGAGACGATGCCGGTCATCAAAGCCGTGGCAACCTTCGCTGTTACCGGCCAGCCGAGCTCACCGATGAGATGAAAGACGAGCTGGGCTGCGGCGGCCGCCTCGGCATCGACGACGATGATGTCGCCGAACCCCTTGTTGGTGATGTGGTGGTCCACCACAACGAGAGTGCCGGCTCGCTCCGCCGCCCCGGCAAGCTCACCGAGCCGATCGGCGGCGGCCACATCGAACACGACCATGACCTCTGGCTCTTCGGGGAATGCACTGGGAGGCACCAGGACGCTCAGGTCGAGGAAGTCGTAGGCCTCGCTCACCACAAACGGCGATCCGAAGGATGCCACCACCCGCTTGCCGGCCGCAGAGGCGGCGTGTGCCACGGCAACCACAGAGCCGAGGGCGTCGCCGTCGGGTGATACGTGGCAAGCCAGCGCCAGTTCGTCGGCCGAGCCGATGAGCTCAGCGGCCCTCCTCAGAGCCCTATTCGTCGCCTGCTTCACTTCGCTCTTCTCCTAGCTCTCGCAGAATGCGTTCGATCCGCATTCCTCGCTCGATGGCAGCGTCGGGTTCGAAGTGCAGCTCCGGCAAGTACTTGAGCCGCACTTGGCGGCCCACAACAGCCCTGATCCGGGACGCCGCTCTCCGCAACGCGGCTCCGGTTTCCTCGGCCTGAGCTTCGTCGCCGAGCACGGAATAGTAAACCTTGGCCCGGCGCAGATCGGGTGTGGTGTCGACCCCCGTGATGGTCACGAAGCCGAGGCCGGGATCCTTGAGCCGCTCCACCTCGTCGGCGATGACCTCACGGAGCACCCCGTTGACCCGCTGCATACGCGGTCCCCTCGTCATTCTTCCTCCAGATAGGAGACGCCCATCTCGAGCAGCTCCACGTCGGGGTGGTCCGCAACGGCCCGCTGCACTGCGAGGATGACCCGCTCCAAGTGCCCGGCCTGCGCACCGACGAGAGCCGCGCCCAACGTCGCCCGACGCCATTGATCCTGGAATCCCACCTCGGCCACGGCAAGGGGAAAGGCCGAGCTGAGCTGGCTCATGAGCGCCTTGAGGACCCTCCGCTTCTCTTTGAGAGAGCGGACCGAGGGGATACGCAGCTCGAGTCTGAGCGCAGCGGCGTACATGGCACCGTTAGCTGCGGACGATCTCCCGGACCTCGTACGCTTCCAGGATGTCGCCCTCCTTGATGTCGCGGAAGTTCTCCAACCCGATGCCGCACTCGAAACCGGCCGCAACGGAACGCACATCGTCCTTGAAGCGGCGCAGCGACCCGACGGAGCCGTCGTAGGTGACGACGCCGTCGCGAACGAGGCGGATACGGGAGTTCCTCGTGATCTCCCCCTCGGTGACATAGCAGCCGGCCACCATTCCGAAACGCGGAGCCCTGAAGGTGGCCCGGACCTCGGCCACACCCAGGATCTGCTCGATCTCCTCGGGAGCCAGGCGGCCGACGAGCATGGCTTCGATGTCGTCGAGCAGCTCGTAGATAACCCGGTAGGTGCGCACCTCGATGCCGGACTCCTCGGCGGCGCGGCGAGCCTGGGTGTCGGGACGCACCCCAAACCCGAAGATGATGGAATTGGTCGCCTCGGCGAGCAGCACATCGTTCTCGGTCACGCCTCCAACCGCCGAGTGCACCACGGTGATACGACCACCCGTGCGAACCACCTTGGCCACCGCCTCCTTGATGGCCTCCAGCGAACCATAGGTGTCGGCCTTGACGATGATGCGGAGCTCGGCCTCGTCGGCCGTGCGGATGTCCTCCAGGAGTGATTGCAGCCTCTCGGCTGCAGTCGGGACTACGAGGTCCCGGCTGCGGATCTCGGCCTCACGCTCCCCAGCGATGGCCCGGGCGTGGCGATCGTCCTCGGCGACGGCAAACCAGTCCCCCGCCTGCGGCACTTCGTCCCAGCCCATGGTGAGCACCGGGGTGCTCGGGGTAGCCTCCTTCAACTCGTTCCCGTTCTCGTCGAACATGGCCCGCACCCGGCCCGAGACGGCACCGGCCACGAGGGCATCCCCGCGGCGAAGTGTGCCGCGCTGAACGATCAAGGTGGCCACCGGCCCCCGGCCCTTGTCCAGCCGGGCTTCGATGACCGTTCCGGAAGCCGGAACGGTCGGGTTGGCCGAGAACTCCTCAAGCTCGGCTATCAGGTCCAGGTATTCCAGAAGCTGCTCGACACCGTCGCCCTTGAGCGCTGAGATCTCGGCACTCACGACGTCGCCACCGAGCTGCTCGACGACGAGCCCGTGCTCGGTGAGCTGAGCCCGCACCGAGTTGGCGTTGGCAGTGGGCAAATCCATCTTGTTGATGGCCACCACGATCGGCACGCCGGCGGCCTTGGCATGGCTGATGGCTTCGACCGTCTGTGGCATCACACCGTCGTCGGCGGCCACGACGAGCACCACGATGTCGGTGACCTCGGCGCCTCGTATGCGCAGCGTGGTGAAGGCCTCGTGGCCCGGCGTATCGATGAATGTGATCTTCCGGCCGTCACGGCTCACCTGGTATGCGCCTATGTGCTGGGTGATGCCACCGGCCTCATCGCCGACAACGTTGCTGCGCCGGATGGTGTCAAGCAGCTTGGTCTTGCCGTGATCAACATGGCCCATGACGGTCACGACGGGCGGCCGCGGCTCGAGATCGGAGGGATCGTCCTCGTGAACCTGCTTGGGGCGCACCAGCGGTTTGCGCTCCACCTCCACCTCGGGCGCCTCCTCGATGACCGCCTCGAAACCGAAGGCCTCCGCAACGGCCGCCAAATGATCGACCGGTATCGGCTGAGTGGCTCCCGCCATCTGCCCGCGTTCGATGAGCGTCTTGACGACGAGCCCGACGGGCCGGCGCGCCTCCTCGGCGAACTCGGCAACGGTGATCCCCTTGACGAGCCTGATCTTGCGCCGGGCCGGCTCGACAGGCGCCGCCGGCTCCACCGGCGCCTCGACCGCTTCCTCCGGTTCGGGCTCGGGCGGCGCCAGCTTGCCTTCCTCTTCGTAGGAAAGGTGGATAAGAGCTGCGGCGTCGTCGTCCAGCCCTGAAGAAGCGGTTTTCACGTCTATGCCGAGCTCGGCGGCCCGCGCCAGAACGTCTTTCGACTCCAGGCCCAGCTGCTTCGCCAGCTCGTACACGCGCATTACTCAAGCTCCTCGACGGCTCATTGTGCCACGCCTCTCTCAGTCCTCAGGCGAGCCGTCGCCCTTCTTCTCGTTTGTCTCCTCGGGCTCGCCTGCAGGCTCCGGCTCGCCCGCAAGCTCGGCGGCGGCCTCCGCCTGATCCGCCGGCTCGTCTGAAGGAGCGATACCGGCCTCGGGCTCCTCCGCAGGCTCGTCGGGCTCCTCCGCAGGCTCCTCCGGCTCCTTCACAGAGATCTCCGCTGCGTCGGCCGACTCGGCGCCGGTCTCGGGTTCTGCTCCGCCCTCTTCGGACGCGCCTCCGGCATGCTCGGTCTCAGACTGAATGTCGATGCGGTAGCCACTCAGGCGAGCAGCCAGCCGTGCATTCTGGCCTTCCTTGCCGATGGCCAGGGACAGCTGGTGATCGGGAACCACGACGACGGCCTCCATCTCCTCTTCGTTGAGGATGACCTGGCGCACCTTCGCCGGGCCCAGCGCCTCTGCGATGAACTGCCGAACATCGTCGCGCCACTCCACGATGTCCACCTTCTCGCCGCGCAGCTCGTTGACCACCTGCCGCACCCGAGAGCCGCGTGCCCCAACGCACGCTCCGACGGGATCCACGTTCGGGTCGGTCGAAGACACTGCGATCTTGGTGCGGTGTCCGGCGTCGCGAGCAATGGCCCGAATCTCGATGACCCCCTCGACGAGCTCCGGGACCTCCAGCTCAAAGAGCCGGCGTATGAAATCGGGATGGCTGCGGCTTACCACGATCTGTGGGCCCTTGGTCTCGCCGCGCACCTCGAGGATCAGCGCCTTGACGCGCGCGCCGCGTTCCAGACGCTCGTAGGGAATCCTCTCACCGGAGGGCATGACCGCCTCGGCGTTGCCCAGGTCGAGAATGATGTAGCGATGGTCGGACTGCTGGACGATGCCGGTGACCAGGTCCCCCTCCCGCCCTTCGTAGATGTCGAACACCTGTGCCCGCTTGGCGTCGCGTAGACGTTGCACGATCACCTGCTTCGCCGTCTGCGCCGCAATACGGCCGAAATCCTCCGGCGTGTCCTCCCACTCGGCGACGACGTTGCCGTCCTCATCGAGCTCTTGGCCGTAGACCTTGATCTCACCGGTATCGGGGTCGATGGTCACGCGCGCCTCCTCGGCGGCGCCGGGGGTGCGCTTGTACGCCGACACCAGCGCATTGGCCAGAGCGTCGAGGATGGCGTCTGCGGGCACTCCCTTGTCGCGCTCCAGAGCCATCAGCTCTTCCATGAACTCCATCGTCTACCTCACTTGCGGCCTCTTTGGGGCCTTCTCCCACCGGAACACAGTACGCGCCGATTTCACCGCGCTCAGCGGAACGAGCCTCTCCTCGTCGTCTACGCGGACCGTGATCGCCTTGCCGTCGAACGCCTCGAGCACACCCTTGTGGACTCGCTCCCCGGAGACGGGTTCCCCGGTCTTGACGACCACCTCCCGTCCAATCGACTTCTCGTAGTGGGCCGGCCGCCGCAGAGCGCGCTCCAGACCGGGCGAGCTCACCTCGAGACGATACGACCCCGCCACCGGATCCTCGACGTCGAACAGGCGCGAGAGGCCCCGCGACACCTCGGCGATTCGATCTACGTCGACCCCTCCCTCGGCGTCGACGGTGACCCGCACCAGGCCACCACCCACGACGAGATCATCGAGTACGACGCCCTCGGCCGCCAGGTACGACTCCACGAGCTCCCAGAGCCGCCCGTTCGTGTCGCTCATCTTCCTCATCCCTCATAGAAAAAGTGGGCACATGAGCGCCCACTTGATGCGTCCACTCAGTTGCGCGGAGTATACCAGTGTGGCCCTTGGCGACCGCCCCGTGCTCGGAGGCCCGGTATTCGCGCTCTAGGCGCGTTCGGCCGCGACCATCTCGGCCACTCTGGCCACGGCATCGCCCAACGGGACCTTCTCGACGTGGGCGTCGCGGCGGCGCACCACCTCGACGGCACCGTCGGCAACACCCCTATGGCCCACATCGACTCGGTAGGGAATGCCGATCAGCTCGGCGTCGGCGAACTTCACCCCGGCTCGCTCGGCCCGATCGTCGATGATCACATCGACGCCGGCCTCTCGAAGACCGTCATAGAGGCCCTCGGCTGCGGCGACGACCTCTTCGTCGTCGCCTGTGACCACGGTCACGGCCGCTTCGTACGGGGCCACGCTCACCGGCCAGACGATGCCGGCTTCGTCGTGATGGGCTTCGACGATGGCGGCAACGGTGCGGCCCACACCGATGCCGTACGACCCCATGACGACGGGCCGCTCCCGGCCCTCGGCGTCCAGAACCGTGACACCGAGGGCGTCGCTGTACTTGGTGCCCAGCTTGAAGATGTGGCCCACCTCGATGACCTTGCGCAGCTCGAGCGGCGATCCGCACACCGGGCAGCCCTCGCCGGCCTCGACCCGCCGCACGTCGAGCCAAAGGTCGATGGAGATGTCGCGGCCCACGTCCACGCCGCGCAAGTGCCAGTCGTCCTCGTTTGCGCCCGTCACCATATTGACCCGGCCCTGCAGCGCCGGGTCGGCGATTATCCGGTAGCCGGAGACGCCCACCGCTCCGAGGCTGCCGGGATCGGCGCCGAGCGCGTCCTTGATCTCTTCCGCCTCCCCGGACCGCACACCCTGGGTGCCGAGGCCGTCGATGAGCTTCTGCTCCATGACTTCGTGGTCGCCACGCAACAGCACGAGCGTGAGCTCACCGTCGATCACATAGGCCATGGTCTTGATCTGGCTGGTGGCCGGGGCGAAGGCTTCAGCGGCGGCCAACCCGGCGATGGTGCGGATGCCGGGGGTCGGAAACCGCTCGGGACCACCACTCCAGGCCTCGTCTTCGACGGGAGCCGAGGTCGATGATGCCCGCTCCAGGTTGGCCGCGTAGTCGCCGCGAACACACAGCGCCACCGTGTCCTCTCCGGCGTCACTCTCCACCATGAACTCGACCGACTCGGTTCCACCCATCACCCCCGACGAGGCCTGCACGGGCACGGTCGCCAGCCCGCAGCGGTTGAAGATGCGCGTGTAGGCGCCGTGGTGGTTGTCGAACTGGAGGTCGAGGCCGTCGGCGTCGAGATCGAATGAGTAGGAGTCCTTCATGATGAACTCCCGGACCCGCAGCAGCCCTCCCTTGGACCTGGGCTCATCGCGGAACTTCGTCTGCAGGTGGTACCAGAGCTGTGGCAGCTCCCGATACGAGGACATCTCGGCGGCGAGCAGAGCGAACACCTCCTCGTGGGTCATGGCCAGGAGCAGATCGGCCCCGCGGCGGTCCTGGAACTTCACGAGGATTCCCTCGACGTCGTCCCAGCGGCCGGTGCGCTTCCAGACGTCGCCCGGGTGCACCACGGGCAGCAGGAACTCCTGACCCCCGATGCGATTCATCTCGTCGCGGATGATCGCCGAGACCTTGGCCGAGACCTTCATGCCGAGGGGCAAAAGCGAGTATGACCCCGCCATGAGCTGCCGGATGAATCCGCCGCGAACGAGCAAACGGTGGCTCGCCGCCTCGGCGTCGGCAGGGTTCTGACGCAGGGTGGGAATAAAAGCCCGCGACCAGCGCATGATGACTCCTCGGTCGGCGGGAGGATAGCCTCCCGCAGTCAGTCGCCGGTTGCTGCTTGGGCGACCGCGGCCCGACGTTCGGCGACGCGATTGGCGTCACCCTGCTCGGCGAGGAGCCGGGCCGCCTCCGCAGCCGCCTGCTTCTCAGCGCCGGCATCGGCAGCGGCGAGTCGCTGCTCCTTCCCTTCCTCGACCAGGCGGCGCGCCTCTTCGAGCAGCGCCTCGATCATCTCACCCTCCGGCACGACCCGAACCACGCGGCCCTTGATGAACAGATGACCCTTGCCCTTCCCCGCGGCAATCCCGATATCGGCCTCACGCGCCTCACCCGGGCCGTTGACCACACACCCCATGATGGCCACTCGGATGGGCAGGCTCTCCTGCTCCAGGAGCTGCTTGGCCTTCTCCACCAGGCCGATCACGTCGACCTCGGCTCGGCCGCAGGAGGGACAGGCGATGAGGTCGAGGCCGCTGAGCTCGCGCAACCCGAGCTGCTCGAGGAGGCGTCGCCCCGCTTCGGCTTCCTCAACGGGATCGGCGGTCAGCGAGAAGCGGATGGTGTCTCCGATGCCCTCGAGCAGCAGCGCTGCAATGCCGGCGACCGATTTCATGAGCCCCGCCGGCGGCGGACCGGCTTCGGTAACGCCCAGGTGGAACGGGTAGTCGACCCGCTCGGCGAGGAGGCGATAAGACTCGACCATGGCCGGAACGTCGGAGTGCTTCACCGACACTTTGATGTCGCCGAAGCCAAAATCCTCGAGCAGGTGGATCTCCCGGAGAGCCGATGCCACGAGCGCTTCGGGTACCGGACCGCCGAAGCGCTCGAGAAGGTCCCGGTCCAACGATCCGGCGTTCACCCCCACCCTGATCGGGATCCCCCGCTCGGCAGCAGCGCGCGCAACCGCCTCGACGTGCTCGGGCTTCCGCAGGTTGCCCGGGTTCAGACGCAGGCCGGCCACCCCCGCCTCCAGAGCCGCCAAGGCGAGGCGATGCTGGAAGTGGATGTCGGCAACGATCGGCACGGGCGACCGGGGCACGATCTCCGCCAGCCCCTGTGCCGCATCGACATCGTTGCAGGTGATGCGCACGATGTCGGCGCCTGCGGCGCTGAGAGCGTATACCTGGGCCAAAGTGGCGTCCACGTCGGCAGTCCTGGTCGTCGTCATCGACTGCACCGTGACGGGGCTGCCGCCGCCCACGGGCACGTTCCCGACCATGACGCGACGAGAGGGGCGCCGCCTGGTCATCGCAAGGTGAAGGGATCGGCGATATCGAGGTAGATGGCGAGCACGCCCAAGAGGATGAGCAGGATGACGACCGCCGCGGCCACAGGAGCGAGCTTCCGCACGTCGGCGGGGCGGCCCTTCACCCTTTCATAGGCGGCAACGGCGAAGTGCCCGCCGTCAAGCGGGTAGATGGGGATCAGGTTGAAGAGCCCCACAAAGACGTTCACAAGGGCGAGCAGCTGCAACGCGAAGGGGATGCTCTCACCGGCCGCCAGGTTGTAGATGCCGATCGGGCTCGCCGGGCGCACCTCGTCGGAGACCTTCTCGCCGCTCACGATGGAGCCGACGAGATCCCCCAAACCGCTGAACAGCTTCCACATGCCCTCCGCGCTCGCCACCACCGCGTCTCCCACTGCAACGCCAGCTTCGGTGACACCGGCCAGCGGCCCTACCCGCTCCCGAATCACCTCCCGGCCCACACCCAGGTAGCCCAGAGTCTCGTCGCGCGGGTTCTCCGCCAGGGTCACGTCGAGCATCAGTTGGGCTCCCCCACGCTCGATGCTCAGCGTTACCGTCTCGCCCGGACCGGCGGAGGCGATCTCATCGACCAGAGCATCCCACGTTGGCGTCTCAACACCGTCGAGGGCCAAGATGACGTCTCCCTCCCGCAGATCGGCAGCCGCCGCCGGAGTCGGAGTGTCGGTTCCCGCCAACGCGGCCTCGACGCTGCCCACAACGTTGGC
The DNA here is from genome assembly GCA_964633975.1 of uncultured Acidimicrobiia bacterium. GTDB lineage: Bacteria > Actinomycetota > Acidimicrobiia > Spongiisociales > UBA11373 > CAZWKX01. The sequence continues at coordinate 128,623 of CAZWKX010000001.1, forward strand.
ATCACCGATGACGTCGTGGCCGGTGCCGACCAACACCAGATAGAAGAGCAGGTAGGCCATCACAAAATGGCTGGCCACCCCGGCGAGCACGACGATGGTCTTCTTCCAGAACGGCTTCTCGCGATAGGTGCGGCCCTCGTCCTCTGAGGCCACCTCCTCGTACAGATTCATGCCGACGATGCGGACGTAGCCACCGAGAGGAATGGCCTTGATCCCGTACTCGGTCTCACCCCTCTTGGTCGACCAGAGCCTCGGCCCGAACCCGAAGAAGAACTCCGTCGCCTTCATGCCGGTAGCCTTTGCGGCGATGAAGTGCCCCGCTTCGTGGATCATCACCATGGCGATGATCCCGAAGATGACGATCAATCCGCTGGTCATTGGTGAGTTTCTCGAAGGTGGCTCATCGGCACGCTACCGGGGGATCATTGCTAGCACGAGCTTCCCACCAGGCCGGATGCAACGGCGCGTGCCTCGGCATCGGCAGCCATCACCTCCTCGACCGTAGCGATCGGTCGGAGCCCCACCGTGCTCAAGGCCTTCTCGACGACCGCGCCGATGGACGTGAACCCGATCTGGCCCTGCAGGAAGGCCTGCACCGCCACCTCGTCCGCAGCGTTGAGCACGGCCGGTGCCGAGCCGCCGGTGCGGCCGGCCTCGTAGCCGAGACGCAAGCAGGGGAAAGCGTCAAGGTCGGGCGCCTCGAAAGTGAGCGATAGCCCGGCCAGCTCGAACGAGCCGGACGGCGACCCGAGCCGGGCCGGGTAGGTGAGGGCATACTGGATGGGTCCCCGCATGTCGGGTTCGCCCAGCTGCGCCTTCACCGACCCGTCGGCAAACTCGACGAGGCTGTGAACCACGCTCTGCGGATGCACAACGACCCCGATGTCGTCGTAGGCAACACCGAAGAGATAGTGGGCCTCGATTACCTCAAATGCCTTGTTCATGAGGGTGGCCGAGTCGACGGTGATGCGCCGGCCCATACTCCACGTGGGATGGGCCAGTGCCTCTTGTACCGTCACGTCTTCCATCTCCCCGATTTTGCGGCCGCGGAACGGCCCTCCGGAAGCGGATAGCAGCAGGCGCCGGATCGACACGGGATCCTCCCCGACGATGCACTGGAAGATCGCCGAATGCTCAGAGTCGACCGGGATCAGCTCGCCCCCACCCCGTCGAAGCGCCTGTCCGACCACCGGCCCCCCCGCCACCAGGCTCTCCTTGTTGGCGAGGGCCAGGCGGTTGCCGGCTTCGAGGGCCGCCACCGAAGCCGGCAGGCCTGCCGAGCCGACGATGCCGTTGACCACGGTGACCCCGGGAAGGCGCGCCTGCGCTTCGATCGCCTCGGCGCCGTACTCGACCCGGCCCCCCAGCTCGGTGTCGAGGCGATCCCGCTCTTCCGACGTGGGGGCTGCCACCGCGACCGCACATTCGGGGTGCCGATGCGCGATCTCGAGAAGCTCCCGGGAGCCTCGCCGGGCTCCAACGGCCTCGACCTCGATGCCGAGCCGCCCGGCCACTTCCATCGCCTGCAGGCCGATCGAGCCCGTGGCTCCGAGCACGACGAGGGGCCTCAGACCAGCAGCCCCAGCGTCTCGTAGAGCACCCATGCCGCCGGCAGAACGAAGAGAAACGCATCGATACGGTCGAGGATGCCGCCGTGGCCCGGCAGCACGGAGCCCATGTCCTTGACGCCGAGGCTCCGCTTCAGCATCGACTCGGCCAGGTCACCGAGAGGCGCCAGCACGGCGACGATAAGTCCGAGGCAAGCACCGGATCTAACATTGAGCGGCTCGAACTGGTAGCCCATTGCCACGGCGGCAAGCACGGCGAGGATGACGCCGCCGGCGAGTCCCTCCACGGTCTTGTTCGGCGACAGCACCGGAGCAAGGCGGCTGGACCCCCAAGCCCGGCCGAAGGAGTATGCGCCCACGTCCATGGCCACCGTAGAGGCGGCAAACGCTAGAACCAGAACCCGGAAGTCCTCCGACTCGATAATGGGGAACACAAACGAGATCGAGCCCGTGATCCAGAGGACACCTAGCACGGTCAAGCCCCCATTGGTGAGGGCGTCACGACGGTTCGGGGCAAAGGCGTAGTAGAAGAACACGACGACGGTTGTGCCGAGCACCGCGGCCGGGATGGCCTGAACGCCGTGGAACCAGGTTCCGAGAAGTGCCCCGATACCACCGGCGTAACCGAAGAGGGCGAGAGGCTGGAATCCCCGGGATCGCAACGTGCCGTAGAACTCGACCATGCCGAGCATGGCCAGAACCCCAATGAAGCCGGCCAGCAGCTCACCGCTGACCCACAGCGCCCCGAGCAGCAAGACCACGAGGACCACCCCGGTGACCACCCGGAGCCCCAGGTCCGACCGCACCGCCTCGACCTGCTCCTCCTCGACGCCAAGATCCTTGAATCCGACGATCCCCGTATCCAGTCCGGCCATAGGGGCGGCAACGGCCTGCAGCTCGGTGTCGGTGCCCTCGGCGGCGAGCATTTCCTCAGCCAGACCGCGGTGTTCCATCGTCACCGCGCCCGAGAAGCTGTCATCGGTCACCTCGCCGGTTCCCTCTTGGACGCCGGCCTTCTCCCCGGCCCCGAAGACCTGCTCCATGGGCGCACCAGCGTCGAACCCAGGCTCACCCTCCTCCACCTCCGGCAACACCGCCGGCGGCACTTCCAGCGCATCCTCGTCGATCTCGGAGAACCAGGCGTCGGGCACACCGGCGGCCTCCCAGCCGACCGCCTCCTCCGGAAGCACCGGCCCCTCGTCGATCGCCTCCACCTCAGGCGGCGCCCACGGTGGAGGCTGCGCCTCCAGCCGGTCTTCGTCCGGTGCTGCCTCCGCGGCAGGCTCGGCACCCAGGCGGCCACCCTGCATGGCGCCGAGCTCTGGGACCTCCTCCACCCGTCGCCGGCGCCGTCCGAACAGTCGATGCCGCTCCGGAGGCGCTTCAACGGCAAACGGATCGGCCGGGCCCGGCTCGATATCTATGGCCGCCGGCTCGGTCGGGCCTGGAGCCTCCTCCACAAAGGCCCTCCAATCATCGACCTCCTCGGCGGCCTCCTCGCCGAGGCCACCCAGCGGCCCAGCCACCAACGGCTCATCCACCGGCGGCTCACCCACCAACGGCTCACCCACCAACGGTTCATCCACCAACGGCTCGCCCA
>CAZWKX010000002.1:0-109421 GCA_964633975.1 uncultured Acidimicrobiia bacterium
CCTGGGCCAGTGCTACCTCATCAGAGCGGCCGATGGCGCGCTCGGCTCTTCCCTATGGTGGAACAGGATTCACTGCAAAGCCACGGGCGACGGCTTGCGAAGGCCCATGACGGCAGCCTCACAGATACAGGTCTTCATTGAGAATGAGCAGGGTTCAACCTGGAAGAACCACTTCGACGAGGAGACCGGCGCGCTCCTGGATCGCGAGCCCGTTGGAGCTCCCTATCCCTTCGCCTACGGGTTCGTCCCCGGCACTCGCGCTCCGGACGGCGACGCCGTCGATATGTTTCTGATCACCGATTACTCCCCAGTCCCCGGTGATGTCCTTGACGCCGTGCCCATCGGCCTGCTCGAGCAGACCGAGGCCGGTCACATCGATCACAACGTTCTTGCCACTCCTACCGGCACAGATCGCGTCATCCAGCAGACCGACCTCGATGCCCTCACGATCTTCCTCGAACGCGTCTTTGCCGACCAGCCGGACCGGGAGATCGTCGTAGGCCGGCTATGCGGCGCATAGGCCGCGGTGGAGTTCTTGGCCGCATGTGGTTGGCGCGAGGTCTCCTAGCGACCTCGCCGACTCGCTACTCCTGACGCTGAGCCAGCGCCTTGGCCACCGGCACGACTTCCTTGCCCAGCGCCACCTTCTTCGGTTTGCTGCCGAGCGCCAAACCCATCAGCTGGGTGAAGTAGACGATGGGCACCTGGAATTCGGTGTCGTACTCGTGATTGACCTCGGACTGATAGACCTCGAGGTTCACCTGGCACAGCGGACAGGCGGTGGCGATGACGTCGGCCTCCGCGGCGACGGCGCTATCGAGGATCTCGCGCAGCATGGCCAGCGCCGCCTTCCGGTTGGTGACCACGAGCGAAGCGCCGCAGCACTGGAGCCGGTGGGTGAAATCGGCCACATCGGCGCCGATGGCCTCGATCAGCTCCTCGAAGAAGCGGGGCTCCTCCACGTCGGCCATCACCTGGCCCTTCTTCCTGGGGCGCACGATCTGGCAGCCGTAGTACGGAGCGATCCGAAGGCCCTGAAGACGATCCGTCGCCTTCTCCCGAATCCTGTCGAGTCCCACCTCATGGACGAAGAACTCCAACAGGTGATGCACCTTGATACTCCCCGTGTAGTGGAGGTTGTCCTCCTCCAGGGCGTAGTTCATGTGCTCCATCAAGTCGGCGTCGTCGAGCATGTGCTCGTTGGCGAAGTAGAGGTTCTTGAAGCAGGCGCTGCACGGTGCCACAACGTCGGCGCGCCCTTCAGCTTCGGCCAGCGCCAGGTTGCGCGCCGAGAGCACGTTGGCGAGCAGCTCGTCGACGTGCGCATACGCGGTGGCGCCACAGCAGTTCCAGTCTTCGATCTCCGCGAAGTCGATACCCAGCTTGTGCGCCACCTCCATGGTCGAGACGTGATAGCTGGCCGCGATGGCCTCCACCGAGCACCCCGGGTAGTACGCGTAGGTCTTGTTCATTCCAGGCCCTCCAGCGGCATGATGCGTCCCACCATCCGGCGCAGGTTCTCCACCCGCTTGATCCTCGAAGGAATCAGGGGCAGACGGCCGCGACGCAGCAGCTTCAAAGCGATCTGCACCTCTCGCAGCGCCCCGGTGAAACCGCCCTCCCAGATGAAGGCCGGGGCGTAGCCGGGCTCGTAGGACTTGCCGTTGCGCAGAATCGTGCGCACAAAGCGGCGCGAGAAGTCGGGCCCAACCAGCCCGTCCTGGAACTGGTTCTTCCAGATGGAATACCGCTTCAGGGCATACATCATCTCCGCCGGGCGAATCCCCTCGGGGCACCTCTCGGAGCAGGCGAAGCACGAGGCACAGGTCCAGAACGTGTTGCTGGCCATCACCTCGTCCTTCTCATCGGCGTTGATCAAGGCGATGAGCGCGCGCGGCGTGTAGTCCATAAAATCGACGGCCGGGCAGACCGCCGCACAGGTGGCGCACTGGATGCACCGGCTCAACGGCTTGCCCTCACTGGCATAGAGGAGGTTCATCACCTCCTCGCCGAACTGCATCGTCCTCGTGGTGGTGGTCACCCTATGACTCCGCCTTCCGCTCCTCGGCGGCCGCAATGAGAGCGGCCACCCGCTCGAGCAGAAACTCGGGCTCCACCGGCTTCTCGACCAGCTCATCCACGGGGACGAACCCGGGGTGAATGGCCTGACCCGGGAACAGGAAGGCGATCTGCTCGCGAAGCCCGGTGATGATGAGCACCGGCATCTCCCGGAGCACCCGGTCCTTCCTGATCTTGCGCGCCATCATGACGCCCTCGGCCCCCCGGCCCATCATGATGTCGAGCAGGAGCAGGTCGTAGGTGTTCTTCTTCAGAGCCTGCCACCCGTCCTTCGGGTTGTACACCACTTGGGTCTCGTAGCCGGCCGTCTCCAGGATCGACCTAATGGCCCCGGCGAAGTCGGGGTCATCGTCGACGATGAGCAGCCGTTTCTTGTCGCTCATGCAGGACCTTTCTTTGCAGGAGCCTTCTTCTTCGGCTCATGATCGGTGACGTTGTCGACTTCGATGGTGGGGAGCGTGATGGTGATCGTGCTGCCCTTGCCGAGATCGCTCTCGACGGACATGGAGCCGTCGTGGGCCTCCACGATACGCCGGCAGATGGCCAAGCCGATCCCAACCCCTCCTTCTCCCGTGCCGGCGGCCCGGTAGAAGTCGTCGAGGATATGTGCCCGGTCCTCCTCGGAGATGCCGATGCCGGTGTCCGTCACCGCAATATCGACGACGCCTTCGTGCCTCTCTGCGGCCACTGTGACCTTGCTGCCCTCGTAGGAGTACTTGACCGCGTTGCCGAGAACGTTGGTCAGCGCCTCCGCCAGCGTCCCCTCGTCGCCGAGCACCACCGCCGCAGGTTCACTTATCAGCGTCCGCACCTCGATGTTCTTGCGCACGGCCTGCGGCTCGACGCTCTCCACCGCCCTGGCGATCGGGGCATTCACCGCCACCGGGGCAAATCGATCCCTGATGGCGTCGACGTCGACCGAGACGCAGCGCAGCCAGGTGTCGACCACCTGGAGCAGATCCCGGATCCGAGTCTGCATCCGTTCGAGACGCTCCCGCTGCTCGGCGGACAGAGCATCGTCCAGCGCGAGCCCCATCGCATAGAGGTTCTGCTGCACCGCGCTCAGCGGTGACTTCATCTCATGGGAGACGATGGCGGCGAAGTTCTCCCGCAGCATCTCCTTCTCCCGCCTCAGCGTCATCGTCTCGAGGACCAGCGCCCGCTTCTCCAGGCCGCGCCTCGTCACCAGGCGGAACTCGTCGGGTGTGAAAGGCTTGGGGAGGAAGTCGTAGGCCCCACTCTTCATGGCATCGACCGCCGAACTCACCGTGGCGTAGCCGGTGATCACAACCGTCACGATCGTCGGGTCGATCTCCTCGATCTTCTCCAGCACCTCGAAGCCGGAGATACCGGGCATCTTGAGATCGACAAAAACGAGATCGGGCCGGAACTCCTCGACCAGCTCGAGTCCCCGGCTCCCGTCGCGGGCGACGGCTATCTCGTGGGGCTCACCTTTGAGGATCTGGGTGCACGAATCGAGGACGACTTCCTCGTCATCGATGATGAGGATCTTCCTCGAGACCTCCATGGATCTCACCCTTCCACGCTAACACTCGTCGGATCGCTCTCGGCCACCGGCAGTCGGACCACAAAAGTGGTCCCGGAGCCCCCCTCGCTGTGCACCGTGATGGTGCCGTGGTGCTCCCGGACGATGCCGTAGCTGATGGCCAGCCCCAACCCTGTGCCCCGCACCGCCGCCTTCGTCGAGAAGAACGGGTCGAAGATGCGGTCGAGATCCTCCGCGGCGATGCCGTGTCCGGTATCGCTGAACAGAACCTCCACTTCGTCGGCCACCGGATCGTGCCTCGTCTCCAGCCGCAAGCGTCCCGGCCCTTCCATGGCCTCGGCCGCGTTGATGAGCAGGTTGACAAATACCTGCTGCAGCTGGGCCGGATCGGCCACGATCTGGGGCAGCTCCGGGTCCAGCCGCTTCACCAATTCGATGTTGAGGAACATCGCCTGGCCTCCCACCAGCGCCAGACACTCCTCGATGACGGCGTTCACGTCGATCGGCCGCTTCTGCGGCGTCCGGGGTCGTGAGAAATCGAGAAGGGCGCGGATGATGGTCGTGCAGCGGTCCGCCTGGGCAACGATCTGGTCGATCGACCCTCTGGTCTCCTCATCGTCGGGCGGAATCCTCTCGAGAAGCAAGTGCGAGTACGCCACCACGCCTTGCAGCGGGTTGTTCAGCTCATGGGCGACGTCGGCGGCAAGCTGCCCGATGACCGCGAGCCGCTCGGATTCCTCGATGTGGCTCTTGGCGATCTTGTTGATCTGCTCCATGCGCTCCTGTAGAGCCAGCGCCATCGAGTTGAAAGCGTGGCCCAGCTCGGCGAGCTCGCCACTCGAGGTGACCGTCACCTGAGTGCTCAAGTCACCGGCAGCCACCTTCCGCGACGCCGACACCAGCTGGCGAACGGGCACCGTGATGCGCCTGGAGATGAACAGCGACAACCCCATCACCATCGCCATGCCTCCTGCGGCGATGACCATCACCAGGAGGCTCGAGCGCGTGCGCAGGTCGGAGTACGGCTGCTCGAGGGTGCCCACTCCGAGCATGCCGATGACATCACCATCGGCGTCGGTGATGGGGCCGTAGGCGCTGATATACCAGGCGTCGAGCATTCGAGCTCGGCCCACCCACCGCTCGCCGCTTCCGATGACCTGGTCGACCACATCATCAGGAGCCTCGACACCCACCGCCCTGGAGCCGTTGTTGTCAACCAGGTCCGTCGATATCCCCACCGACCCCTGGTAGATCACCGCGACACCGATGGGCCGACCCCCGTACTCCCCCGATTGGAAGACGGTGCTGCCGATGATGTCGACGACGTCGTGCCTCTGGTTGAGCACCAGCCCGCCGTAGAGCACCCCGACCAGGTTGTCGTTGTAGTCGAACACCGGCGCAGCAGCCTCGAGCACCATGCCGCCGCCTTCCTCGGCGGTGACCGTCGATGCCGCGGCAAACCCGCACTCCGGCTGGTCGGAGGCACGCGGGCATTCGGCCCGAAGCGCATCTCCGGACACGATCCTGGTTCCCGCCACCGGCTCTCGGCTCTCCAGCACCGCTGCCACCAGTTGATCCGACGCTCGTACATCTCCCACCGCTTCCGGATTGGATGTGCGTATCAGCACGACGCCGTCGACGTCGGTAAGGGTGAGATAGTCGAGCCGCTCCCGCTGCCAGGTGTTCACCAGCTCCTCGGCAGCCACATCGGGATCACCGGTATCCAGGGCACCCCGCAGGAAGAACCGGACCGCGGTGAACCGGACCACGTCGTAGATGTCCCCCAGCCTGCTCTCGTAGAACGCTGCGGCCGCACTCAGGTCGGCATTCACCCTGTTCTCCGCCTCCGCCACCACCCGGTTCTCGATCACCCGGATGGCAACACCCCCGGTGATGGCCGTGACCAGCACGATGACGAGAAGGAAGCTGAGAGTGAGCTTGACCGCAACGCGCCGCATGACGCCGTGTCTGCCGAAGACACGCCGCAGGAACGAGCGGAACCGGGCCAAGTACTTCACCACGCTCCACCTACTGCACACATGACAAACGGTACGCGCAAGGCGCGCCGACAACCCCTACGAGAGCCGGGCTCTCCCGGCATTCCTGGAGCACGCATCAGGGCAACCTCTACCCGCCGACACGGCCCCGCGACCAGGGCCGGAGGTCGGTTGTTTCCGGTGGGAACGCCCCCGCGCCTGCCGTCAGGGACAGAGATGGGCGCTCGACTGGGCACAGAACACGGTCTCTCCGCCGACGACGGTGACGAGCACCTGGAGGTCGAAGAGCTGCTCCGATGATATCTCGAGGGGGTTGGCCGACAGCACGATGAGATCGGCGAGCTTGCCCGGGGTGAGAGTGCCCTTCACATCCTCCTCGAAGGCGCCGTACGCCGCATCGGCCGTGAGCAGGCTAATGGCCTCCTCGACGGTGATGGCCTGTGCGGCCATCCAGGGTTCGGGAACCGCTCCACCGGCACCAACCCGAGTCACCGCCTCGGCGAACCCCCCCACGGATACCGGAGGCGTCCACGGATGATCGCTGCCTCCGATCACCGTCACCCCGGAGTCCAGCAGATCTCGCCAGCGGCCGGCCCAGCCGATCCGCTCCGGGCCCAGGTTCTCCTCGAACGTGCCCCAGTCCGGGTCGCCGATCCAATCGGAGTGGAACCAGGTGAGCTGGATCGAAGCGATGATCCCGAGGTCTCTCATCCGTTCGATCTGGTCGTCACGGACCACCGGCAGGTGCTCGGCACGGTGGCGCAGGACGTTTGGGCCGCCGCCGAGAGCGGCCTCAAAAGCATCGAGGACGACATCGAGACCGGCATCGCCGCCCGTGTGAATGGCAACTTGCCAGCCCAGGTCGTCGAGCTGCACGACGAAGGAGATGATCTCCTCCCGAGAGGTGATGGCAAAGTCTCCGTAGTAGCCGGGCCGGTTGGAGTGCGGTTCGCTCAGGTACATGTTGTCCGGATTGGTGGGGTCGGTGAAGAACTTGGCGCCGCCAACCCGAACGTGCGACGAAAGCATCTCCCCGGGGGTGTACTGCGTGAACCAGAGCCCGTAATAGCGGGTCAGGTAGTTGACCGGGAAGTAGACCGTGACCCGCACCGGCAGACCGCCGGCCTGGTCCAAGGCGATCAGCTCGGCGAGGTCCTCCGGCTTGACGAACATGTCGTACATGGTGGTGACACCCCACTGAGCGGCCGTGTAAGCGGCCACCTCGGCGTCGTAGATGCCGGCCAGGTGGTCGTCGCTGATCCAGTGGCTGTGGGCGTCGATCAGACCGGGGAGAATCGTTCTGCCCTGCAGGTCGACGACGACGGTGTCGTCGTCGGCCAAGGTGAGGATGCTCAGGGCATCACCAACGGCGAGGATCAGGTCTCCGTCGAGGGCGATGGCATCGGCGATGCCAATCTCCGGATCCATGGTGATCACCGGACCGCCGTAGAAAATGACCGTTGCCGGGATATCGGGCAAGGGGATCGTCGTCGTTGTCGTGGTCGACGTGGACGTCGAGGTGGTTGTCGGCTGAGCCGTCGTGGTGACGGCCGCCGAAGTCGCCGAGGGGGTGGCCGCCTGCGCCGTCGTGCTCGGGGCGGCGTTTCCGCCGCATGCCGCGACGAAACTCAGCAAGACCAACCCGGCTATCGCCGAACGACGCATCGACACCTCCGCCGGTCAGTCTGCAGGGGTGCGTCGGCTCCGACAAGGACCTACCACCGGTCGTATACCTATGTCCTGTCCTGCTACGAGTGGATCTGCTCGAGAACCGGGTCTCCGCGACGGGACCGGCCGCGCCTCCAGCCGCCTGAGATCATGCGCACCCCCACTGACCTGCCAGCCCCAAATGGAGACTCACCGACCGAGTGCGCGTCCCGCACAGAAGGCTTCCTCCAGCAGCTCGGCGACCGTGATGAGGTAGCGCTGGCCCAGGGGAGAGCTATCTCACCCGGCTCGCTCAAGGGACATTCGTGCACATTGGCGCAAGGCAGAGTGACGTCGCCTGGCGTAGAGAGGGTTGTCTGTTCGGGCAGTCTCGTTGCTGTGCCGCTTAGCGTTCGTGTCGGTCTGGGCAGGCCGAAGGGGACGGGGTGACACGCACGGTCTGTCCGGGTTGCGGTACTCGACATCCGGACGGGCGCCTCAATCCAAAGAGGCGTACCCTGGAAAAAACAGACGGATGGGGGTGGCGCGTGGCGAGACACATCCTTCAAATCACACTGGCAGCGGTGTGGGTCCTCTTGATGGCCACGGGGTGTGGAGACTCAGATGAAGCTGACGGGCCCGTTGCACCCGAATCCAGTGCAACCAGCACACCTCATTCCAGTACTTCCGGCGCACCCGAATCCAGTGCTCCCAGCGAGACCGGGCAGGGAAGTGACGTCGAACCCGACCAGCCGCCCTGTTCACTCTCTGAGTCGGTGTCGGAGCAGGCGCTCGCTGTAGCGAATGCACCAGAGTTGGCCGAGGCCCGTTTGGCATGGAACTCGGATGCCGCCTTCATCTCGCAGATCGAATACCAGCTGGAGTTCCGGTCCCATGTCGATTTCATGAGCTGCGATCTGACGCATCTCGGCAGTCTTCTCCTCGACAGACCCCAGAATATGGGAATCGAAGTGATGGGGCTGTACATGACGGACACCGAGGTCGCCGAGATGCAGCGCCGGGACGCGCTCGGCGACAAGATGGAATTGATTGTTGAGGCGGTTACCGGCGCGCGCGAATCAGAGATGCCTGAGGGCGAGCTACCCGACTATGGCTCTAACTTTGGCGGGATCTGGATGGACCAGCTCGAAGGTGGCCAGATCGTGCTAGCTGTTGTCGACGCGTCACTTCTCGACTTGCAGCAACTCTATGAGATCGTGGGTGGACCTGAGAATCTCAAGATCATCGAGCAGCCGTTCACCTACAACGAGATCGAAACCTACAGACTGATGCTCGCCAACGAATTGCGGGCACTCGGAATCCCCTCTGACATCGCTGCCGTCAGAAACGACCAAGGCCGACTCCTCGAAGTGCGCGTGCAAGATCCCGGATCGCTGCCAGACAACTTCGGTGCGGGCGTGCCCGACGGCGCATTCAGCATTGTTCAGGGTGAGCCAGCGCAGCCGGAAAGCGGGTAGAACTCCGGGACATTGCCCTGCGCGGCCCCTCTCCCTAGCCAGGAGCACGAAGGGGTGAGATTGAGTGACACTGGCCCAGGGGAGCGTGAGTTCATCAGGTGTCGCCGGTGCACATTCCTCTCCCTCAGGGGGAGGTGGACGCCGAGCGGAGCGAGGCGGACGGAGGGGGTGCGCTTCCCAGCCTGGCACGAGCTGTCCGCGGTGGCACAAGCACCCCCCTCCCCTCAGCCCTTCAGGCTTCGGTACTCCCCCCTTGAGGGGGGAGAGTGTGGTGGTGACATTAAGTAGCACTGGCCCAGGGGAGAGTGAGTTCATCAGGTTTTGCCGGTACACACTCCTTTCCCTCAAGGGGGAGGTGGCGCCGGCCCCGGGGGAAGCCTGCCTCTCCCGCGGCAGTGGGAGAGCCCCGAACGATGGATAGTGGCTGCGTCCATCGCACCTGCGCCACAACGGCTCCGCGGTTCGATGCGGCAGTCTTCTAAGCGCAACCAGCGCCGTCAGGGCACCGGGACGCTGCCGTACCGGCGCACCTCGATCCACCTCGAGGTCACGTGACCCAGCCCAGGCGGAGGTTCCGCCCGCTTGTCGTACCACCAGCAGTCCGAGCCAGTGCACGGCTCTTCGTCACACTGCCCCAGGGGACAGGCTCCCGCGACATGCTGCAGGTGACAACACAGATACGGGCAAATGTGGTGACAGAGCGGTTTCCCGGGCATCACGCCTCCTCCCACGCAGCGGCCTAGCCAAGTGGAAGACGGCCGGCAGGTTGCTCCCAACTCGCCGCGGGGACCCGCAGGGGTGTACCCCGTTTTGAGGACCACTTGTCGGGACAAGCCGGATCGGCAGTCGGTCCAACGTAGCGCTGGGGGTGTGCTGTACCGCGGGCTGCCCAGGGTGACCTCACTCGACAGTCAGAGAGTGGCACTCAGTGACGCTGGCCCAGCTCCACCTTCCAAGGGAGCAACTCCAACTGCTGCGCCTAATGGGCTCGCGGTGGCCGTCCAGCCTCGCAGGCGCCTTCTTGACGACGCAGACGGTTCCCGATGCTTACACAGGCGCCATACAGCCGGACCGTCTGGGAGTACCCGCGCCCCACTAGTCCGCTTGAGCAGGCCCGGCATCAGAATCGCCCGCCGTCGCCACCCGGAGGCAGTCGCGCCCGCCCTGTTTGGCCGCATATAGCGCAAGGTCGGCTGCTCTCACGAGGTCTTCGCTGGTGGCGCCGTGATCCGGGAACACGGAGACACCCATGGACACGGTGAGCTGGGCCAGAGCCTTGCCATCGTCTTCGCGGACAGCGATCTCCCTGACTGCCTCGCCGATGGCGGAGGCCCGTCGAATCGTCGCCTCCAGCGGGGACCCGGGCATGATCACGGCGAACTCCTCGCCCCCGTAGCGGCAGGCGACGTCCTCGGTCCGGATGGTCTTGCTCAGCAAGTTGGCCAGGAGGACAAGGGCGGTGTCGCCGGCCCGGTGGCCGAATTCATCGTTGAAGTGCTTGAAGCTGTCGATGTCGAGCATGATCAGCCCGACGGTGGACTCGTGCCGTGTGGCCCGTGCGAGCTCCCGGTCAAGCGACTCCTCCATGTAACGCCGATTGAACAGGGCCGTCAGCGGATCGCGAATCGATTGGGATCGCAGCGTCTCTCGGAGCGTGAGATTGGCCAGTCCCATAGCCAGGACTTCGGCCGTGGTGGCAACCCGCCGGAGATAGGCGGGCCACATTCGGTTTATGCCCCCCCGCCGTTCCCACGTCGTCAGCAGCCCCAAGACCTCGTTCGATCCCTTCAGGGGGATGCAGATCGATCGACTCGGCAGGGCCTTGTGGTGTTTGCACGACAGCCCGGAGCCTTGCGGGTCGTATGAGTGTGGCCGGCCTCCTCTCAGCGCCCAGCAGTCGACGGGCTCCATCGTCCCCAGCATGTCCTCGTCGCCGTCACCCCAGCGGGCAACCCGCCCCATGAGGTTCCTGGAAGCGTTGGAGATCCACACCTCGCCCGGGAACCCATCCATCGCCTTGCTGCAGAACCGGCGGATCACTTGGCTTGCCTCCTCGATCGTCACGCACATGTCGAGGTTGTCGCGCATGGCCGCCAGAGTGTCAATGTCACGGTAGAGCCGTTCGATTTCGGCCGTCAGATCCGTCTCCGAATCGAGTTCGGCGGCTTCGTGTCCCAGCGCGTACAAGGTGCCAGGCTCGGGGGCGGGAAAGAGGCTCCATGCCGCCACCCTGTAGACGCCATCCGCACATCGCACTCGGCCCTTGACGTCGAGAATCAAGCAACCCTCACCGGCCGGATTGCCCGCAGGCACAATGCGTGCCTGATCATCTGGATGGAGAAGGTCGAAGAAAGACAGGGAGCCGAACTCCTCCGGGGAGAAGCCCAGGAAGCGCTCCCACGCCTCATTGGGCATCGCCATGGTCCCATCGCGGCGAAGCACGCAGAGGAACTCCGACGTCAAGTCGAACAGCCGCGCGCAGTGCTGGGACTGCGTCTTCTCCTCAGAAGCCTTCTCCGTGGATCCAGGCACCCCGCTACTCCTCCTACGGCCCGGTCCAAGCTCTCGCAGTTTGCAGCCACTCTATTTTACCTGGGAAGCTTGGCACGAGCTGGTTCTTTGTGATGCCCTCTTCTCCCTGGCACAACGTCTAGGCACGAAATCGCACCGTGCCAGGAGCGAGACGCAGAAGACGATATCCACTTCAACCACATCATCCTTCTTGCAGGCAGTGGCTCCTCGTTGGCGAGCAGTCACCATCCAGTTGCCGTCCGCTTGGCACAATCTCGAGAAGGGCGATCGAGTCGGGCCGTCCCCGAAATGCTGCACCTAGTCGACGGCTGCCCAGGGAACTGCGACCTCACAAGAGCAGCCAGCGGACGCTCCTCCCCTTTGGGGCGAGGCGGACGGGGGGATCACGTGCGACATCTTGGGGAGACTCCTCATGGCAGCGCGTTGACACACCCCCCTCCCCTCAGCCCTGCGGGCTTCGGTACTCCCCCCTTGGGAGGGAGAACGGGGCAGGGACCACACTCCTATCCAGCGGGCAGCAAGTAGCGGATTACGTCGATCGCCTTGTAGCTGTGCTTCCCGGGCGGGAGAAACCGGGCTACGCGGGCGACATCGTCTCCGGAAGTCACCAGCGGCTTCTCCCGCTTGCCGCCCCGGATCTGAGCAAGACCGATGTTGGCGGTGAGGGCGTTGCATAGGCACTTGCGGCCCACGGTGTCCTCCTCCAATCCGCCTTTGGCCACGTAGTCCTCGACCGGCTCGGCAGGGCAACGCCAGCCGATCAAGCCGTTGGCGCCGCAGAAGGCGCTCCGCAGATAGCCGAGGTCACAGGTCCGCTGCCGCTTCCTGTAGGCCAGAGCCTCGGACAAGGTGTTTCGCAGTCGCACGACCTTGAAAGGGAAACCCGTCGGTGACGCCACCGGGTCGGTGAACGTCCGTGCTCGACCCCGCCGGCTCAACTTCAGCACCCGCCGCTTCACCTTGTCGTCCAGACCCGACTCCTCGCAATAGGCGAACGCAGTGCCCACCTGGACCCCGGCGGCCCCACGCTCGAGTGCTTCGGCAACACGCTCCGGTTCGGCGTATGAGCCGGCCAGCCAGAAAGGCAGTCCCAGTTTGCGGATTGCGTCGATGTCGGCCTCATCCTTCTCGCCGTAGCTCGGCTGGCCATCGGGCCCGATGGGTGCCTTCCCTCGCGGTGGCGCGTTGTGGCCGCCGGCGGTGTGGCCTTCCACAACGAACCCATCGACCCGAGATGGGCTGCTTCGGGCCAGCATCGCCGCCAGCACATGGGACGAAACGATGGCAATGAAGGCAGGCCGCTTCACCGCGGGCAGTTCCCCGGCGCTGTACGCAATCGGGTCGAATCGGGAGCAGAGGACCCTGTCCACATCCCGCCCTTTGATGTCGATCCGCAGCTCCACCTCGGATCCCTCGGCCAGCCCGTCGAGCACACCCGGAATGGCTCGCGGGATACCGGCACCCATAAGCACATAGTCGACACCGGCCAGCATGGCCCCATAGAGAGCGGGCAGCGTCGGCGTCTGGATCTTTTCGAGGAAATTGATGCCCACCGCGTTGTCGTGGCTTTCCTTGGCCAGATGGACCTCGACGAAGCTGGAAGCCACCAGCAGATCCTCCAGGTTTCGCGAGAGATGCGCCGTGGCCTTCCATGCAGGCAGGAACCGGGACTTCTTGGGCTTGCCGCCCGGCACAAAGAACCGTTGCAGGATGCGATCGGCGACATCGGAAATCGGAAACGCCTTCAGTGCACGCCGCATGTGGCCGTCGACATCACCCTTCTGCAGCCTGCGGCTCAAGATGGAATCGAGAGCGGTGCCGGCAACGACACCAAGCTGTCCCGCTGCAGATACCGCCCTCGCCAGTCTCCAGTTGGAGACGCCGGCACCCATCCCGCCTTGGATGATCTTCGGCAGCTTCAGATTCACAGCGGCCATCGTACGGGAGAACCATCTCGACCGGCAACGAGCGGACGTCCGACGAGCCCGCGACCGGCGCCCCTTGGCTCCACACTCTCCTCGCAGCAACAACACGCCCATGCCCTTTTGCCCTCTCCCGGCCGTTCAGCCCAGACAGACACCCATCTTGCATCAGCCAACTCCGCTCATACGTCTCGAGCCCACACGCGCCGGAGGGGCCGACACGGCCCCTCCGTCAGCGCCCCCTACCCCGGCCCTACTGCAGTACCGGGAACCTCCTCACCAGGCGCGTACGGCGCCAGGCCTTGCCGAAGCCCCACGTGTCGCCCGCTCGAACGAGTGCGAGCAGCACGAACAAGAGGGCGTAGATGATGTGATCGTCGATGACGGGGTTGTTGTCCGGCCAGAGGGCCGCCGACCACATCATCAGCATGAGTGTCGGGCCGGCAAGCGCGGCGATGCGCAGGCCCACACCGAGGACCAACGCCACGCCCAGGCCAAGCAGGCTGGCCATGAAGAGCCAGTCCACCCATCCCATGCCGGCAAGACCCTGATAGAACCCCGCGAGCGGCCCCTTCGTGGCGAACGTCAAGAAGCCGGTGGTGGGACTCCCACCGTTGAGGGCAGCGCCACCGTTGGCAAAGAAGTCGATGCCTCCGTTATCGAGACGCCCCGTGGCGAAGCCGAGAGCAAACAGCTTGTCCAGGAACGCCCACAAGAAGACCCAGCCGAGAGATATCCGCAGGAGCGCCCATACGTACCGGGCCCTCGACCCACCTGCCGCCGGCGACGCCGGGACCATCACGTGGGTCGTCCGGAGATCGATCCCGCTTCTTTCGTCCTCAATCACTGCCATGTCTTGTTCCCTTCTCAGATTTAACGATCCGAATATCCGTTGAATAACCGAACAAAAAAACACCCTCGGTCATCCCACACGCTTTCCTGCCAAGTCACCCACCTTCACCTCGTCGAGCATCTCGGTCAACGTCACCTGCATACGCGCCCAGTAGATGTGAAGCGGACACGGGTCCGCCGGATTGCATCTTGGGAGCCCAAACCCGCAGCTGGTGTGCTCCACCCGCTCGATCCCGTCGAAAAGCCCAACCACGTCCCGGATCGGCCGGTCGACGGCCCCCGGCTCGAGCTGGAAGCCCCCGCCCCAGCCTCTTTCCGAGGCGACCATGCCCTGCTTGCGCATGGCGTTGAGGATCTTCGACACGTAGTTGGCGGGCGTCGCCGTAGCTCGGGCTATCTCCCCCACCGGCACCCGCTGGTCCTGGTACGCGGCCAGAAACCCGAGCACCCTCAGGGCATACCGTGACGTGTTGCTCAGCAATTCCACCTCTCAACGCATCAGTATATCCGTTGAGTTTCCCTTGAGGTGAATCCTGAACGCCTTCTGAGAAAGAAGGGCGTCAGCCACTCGGATCCGACAGCCAATCCGTCAGCGCCTCGAGGAACTGCTCCCTGGCGTGCCGCTCCTGCCACGGCCTGTGACCGCACTGCTCGAACCCCACATATTCGATGTGAGGTATGTACGTTTGAAGGGAATCGAAGATCATCAGGCCGGGGTGAGGATCGTCGTCACCGTGAAGCATTAGCACCGGTGCCTCGATCCCAGAGAACGCCGCCGGCTCCACTCCCTCACGCTGGAGCCGCAGCACATCGGCCCATGTCTCCTCGTAGCCGCGCGCGTCGGCTTCCACCTCGTCTGAGTCCGAGACCAGATCGATCGACTGCACCTTCTCGTAGACCCGGCCCAACTCGCCCAGGAGACGATCCCTTTCGATCGTCTCGGTCGCAGCATCGAAAGTCCGCCACAGCTCGCCTACATGGGCCCGATCCTCGTCCCCAATCCGTTCCGCCATCGTCCCCTCGTACACGGCCCGGCTCGCCTCGTCGTACGTGCCGCACCCCACTAGGGCAAGCGACTGAACCCGATCCGGATGCTGCGCGGTGAAGGACAACGCGAGCATCGCGCCCCACGACCAGCCCACAAAAGCAGCCCGCTCCGGCGCCACGACGGCGAGGTCGTCGATGTGCCGCTGCACGGTCAGGGGCACATCCCCGCTTCGGCGCTGCAGCGGTTCGAGCACCTTGAAGCTGTCGCTCAGGTCCTTCGCCAGCGAGGTCACGCTGCCGGCCGCTCCCGGACCTCCGTGCAGCACTACCACCTCGGAACCGATGCCACCGTGGCGTCTGACTTCGATGGCCCTGCCGCTCACGGCTCCACCATCCCGCAGAGCCGGCCTTCCCCATCGACGACCGGTATCGGAGAGCTTTCCAGGAAGCCGCCGACATCGGCGACAGATTCCACCGGATCATCGAAGCGTACGAAGACCGGGTCCTCCATGACGGACTCGACCGTTGCAGAGGCATCGGCATCTTGCAGCGACCGAAACCGCACGATTCCCACCAGAACGCCGTCGCTCGCCACGGGCACCACGTTGTGCTCCATCAGCTGCCGGGCTTCGGCCACCTTCATTTGCAGCCCGACCGCGACCGGCTCGCTCATCTGCTGGAAACACCGGCGCGGGGCACTGCGCACCACCACGGCGCCGGCCCCGGCGCCGACGACGAGCTGCCGACCTGGACCAAAAAACTGCCGCTGGAGCCAGGAGCCGCCGGGAGCACCCACCACGAGCAGCGAGTCGGACGGGAAAGTGCGCACCAGCGCCCGAGCGCTCTCGGCTCGGACCACTCGACTCTCGAGATCGGGCACCAGTGACGCCATGCCCTCGAGCGCCTCCTCGGCCTCCTCGTCGTGGCGGAGTTCCGGCGACGCCGACACCAGGCCCCCGTCCACTCCCAGCGCGGAACACAACCGGCTGGCGACGATTGCGGCCAACGTCGAATGCGGCCCGCCCCCGATGGCGGCAACGACCGAGCCGACCAAGTCCACCGTCAAATGATGAGGCACCGCGGTGTCGACCAGCTCGAAAGAGGTCAGCCGGCGCATGACCAGAAGATCGGCCTGGGCGGCCAGGCAGGCCGCAGCCAGATCGTCGTCGGCTCGATGCGGCTTGCCATCTGCGAGCAGCCCCGCCAGGGCCGCACAACCCTCGCCTCGAGCCCACACCACCGACCACCCGCGT
Organism: uncultured Acidimicrobiia bacterium; assembly: GCA_964633975.1. Taxonomy (GTDB): domain Bacteria; phylum Actinomycetota; class Acidimicrobiia; order Spongiisociales; family UBA11373; genus CAZWKX01. The sequence goes on from CAZWKX010000002.1 coordinate 16,255, forward strand.
TCGGGTGCGGGTCGTTTCGGCGTGCTGCTTCCCACCGGCTCACTCATGGCCGGGCGCCGGTGGACACGCAAGAACAGAATCAAGGGCAACGCAGGCTGCGAGGCCGTGCACCGGCAGGCAAGTAGAGACGGCCGGGACGACGCGCACCAAGCCAACAGCCAATGAGTGCATAACACCATGATCGCTGGCCGGCGGCGGCTCCGCCACCGGCCCCTGCGCTTCGGCTCCTGCCTTGCAGCCCAAGACCCGGCCGCGTCGGAGTCACCGTTCATTCAAGACATCGGCTCTTCCGCGCCGATGCAGATAGCTATGCGGAAGTGGTCGGCGCTCGTCCTCATCGCCCTGGCAACCGCGGCGTGCTCCACCGAAGAGAGCACGCCCACAACGCTCGCTCCGGCCGCCCTTGTCTCAGCAGAAGAAGGGATCCCAACGACAACGGGCGTTATCGAAACACCGGCCACCACCACAACCATCGACACGCCCGGGGTACCGACAACCGATCCGTTTGAGCCCATCGCCACCGTCTTCATCGCCGCCCTCGGCGATGCCCTAGCCGAAACTGCCTACGCCGACGCTCCCTTCAACGACCCCGAAGTGTTCATAGCCACCGGTCAGCTCTTCTGCGAGCTCCTCGACGAAGGGGCGGACCCCGAGGACCTCGTAACCGACTACGTCACGGAACTCACCGGCACGTCCATCGACGAAGCGGGTGACGACGCGCTCGTCCTCACCGGTTCAGTGCTGGGCGTGAGCGTCGAGATCCTGTGTCCCAGTCACCGCCAGCTACTCGAAGGCAGCTTATGAGAAAGAAACCGAACCCACAGTCGTGTAGCAGGTTCATCGTCCTCGCCCTCACCCTGCTGCTCGTCGTCGCACTGGCGCCCTTCGCCGCGGCCGACGGGCACGCCACCGGCCTGGACCGCGCTCTCGAGGCCGCCGCCAGCGCACAGGCGCAGGCCAAGGTGCGCATAGCAGAGGTCCACGAGGACAGCCCCAACCCTGGAGACACCTCCGACGACGAGGCCGCCCAGGTCCCGCCGGGACTCCAGCGCGCCAACGAAGCGGTCGCCAATGCCGTTGAGCGCAAGAAGGACAAGGACGACAACGGCAACCACAACGGCCAAGACAACGGCAACGGGCACGGTTGGGGACGCGGGCACTCCGCCGAGGTCCACGCGGTGCTCCTGGCCGGCGGCTCGCCGTCGGAGTTGGAGCCGCACGGCCAATCAGTCAGCGAGATGGTCCACGCCTACAACGAGATGCGCAAGCAGCTCCGCGGCGACGACACCGGTGATGACGACCCCGGCGGCGACGAGCCCGACACTCCCGAGGACGACTGATATTAAGGGCGTTGCCGTCGCACGGGCCCCGGCTGCCGGGCTAGGGCCCGACCAGCTCCACGCCGCGCCGCCCGGCCACCACCTCACCGAGCCGCCACGCCTGGTGACCGGCGTACTCGAGGGCGGCGATGGCCTCGTCCCGGACCGCCGGATCGACGACGAGCACGAAGCCCACTCCCATGTTGAAGGTGGCAAACATCTCGTCGCGGGCCACGTCGGCCCGCTCGGCCACGACCGAGAAGACCGCAGGCGGGCGCCACGAGCCCAGGTCGACGCGAGCCAGGCAGCCCGGCGGAAGCGCCCGAACCAGGTTGCCGCGAATGCCGCCACCAGTGATATGAGCCATGCCGTGGATTCCGCCGGAGTCGACGATGTCGAGCACCGCCGGTGCATAGATCACCGACGGCTCGAGAAGCACCTCAGCGACGGTTTGGTCGCTCCCGGGGAAGATCTCGCCGAGGCCCAGCTGCGGCAGCAGCGCAGAGCGCACCAGCGAGAACCCGTTGGACCGCAGGTTGGGACTGCCCACGGCGACCAGCTCGTCTCCCTCCCCGACGGTGGCCCCGGTCACCTCATAGCCCTGCTCCACCACACCCACCGCCGTTCCGGCTATATCGAACTGATCCTCTCCGATCACCCCCGGATGCTGCGCCGTTTCACCTCCGACGAGGGCGCAGCCGGCTTCACCACAGGCCGCAGCCACCGAGGCGATGAGGGCCCTTTCCCGCTCGATGTCGAGGCGCCCCACCACCAGGTAGTCGACCAGAGCAAGCGGCCTCGCTCCCACGGCGGCGAGATCGTCGAGGATCATGGCCACCAGGTCGTAGCCGATGCCGTCGTACCGGCCGGTGAGACGCGCCAGCTCACACTTGGTGCCCACCCCGTCCGTGGTCATCATCAGGATCGGGCGCTCGTAGCCCCTGGGGATGGTGAACCCGGCGGCAAATCCCCCGAAATCGCCGACCACCCGGCTGCCCCATGTAGCCACGACGTCGGTGGCGATCTTCTCGACGAGCTGGTCCCCGCCCTCGTTGTCGACTCCCGAGGACCCGTAGGTGCTCACGACGGGCTCCGCTCCAGCAGGAACTTGTCGCCCTCCAACGGCACGGCCGTCGGATAGTCACCGGAGAGGCAGGCGGTGCACAGACCCAAGGAAGCGGCGCCGGTTGCCTCGACGAGGTTCTCCAGGGACAGATAGGCGAGCGAATCGACGCCCAGGAACTCGGCCACCTGCTCCACCGTGCGCTCGGCGGCGACGAGCTGGGCTCTTTCCGGAGTGTCCATGCCGTAGAAGCAGGGCCAGCGGTACGGCGGTGAGGCGATGCGCAAGTGGACCTCCGCCGCGCCGGTGGCGCGCACCATCTCCACCAGATTCCGGGTGGTGCTGCCCCGAATAATCGAGTCGTCGACGATGACGATCCGCCGGCCGCAGATGACCTCCGGGATCGGATTGAGCTTCATGCGGATGCCCTGGTCGCGCATCACCTGGGCGGGCTGGATGAAGGTGCGTCCCACGTAACGGTTCTTCACGAAGGCATCCTCATAGGGGATGCCGCTCGCCTTGGCGTAGCCCTGGGCCGCAGGCACACCACTCTCCGGCACCGGGACGATGACGTCGGCGGGCACAGGTGACTGGCCGGCCAGCAGCTCACCCATAAGCAAGCGCGCCTGGTGCACGTTGCGCCCGTACAGGTAGCTGTCCGGACGAGAGAAGTAGACGAACTCGAGGATGCACAGATGTGGATCGGCTGTCCCCAGAGGGCGGCGACTTTCGACCCCGTTTCCGTCGATGACGACCATCTCGCCGGGCTCCACCTCGCGCTCGAACTCGGCGGCCACGACGTCGAGCGCGCAAGTCTCGGATGCCAGAACCCAGCCGCCGTCGATGCGGCCCAGGCTCAGAGGCCGGAAGCCGTGCCGGTCCCTGACCCCGATCAACCGCTGCTCATCGACGATGACCAGGGAGAACGCCCCCTCAAAGGTGGGAAGCGCCGCCTCGACAGCGCCGACGATCCCGTCCTTGCCGCCGATATCGTCGAACGCCCTGGCGATACCCTCGGCCATCAGCTCGGTGTCGGTGGTGGCGACCTGGCGGCCGAGTTTGCCGGCCAGCTCGGCCGTGTTGGTCAGGTTCCCGTTGTGCGCCAGCGCAAACCCGGTGCCGGCGACGGCCCTGTAGGTGGGCTGGGCGTTCTCCCACGAGGTCGACCCGGTCGTCGAGTAGCGGTTGTGGCCGAGGGCGACATCGCCCTGAAGTGAAGCCAGCGCCCACTGGTTGAAGACTTGGCTGACCAGGCCCAGATCCTTGCGCACGGTGATGCTCTGTCCGTCGGAGGCGGCTATGCCGGCGCTCTCCTGCCCCCGATGCTGCAAGGCGAAGAGCCCAAAGTAGGTGAGACGGGCCACATCCATGCCGGGCGCGTAGACACCAAAGACGCCGCACTCCTCCCCGGGTCGCTCCCAGGCGACAGGGGGCGACATCACGCGCCCCTCATCCGGCGGCCGATGGCGTCGCCCCACACCGCCGCGGCCTGGGCCAGTGCCACCGACCCCAGGCTCCCCATCTCGATGTTCGCGCCCCCGAGCACGCCGACACGTCGCGCCCCAACGATCTTCTCGACACCTTTGGGCCTGGCACAGAAGGCGGCAACGAAGCGGTGCGGCGCCTCACCAAAAAGCACCCGCCAGTCGCTCCCGTCGAGGCGCGCCCCGATCCCCGACCTGATGCAGATCTCGGCAACCGCCACCGCCAGGCCACCTTCGGACAGGTCGTGCACCACGGCGGCGTCGCCGCTGCAGGCAATGCGCCGCGCCGCCTCCACCGCGGACCGGCCCACCCCCGGGTCGGCGGGCAGCGGCCGTCCGGTCGGTTCGGCTCCGGAGAGCTTGGCCAGGGCACTCCCGGCGAAGTCGGGCGTGTCGACACCGCCGAACAGCCACAGCTCCATGCCTTCCTCGCCGGCATCGAGGCGCGGCGGCCGATCCGGCATCGGATCGGCCAGCCCCAGCATCCCGATGACCGGCGTGGGTTGGATATGCCCCCCGGCAGTGCTGTTGTAGAACGAGACGTTGCCCCCGATCACGGGCACGCCCAGCGCTCCGCAAGCTTCGGCCAAGCCGGCCAGGGTCTCGATGAACTGCCACATGACCTCAGGGTGCTCCGGATCGCCGAAGTTGAGGTTGTCGACCAGGGCTATCGGCTCGGCGCCCACCACGGCGACGTTGAGGGCCGACTCGTAGACCAGCCGCGCCGCCCCCCTTCTGGGATCCAGATAGCAGCGCCGCGAATCGCCGTCGCTGGAAACGGCGAGGCCCTTGCTGGTTCCCCGCACGCGCAGCATTGCGCCGTCGTTGCCCGGTGGCACCACCGTGTTCAGGAAGAGCATGTGGTCGTACTGCTCGTACACCCATGAGCGATCTCCGAGGGCAGGCATGTCGAGCAGGCCGAGCAAGGTGCCGCCGGCATCGTCCGGCGGCACCGGCTCCGGATCGGCCGCCCACACCTCATCGATATAGTCGGGCTTGGCGGCAGGCCGATCGTATAGGGGTGCACCGTCGGCCAGCGATCGGGCCGGCATCTCGGCGACGACCTTCCCCTTCTCGAACACTCGCATGGTGTCCCCTACGGTGATCGTGCCAAGCACGGCCGCCTGCGTCTCCCAGCGCTCGGCCACCTCCAGTACGGCGGGAAGATCCTTCGGGTCGACCAGCGCCAGCATGCGCTCCTGCGACTCGGAGACCAGCAGCTCGGGAGGGGTCATGCCCTCTTCTCGCCGGGGCATGGCATCCAGGTCGATGTCGATGCCCTTGCCGGCGCGCCAAGCCGACTCCGAGGTGGCACAGCACACCCCGGCGGCGCCGAGATCCTGCAGGCCGACCAGCAGCTTGCGGTCGCACAGCTCGAGGCAGGCCTCGATCATCTTCTTGGCGGCGAACGGATCGCCGACCTGCACGGACGGCCGCTTCTCCTGGTCGTCGCCGGAGAACGAGGCCGATGCCAACGTAGAAGCGCCTCCTATGCCGTCGCGCCCCGAGGGCGCCCCGAGAAGCACCGCCACCGCGCCCGCCTCGACGTCGCGGCCGAGAACCAGGTCTTCCGCCCGCAGCGTGCCCAGGCACATGACGTTGATGAGCGGGTTGGCGTCGAAACAGGGCTCGAAGGCAATCTCGCCGCCGATCGTCGGCACGCCGACGGCGTTGCCGTACCCGGCGATGCCGGCGACCACACCCCCGAAGAGGTAACGATTGTGGGCGCTGTCGAGGTCGCCGAATCGGATCTGATTCCACAGCGCGATGGGGCGGGCCCCCATGCTGAGAATGTCGCGGATGATGCCGCCGACACCGGTGGCGGCGCCCTGGTAGGGCTCGACGAACGACGGGTGGTTGTGGCTCTCGATGCGCAGCGCCGCCAGCATGCCGTCGCCGATATCGACGACGCCGGCGCCGGTCCCGGGGCCGACCACAACTCGCGGGCTCTGCGTGGGAAGCACCCCGAGGCGAGGACGCGAGGTCTTGTAGGAGCAGTGCTCCGACCACATGAGCGAGTAGGTCATCAGCTCGGCATCGGTCGGCTCGCGCCCCAGCACCCCGACGACGGCGTCGAACTCGCCATCGCTCATGCCCAGCAGCCGGTGCTGCGGCTGAGCCATGGTCATCACACCTTCACCAGAGCCGAAGCGAACGACTCGAGAAGCACCCTGCCGTCGGTCGAACCGAGAATCGGCTCGGACGCCCGCTCCGGGTGTGGCATGAGGCCGACCACATTGCCCGAAGCGTTGGCGACCCCAGCGATACCGTTTGCCGACCCGTTGGGGTTGTGCTCGTCATCGACTGTGCCGGCCGGCCCGCAGTAGCGGAGCACCACCTGTCCGTTGGCTTCCACCTCGGCGAGCACGTCGGCATGCGCCGTGTAGCTGCCCTGGTACGAGTTCAGGGGGATGCGGAGCACCTGACCGGTGGCGGCGGCCGAGGTGAGCACACTGTCGGTCGAATCGACCATGAGGTGCACAAAGCGACAGATGAAGCTGAGGTCGCGGTTCTCCACCAGTGCGCCGGGCAGCAGCCCGGCCTCGCAGAGGATCTGGAACCCGTTGCAGATGCCGAGCACCGGCTTGCCGGCCGCCGCCATGGCCTCGATCCCGGCCATCACCGGCGAAAACCGTGCGATGGCCCCAACCCGCAGGTAGTCGCCGTGGGCAAAACCACCGGGCAGCACGGCGCCGTCGAAGGCGGAGAGGTCGTCATCGCGGTGCCAGACGAGTTCGGGGTTCGCTCCCACCCCGCGCAGCGCGTAAACGACGTCGTGCTCGCAGTTGGAGCCCGGGAACACGACGACGGCGACGTTCACCCGGCCACCTCCTCGGCGACGACCTCGATGGTGTAGTCCTCGAGCACCGGATTTGCCAGCAGCTGCCTGCACATGCGATCGGCCGCCTCACGGGCCGCCTCGGGATCGGTCTCGTCCACGTCGATGACCAGGGAGCGGCCCATGCCGACGCCGACCACTGTGTCGAAGCCGAGCTCGCGCAGAGCTCTCGACACGGTCACCGCCTCGGGGTCGGCGATGCCGGGACGTCGGGTGATCTCTATGTGCAGCCTCATCTGATTTGCACCTCTTCGAGGTAGTCGGCAAAGGGCTTGTCGGTAAGGATCTCGAAACAGGTTCTGTAGAGCCGAGCCGTGCGATCGATGGTTTCCGCGGGGAGCGACGGTGCCGGCGGACCGTGATCCCAGCCCATCTCGTCGAGGGCGTCGCGGATGAATTGCTTGTCGTAGGAGGGAATCGGACCGCCCGGCCGCCACGCCTCCGCCGGCCAGTAGCGGGAGCTGTCCGGCGTGAGCACCTCGTCGATGAGTATGGCCTCACCGTCGCAAACGCCGAACTCGAACTTGGTGTCGGCCAGGAGGATGCCCTTCGACTCGGCGAAGCGGGCGCCCTGGACGTAAATGTCGATGCTGCGGCGGCCCAGCTCCTCGTAGATTTCGTCGCCGTAGAGGCGACGCGCCTCCTGCTCCGTGATGTTCTCGTCGTGACCGCTCTCCGCCTTGGTGGCCGGGGTGAACACGGGCTCCGGGAGCCGGTCGCCCTGTTGGAGTCCCGAGGGCAGCCCATCGGTGGTCGGACCGCCCCCGGCGGCGTATTCGCGCCACGACGAGCCGTACAGGTAGCCGCGCACCACACACTCCATGGGCACCACCTCGGCGCGCCGCACCACCATGCTGCGGCCGGCAAGAGCTTCCTTCTGCCAGCCCGGGATGTCGGGCAGATCCGCCACGTCCGTTCCCAACAGGTGGTTCGGGGTATCGAGGAGGGCGAACCAGTGAAGAGAAAGTCCCGTGAGCACCCGTCCTTTGTCCGGGATGGGATCGGGCAGAACGACGTCGTAGGCGGAGACCCGGTCGGAGGCAACGATCAGGAGGGTGTCGTCGTCGATCTCGAAGATCTCGCGCACCTTGCCCGATCTCAGGTACTGGGGCCCCGTCACCGCTGGCGATTGTAGCTCCGGCCCTTCTGCGCTCATTCGGCCCCCTTCCCGCCCTCCACGACCGCGTCGATCAACGATCTGCCTTCCTCGATCCTCCCGGATCTCTCAGCCGCGCAGCCGGCGGCGATAGGCGTCGAGGTTCGCCGCCACGCCCTCGTCCTCAACGGCGAGGATGGCCGCAGCGAGCAGCGCCGCGTTGGCCGCGGCGTCGACACCGACGGTCGCCACCGGGATCCCGGTAGGCATCTGCACGGTGGAAAGAAGGGCATCCAAACCGCCCAGGCCCCCTGCGGCTACAGGGATGCCGATCACGGGGAGTGTGGTGTTCGCCGCCACGGCCCCGGCCAGGTGAGCCGCCTTGCCGGCGGCGGCGATGATCACGGCAAAGCCGGCCTGACGGGCCGACGCGGCAAATCGGGCTACTTCATCCGGGTTGCGGTGCGCCGAGACCACCTTGGTCTCGTAGGCGATGCCGAGCTCGTCGAGAAGGTCGAGGGCGGGCCGCACCTTGGTCTCGTCCTTCACCGAGCCCATCAGCACGGCGATGCGAGGGGTAGAAGCATTCACGGCAGACCTGCGGCTATGTCGGTGCGGTACTGCATGCCGGGAAACTCGACCTTCGACACCGCCTCGTAGCAGCGGGCCCGAGCGGCGGCGGCGTCGGACCCAATGCCGACGATATTGAGCACCCTCCCCCCGGCGGTGACCAGCTCGCCGTTGCGCCGCGCCGTTCCGGCATGGAAGACAATCACGTCGGGAACGCCGTTGGCCGCATCGACCCCGGTGATCGGAACGCCCTTCCGAGGACTCTCCGGGTATCCCTCACTGGCGAGCACAACATCGACGGCCATCTCGGGCCGCCATTGAAGTCGAACGCCGCCGATGCTCCCCTCGAGCCCGGCGACGATCAGCTCGGCGAGGTCGGACTCCAGCCGAGGAAGCACCACCTGCGCTTCCGGATCACCGAGGCGGCAATTGAACTCCATGATCTTGGGGCCTTCGGCCGTCATCACGAGCCCGGCGTAGAGGAAGCCGCTGTAGGGAACGCCGTCGGCCTTCATCTGCCGCAGAGTGGGCAGGATGACCTGCTTGGTCACCTCCTCGACGAATCCTTCCGGCGTGTCGGGCACCGGCGAGAAGCAGCCCATGCCCCCGGTGTTGGGACCGGCGTCGCCGTCGGCCAGCCGCTTGAAATCACGGGCCGGTTCGAGCACGGCGGCGTCCTCCCCGGCACACACGGCGAACACCGATACCTCCGGGCCGGAAAGGAATTCTTCGATGATGATCGAGCTGCCTGCGGCGCCGAAACCACCGCCGAAGCAGCGGTCCACCCAGGCCCGGGCGTCATCGATATCGGAGGTCACCAACACGCCCTTTCCAGCGGCGAGGCCGTCCGCCTTCACCACGTACGGAGACGCCACATCATCGAGGTGGGCTCGGGCCGCCTCGGCGTCGCTGAAGACGGCGCTGCCGGCGGTCGCCACGCCTGCTCGGCGCATCACTTCCTTGGCGAACGACTTCGAGGACTCGAGCCTTGCCGCCGCTCGGGTCGGGCCGAACACCGCCACTCCGGCACCGGCCACCGCGTCGGCGACCCCGGCGGCGAGGGGATCTTCGGGCCCCACCACGACGAGGTCGAAGCCCGCTGCCGCCGCGGCCACCGCGCCGGCATCCTTGATGTCCAGCGACGGCAGTGTGGGCCCGATCTCGGCCAGCCCGGGATTACCCGGCGCCGAGACGATCTCATCCACGAGATCGCTCTGCGCCAGCTTCCAGCCAATCGCATGCTCACGGGCCCCGCCGCCTAGAAGAAGAACCCTCATGGGGATGCCTCGCCGGGCGCGTCCACCCTACGCGCCAGCATGCACATTCCCTGCCGACCGCTCCTCAACGCGATCACCACCATCGAGCCGTCCCGGCGACGGCACCAGGTGCCGGCCGCCCCTCCTCGCGGGCGAGAGTGTACCCGCGGCTCACCTGTGCTCCGATCCAGGGCGACATCCCCGCGGTGGCGTCTCACGGACCCATGCCCGTCTGGCCCCGGGAGACCGCAGCGCATGCGGTAGGTTTCACGGTGATGGAGACCTTCCGGCCGGGCACGCTCGACGAGACCCTCGATCTCCTGACCGACCATCCGGACGCCACCGTGCTCGCGGGCGGCACCGACCTGATGGTCGAGATCAACTACGGAGGCCTCCGCCCCACCTCCGTCGTTGCGCTGCGCCGGGTCGACGAGCTGAAGACCTGGGACGGCACTTTCATAGGAGCCGGCGTCACACACCACCGCCTGGCCCTCGGCCCGATCCCGGCCCTGGCTCAGGCGGCCCGGACCGTGGGCTCGCCTCAGATCCGGTATACGGGCACGCTCGGCGGCAACCTAGGCACGGCCAGCCCGGCCGGCGACACCCTGCCCTTCCTCGCCGCGGTGGACGCCACCATCGAGGTTCGTTCGGCCGGAGGCACGCGCATCCTGCCCTGGGACGAGTTCCTCATCGGTCCCAAGCGCAATGCCCTGGCGCCGGGGGAGATCGTGGTCGGAGTCCATCTGCCCGAGCATCTGCCGCAGAGGCAAGCCTTTGCCAAGATCGGCGCCAGGAACGCCATGGTCATCGCAGTGGCGTCGGCCTGCCTGGTCCGCGACGAGGACGGGTCCACCCGCATCGCCCTCGGCTCCGTGGGCCCCACGCCCATTCGAGCGCGGCCCGCCGAGGAGATGATCTCGGCCGAGCCCCATCCCAACGACAAGGCCGTTGCCGAGTTCGGGCGCCTCGTCGCACAAGAGGTGTCGCCGATCACCGATCATCGCTCGACGGAGGCCTACCGCCGCCATGCCTCCGGGGTGCTCGCCCGCCGTCTGCTCGAGAGGTGCCTGGTATGAGCATTCGCGTTACCGTCAACGGCACCGAGCACATCATCGATGTGACCGGGCCACAGAGCCTCCTCTTTGTCCTGCGCGAGCACCTGGGCCTCTATGGATCCAAAAACGCGTGTAGGCAAGGCGAGTGCGGCTCGTGCACCGTGCTGCTCGACGGCGACCCCGTGTGCGCTTGCCTGGTCATGGCCGCCGACGCAGACGGCGCCAACGTGCTCACCATCGAAGGCCTGGGCACCGAGGGGCTGCATCCGGTGCAACAGGCCATGCTCGACGAGGGCGCGGTCCAGTGCGGCTTCTGCACCCCGGGCATCGTGGTCGCCGCGGCGCACCTCCTGGAGCACGATCCCTCACCGAGCGCCGACACCATCCGGGAAGCGCTTGCCGGCAATCTGTGCCGCTGCACCGGCTACGGAGCCATCGTCCGTGCACTACGCCGCCTGGCGGAAGCGCCGTGACCGTCACCACCGACACCGGGGTGCGCCGTGTGGCCGGCGGGGTCGGCGAGTCAACGCCTCGGCCCGACGGCATTCCCAAGCTGACCGGCGCCTTCGAGTACTCCTCCGACTTGCACCACGACGACATGCTCTGGGGAGCCACACTGCGCAGCCCTCACCCCCGAGCCCGCATCACCGGCATCGATGTAGCTCCGGCACTGACCCGGCCCGGCATCGCCGCGGTGCTCACCGCCACCGACGTGCCCGGCAACCCTCGATTCGGCCAAGCCCACACCGACCAGCCGGTGCTCGCCATCGACGAGGTCTCGTTCTGGGGCGAGTCCGTTGCCATCGTCGCCGCCGGCGACCCGGCGTCGGCCAAGGCCGCCGCCGCCGCCATCGGTGTCTCCTACGAGCCTCTAGAGCCGGTCCTCGACCCCGAGGAGGCCGAGAAGCGGGGGCAGACTTTCCGCACCATCGAAGTGGTGAACGGCGACCAGTCGCGACGCGGGGCCGTTGCCGTCGAGGGCTACTACGAGACCGGCGTCCAGGACCAGGCCATGCTCGGCACCGAGTCGGGCCTCGCCGTTCCCGACGGCCAAGGCGGAGTCGACCTCTACGTCTCGACACAGTGGTTACACATCGACCATCGCCAGGTAGTCGAGTGCCTCGGGCTTCGTCCGGAGCAGGTGCGGCTTCACATCGCCGGCATCGGGGGCGCTTTCGGGGCCCGCGAGGACCTCACTCTCCAGGTCCACCTCTGCATGCTCGCCCTTCACACCGGCCGACCGGTGAAGATGGTCTACGACCGGCTCGAATCGTTCTCCGGCCACGTGCACCGGCACCCCGCCCGGATGTGGTACCGGCACGAGGCCGACCCCGACGGCACGCTGGTGCGCGTCGAGGCGCGCCTCCTCCTCGACGGCGGCGCCTTCGCCGAGACGAGCCCCGCCGTGCTCGCCAACTCGGCGTACTTCGCCGCCGGCCCTTACCGCTGCCCATCGGTTTACATACGCGGCGCCGCGGTGCAGACCAACCACCCTCCGGCAGGGGCGATGCGCGGCTTCGGTGCCAACCAGGTGTGCTTCGCCTATGAGGCGCAGATGGACCGCCTCGCCGCCGCCCTCGAAATGGATCCCATCGCCCTGCGGCTGCACAACGCCCTCGGCCCCGGCGATTCCATTCCCACGACCGGCCAAGTCATCACCGGGAGCTTGCCCACCGCCGAGGCCATACGGTCCGTCGCCGCCATGCCGCTGCCCGACCCCGAGCCGCATGCCGACCCCAGATGGCTCCCGGGCGGAACCGGCCTCACCACGCCCCCCGAAGCGGTCCGCCGCGGCATCGGATTCGCCGTCGGCATCAAGAACATCGCCTTCTCTGAGGCCTTCGACGACTACGCAGAGGCGCGAGCAGTGCTCACGCCCGACGGCATCGAGCTCCACACCGCGGCAGCGGAAGTCGGCCAGGGAATGGTGACAATCCTGGAGCAGATAGCACGCAGCGCCTCCGGCCTCACCGACGTTCGCGTCGTCTTCGACCATACCGGCGAGATTGGATCGGCCGGGTCCACCTCGGCGTCACGGCAGACACAGATGGCAGGCGGCGCGGCCCTGGCCGCCTGCCGGGCAGCACGCGAGGAAGCACTACGCCGGTCCAACGGCGACGATCTCACCGACGAGGGGGTCTGGAAAGACGGGAAGCTGGTGACGACCCTACGGGATGTGCTCGCCGAAGGCCCGGTGGAGAGCCGCCAGCGCTTCCGGCACCCCCCCACCGAGGAGGCCGATGCGACCGGCCAGGGCAACGTCCACGCCGGCTTTGCCGTGGCCGCCCAGCGGGCCGTGGTCGACGTGGATCCGGAACTCGGCCTGGTGCGCGTGGTGCACATCGACACCGCCCAAGATGTGGGCAAAGCCATCAACCCGCAGGGGGTGTTGGGACAGATCGAAGGCGGCATTCTGCAGGGTGTGGGCCTGGCAATCATGGAGGAGCTCATCATCAAGGATGGCGTGGTGCTGAATCCGTCATTCACCGACTACTTGCTTCCCACCACCCTCGACGCCCCGGAGGTCGAAGCGGTGCTCGTCGAACAGCCGGAGCCGTGGGGCCCGTTCGGTGCCAAGGGCTTCAGCGAGCTTCCCACCATCGCCGCCACTCCGGCGGTGGTGGCCGCCATCCGCGCCGCCACCGGACGTGAGCTGACCCGGGTGCCGGTGCGACCCGAGGACATCATCGGCTTGTAGGCAACGGCTCGCGACCGGGACTCCTCCGCGCCCCGGCCGCGGGTGCCGCTTCGGAAGCGGAGTAGCCTGAGTTGGCAGATCCCCGAGAGGAGACCTCAGTGACAGATGCCGAAATCGCCCCGGCCGCGGGCCGCCTCGGCGTGCTCACCCCGGGCATGGGAGCGGTGGCCACGACCTTCTACGCCGGAGTGCTCGCCGCCCGAAAGGCCACGGCGAAGCCCTTCGGGTCCTTGACCCAACTCGGCCACATTCGCCTGGGGAAGCGGACGGAAGGCCGCAACCCGATGATCAGGGATTTTGTGGCCCTCTCCTCGCTCGACGACCTCGTCTTTGGGGGCTGGGACCCCATTTCGGACAACTCGTACGAGGCGGCACGCCGCGCCGGTGTGCTCACCCCCCAAGACCTCGAATCGGTTCGGGAGGAACTCACCGCCATCGAGCCGATGACCGCGGTATTCAGTCACGAATGGGTCAAGAAGCTCGAAGGCGTCAACCACGTGAAGTCGGGCGACTCGTACATGGACCTCGCCGAGCAACTCATCGCCGACATCGAGGGCTTCCGCAGCGCCAACAAGTGCGACCGTCTCGTCATGGTCTGGTGCGGCAGCACCGAGGCCTACCGGGCGCCGGCCGCGGCGCACGCCAGCCTGACCGCCTTCGAGAAGGGTCTGAAGAAGTCGCATCCCGAGATCGCCCCCAGCCAGATCTACGCATACGCCGCGCTGCGCTCGAAGGTGCCGTTCGCCAACGGCGCCCCCAACCTGACCGTGGATATCCCGGCCATGCTCGAGCTTTCCGCCGAGACGCGGACGCCCATAGCCGGCAAGGACTTCAAGACCGGTCAAACGCTCATCAAGACGATCCTGGCTCCCGGCTTCAAGGCCCGGTTACTCGGCATCGACGGCTGGTTCAGCACCAACATCCTGGGCAACCGGGACGGCGAAGTGCTGGACGATCCCGAGTCGTTCAAGAGCAAGGAGGTCAGCAAGCTCGGAGTGCTCGAACAGATACTTCAGCCCGACCTGTACCCGGACCTGTACGGATCGATGCACCACAAGGTGCGCATCAACTACTACCCGCCCCGGGGCGACAACAAGGAAGGCTGGGACAACATCGACATCTTCGGGTGGATGGGCTACCCGATGCAGATCAAGGTCGACTTCCTGGCAAAAGACAGCATCCTGGCCGCGCCCATCGTGCTCGACCTGGCACTGTTCATGGATCTTGCGTCCCGTGCCGGGCAGAAGGGGATCCAGGAGTGGCTCTCCTTCTACTTCAAGAGCCCTCAAGTGGCCCCAGACCTGTACCCCGAGAACGACCTGTTCATCCAGCTCACCAAGCTGAAGAACACGCTGCGCCACTGGATGGGTGAAGACCTGATCACCCACCTGGGTTCGGAGTACTACAAGGAGTGAGTGTGCCGCTCCATGGAGCGGCACACTCAGAATCCGGAGTCCAGAGTCCAGATCGCGCTCCACCGATCCTGAGTCCTGGACTCTTCTGCTGCATTCTGGTCCCTGCTCTCCGATCTCCCAGCTAGCTCTCCCGGCGTCTGCCGAAGAAGATGACGGTGTGCCTCAGCCGACCCCAATCTCGAGAGCACGGGACGGCGAAGGCATCCGCCTACGCGCCTTGGTGCCCGAGCACGCAGATGCCATGCTCGAGGCGGTCCGCGATTCGGTGAACAAGGCGGCGCCGCTCAAAACCTAGTGCAACGCCGACTTCAGCATCGATGACGCCGCCTCTTGCGTAGGCCGGTGGATCGGCGCCCGCGCCCGCGGAGAAACCTTCTATTTCGCCATCGAGAACACAAAGGGCAAGTCCCTCGGGGCGTGCGGAATCAGCGGCATCGAACGTGAGCACGGCGTGGCCGGCCTCGGCTTCTGGGCGAGAACGTCGGCCACCGGAGCGGGTATCGCCACTCAGGCCGCAGCGCGGATGACACGTTTCGGTTTCGAGGAGCTGGATCTACAGCGCATCGAACTCTCGCCGCCGAGCACAACGTTGCCAGCCGCCGGGCGGCGGAAAAGCTCGGCGCCTCTCTGGAGGGAATCCTGCGCCGTCGCCTGACGCTTCCAGACGGCTCTACCGACTGCGCCCCCTATACCCTGCCGAGCGACGACGGACCAGCCGCAACCTGACGGCAATTACCACTCAGAGTTCAGAGTTCAGGCCTCCTAGACCCTCTTCACCGGTTGGCGGATGAGCGTCTTGAGGCGCTCCGGCGCCGTTCGCCGCGGATCGTTCATATAGATCTCGTGGTGTCTGCCGGCAAAGGTGAGACCCTCCGCCGTCACGTACTCATGGAGCATGGCGATGGTGGGGCCTTCCTCGTCGTAGGGCCCCAGATGCATCGTCTGTGCTGACCTGCCTTCCGCGTACCGCTCGAAGCGGAGCAGATCGAGCGCCGGAAGCTCCCGCTTCGCTCCCGCTGCGGCGGAGCACTCCTCAACGAGGGCGGGCTCGATGAAGTCGGGCACCATCACCATCATCGTCCAGCGCCAGGCATCCCGATCGTCGGCGGCGAAGGCGTCCGGCTGGTCCGACCACCACAGTCCCTCCACGGGCATCACCACGAAGTCTCGGCCGAGGGCCTTGCTGCGGAACTTCAGCGTGTAGACAACCGAGTAGAGCGTCTGCATGGCATCCTGAAACGCCGCGGCCGCTGCCGGGTCGCCGCTTCCGTCCACCATCAGGTACTGCAGCTCCGGCACATCCACGAGCTGGCACGAGCCGACGGCCGCCTTGTACAGGTGGCGCAGCTCTTTTCTCAGATCGAGTGCTGCCGACGCCATGTCAAACCTTCTCCACCGGCATGCGGATCTCGGTGATGTTGGGGCCGGGCTCATCCGGGTTGCTCAGGTAGATCTCCTGGACCGGCCCGGAGACCTGATAGCCGTGCTCGTCGATCCACGCGGCGATGGCCTGGTAGGTGTCGCCCAGCGTCTCATAGGGACCCGTATGCACTATCGAGGCAACTTCGCAGCCCTCGACGACACGCTCTGTGAGTGTGCGGCCCCCCGGGGTTGGCACCGGCGTGCCGGTGTCGGAGACCAGGTAGACGATCTCGGTGTCGACCGACTCGCCGGTGAACTCCTTGTCGTGGTAGATAGCCAGCGGCGGTCCGGTGAACGCCAGCCCGGCCATGCCGATCCCGGCGAACCCATCCCCGATGAGGCCGCCAATGTCGCTCACAGTCGGCATCACCTCCCGGACCGCCAGGCCTTTCAGACCGTCTACCTTCTTCAGCACCACTTCCGCTTCGGGCATGCTGCCCTCCTTCTCTATGAGCCGGAGACGGGCCTCGACCCGGTCGAGGCGGGCCTGCTGTTCCACAACCTTCTGCCCGATCTCGGCCCGCTTCATCCGCAGCATGCCCCGAAGCTGTTCGGCATCGATCCCCTCATCGAGGATGGAGCCGATCTCATCCAGAGAGAGCCCCATGTCTTTGAGGGCAAGGATGCGGTTCAGTCGCGGGAGCTGGGCAGCGGTGTAGTAGCGGTAGCCCGAGGACGGATCGACCTCAGCCGGTTCCAGGAGCCCGATGTCGGCGTAGTAGCGCAGCGCCGAAACGGGCACCTGGCTGATCCGGGAGAACAAACCGATCCTGAACAAGCTTTGCCTCCGGTGTCCTTGCCTTGCGGCCTCGGTGCCCAGTGTGCAGTCTCGAGTTGCTTGAGAGTCAAGCCGAATCTCGCCCGGGCCGCGCCGCTGCGCCTCCGCGGCCTCTGCTTGGGTGAGCCGCAACCCGCATTCAGAGCTTGCGAACCCGCCTTGAGACAAGTGAGCGGATCTTCTCATGGGACGGCGGTGGGCCGGTGCGCACCTGCTTGTCATCGATGAAGATGTCGTCGGTGCGGCCCCAGCGCGCCACGGCCGATCGGTCGGACGTGTCGATCTCCCGATAGGCGACCCGGTCGCCGAACTCTCCAGCGGCGCTCCTAGTTCGCTCCGCGCCCAAGTTGGCCGCCATACACCACCCGGCGCTGAACACCGTGACGTTGACTTTGCCCGGCTCGGGCTCGGGAAGCTCGCTGCGCTTGTCGAACCAGTTCGGCGCACGGGCATCCGATGCAAACGGCTTCCACAGCAGAGTCGCCACACCCTGCCGGTCGGCCTTCTTGTACCCGTGCTTGCGGAACCACGATGCCTTCATCCAAACCGGCAAAGCCAAGCCCCACGCCGCCATGCCCTTGGCTCCGAGTGCCCTTGCGTCTGCTTCGGCAGCCTCCAGCAAGGCCCGGCCCATGCCTCGTCCCTGGCGGTTGCCCCGGCCCTGTTTGTGGCCGTGTACCCAAATGCAGAGGATCATGTAGAGTCCCTCGCCGTCCACCCACGACTCCTCGATCGGCAGGTACTGGATCATGCCGGCAACCTGTCCGTCGTCGTCGACCGCCAGCTTCGCCCTCAGCCCCTTGTCCAAAAACCGATCCACCCAGCAGGCACGCCGCGGGCCTGCCTCCTTGGCCTCGTCCGACCAGTCCTCCAGGCAGACCGCAAACAGATCGCGGTGCTCTTCGGTGAGATCAACGACTTGCATTCCATC
Organism: uncultured Acidimicrobiia bacterium; assembly: GCA_964633975.1. Classification (GTDB taxonomy): domain Bacteria; phylum Actinomycetota; class Acidimicrobiia; order Spongiisociales; family UBA11373; genus CAZWKX01. The sequence continues at coordinate 34,181 of CAZWKX010000002.1, forward strand.
CTCGCTGCCGCTTTTCGGCCCGAAAGCTACTCGCGTCGATCGCACGGCACCCGTCGTCTTGCCCGCTGCGGAGTAGCCTCGAAGGGGGGCAGCAGCCGCGCCCACCAGATCGACCTGGAGGCGCAAATGTCCAAGTGGAAGGACGGGATCGCCGGGAAACGGCTGCATCCCGAGACCCTCATGATGTCCTACGGCTACAACCCGGAGTGGTCCGAGGGCGCCCTCAAGAGCCCGATATTCCAGACATCGACCTTTGTCTTCAAGACGGCCGAAGAGGGCAAAGCGTTCTTCGAGATGGCTTCGGGCAAGAGAGCGCCGGGACCCGGCGAGCAGCCCGGGCTCATCTACAGCCGCCTCAACAACCCGGACATGGAGATTGCCGAGGATCGCCTCACCCTCTGGGACGGTGCCGAGGACGGCGCACTCTTCGATAGCGGCATGGCGGCCATCGCCACCACGCTGCTCACGTTCCTGCGGCCCGGTGACACGATTCTCGCCAGCGAGCCCCTCTACGGAGGAACCCACCACCTGGTCGACTGGCTGCTACGCGGGATAGGCGCAGATGTGGTCCGCTTCGGATGTGCCGCCACCGAGAAGGAGATCGAAGCCAGGGTGTCGGCTGCTTCCGGGCCGTTGGGGATCGTGCTCGTCGAGACACCGGCCAATCCGACCAACGACCTGATCGACATCGCCATGTGCGCCCGAATCACCCAGCACCATTCGACCGACGAGAGGAAGGTGCCGCTGGCGGTCGACAACACGTTCCTCGGTCCGATCTTCCAGCATCCACTGGAACACGGCGCCGACATCGTTCTCTACTCGGCGACCAAGTACATGGGCGGCCACAGCGATCTGATCGCTGGCGTCGCCCTCGGGCACCCCAGCCTCATCGAACCCATCCGGGCCGTGCGCACCGTGCTCGGCACGCATGCCGCCCCGTGGACCGCGTGGCTACTGATGCGCAGCCTGGAGACGCTTCCGCTGCGCATGTACCGTCAAGCGGAGACCGCGGGCAAGGTGGCCGAGTTTCTAAGTCATCACCCCAAGGTCACCCGGGTGAACTACCTGGGACTGCTCAAAGACGGCCACTCTCAGTACGAGCTGTACCGGCGCCAGTGCCGCGGCCCGGGGGCAATGATCTCGTTCGAGGTGGACGGCGGCGAGCCGGAGGCCTTCCGGTTCCTCAACGCACTCCAACTGGTCAAGCTGGCCGTCAGCCTGGGCAGCACGGATTCGCTTGCCGAGCACCCGGCGACGATGACCCATTCCGAGGCCACCCACGAAGAGAACTGCGCCGCCGGGGTCACCGACGGTCTGGTCCGGATCTCGGTCGGGGTCGAGCACCCCGACGATCTAATCCTCGACTTAACCCAGGCGCTGGAGGCGGTGTGAAAGGCCAACCCGGCGGTTCGCCGGATTCGGAATGCAGTTGGCAGAAGCCAGCTCGCCGGCAGCAGAGATCGACGCGGGCTGCGAGGCCCGAAGACTGAAGGCCCCTGCTACCTTCTGATAAGCGCCTCCAACCAGGGAATCGACTCCTGCCGATGCCTCCACCACAGGTCCTCCCACATGTAGTGGACGACGAGCTGCCGGTATTCCCCGTAGCCGGCGATGTGCTCGAGCAGCGTCTCCACCGGAACGGGATTCTCGGGATCACCGTCGAAGAACAGCTTGGTGTAGATCTTCTGCTCCCAGGGCGAGACGTGATCGAAATGGTCCCAGTGGTGGAACACGTCCATAAGCAGGTACCAGACGGTGGCCGGGCCCACTCCGTAGAGGCCGAGGAGCGCCCGGCGCTGCGTGTCGAGATCGCAGCGGCGCAGGGCAATCTCATCGATGCCGCCTGCGGCGAAGGCGCCGTCGATACGTTTGATCGACTTGGCCCGGTAGCCGACCTTTAGCGCTCGCAGGTCATCCTCGCTCACCGGCCCAAGGGCGCCGGGCAACCAGAGCGCCGAGAGCTGCTTCCCGTCCCAGTCCAGTGGCGCGCCGTAGGCGTCCAGCAGCGCCTGGTACATCTGAACCGACCGTCTCACCGTGGCGTTCTGCAGCACGATGCCGATGACGATGTACTCGTACAGCGAGTTTGGATGGCCCGGCCGCATCCCCCGCAATCGCTCGATGACGGGGCCCACCACCGGGTTTCCGGCAAACCGGGCATAGAAGTCGGCTAGATCCAGATCGAGGTTGAAGCGGAAGCGAAGCTCCTCACCGAGCGACTCGACGGACTTGTCCTCCAGCTTCTCTCCGCAGAACACATCCACCTTCACCGCCGGCTCGTCGACCGTGCCCGCATTGGACATAGTCAGCCCGAGGCGCCGGTCGCGCCAGCACATGGTCTGCCAACGCACCCCCGGCTGCCACTCGTTGTCGCCCGACGTGAAGTGGTCCGGCTTGAAGAAGGTGGCGTCGAAGTGAAACGGTGCCGTTGGCACCAGCACCGCCGAGTGCACCTTGTCCAGCCTTCTCACGTCGCGTTCGGCCATGGCTCACACAGCTCACACATGCCAAGCCACGGTACCGATGCGGTGGGACACGACTCGACTCGAAGACCCAGCCTCGGATGGCAGTCGAGAGCGATACAGTGTCCGACCACGGGGTTCAAGCACTCCGCCCTATGCAGCCTGCATTCCGCAATCTGCGTTCCTTTCCGCCATCGAGATAGCAGCACATGCTCCTATACCCTGCCCGCCCATGTCCCGCTCCATCTTCGCCACCATCGCCATCGTGTTCCTGGCCTCAGCCTGCTCCGACGCAGCAACGGCCGAATCGACAAGCACCTCAGCCGCCCCCGCCACGACAACCTCTTCCTCCACAACCCAACCCTCCACGACCACGACGGCCCCGGCCACCACGACGACAACAACCATCGCCCCCTTGCCTCTCTCCGAGATCGAGTTGACGCTGGCCGAGGTAGCCTCCGGCTTCACCCAGCCGGTGTTCCTGGATGCCCCGCCCGGCGACGGCCGGCTCTTCGTGGTCGATCAGCCGGGGACCATCGAAGTCTTCGACAACGGCGAGTGGAACACCTTCTTGGACATCACAAGCAAGGTTCACTTCGAGCGTGAACAGGGACTGCTGGGGCTCGCCTTCCATCCCGACTTCGAGCAGAACAGGCGCTTCTTCGTCGACTACACCAACACCGGCGGCACCACGATCATCGAGGAGTACCTGGTCTCTGAAACCGACCCGGACGTTGCCGATCCGGGCTCGGCAAGAGTCGTGCTTGCTGTTGAACAGCCGGCCCCCAACCACAACGGCGGCATGATCACTTTTGGGCCCGATGGCTACCTGTATGTCGCCATGGGTGACGGAGGCGGCGCCGGCGACCCGCACGGGAACGGTCAGAACAGAAACACTCTGCTCGGGGCAATACTGCGCATCGACGTCGACGAAGAGCCCTACGGGATCCCCGCCGACAACACGTTCGCCGACGGAGGCGGCGCACCCGAGATCTGGGGGTACGGTCTGCGCAACCCTTGGCGGTTCTCCTTCGACGGCGACCTCATCTACATCGCGGACGTCGGCCAGGGCCTCTGGGAGGAGGTTGATGTCGCCGACGTCACCTCTGTGGGCTTGAACTTCGGGTGGTCGGTCATGGAAGGCAACCACTGCTACGCCGTCAGCGACTGCGATCCCGCGGGCCTCAAGCTGCCCATTCTCGAGTACGGCCACAACAACGGCGACTGCTCTATCACAGGCGGCTATGTGTATAGAGGCGATGCCATCCAAGAGCTCGGCGGCGTCTACTTCTACGGCGACTACTGCACCGGCAGGATCGGCTCTTTCCGCCTCGGCGACGACGGCATCGCCGAGCAGCGCGACTGGACCGGCACACTCGGCCCGGTGCCGCGGCTCACCTCATTTGGAACCGACGCACACGGAGAGCTCTACCTCATGTCGACAGACGGCCGGCTGCTTCGCATAGAGCCGGCCTAGCCCTCTGATGAGGTAGCACTGGCCCAGGGGAGAGCTACCTCACAGGGCCTCTAGCACTCTTGACCTTCTCGGAGGGGGTGTACTTAGTCAGCAGCTGCCCAGGCGAGAGTGATCTCATCTGCCGTGCCGTCTTGCCGGGGGTGAGAGTGAGGTGGCGATGGCCCTGATTCCCAAGGTCAGGTCGGTCGGCGCCTGAGGACCTCTGGGACAGGCCGGTTATCGGTTCGTATTGTTGGACTATGGCGAGGAGTAGGCGAGTCGGACCGCAGATCCTGGTTGAGGGGCCGCCTGGTGTTGGCAAGACGACCTTGGCCGAGCGGGTGACAGCGACGCTGCAGAAGCGGCACCATGTGGTTGCTGGTTTCACCACGGGAGAGATGAGGGCAGAGGGTCGGCGAATCGGCTTCAGGGTGACGGCGATTGGCGGCGACGAGGCGGTCCTCGCCCATGTCGACTACTCCGGCCCACCCCGGGTGGGCAGATATGGGGTCGACCTGAGAGCCTTCGAAAGAGTCGCCCTCCCTTCTCTGCAGGCGACCTCGGGAGCAGTGGTGGTGTTGGATGAGCTGGGGAAGATGGAGCTTGCCTCAGTCGCCTTCGGCACTGCGGTGACAGGGTTGTTTGATAGGGGGGCATCGTTGTTGGCAACCGTGCACACTTTTCGCCACCCCTACACCGACGCTCTGAAGAAGAGGCCAGGTGTGGTGCGCCTGTCCCTCACCCGTGCCAACCGAGACAGTCTGGTTGGTGAAATCGTCGCTCAGTTCGTTCCGTGAGTAGGTCAGTGAAGCTCATTCGGACTCGCGTGTCCCGGTCCGGTATCAAGGCCGACTTGCTCAAGGAACATCCGTAACACTGGCCCAGGCCAAAGCGACGTCGTCGGACGTGCCGGTCAGGAAGTCGTGGACCCCTCGCGTCGCTCTCCAACAACAGTGGGACGGGAGTACCCGCCGGCCACCTGGCGACGTGCCGGCGAAGGCATCAGCAGCCCACGCGACCAGGGCCGATAACGTGGACCGCCGGGTCTCACTGCGCGTCGGAGCGCCGCCATCTTGACAGCAAAATGCTTTCGGGGAAGAGCATCCGATGGTCTGGGTAGTCTTTGCCGTCGTGGCTGCGGCCATCGCGACTGCGCTGTCTTCGCTCTGGTGGGCACACCGCCGGTCGCCTCCGGCTTGATCCTCATCGGTCTGTGCATCGTGTCGATGTTCGGGATATCGAAGCAAGCGTTATGGAGTGTGCGTGACGTCACCACCGATTCGGGTGAATGGTGTCTCACCTATGAACACCCGGACGGCCACATACTCAGCGAGTGCAGGCCCACAGAGGACGAGGTTTGGGCGTGGGCCGATGGGCTCGACGCCTAGCTCGAGCCGGTCTACGGAGCCCGCGAGCAGGACACGTCCTCGGGTCTCGCCTTCGGTGTGCTGTTCTATGTCTCTCTCGCCAGCGCGATGGGAGCCTTCGCCTGGGCCGGCATCGCTCGCCGGCGTTCCACCCCACCCTGAGCTTCCCACAAGCAGACTCAGAGCCAGCGCCGCCCGAAACACTGCGCCGGATCCGGCCGGCTCGATTCATAGCGCAACCTGGCAGCAAGTACCCTGCCGCCATGCCCGACACCGGCACACTGCTTGCTTTCTCGGCGGCGGCTCTCATCTTTTTCGTCGTACCCGGCCCGGCGGTGCTGTACATCGTCACCCGCAGCGTCACCCAGGGCAGAGCCGCCGGCTTCGCCTCGGTGGCCGGTATCCACACCGGCAGCCTGGTGCACATCGGGGCGGCCGTCGCCGGGCTAACCACCCTGCTGGTCACTTCGGCCACTGCCTTTCGCGCCATCAAGTGGGCCGGGGCGGCATACCTGATCTACCTGGGAATCAGAACTCTGCTGGAACGTGGCGAAGACGGCGAGAGTCCCGTCACGGTGGCGCCCGCTCCCCTCGGCAAGGTGTACCGGCAGGGTTTTGTGGTCAACCTGCTCAACCCGAAGATGGCCGCGTTTTTCCTCGCCTTCGTGCCTCATTTTGTCGACCCGGCACGCAACTCGACGAGCCAGCTCCTCGTCCTTGGCGCCTTGTTCGTGATGCTGGGAGCGCTCTCCGACGGCACCTACGTGCTGGTGACCGGCTCGCTGGGCAATCACCTGCAACGCAGCGACTGGTGGCGACATGGCCGCCATCTCGTGTCGGGAAGCATCTATCTGACCCTCGGCGCACTGGCCGCGGCAGGCGCCGCCACGTCTAACGGTGAATAGCGACACTCCCGACCGAACCGGTCGGCAACGCGTGACCGAGGCTCGACCACCTGCGGTCGAGAGCGGCCCGGTCTCTCAAGGAACCGGCGACCAACCCGGGTCGCGATCGTCGCTCGCCGGCCAACCGCTCACGTTCACCAGGCCGGAGCCGTCGGCGTTCATCACATAGACCTCGGCCTTGCCGTCCCGCCACGAGGTGAAAGCGATCCGGCTGCCGTCGGGCGACCAGGCGGGGAATGCGTCGGCGTAGGGATCGTCGGTGAGGCGGATCGTGCTGCGGCCATCGGCGTTCATCACGTAGATCTCGAAGTTGCCGTCGCGGTTCGATTGGAAGGCGATGCGGCTGCCGTCGGGCGACCACGCCGGCCCCTCGTCGTGCTCCGGGTCGAAAGTGAGCCGAAACAGACCGGAGCCGTCGAGATTGCAGGAATAGATCTCGTAGTTGTCTTCACCGACCCGATCGCTGGCGAAGGCGATCCGGGTACCGGCCGGGGACCATGCCGCGTCGATCTCGTTGCCGTAGACATAGTCGGTGACGTTGACCAGGCTGGACCCGTCGGCATCCATCACGTAGATCTCCGCATCGCCGTCCCGCAATGATTCGAAGGCGATGCGATTGCCGTCGGGCGACCAGCTCGGGTTCAAATCATCGGCGGCATCGAAGGTGAGACGGGTGGCATTCGAGCCGTCGGCATCCATTACGTAGATCTCGTAGTTGCCGTCCCGGGAGGAGTGAAAAGCGATCCGGGTACCGTCGGGCGACCAGGCCGGGAAACCGTCCCAGCCGGCGCTGTTGGTGACACGAATCTGGTCGGAGCCATCCTCGTCCATGTAATACAGCTCGCCGTCGCCGTCCCGATTACTGGTGAACACGATGCGCACCTCAGTCGAAGGAGCGATGGTCGGCAGAGTCGCCACAGTCGTCGACGTCGAAGTGGTGGTGGTTGCCGGCTGGGTGGTTGCCGGCTGGGTCGTTGCCGGCTGGGTCGTAGCGACAGTCGAAGAGGGCGCCGGGCCGGCAGACCCGTCACCGCCACAGCCACCCACCAGCAGCATCGGAAGTGCCATCAGGGTGATCCACCGGCGCATAGTGCCTCTGGACGGTTGCTCCGAGGCTAGCGGCGGCCGAGACACCACCGGCGGCCGCCGCCGCTCCTAGTGGGGCACTATGAGCTCGACTGCGGCGTACGCCAGTACGAGCGAGCCGAGGGCGACGGCAACGACCACCAGCCAGGCCCGTTCGCCTCCATGGGTGATCGCCGACAGCCCGAAGGCGCCACCACCGACGGCCGAAGCGGCTGCAGCCAGGATCGCCCCGGACAGCCGGGCGTTCGAAAAAAATCCATCGCCGCCTTGCTCGCCGCTGAACACGAAGCCGAAGAACACCCCAAAAGCCGCCAAGGCGACGAACAGGAGTCCCACGGAAAGCCACCCCAGACCTGTCTTCGGCACGCTCTTCCCTCTCGTTCTCTCTCGTCTCGGCCAAGGCTACGTTGAACCGGCCGCAACGGATCGCAGCCTTCCATCTCAACGGGCCATAGGCGACCCACATCGATCACCTCTCACCCTCCGAGCCGACCGGGCTCACCCAGGCCAGAACCCGGGTTTTGTGATCGAGTACGATCCGACCCGGGCCCAAATCCCCCGAAGACCGTCGAGCCAAAGCGAGGGCACGTGCCAAAAACCGCGTTTATCACAGGCATCACGGGACAGGACGGCTCGTATCTCACCGACCTGCTGCTCGGCAAGGGCTACGAGGTCCACGGCATGGTCCGGCGCTCGTCCTTCTCCGGCTCCGAACGAATCGACCGCTACGAGCACACCCCGGGGCTCACCCTCCACTACGGAGACCTGGTCGACGCCGGCGCTCTCAGCCGCCTGGTGAGGGAGATCCGGCCCGACGAGGTGTACAACCTCGGTGCCCAATCCCACGTCGCCGTCTCGTTCGAGAACCCCATCTACACCGCCGACGTCGACGCCATCGGGCCGCTGCGCCTGCTGGAGGCGATCCGCCAGCTCGATCATCCAGTCCGCTTCTACCAGGCGGGATCCTCCGAGATGTTCGGCCGGGTCACCAAGATGCCTCAGAATGAGAGCACGCCGTTCCACCCCCGCAGCCCCTATGCGGCGGCCAAGGTGTATGCCTTCTGGCAAACGGTCAACTACCGCGAGGCCTACGGCCTGTTCGGCGCCAACGGAATCCTCTTCAACCACGAGTCGCCCCGGCGGGGTGACACGTTTGTGACCCGGAAGATCACCCGGGCGGCAACCCGCATCAAGCTCGGCCTCCAGGACCGCCTCTACCTGGGCAACATCGACGCCGAGCGCGACTGGGGATACGCCGGCGACTACGTCAAGGCCATGTGGCTGATGCTGCAGCAGGACCAGCCCGACGACTACGTGATCGCCACCGGAGAGCGCCACTCGGTGCGCGAGTTCTGCAACCGCGCCTTCTCGATCCTCGATCTCGAATGGGAGGAGCACGTCGAGGTCGACGAGCAGTACATGCGTCCCTCCGATGTGGACAGGCTCCAGGGCGACGCGTCGAAGGCACGCAAGGTGCTCGGCTGGCAGCCCAGCGTCACCTTCGACAGCCTCGTCGAGATGATGATCGAGACCGATCTCAAGCTCGCCAACCGGGAGCGAACCCTGCTCGACGCCGGCTTCAAACCCGACGAGTAGCCACACAGGGACCGCCCTTCCTCGGCGAGTCCCTCCGGTAGACCCAGCGGTGGTCCGAAGCCGATCAGTCCCGAGGCACCAGCTCGGGAGCGGCACAGTCCTCACCGTACTCGACTATCGGCGGAACCAGCCGGGGATCCCTGCATGTGGGGCAATCCGCACGGCGCGGCACCTCAAGACTGGAGAACGTGGCAGACAGGGAGTCGTAGGCCAGCATTCGACCGACCAGCGATTCCCCGATGCCCAACAGGAGCTTCACGGTCTCCGTCGCTTCAATGCAGCCGATCACACCGGGCAAAGCGCCCAACAGCCCGACCTGTGAGCCGGGAGGCACCGATCCCGCCGGCGGCGGCACGGGAAACAGGCAGCGATAGCAGGGACCCTCGTAGGGCAGGAACGCGGTCACTCGCCCCTCGAAGCGGTACACCGAACCGTGCACCACCGCAACACGAAGGTGCATGGCGGCGTCGTTCATCAGGTAGCGGGTGCGGAAGCTGTCGGAACCGTCGACCACCACCTCATACGCCGACATGATCTCGAGCGCGTTGTGCACGGTGAGGCCCTGGGGATGGGTCCTCACCGTCACGTCCGGGTTGAGCCGGCCGATTACCTCCGCCGCGGAATCCACCTTGGGACGGCCCAGCCACTCCGAGTCGTGAAGCACCTGTCGGTGCAAGTTCGACAGCTCGACGGTATCGGCATCGGCGATCCCGAGAGTGCCTACGCCGGCTGCGGCCAGGTAGAGCGCGGCAGGAGACCCAAGCCCGCCTGCCCCCACGACGAGGACCCGTGAGCTGAGCAGACGCTGCTGGCCCGCCTCCCCCACCTCGGGGAGGATCAGCTGCCGGTGGTAACGGGCGCGCCGCCGATCATCGAGCATCGTGTGAGCCTACGTCGCGGTGCCGCCCCAGGAGCCCGCATAGCAGGCGGTCACGACAAGAGAGCCGCCGGAGCCTCGTCAAACCCGGCACATCTCGAGCACCAGCGGCTCCTCTCTCACCACCCCGTCGCGGATCCAGAACCCGCGCACCTCGGGATGGTCGACGTCGAGGAGCCCAACGAGCACATAGAGCCAGCCCGGGTCCAGGGCCTGGGCCACATCGGTGAGCGATGGGTAGGCCTCCGAACGCGTATGCGAGTGAAACACGCCGGCGAGGCGCCACCCGTTGCGCTCCGCATGCTCCAAGGCCCGATAGTGCTCGTCGGGATCGAGGGTGAACGTCACCCCGGACCGCTCGGCGTTGCTGAGGCAGTAGGCCATACGAAGGCGCCCGTCTCCGTCGGCGGCAAGCAGCCCGCATCCCTCCTCGGGAAACGAGAAGCGCGCGTGGGCGATCATCGCCATGCGTATGTCGACCGGCAGCACCACGGGAACAACCGTACCCGGGCAATCCGCCTACGAATGCCGCCCTGCCGGCCGTCTACCCGCTCCGTGCCCATTCGGCATCCTGGAGGCGCCATCAGCAACGGCTAGCCTCTCCGCCGTGAACACAACGACGATCAGAGAACGCAACGTCAGCCTGCGGAACCCGGAGGGCGAGGCAGTGGTGACCATAGGCCTGCTCCCGGCTGCGGTTGCGGCCGCGGCCGCGCTCATCTTGGCGCCACGCTTGACCGCGGCGGCAGCCGTCACCGTTCTGTTCCGCCGGATGTCGCTTTCGATCGACTAATCGACCTCAACCAGCAGGCCGCCGACGTAGGTCGTCTGCGCCACCAGCGCGACGACGCCGGCGACGACGACCCCCACCCTCAGGTTGATGGTGACCACTATCGGGATCAACGCCCCCACCACCCACGAGAGCTGGAAGAGGGTCTCCGAGCGGGTGAAAGAGCTGCCCCGGCGATCGGGATGCACGGACTTCTGGAGCAACCCGTCGAAGGCGAACTTGGCCGTGCCCCAGGCCAGCCCGGCGGCGGCAGCCAGTCCGGCGGCAGCAGGGAGTGCAGGCCACTGCCCAGCTATGAAGGCGGCGGTGGCTTCGATGGCCAGCCCCGCCACCACCATCGGCTCCTCCCGAAGATATCTCTCGAGCAGCGGCGACACGAACGAGGCCAGCCCAAAGCCCACACCGGCACCGGCCAGCAGTGCGGCGAAATCGAGGCCCGCATCGGTGCCCTGGAACTCGAAGGCGAGGAGCGCCAGGAGGAAACCGTTGAGCAGTCGAACTCCGGCCGTGGCGAGGCGAGAGAGACGAAGCCGCCGCTGCTGGGCCCGACGAGCCTCGTAGGAAGGAGCGGCGCGAGCCTCGGTGGCCAGGCTCAGAACCCGCTCGCGGCTGGAGCGCGGGTCAGGAAGGCCGAGGCTGGCATAGGCGGCAAACAGGAAAAAGACGATCGAGCCGGCCAGCGACCACTCCGCGCCCATCTGGACGAGCAATGCCGCCAGCGGCAACGCAAGCGCCCCGGCGAGAATGCCGATACGAGCCAGCTGGGCGTTTGCCGTGACCAGCGCAACCGGTTCGGGCAGAGCCACCGGCAGCATGCTGCTCTTGCTGATCCCGTACAGCCGGGACAGCACCAAGAGACCAAAGGCAAGCGGATAGAGCCACAGGGTGTCCAGGCCGGTGACCAGCATGCCCACAACCACGAAGGCGCGCAGCAGCGCCGCCAGCGTCAGCACAGCCCGGTACACGGCCGGGAACCGCGTGAAGAGCGCACCAAGCAAAGGGGTGACGACGGCAAACGGCGCCATGGTCAGCAGGAGATAGAGCGCGACGTCCTGCCGCGCCTGTGCCGCCTCCACACTGAAGAAGAGCGTGTCCGCCAGACCGACGGCCACCAGGGCGTCCCCGGCCACGTTGGCCGCCCACGACACGGCTAGCTGCTTGAAGGCGGGACCGTTGCGGCTGAAGATGGCATCGACCCGGCGCACGGCCGCCCGAGCCGTCTGCCGGGCCAGGCCGCGCTGCCGCTCGGGTCTCGTCGGTTGGCCCTGCATCACGACCCCGAAGTTAGCGCCGCGTCGGCACAGAGGTGGCGCGCTCGGATCTGCCCGCCTACAGAACCTTCGTCACCAGCTCGGCGAGCGGGCTGCGGACCGTCTTCTCAAGAGTCACGTGTCCGAATAGCGTCGAGCCCTTGAGCTTCTCGATCAGGGTGGCCGCACCCCCAAAAGGCGAGACGTAGGGGTTGTCCAGCTGCGTGAAGTCGCCACAGAGCACGACCTTGGCATCGGCGGCGATCCGGGTGAGGATCACCCTCAGGGTGGGAAGCTCGAGATTCTGCGCCTCGTCGATGATGACGAACTCCCCCGTGATGGACCGGCCCCGCAGGTAGGTGATGGCCGCCATGTCGAGCACGTCGCGCTCCAACAGCTCCTCGAGAGCGTGACGTGCCGCAGCCGGATCGCCCTCGGCGAAGAGGGCGAACAGGTTGTCGGTGATCGCCGCCATCCAAGGCGCCAGCTTCTCCTCGAGATCACCGGGCAGGAAGCCAAGCTCCTGACGCCCGACGGCGATGAGCGGTCGGTACACCGAAACCTTGCGGTACCGGCCCGCCTCGAGCACCTGCTCCAAGCCGGCGGCGAGAGCGAGGAAGGTCTTGCCGGTGCCCGGGGGGCCCATAAGCGAAACGGCCGGGATATCGGGGTTGAGCATCAGATCAAGCGCAAAGGCCTGCCGCAGGTTCTTCGACTCGATACCGAAACACCGACGCGACCCCGGCACTCGCACGATTACCGGGCACGGAGCTACGTCGACGACCTGACCCAGCGCAGACTGCGACCCGGGCCCTTTCAACACAACGAACTCGTTGCGGTGCACCGCAGCACCTGGCAACTCCGCCTTGCCGTCGGCATAGAGCCGATCGATGACGTCTGATCCCACCGCCACCTCGGTCACACCCGAGTACGACTGGTCCACGGTCACGGTGTCGGCGCGATAGTCCTGGACGTGCACCCCGAGCTGCGCCGCCTTGATGCGGAGAGCGGCATCGCGGGTCACCAGCACCACCGAGGTTCCGCCGTCGGCGAGATGCAGGCAGACCGAGAGCAGGCAGTGATCGGGGGTGCGCGGATCGAGCACTTCGGGCAGGCGCTCCGAGGCGACCCCATTCGGCTCTATACGCAGCGACCCGCCTGAGGGAAGCCGCACCGGGTCGAGCATCCCGCCGGGACGCGACGCCCCGTAGTCCTCGAGGAGGCGGATGGCACGCCGCGCATTTGCGCCGGCTTCGTCGACTCGGGCCTTCTGTCGGTCCAACTCCTCCACAACCACAAGCGGCAGCACCACGTCGTGCTCCTCGAACATCAAAAGAGAGCCGGGATCGGCGATGAGGACACAGGTGTCGAGCACGTAGGTTCGATGTGCGGCGGCGCTGCTCGGCACGGCAAACCACAGACTCATGGAGCCGATGGCCAAAAGCAAGGACCGCGCGCCCGGCCCGCGCCGGGCCTCGATGCGGACCTCCCGCTAGCGTTTGACCATGGCCGACGAAATCCGCCGCGTAGCCGTCATCGGTGCCGGGTCGTGGGGAACCGCCGCGGCCCGTCTCGCCGCTGCACACGCCGAGGTCCACCTCTGGGCCCGCGAGCCCGAGGTGGCAGACGCCGTCACCAACCAGGGCGAGAACACCGTGTTCCTGCCCGGCTTCCCCATCCCCGACACGCTGACATGCACCAACGACCTGCCGAAGGCGCTCGAAGATGCCCAAGCGGTAGTGATGGCCGTTCCTTCCCACGGGTTCCGGGCCGTGATAGCAGCCGCCGCACCACACATCCCCAAGGGCGCCCCCGTGGTCAGTCTCACCAAGGGGATCGAGCAGAAAACGCTGAAGCGTATGACCGAGATAGTCGTCGAAGAGACCGGGCACGCTTCCGATCTCGTCGGGGTGCTCACCGGCCCCAATTTGGCAGTCGAAGTGGCCGCCGGCCAGCCGGCGGCCACCGTCATCGCCATGAGGAGAGAATCCGCTGCCGCCGCGGCGCAGCGGCTCTTCATGGGGCCCACCTTCCGCGTCTACACCAACCCCGACGTCGTCGGCTGTGAGTCGGCGGGTGCTCTCAAGAACGTGATGGCGCTGGCCGCCGGCATGGCCCACGGCCTCGGCTACGGCGACAACTCGATTGCGGCTCTCATCACCAGGGCCCTCGCCGAACTCACCCGTCTCGGCGTTGCCATGGGTGGCCGGCCCCTCACCTTCGCCGGCCTGGCCGGCATGGGCGACCTCGTCGCCACCTGCACCAGCCCCAAGAGCCGGAACCGCCGAGTCGGCGTCGCCCTCGGAGAAGGCCGGAAGCTCGACGACATAGTCGCCGAGATGAACATGGTGGCTGAAGGGGTGAAGACCACCGCCGCCGTTCTCCAACTGGCCGACCGCCACGGCATCGAGATGCCCATCGCCAGCCTGGTCGGCGAGGTCCTCTACGAGGGCTTGGCTCCCGCCGAAATGGTGAACCGCCTCATGAGCCGCGCCGCCAAGGCCGAGCTGCACGGCATCGACTGATACCACTACACCCCATCCTGGCTATGGTGGCGCCCGGTCAAGAAATCCGGTCCCAGCTCCGATACGTCTAGGAAGCTATGAGGCGCTCAAACCGCGACCGTCTCGCGGTGGTTGCTGCATTCGTTCTGGTGATGTCGTGCCTTGCGATGTCCACCGCGGCCGCCGTCGAGCCCGGTCACAACTTCGGCGAGAAAGTGGATTACCCCCTGGTCTTCCCGGTGGATGCTCCCGCCATTGCCGGCGGCCGCACGCAATTCTGGGACTCCAGGGCGTCGGGTACCCATCACGCTCAAGACATCATGGCCGACAAGATGACACCCGTGTTCGCCGTCGCCGACGGCACGGTTCGCTACGTCAACTGGTCGTCGAACCCCGAGGACCTCAAACCCGATCGTTGCTGCTCGCTCTCGATCGCCCATGACGACGGCTGGAGCTCGGTGTACATCCACCTGAACAACGACACCGAAGGCACCGACGATGGTGAGGGATGGGGCATCGCCCCCGGCATCCTGCCGGGCACCCATGTGAAACGGGGACAGCTCATCGGATGGGTCGGTGACTCCGGAAACGCCGAGAACACGATGCCCCACCTCCACTTCGAGCTAGTCGACTACTACGGCATCTATGTGGACAGCTACCCGTCGCTGGTCCGCGCCCAGGCGGCCAGGGGCTACACGTGCGGCGGCACGAAGGCGACCCACGTCGCCACGCCCGGCAACCGCACCATCAGCGGCACGAGGTACGACGACGTAATCGTCGGCACCATCTATGCCGACAGGCTCATCGGCCGCGGCGGCGACGACCTGATCTGCGGCAACGGCGGCGACGACTACCTGAACGGGGGCAACGGCCAGGACGTGCTGCGCGGCGGAGGCGGCAACGACGTCCTCATCGGCGGCAGCGGCCGCGACCAGCTGGACGGGGGCCTCGGCCACGACGTGCTGCGCGGCAAATCCGGCAACGACGTGATACGCGGCAAGAGCGGGAACGACCGGCTCTACGGCGACGGCGGAGCCGATTACCTCGACGGGGGGAACGGCAGTGACATGCTCGCCGGCAAGGGCGGCCACGACGTCATCGACGGGGGCAGCGGCGACGACTACCTCTACGGCGGGGCGGGCGGCGACGTCCTCAACGGAGAGGCAGGCGACGACATGATCTCCGGCGGGAAACAAGACGATCTCCTGTACGGCGGGGAAGGCGAGGACATCCTCATCGGCAACGAGGGCGACGACTGCCTGTACGCCTCGGCGCAAGCCGATGCCTACGACGGGGGCGACAACACCGACACACTGCTCTTCCTGCTCGTGGAGGAGCCGGTGGACGTTGACCTGGCCGCGGGAACCATCTCGGGCGGCGCCGCCGGCACCATGGTTGCCATCGAGTACATCGTTGGGACCCCCGCCGATGACATCATCAGCGGCGACGAGGCAGCCAACAACATCGACGGCGCTGGGGGTGCCGACACGATCAGCGGCGGCGCCGGCAACGACAACCTCTACGGCGGCACCGGAGACGACAGCATCTTCGGAAACGACGACGACGACACCTGCGACGGCGGCGACGGAACCGACACCTGTGACGGTGGAGACGGAACCGACACCTGCATCGCCGAGAACCTCATCGCCTGCGAGCCGACGTAACTCGGCGGTAAACGGAGGTTAAGGAGCGCGCCGCGCCGGCCGATACCGCCTGCGATGGCATCGAGACACCATCTCGCAGTCGGCATGGCGCGCGCGGCTCTTATCGTGCTACTCGGCCTCGCAACGGCCAGCGCCGGAGCCTTCGCCGCCAGCGCCGAGGATGCCCGGCGCGTCGATCCCGGGATCATCGCCGGCGACGAGGGCAGTGTCACAGGCCTCGAAAGCGGCACGCCCGACCGCGACCGCCCGTTTGCCGACACCGACGTCGCCGCTGCGGACGCAAGCGGTGGCTCCCACTACTACGGCGAGATCGTCGATTACCCGCTCGTATTCCCGGTCGGCGGCGACGACTTCTACTACGCCGACGACCAGTACATCGGATTCTGGGCGTGCCGGGACGGGTGCGAACGCACCCACCACGCCATCGACATCATGGCCGACAAGATGACCGAGATCCATGCGGTCGCCGACGCCACGGTGACTTGGCTGGGCACCAGGTGCTGCTCGGTGTTCCTGACCCACGACGACGGCTGGGAATCCTGGTACATCCATCTGAACAACGACACGGAGGGCACCGACGATGGGCTCGGCTGGGGCATCGCCCCCGGCATCGAGATCGGCACTCATGTGCAGGCGGGCCAGCTGATCGGCTGGGTCGGTGACAGCGGCAATGCGGAGGACACGCTGCCCCATCTGCACTTCGAGCTTTACGACCCGGCAGACGTGGTCGTCGATCCCTTCAGGTCGCTGCGCGAGGCCGAGGAAGCCCGAGGATTCTCGTGCGGCGGCCGTCCCGCCACCAGGATCGATACCAACGGCGATCATATCGTGCTGGGGACCCCTCACGACGACGTCATCATCGGAACCGACGCGGCCGACTACCTGAACGGACTCGGCGGCAACGACTTGATCTGCGGTGGTGGCGGCGACGACACGTTACTGGGCGGATCGGGCGACGATGCCGTTTGGGGAGGCGACGGCGCGGACTTGATCCTCGGCGGCCGCGGCGCCGATTCTCTGTACGGAGACCTCGGCAACGACGACCTACGCGGCGCAGCCGGCGATGATTCCGTCTGGGGCGGCCGGGGCAACGACTACCTCCACGGCGGCAGTGGAAACGACACGCTCACCGGCGAAAGAGGCAAAGACACGATCCACGGAGGGGGCGGCGACGACGTGCTGCTCGGCATGCCCGGCCCCGATCGTATGTACCCGGAGACGGGCAACGACATCGTCGTCGGCGGCGCCGGACGGGACAGCATCTACTCGATATCGGGGCGCAACTTCATCAACGGCGGAATCGGGCGAGATACCGTGCTGTACTCCATGGCCGAGGGCCCGGTGACCGTCGATCTCCTCGCCGGCACGGCCACCGGTGTGGTCGACGACACGCTGCGGCGTGTCGAATTGGTCGAGGGATCGACCTGGGACGAGTCGAGCGGCGGCGACGGATAGGCAGACAGCCTCGGCCGAGACGACGGCGCCGCGCTCCACAGCCCCAAAGGCAACGCCCGACGCACCGACGCCCCCCGATCCGCTTTCCGGGATCTCGTGGGGCTGGCGCCATGGAACACCTCGTGGTACACAGTGCCCGGCCGCGTCGCAGCCAGGCTGCTGATCGAGACCGGACCCTGCCGTCTCCGACCGCCTCCCAGAGACAGCGCCCACCAGCGCCTACAATGATCGTGCCAGGGGGTGATATGAAGAAGTTGATCTTGCTCCTCATCGTGGTCGCCGTGGTCATGCTCGTCGCCAAGCAGCTGACGAGCGACTAGGCCGGCGCACCACCCGAACTGCGATCTCCCCGCCGCCGGGGAGATCGTTCGTTTCGGGACAGGAACGACAGGATTGCCGCAGCGATCTCGTCGGCGTGGGTCAGCACCGCCTCGTGCCGAGCTCCCCCAAGCTCCACGACCTCAGCCCTGGGTATACGTGACGCGGTGCCCCGCTGCAGCGAGGCGGGGATCAGCTGATCCTGCGTCGACACGATGAACAGCACGGGGACGCCGAGCGTGCCCACCCACGGCCTGGAGTCGAAACGGTTTATCGCAAATGCCGACTCGTAGTAGAGATCGACATCCCGATCGAGCAGCTCCTCCCACAACCAGGCGGCGTACCGGGATTCAACGGCTCCCACGGACAAGAGGTAGCGGTGCACGACCCGGGGCACGGAGAGAGGATCGAAACGGGCCAGAGCCCTCCCCACGATGAAGACCGCGGCGGCCAACGGACGCGGCGCCCGTACCGGCTTTGCCGCCGTGGCCGCCAGTACCAGACACTCCACTCGAGCCGGGTGCCGCCGCGCCAACTCCTGCGCCGCCATACCCCCCATCGAATAGCCGACGACCACGGCCCGGCCCACCCCCACGGAATCGAGCACGGAAGCCACGTCGTCGGCGAGATCGGCAATCTCGAACCGGCCTCGGATCCGATCACTCTTCCCATGCCCTCGCAGGTCGAGGGTCAAGACACGATGGTGCTCCGCCAGCCCGGGCAACACGCGGTGCCACATGGCCAACGATGGGTACGCCCAGCCGTGCAGCAGAAGGATGGGGACGGCGGATTCAGGTCCCGTCTCGCGCACGAAGAACTCGTGCCTGCCGGCGACGACGGTGCGGCCGGGAGGACCCGGCGGCCGGGCCTGGATACCCACGAACCGGGGCGGCGCCTCCGGACCGAGCAGCCGCCAAAGGCCCCAACCTCCAAAACATATCGCCGCCGCCTTGCCGAGCCGTGGCATGGCCATGAGCCTAAAGGCATGGCTTCGCTGCGCTGCAGCGGATCCGGCCCCGTCAGACCAGCCTGATCCACCCGACTGCCTCGCCGACAAAACGCCCAATCACCGCGGCGGCGGGAGCCCCCTCAGCCGCAAGCCCACCGAGGAGGACGTCGAGCCGATCGGGAGCCACTGCTATCAGCAAGCCGCCCGACGTCTGAGCATCGGCCAGCAGAAGCCGCATCGACGGGTCCGCCCCACCGAAGTCGGTGAAGGCTTCGGCATGGCGAAGATTGCGCATCGTGCCGCCCGGAGCGGCACCTGCAGCGGCAAGCTCCGCAGCGCCCGGCAGGATCGGCACTGCGCTGCAGTGAACCTCGGCGCCGATGCCGGGACCGCGGATCATCTCCTCCAGATGCCCCAGCAGACCGAACCCAGTGACATCCGTGGCCGCGCTTGCCCCGGCGAGGAGCATCGCTCGAGATGCTCCGGCGTTCAGGTGGGCCATGACCTCCACCGCGCGCCGGCGGTCGGCTGCGGACACGGAGCCGTTCTTGATACCGGTGGCCACCAGCCCGGTGCCTATCGGCTTGGTGAGCACAAGAACGTCGCCGGCCCGGCCGCCTCCATTGGTCACGATCTGGTCGGGATGCGCCAGCCCGGTCACCGCCATCCCGTATTTCGGCTCACGATCGTCGATGGAATGCCCACCTACCAGCAGACAGCCGGCCTCCGCCAACACGGCGGCACCGCCGCGCATGGTGTCACCGAGGAGACTGAAGGGAAGCTCGTCACGAGGCCAAGCCACGAGCTGCAGCGCGGTGAGGGGCCGGGCGCCCATGGCGTAGAGGTCGGAAAGCGCGTTGGCCGCGACGATGCGGCCCCAGTCATATCCCTCGTCGACTATGGGGCTGAAGAAGTCGACACTTTGGACCAGCGCCAGATCATCCTCGAGCCGGAAGACCGCGGCATCGTCGGAGCTGTCGATGCCGACGAGAAGATCGGGATGCTCGAGCACGGTCAGGTTCTCCAGATAACGCAGGACCTGCGCCAGCTCGCCGGGAGCGAGCTTGCAGGCTCAGCCGGCACCGTGCGAATACCCGGTCAAACGGATCTCTTCGCTCACGCCATCACCTCCTCCCGGCTCTCGGCGGTTCTCCCCGCGTCTCCACGATGACGGATCTCCGGCAGGTTACCGAGCGGGAGTCTCATCGGCGGGCACGCGACCCCGCTCCCTCCCTCTCCTCTTGGGGCCACCACCACTCAATCGCCGGCACCTGCCCGGCAACGGCCCGTTGAGCACCGATCAAGCTCTTCGGCAAAGCGCGTATGCGCCTTTGAATACGTCGCCGAGCCGGTTAGCATGATGAGCGGTGCCCTCGTGGCGCCCCACCCGCAGGTCCCCTTGCCCCCCTAGGGGGCCTGCACACCCACCGGGATCGGCCCGCGACGCAAGTCGCGGGCCGATCTTCGATCGGCGCGCACCGCTCCCGTCGCTGCTTGAATCCGCCTCGACATGAGACTTCGTCTTCGCCGCCCTCGCGATCTCGCCATCGCCCTGCGCGATCTGGCTCGACGGCGGCCTCGGCAGGCCGAGGAGTACCTCGACACCCACCAGGAACAGTGGGGTTCTCTCGCCGAGGCCGACCCCCACGACGCCGCAGACATCCTCGAGGCACTCGACGAGGAAGCGGCCGCCGACCTGATCTCCGGTCTTGAGGCCGAGCAGGCCGCAGAGGTGCTGGAGGAGATGCGCCACGAGGCCGCCGCCGACGTGCTCGAGGAGATGTCACCGGCGGAGGCGGCCGAGATGATCGCCGCCCTCCCCCCGGATGAGGCCGCCGACATCATCGGCCAGCTTGAGGAAGACGCCCGTCGCCAGCTACTCGAGTCGGTCGGCGCCGAAGAGCTGGGCGAGGCACTCGCGCTCCTCGCCTACCCCGCCGATTCCGCCGGGGGCCTGATGACGACCGAGGTGGCCACGCTGCCGTCCGCCATCAGTGCCGGGGAGGCCATCGAGGCGCTGCGCCGACTGCACGACTCCTTGGAGAGCCTCTCCTACGTGTACGTCGTCGATCCAACACGACGCCTCCTCGGAGTTGTCTCGTTCCGCGACCTCGTGTTTGCCCGCCCCGGGGCCACACTCGACGAGGTCATGGTGCCGAGCCCGGTGGCGGTGCGGACCGAGACCGACCGCGCCGACGTCGCCAGCCTCATCCAGCGCTACAACCTGCTCGCCCTCCCCGTCGTCGACCGCGAGGGCGTCCTCCTCGGCATGGTCACGATCGACGACGTCATCGTCGAGGTGCAGCAGGAGGCCACCGAGGACATCGCCGCCATGGTCGGTGCCGGCCTCGAGGAGACCATCTACACCCCCGTGTCGCACTCGGTGCGATCCCGCCTGCCCTGGACCGCGTTCAATCTCGCCACCGCGTTTCTGGTCGGCTTCGTCGTCAGCCGCTTCGAGCCGGTCATCAGCCGGCTCACAGTGCTCGCCGCCTACATGCCCGTCATTGCCTCGGTGGGAGGCAACAGCGGAGCCCAAAGCCAGGCCATCGTCATCCGTGCCATGGCCATCGACCACATCCCGTCGGTTCTGATACGGCGGGTCCTCTTCCGCTCCACCCTCATCGGTCTCTTCAACGGCCTCGCCATCGGCGCACTGTCGGGGACGATCGCCGCCCTCTTCACGCACAACGCCAAGATTGGGATGGTCATCGGCCTGGCCGCCTTCACCAACCTGCTCGTAGCCAATCTCGCCGGCAGCAGCATCCCGTTGATCCTCGACAAGATGGGACAGGACCCGGCACTCGCCTCGAACATCTTCATGACGATGATTACCGACCTGGTGGGCTTCGGCGGGTTCCTCGCCATCGCCACCGCGCTTCTGTAGAACCCTGCTCCGCAGCCATCCGCCTAGTTGCCCAGGCCGACCCGCTCGGCGAGCCACTCCTCGTAGGTGATCCCCTCCAAATACGGCTCGAAGTGAACCTGGCGCCAGCGGCGCTGCACCTGCTCGAAGAGCTCGGGAGAGGGCTCCTCGGCGAGCCCGATGCCGGCAACGGTGAGAGCCGGAGCCCAGCCCCGGCTCCCCAGCGCCTCGTCCACCGCCACCCGCCAGTCGGCGGGTACCCGGCCGTAGTGCCTCGGATCCGTCCAATAGCGGGCGAGCCTGGCCGCCAGGCGCGCGGCGCGGCGGACCTCCCGTGCCAGCCGGCCGGAGGGCGGTTCCACAGAGCCGAGAGTGCCTTCGAGCCACTCGGAGAGCACATCGTCGCTGCACCCCTGTGGATCGGCAACGGTCCGCTCGTAGAGCCCGTCGACGGCGGTGACGATGTCGACGTAGTTCACCCGGCCGCGGTCTCCTCGCGCACTATGTCGCGATAGGCGCTTGCCAGCGCCGCAGTTACATCGCCCGTGGCCTTGGCGTGCTCCCCCATCACCCCGATCCGGCTGACCTCCTTCACCGTGGAAAGGGCCATCGCCTCGTCCGCATCGATGAGGCGCTGCAAAGGGAAACGGCCCTCTGCGACCGGAAATTCGAGGCGGGCGGCGCTCTCGATGAGCACGCTGCGGGTGATCGAAGGCAGGATGCCCAGAGCCAGCTCGGGTGTCTCGATGTGGCCGTCGTTGAACCAAGCCACAGTGAACGTCGGGCCCTCCAAGACGAGATTCCCGGCACCGAGAAGCAGGGCGTCATCGAATCCCCGCCCCCGGGCAATGTCGCCGCAGGCCATGTTCGGAGCATACGACAGCCACTTCACCCCGTAGAACGGGCTCTTGTTTGTGGCCGGATGCCAAGGAGCCACGACCGGAAGCAGCCGAAGCGCCTCGGGCACCGGGGGCATCGGCTCCCAGAGCACGATGGCGCGCGACGCCGCCCCCTGCAACAGATCCCGGCCTCCTCCGGTCACGATGATGCGAACCAGGCAGCTCCCCCCGGAGGCTGCAACGGCCGAGGCCCAAGCTTCGAGATCCGCACGCTGCGGTGGCTCCACACCAATCACCGCCAGGCCGCGCAAGAGCCGATCCAGATGCTCGGCCAGCCGAAACAGCACACCGTCGTACGACCGGACGACCTCAAAACACCCAAACCCACGCTGCAACCCCCAATCGAACACCGAGACGAACGCCTCCTCGGGCGCCACTTCTGCACCGTCGACGAGAACTCTCATGTTGCTCAGGCTAGCTCCGGCCTCACCGCCGCCGACCGCGGCCCTAGCCTTCTGACATGGCCCGCTCCCTGGCCCGCTACGGCATCGACGAGACCATCCGGGGGCCGCTATCCGCGGCCGGATGGATCGACGGCGACTCGCTGGCCCAGGCGGCCGTCCCTCTGCTCGAAGAAAGCCGAAGAGGACCCGACCCCGACGGGGCGCTGCCTCGCCTCGCCGCCGTGCTCGAGGCCGATCCGGCCCTTGGGCGACGGGCCTTGGACCACCCCTTCCTAGGCCGCGCTCTCATCGCCATCGCCGGCGCCAGCCCGGCCCTATCACGTATCGCCGCAGCCGACCCCGCCGCTCTGCTGCGCGCCGCCGACGGGCCACCGGCCCGCCAGCACATAGAGCTGCCGGGAGACCGGGCCGGACAGCTTCGAGCCATCCGGCGCCAGGTCTCGGCACGCCTCCTCGGCATCGCCGCCCACGACCTCATCGGCCGGCTTCCCATGCCCAAGGTCGCCCGCCATCTCAGCAACGTTGCCGACGATGCGGCCGCGGCTGCCATCGCGGCCATGGCCGACGACCCCCACCTCGAAGGTATCGACCCGGTCCCCTTCTCCGTAATCGCCATGGGCAAGTGGGGCGGACGCGAGCTCAACTACGCCTCCGACATCGACGTGATGTTCGTATACGAAGCGCCCGAGGGTCACACGCAGGCGGCTCATTCCGCCCAGCGCCGCGCCGAATCGTTTCTCGATGCGCTCGCCACCCCCACCGCCGACGGCCTCGCCTTTAGGGTCGACGCCGACCTCAGGCCCGAAGGCGCGTCAGGACCCCTGGCTCGCACGCTCGCCTCCTATCGGTCCTACTGGGAACGCTGGGCCGACACCTGGGAGTTCCAGGCCCTCATCAAGGCACGCGTCGCAGCCGGCGACCGGAAGCTGGGCAACGCCTTTCTCAAGGCCGCCGAGCCCTTCGTCTACCCAGAGACCCTCGGCGCCGACGCCGTACACGAGGTCAGATCCCTCAAAGCGAGGGCCGAGGCACTGGCGGAGCGCCAAAGCGGTGTCGAGATCAAACGCGGCGTCGGGGGAATCCGTGACGTTGAGTTCGCCGTGCAGCTCCTTCAGCTGGTCCACGGCCGCAGCGATCCCAGCCTGCGATCGGCCAACACCTTGGAAGCCCTCAAAGTGCTGCGCCGCTCCGGATACGTGCGACCCGACGACGCCGCGGCTCTCGAAGATGCATATCGCTGGCTTCGCGACGTCGAGCATCGGCTCCAGATCGTCGAGCTCCGTCAGACTCATGAGCTACCCGCCAGCTCTTTCGAACGCGATCGTATAGCCAAGTCCATGGGATTCCGGGACGACGCCGAGGCCACCGCTCTCGAGCGGTTCGAGGCCGAGCTGGTGGAACTGCGTGCCGCCATTCGCACAATCCACGAGAGGCTCTTCTACCGCCCTTTGCTCGAGGCGTACGCCGAATCGCCCGTCGTTCGTCTCACCCCCGAAGGCGCGGCGCGACAGCTGGCTGCGCTCGGCTTCACCGATCTCGAAGGCGCCAAGCAGGCATTCGCCGACCTCACCACCGGTCTCTCTCGCCGCAGCAAGCTCATGCAGCAGCTCCTCCCCTTGATGATGGACTGGCTTTCCCAGGCCCCCAACCCCGACCTGGGGCTCGCCCAGCTGCGGCTTCTGGTCACCTCGACCCCCGACAATGCTCTGCTCGTCTCTGCGATGCGCGACAACCCGGTTGCCGCCGAACGGCTGTGCACGCTCCTCGGCACAGGCAAGCTCCTCGGCAGGCTGCTCGACCGCATTCCACCAAGCCTTTCCCGCCTCGGAGACAATGCAGCCCTCGGCGCCTTCCCAGAACGCGATGCCCTCATCGAAGAAGCCGAGCGCCGTGTGGCTCTGCGCTCCGGTGACGACACCGCCCCCGAAGCCCTGCGCCGCTTCACCGAGGCCCACCTGCTCTGGATCGCCGGCCAGGATCTCATCGGCCACGTCGACGAGGTCCTCGTCGGCCGGCGCCTCTCCGACCTCGCCGATGCGGCCGTCGAGTCCGCACTCTCGCTGGCAGTCCGTCTCCAGCAGGGCGAAGGAATCGAGCCGCCGCCGATCGCGATCATCGCCTTCGGCAAATGGGGCGGCCGCGAGCTCAACTACGGCTCCGACCTCGATGCCATGGCCGTGTTCCGGTCCACCGCCGACGGAGGTGCCGAAACCGCAGCCCGCGTCGTCGAGAGCCTGATGGCAACGCTCACCCCGGGGGCCGCGGTCTGGCCCGGCCTTTCCGTGGATCTAGATCTCCGTCCCGAGGGCCGCAAGGGCCCCATCGCCCGCTCCCTCGAGGCCTTCCTGACCTACTGGACGCGCTGGGCCGACACCTGGGAGCTCCAGGCCTTGCTTCGAGCTCGGCACGCCGCCGGCGACCCTGATCTGGGAGCCGAGTTCATGGCAGCCGCCGAGGACCGCCTCTTCGCCGCCGGCCTCGGCAGAGACTCCGAGCGCGAGATACGACGGATCAAAGCACGCGTCGAACAAGAGCGGATTTCCCCCGACGAGGACCCCGAGTTCCACATGAAGCTGGGCCGAGGGGGCATGTCCGACGTCGAATGGCTGGTGCAGCTCCTCCAGCTGCGCCATGGCGGCAAGACCCCGCCGCTCCGGACCTCCAGCACGCTGGCCGGCCTGCAAGCCCTCGAAGACGCCGATCTGCTGTCGCACGAGCACGCCCAGATTCTCGAAGCCTCGTACCGCTTCTGCGCACGAGTACGGAATCGCCTCTTCCTCCAAGCGGGCCGGCCTCGCGACTCGCTGCCATCCGATCCCGCAGAGGTGACACGACTCGCCCGTTCGCTCGGCTATGCGCGTCTGCCCCGAGCGTCGCTTCGGGAGGAGTACCGCCGACTCACCCGCAGAGCCAGGCGGGTCTTTGAGCAACTCTTCTACGAGCAATAGCTGCAGGGCAAAGGGCTACCATGCCGCCCCTTCGAGACACCATGCCACACGTCGAACAGATCAGATCCCTCGTCGACGAAGAAGCCACAGCCGCCGTAGCGCTGCGCCGCGCCCTGCATCGACGGCCGGAGCTGGCCTGGCAGGAGTTCCAGACCACAGACACGCTGGCGGCCTTTCTCGCCGAAGCCGGACTGGAACCACGACTGCGCGAGGAAGGGACCGGCCTGACGGTCGACGTAGGACCCGAAAGAGGCCCCACCGTCGCCTTCCGCGCCGATCTCGACGCTCTCCCGATCACCGAGGAGAACCCGGTGCCCTATGCCTCGGCGGTCCCCGGCGTCATGCACGCCTGCGGGCACGACGTGCATACCGCCATCGCCGCCGGCATAGCCCGGGTTCTCAGCCGCGCCGGCAGCCTTCCGGGGCGGGCCCGGATCGTCTTCCAGCCGGCCGAGGAGGCGTCGCCGGGGGGCGCGGTGAGCCTCATCGCCGACGGCGTGCTCAAAGACATTTCGGCGATCCTTGCCTTCCACGTTGACCCATCGATCCCGCCGGGCACCGTCGGCTTGCGCGCCGGTCCCATCACAGGCGCCTGCGATCGGCTCCGGGTCCTGCTCACCGGGCCCGGCGGTCACACCTCCCGACCCCATCTCACCGTCGACCTGGTGCATGCCGCAGCCAGAGTCGTCGACGCCTTGCCCGCGCTGCTCCAGCGAACCATCGACCCGCGCCACCCCATCGTCACGGTCTTCGGCCGCATTTCAGGCGGCGAGGCAGAGAACGTAATCCCCACTCGCATCGAGCTGGCCGGCACGGTCCGGCTCTTCGACCTGGAGACGTGGCGCTCCTTGCCGGAGACGGTGGGGCGCCTCATCGACGGCATCGCCGGTCCCCTCGGCGCCACCGCCACCGTCGACTACCGGCCAGGCTCACCCCCGGTTGTGAACGACGCCGAGATCATCGAAGTACTCCGGGCCGCCGCAAGCGAAGCCCTCGGAGCCGATTCGGTGCTCTCCACGCACCGGAGCATGGGTTCCGAGGATTTCGCCCGGTACCTGGAATCGGTCCCCGGTGCCCTGCTGCGCCTCGGAGCAGCGCTCCCCGACCGAAGAACCGACCTCCACGCCGCCGATTTCGACATCGACGAGCGGGCCGTCGGCGCCGGGATCCTTGCCGGGGCGGTCTGTCTCCTCCACCTCATGGAGGACCGCGTCGTCCGCTCCTAGACCAGCCTTCCCACAACCTCGGCCAGGGCGCGTATCTGGGTCATCAGCTCGACGAACTCCGCGGGGAGTATCGCCTGGGCCCCGTCCACCAACGCGGTCTCAGGAGCCGGATGCACGTCAACCAAGATGCCGTCGGCGCCTATGGCCACCGCCGAACGAGCGAGCGGCGACACCAGAAAGCGGTGACCCCCCGAGTGCGAAGGATCGACGATGATCGGAAGGTGCGAGAGGCTCTTCACCACCGGGATCGCCGAGATGTCGAGCGTGTTGCGGGTCCGGCCCTCGAAGGTGCGTATGCCCCTCTCGCACAACACGATGTGGTGGTTGCCCTCCTTGTAGATGTACTCGGCGGCGTTGAGCCACTCGTCGATGGTGGCGGTGAAGCCCCGTTTCAGCAGCACCGGCTTCGGCTGACGACCCACCTCGGCGAGGAGGGTGAAGTTGGCCATGTTGCGCGTGCCGATACGCAGCAGGTCGGCGTACGAGGCGACGAGCTCGACGTGCCGGGGATCGACCACCTCGGCGACAAAAGGCAGCCCGTACTCCTCTCGAGCCTCGGCCAGCAGCTTCAGGCCCCGCTCCCCAAGGCCCTGGAACGTGTAGGGGGAGGTCCGCGGCTTGAAGGCGTCACCTCGCAGGATCGAGGCCCCGGCCTCCTTTACGGCAGCGGCCGAGGCGAAGAGCTGCTCTCGGCTCTCCACGGCGCACGGCCCGGCAATCACAACGAGCTTGTCGCCGCCTACAGCAACACCCCCCACATCGATGACGGAGTCCTTCTCCTGGAACTCCCGGCTCACGAATTTGAAGGGGGTGAGTACAGGCACAGCCCGTTCCACGCCCGGGAAGGCCTCCCAGGGCAGCTGCTGGATGTGGGCCCGATCTCCCACCGCGCCGATGACCGTGCGGAACTGCCCCTCCGACACATGAGCTTCGGCGCCGATCTCGCGCAGCCTCTCCACCACGCGTGCCACGTCCTCGTCCGTCGAGCCGTGTTTCATAACAATGATCAAGGTGTCATCACCACCTCGGGACACATGACTCCTCACCGAGGCACCCGCATCGGTATGCCGCCGGCACCCGGCGGGCGGCACGATCAGTCAGCATAGGGCGTTGTGCAACCGCTGGAAAAAGCGCGATCGTTTCGGCGCGTCGACTCGACTCGATACCGGCGCGGGCCGGACCGGGGCGCCCCTAGTACTCAACGACCGAACGGAGCTCCTTGGCATGTGCCACCCAACGTTCAACCATCGACTCCGTGGGAAGGCGGCGCACCAGCCTCTTGCGCTCGTTGACCTCGGCCATCGCCTCGGTCAGGTTCGACGCATTCCGCGTGCGTAGCTCCTTCACGGTGTCGACACCGGCCGCCTCGAGAAGGTCGGAGTATTCCTCGCCGACTCCCTTCACCCTCATCAGATCGGCCCGGTTGACCCACTCCAGAATCAGATGCTGGCTGAGGCCGGTAGCCCCACTCAGCGCCTTGCGGCCCTTTCTCGTCGCCCCGCGCCTGAGCAGAGCTTCCGTTGTACGGACTTTCGCCTTGCGCAGGGTACGACCGTACTGGACACCAATCCCCTCGATGGCATCGATGGAAGCCATGGCACTCCTTCCAAAGGTTGCGGCGGTGGAGCCAAGCCTAGGTGCGGCTCAGCCAGCGCGGGCGCAGAATACAGTTTCGCTTCGGCAAGCTGCAGACGAACGGCCGAGCATCTTCAGCGGCCCCGTCTCCTGAGATCCTCAGGCTCATCGACGTCGTCCGGGGGCAGGCAGTCGAACCTCACCTCCTTCACCCACTGTGGATGAGCTTTGAGCAAGCCGGCAGCGCCTTGATCGCCGGTGAGCCCGGCAAACCGAGGCCACAGCGAGCGATCTACGAGCACGGGATTGCCCCGCTGGTAGCGGTATACGGGGATCACCGCCGGCCGGCCGCTGCTCTGCATCACCTCCAGCAGCCGGGGAGGCACGGCGGCTGGGATCTCCGGCTGATCGCCCAGCACCATGAATGCCCTCTCCGGCGCCCGCTCGCGCATGAGAACGTCGACACCCACTCGAATAGAGGAGGCCAACCCCTCTTCCCACTCTGGGTTCACCGCGATCACCGAATCCCCAAAGTCGACCGCTTCGAGGATCTGGTCGGCATCGGCGCCGAGCACGACGACCATGAGATCGACGGGCCAGCCGGAGACCATGGTGACGACCTGCTCCAGCAGCGGACGCCCATCCCACTCGACGAGCTGCTTGGGGCGCCCCATGCGGCGCGCCCCACCACCAGCGAGCACCAGCGCGGCCGTGGACATCGGGGTCACCTTCCTTCGGCTCGTTCACGTTAGCCAGCCTCGCCCAGACTCCCGGCAAGGCCCCACCACGCGAGCCACCCGTGTGTCGAAGAGAACGTTCGCCCGGCGAAAACGCCTAGGTGCTGCGCAATCCGGCGACGCCGAACCGCACCGTCGCCCCGACCTCCATCTCGGCCAGTGCAGTCTCGGCGAGCAGGTAACGTACCGAACCTCCATCGGCCCGGGCCTGCTCGGCCACGGCGTCGAAGAGATCGGGCACCGGCCGAGTCGCCATGCCGCAGGCGGCACAGCGCTCCCCGGATCGGGCCAGCCAGCCGCACTCGGTGCACTGCACGCCCGCCACGGTTTCCGCCGCATCGACAAGAAGCAGGTCGATGGCCTTCTGATTGGCTGCATCGAGCACCCTGTTGAGCCCCAGCACACCCCGGGCCCGCGAGCCCGCGGCGTTCAGCAGCTCGGCCACATGCTCTTCGTCGAGCCGTCGATCGTAGGTGGCGGCCACCTCCCGGCACCGATCCCTGATCTCGGTGGGCGTTGCAGCGCGCGGATCCACGACAAACGTCCCGGCCATGCGGGGCAGCAGATCCGGGGCCAGCTCGCCGACGAGGGCATCGATGTTGGCTTGGCTTCCTCCGACGGCGAGCAGGTCGAACGCCCCGTCGCGCCAAAGCTCGGCGAGCCGAGCCGCCGCGGAGCGAAATAGGCGTCGCGCCACGGTCTTTGCGTGTGCCCGAACCCGGCGCTCGGCAAACCCCTCGAAACCCCCGAAGTTGTCCTTCCGCACTTCCTCCTCGGCCAGCACCTCCCACGATTCCAGGACGCCCATGTGGAAGCGATAGACAGAAGCGACGCGGCGGTCGATCACTACGGCGCAATATCGGTGGAAGCGGCTGAGCATCGCCTCCAGTGGCCCCAGATAGGGGGACACATCGACGATGGCCCTGTCACGTACACGCGCCGGCAGGCTCAAGTGCTCCCTGAGGCCGGCTCCGGAGCTCAGGAAGATGGCGGCGCCCCTTCCGAGGTCGACACCCACTCGACTGGCCATACCCAGGGCCTCATCGAGATCCCGGTGCAAGATCCGCACCTCGTCCTCCGGCACCTCGCCGGAGTCCAGTTGTTCCCGAAGCGGGTTCACCAGGGCCTTGAGCCTGGTGGTGATGGAACGAAGCTGATCGCGATCGGGCTCGAGGCCCAAGTAGACGGAGAGGACGGGTTGACCGGCGGTGTCGAAGTTGCGCAAACGATCGATGGTGCTCCGATCGAGCAACGCACCTCCTGCCTAGTTGCCCCGAGCCTACGCCGCCCGTGGCGCTGCGCGGCGCCGGGCACCGGCACCGCTGACGGCCGCGCATTCTCGCCCCTCTACCCTTCTCAGACGAGGTCCCGTCGCCAAGGACCTAAGGACCCTGCAGATCGAGCCCCGACCGTGCCAGGCTGAACGGCATCAACACGGAGGTGACCGCCGTGATCATCGGTGTCCCCGCCGAGATCAAGCCCGCCGAGTATCGCGTCGCTATGACCCCTGTCGGCGTACGCGAGCTCGCAGCCCACGGACACCACGTCGTCGTCGAGCATGGAGCCGGCGCGGCTTCGTCTATTGGCGATGACGACTACCAGCGCGTGGGCGCCGAGATCGTCCCACGCGCCGCCGACGTCTTCGCCGCGGCCGACCTCATCGTGAAGGTCAAAGAGCCCCAGCCACCCGAGATCGCCCTCCTCGAGTCGCGACACACGATCTTCACGTATCTCCACCTCGCCGCATATGCCGATGAGGCCAAGGGCCTGGTCTCTTCGGGAGCCACCGCCATCGCCTACGAGACGGTGCAGCTCCCGAACGGTTCGCTGCCGCTGCTCGCCCCTATGAGTGAGATCGCCGGCCGCATCGCGGCCCAGGCCGGAGCCCACTACCTGGAGAGGCCCCACGGCGGCCGCGGGGTCCTGATGGGTGGAGTACCCGGCGTTCCTCCCGCTGAGGTCACCGTTCTCGGCGCAGGCATGGCCGGCACGAACGCGGCGATGATCGCCGCCGGCATGGGGGCCCACGTCTCCATCCTGGATGTCAACGTCGATCGTCTCCGTCACCTCGACGAGCTCTCCTGGGGCCGCATCGTCACGGTGCGCTCCTCCATCCACGCCGTCGAGGAGCACGTGTCCAGGTCGGATCTGATCATTGGAGCAGTACTGATACCTGGAGCGCGGGCGCCCGTGCTCATAGAAGAGGACCTGGTCGCCACCATGCGGCCCGGCAGCGTCATCGTCGACATCTCCATCGACCAGGGTGGCTGCGTGGCGACATCGCGGGAGACCACTCACCGTGAGCCGGTCTTCGTCGCCCACGACGTCGTGCACTACTGCGTGGGCAACATCCCCGGGGCCGTCCCCAACACGGCCACCTATGCGCTCAGCAACGCCACGCTCCCCTACGTCGTCGCTCTCGCCGAAGGCGTGCCTGCCGCGGTGGCTGCACACCCCGAGCTGCTGGGAGGCCTGGAGGTCGTCCACGGCCACGTTACCCATCAAGCCGTTGCCGAAGCCCTCGGCACCGAATACACCGACCCGCTGGACCTGCTCTCCTAGCCGGAGGGCCGGCCGGACCGCCTGTAGCTAGGCACGGGCCGCCTTCGATCGTGCCGCCGACTCCATTCGCTGGGCGTTGAGCCAATCCTCGAAGTCGCGCCGGGCGACACGCCACTCGCGGCCCATCTTGACCGCAGGAAGCTCACCGGAGCGCAGCGTCCGAGTCACCACGAAGGTCGACACCTCCATGTACTCGCATATGTCGGCGACCGACAGCCACTCCTTGTCCAGATCCACCGAGATGCGCTCCATAGCCCCAGAGTATGTTCGGCCGGGATCGCCGGCAAGGCCGACGTCGTACACTTGACCGCCATCATGGCCCAGCAGAGACAAAAGAAGAGAAAGCGCAGCCGCCACGACCCGGCGCGCAAGGAGGCCGCCCGACGCCGCGAAGAAGCCCGCCGGCAGGCCGCCGAGGAGCGGCGCCGCCAGCAGGCCGCCGAGGAGCGGCGCAACAAGCTGAGAAGGCGGCTCCGACGCCTCGCACTCCCCACGCTCGCCACGATCGGCCTGTTTGTCGTCGCTCTCTACCTCTTTCGTCCTCCTCCCGAACTCGAGGGTGTGGTCAAGTTCACCGGCCCCGACGTCCTCATGTCCAGGCTGGGCTACGAAGGCGACTGGAACAGCATCGGCGCCGACCTGATCCCGGACCCGCAATGCGGGATCACCGACCAGGAACTGCCCGACATCGAGGCCTACGCGGCCATCTACAACGGATTCGTCACCCTGTGGTATCAGCCCGGCGGAGAAATCGGCGCTTCCGAGATCTGGGACGCCGTGTCCTCAATCTACGACCACAATCTGGTTGTCGCCCCAAACACGGCCATAACGACACCCGTTGCGGCGGCCTCTTGGCGCCGCCTGGGCGAGTACCAGAACACCGACGACCTCGCCGCCTTCGTCGAGACCTACCTGCAGCACAAGAGTCCCGGAACCGACCGCTGCCTTGGCGAATTCGCCGAAGTGGACTCCGTCTTGGCCACCCTAGGCTACGAGGGTGACTGGGCCAGCATCGATCCCGCTGCCCTCCCCGACCCGGCGTGCGGGCGACTCGACGCACCGATCTCCGGGGCCGAGGCCTACTCAGCGCTCTACAACGGCGCCGTCGTCCTATGGCACCGAAGCGATGACGAGAGCACCGCCGGCCACCTCGTCGAGGCCGCCTCGTCCTACGACTCCCAGGTGCTCGTCGTTCCCGACGACACCATGGCGGGGCCCATCCTGGCCGCCGCATGGGACCGGCTCATGGTTCTCGAGACGACCGACCGAATAGCCGCCTTTATAGATGCCTTCCGGGGCCGGGGCCCCGGGAATGCAGAGTGTCCCACCAACTTCACCGGACAAGGCGGATGACCACGTCGGGGCTTCCCAAACCATGGGCGTTCGAGACGTCTCGCCGCGCGGGCACGCCGCGAGACGACGAGGCCGAGAGGCCCGGCTCATGATGCGCAAACCTCCGAAGGGCGTGCAGCTCGTCATCGTGGCCGCGGCGTGGGCCGCCATCGCCGCACTCCTCGTGTTCGTCCAGTGGGACCTGGAGAGGCGCCAAGACACCGACATCAGAGGCCGCAAGGACGTGTGGAAAAGGGTCGCCATGGTGCCTCCGGGCGCCGTCGCCTACCTCCTGCTCGGGCGGCGCCGCTGAGAACCCGCAAAAGCCCTCAAGGGTTTTG
Source organism: uncultured Acidimicrobiia bacterium (assembly GCA_964633975.1). Taxonomy (GTDB): domain Bacteria; phylum Actinomycetota; class Acidimicrobiia; order Spongiisociales; family UBA11373; genus CAZWKX01. The sequence continues at coordinate 67,750 of CAZWKX010000002.1, forward strand.
TGACTAGTGCCGAAGCACTAGTCAGGTGAATCACATGCATGGAATTGTCCGGTCCTTCCAGAGGCCCGCCGGCGACGGAACGCTCGTGCGTATCCGCCTCTTCCGGCGCAGCCCTCACCTGGCGCCGACGGTCCTGGCCGCCGGGCTCTTCCTCGCCATCGCCTACATCGAATGCTGGGTGATGGGCCCCGAGGTATCGGCCTCTCTCCTCTTCGTCCTCGCCGTGCTCGCCGTCACCTGGGTGGGCAGCTGGTACCACGGAGCGCTTCTGGCCCTGCTGGCGGCCCTCGAGAGCCTTTTCGGGCAGCTCCTGCTGCACCCGCACACGGCGGTCGCCACATTGCCCAACGTGTGGAACTCACTCACACGCCTCCTCGTGCTCACCATGGTCGCCCTGCTCCTCGGGTCGCTGCGCCAGTCTCTCCACCAGCAGCGCCGCCTCGCCGCTACAGACCCGCTGACCCGAGCCCTCAACCGCCGAGCCTTCCAGATCGCCGCCGATCGCGAGCGGCTCCGCGCCGCGCGCAGTGGATGTCCGCTCAGCATCGCCTACCTCGACCTCGACGACTTCAAGGGTTTCAACGACCGTCACGGCCACAAGACCGGCGATCGCATCCTCCAGTCCTTTGCCCAAGCGGTACGAGCTTCGATCCGGGCCACCGACCTCTTCTGCCGCATCGGCGGCGACGAATTCGTGGTGTTCTTCCCCGACACCGAAGCCACCGCCGCGGCCGGCGTGGTCAACCGAATCCGTCAGGCGATAGTCAACGGATGTTGCGAGATCGACGACCGCGTCACGCTCTCCGCAGGCATCGCCACCTACCACTATCCACCCACCACCGTCGATGTGATGGTCGAGACCGCCGACCAGCTCATGTATCGGGCCAAGAACTCCGGGCGGGATCGAGTGGCCGGCGCCGTCGTGGCCGGGCCATGGGTGCGCTGGGCCAGCGACTCTGCCAAGCCGGACCCGCGCTCGCTGGAGGCGGTGCCATCCGGGCGGTAGGAGCCCCCGCAGCCTCGCGAAAAGCTCTTCGCCACATCCCTCTTGAGCCGGCCGGCCGCGGCTGGTAGCTAGACGGTGACCCGCAACCGGAGAGTGAGCCCTGGATCCGCCGCCCCATCCCGACCTGGCCGTACTCGGCCGGCGCCTGCGCCGGCAGATGGACGAGACCCTCGAAGCCGAGATCGACGCGGCAAGGGCAGCGGCCCGCCGCCGCCGCACGCTGCGCCACGTGCTCATCTGCCTCGAGGATCGCGCCGATACCGTCGTCGTCCACACTTCCACGGGCCGATCTGTATGCGGCATCGTCACCGCCGTCGGAGTGGACCACGTCGAGTTCCTCACCGGTGAGCGACTCTGCTATCTGGCCCTGGACCACGTCGTCGCCGTCGACACTCGATGCTGAAGCCCGTCGGAGCATCGTGATACCGCGGCTGGCCACCGTTCTGTCGGCCCGCGAATGGGAAGGCGCCCTGGTCGCTCTTGCCAGAGAGACGGCAGAGGTACGTGTCGTCCTGCGCGCCCACCACCCCGAGGAGCTGGAGAGCCAGGCGGGCCGAATCGACGTTGTGGCCGCCGGTACAGAGACCCCCTGGCTCACCCCGGCCCGCATCTCCTGCTGGAGGCGCCTCGGCATGCAGGTCATCGGCATGTACCCGGCGGGCGACCGTCCGGCCCGTTCCCGCCTCCTGGCCGCCGGCGTAGAAGAGCTCTTCCCCGACATCACACCCGCAACCAAGGTGCTCCGTTCGGCACGCCTCATGGGGGCCGCCCGTGTTCAGGCCCTGTCCGATTCGACGACGATCGTGGTGAGCGGACCGAGAGGAGCGCCTGGCCGCACGGAGACGGCATTCGCCATCGCCTGGGCCGCAGCGACGGACCGCTCCACCCTGCTCCTCGATCTGGACCTCGAGGCACCGTCGCTGGCCATCCGCACCGGGCGAGCGCCCAGGCCCGACATAGCCGACGCCTGCGACGCCGTTGCACAGGGCGGCCGCCTACCCGCCTGGGCCACACGACGACTCGGCCCGCTTGGACTCATTGTCGGCTCGCACCGCCGCCCCGACGACACGGTGGCGCCGTACGCCGCCGCAGACCTGGTCGAGGCGGCTCGCGCCTCCTACGCCGCCATCGTCGTCGACGGCGGACCCGCCCCGCCTACCGGCATCCTGCGAAGCGCCGACCACATGGTCCTCGTCGTCGGCGGCAGCCCGAACGGCCTGGTACGTGCCGCACATCTGGTCGACGGCTGGCCCTGGTCGACTCCGCTGCTCGTCCTCAACCGAGTCCCGCCCGGCGGCGAAGCCGACGCCCTTGCTGCGGCGCGCCACTGCCTGGGGCTGGAGCCGGCCGCCGTGGTGAACGAACTCCCCGAGATCGCCGTCGCCTCCCGCCGCCCCGCCCCGCCGCACCGAACGCTGGTCGACGCGGCTCGGCAAGTGCTCGATCTGCTCGATTGGCCTCCGTACCCTGCGCGGCCTCTTGTCTCAGACGGCCACGTCGCGCCGCTCGAAGAGGAGATCCCCCGCCGCGACTAGCCCAACGGCCATGGCCGCCAGAGCCCCGGCGTGGGCCCACTCGATGCCGTTGCGCACCGGCTGCGCCGCCCCGTAGTAGTACCAGGGGAGGTACTTCTGCGCTGTACCGAGCGACGGAACGAGATCGGCGAGCGACGACAGCAAGAATGCAGCGAGGGCCAGGGCCGATGCAGCACCGATGGCGATGCCTCGGCTCCCGGTGGCCGACCCCACCGCGAGGGCGAGGGACCCGAAGACGAGTGCAAGCAGCACGCTGCTGAGCGTGGCCCCGGCCAGGTTCGCCGCGGCCACCTGCATGTTGAACGCACGCCCGGCGCCGAGCAGAGCCAGGAACATGACTACTCCGAGGCCGGTGGTGAGCGTCACCATGGCACCCAGCTCCTGGAGCAGGACCGAGCGCCTGGTGATGGGCCCCGACAAGAGCAGGTCGAGCGTGCCGCTCTCCTCCTCCCCGGCGACGGCCTGGGCCCCCATACCCACGGCGAAGATGAGCAGCAGCAGTGGACCCAGGAAGGAGAAGACCTCCGCTTGGAGGAAGCCGCCACCGGTGCCGAAGCTGAAGTCCCCCGACATGCCGATCATCGACTTGAAGAAGTCCGGGTAGCTCTCCATCAGCTTGTCGAAATCGGCTGCGTTGTCTCTAACCGTCGGAAAGACGCTCCCGATCATGAGCAGATAGAGGAACGTGCCGCCCGCCCACCAGGCCACGGCCCGGCGCCGCATCCACATCGTGGCGGCAAAGACGTTACGCAGCATCGTCGATCCCCTCGTAGTAGCGGATGAACAGCTCTTCCAGGTCGGCCTCGTGTGTCACGACGTGCTCCACGTCGAAGCGCGCCGCCGCCTTGATCAGCGCGTCGACGGACCCCGACACGGTGCAGGAGAGCAGCCCGTCTTCCACAACCACATCGGCGACGTTGGGCAGGGAGGCGAAGCTCTCCGGCGGCACCGGCCCGGAGAAGCGGATCTCGATGCGCCGCAGCGCCTTCTCCTTGAGGCTGGAGAGACTCTCCACGACGACCAAACGTCCCTCGCGGATGATCCCAATCCGGTCGGCGATGCGCTCCACTTCCGACAGAACGTGGGACGAGAGGAAGACGGTGCGGCCTTCCTCCTTCGCCTGCCTCGCCAGGCGATAGAACTCCCGCTGCACAAGGGGGTCGAGACCCGACGTGGGCTCGTCGAGCATGAGAAGCCGAGGGCTGTGCATCAAGGCCTGCACCAGCCCGACTTTCTGCTTGTTTCCTCGCGAGAGGTCCTTCACCCTACGATCGAGATCCAGGTCGAGGCGCTCGGCTATCTCCTCGGCCGGCGCCAGGCTCTCCATCTCCCACTCATGAGACAGGTAGCTGAGGAGCTGACGTCCGGTCATCTGGTTCCAAAGCGCCAGCTCGCCGGGCAGATAGCCGATCTGGCGGCGCACCGCCGGGCCGTCGACGAAGGGATCGAGACCCAAGACCTCGGCACGCCCGCGGGTAGGTCGGATCAGGTCGAGCAGCAGACGGATCGTCGTGGTCTTGCCGGCACCGTTGGGTCCCAGGTACCCGAAGATCTCGCCGGGCCGCACTTCGAGGTCGAGATCGACCACTCCCCGCACCTTGCCGTAGTACTTGGTCAAACCCTCGAGGCGTATGACGGCCTCCATCACGCCTCCTTCCTCTTCCGCCGTTCCCATGGAACACGCTTCGCCCGGCCGGGGCGTCGTCCAGACCCGCAGAGCCTAGAGCAAGCGCCCGAAGCCTCGTCTCTATCCCGCTCCGGCAGCCCTCCGGTTCTCGCCGGGAGGCGGCGCCAGCCAACGGAACAGCACGGGCCCCAAGGTCGATGTGACCGCTGCCAACACCACGATGCTCGCCTCGGTGGGGCGATCGATCAGCTCCAGGCGCAAGCCGACCTCGGCGACTGCGATGATGAGGCTGAGTCGCGCCGACAGCAGCGCCCCCGCGGCCAGGACCTCCCTCAACGTGTGCCGCCTCAAGAAAAGCACCAGAGCCGGGCCCATCTTCACGAGTAAGGCGACACCTATCAGCGTCAGCATGCGCCCTACGGCGCCCGGCGCCTGCAGAGCCTCGACATCGAAGTGGATGCCGACGTTGATGAAGAAGATGGGAATCAGGAAGCCGTAAGAGAAGCCGCTGAGCTGCTGCCCCAACACCCCGCGATTGCGGAACACCATGGCGAACCCCGTGCCGGCGAGGAAGGCACCCAAGATCGTCTCGATCCCGAAGGCGATCGACGCCCCCACGAAGACGAGCATCAGCGTCAGAGAGGCCCTCGTCCCCAGCTCCTCCGGATGATCGGTCTCGAAGAGGCGCTCGAACCATTCCGGCTTCCACCACACCAGACGCCGTATCACCATCAGCGTCACGGTCACGACTGCGAAGAAGGCCGGTATGGCCAGCACGCTGAGCCCGACTCCATGCTCCTCGACCAGAGCGAACACGGTCACACCGACCAGGGTGAGCAGATCCGCCAGAAGCGCCGACACCAATATGGCCTGCCCCAGCCGGGTGCTTGCATGGCGGGTGGTACGCAGCGTGGGCACGACCAGGCCTACCGACGTCGTGCCGAACACGAACATCATGAAGAGGCCGTAGTCGAGACGATCCGCAGCCACATAGGACATGCCCATGGTGAGAGCGAACACCGAAAGGCCGACCAGCAGCAGCCGCAGGCCCCTCCGGCCGAAGATGCGAACGTCGATCTCGAATCCGGCAAGGAACATGAGCAGCAGGAACCCGAGATCGGCCAGCACGTCGAGGTACTCGGCCGCCTTCACCACATCCGTCACCGGCCCGATGACTAAGCCAAAGGCGATCTCGAGCACCACGGCGGGCACCCGAACCTTCTCCGCAACGAGGGGAAGCACAAAAGCCGCAGAGATGATGACCAGGAGAGTGACGGCTGCTTGATCGGCGCTATCCACAGATGTTCCTAGCGCCGGTAGGGGACCACAACGACCGACGTCTTGAGACGCCGGACGAGATGACCCACGATGCCGGGGGCCAGCGCGGCGGCCCGCCGACGGGGAGAACCGAGCACGACGATCGTCCCCGGGCGGGCCCACTCCTCGATGACCCGCACCTCGTTGCCCTGCTCTATGACCCGGCGCACATCGACGTTCTGCACCTCGGCGTCCTCTTGCAGCCGCGCCGCCGCCCGCGTCGCTTCTCCCCGCGCCTCCTCACCTGCGATGAACAGAGGAGGGATGACCCCGATGCCCACAAGCGGCGCCGACTCGTAGGCCCCGATGTCGATGGCGACCTGCGCGGCAGCCCATCCGGCAGGGCTGTCGCGCGCCGGCACCACTACACGCCTATACGGATGGCTGCCCCGCGACACAAGCACCGGCACATGCCGTCTGGCCGCAGCACGCAGTAGACGAGCCACCCTCCACCGCCACGCCGGACGGCCCCCGATCGGCGGCGGGACCACGATCACTCCCACGTCGTCACCGACATGCCCCGACAGCAGGGCGCGCCAGGGCGAGCCGGCCACGGTCATCATGCGGAGCGGGAGGTCGCCGACCATACTCCCCACTCGTTCCGCCAGCGCCTCAACCCGCCGGTGAGCCACAGCGTCCTTGATATCACCGAGGTCTTGGTGAACCGCCAACAGCCCTTCAGCAGCGCTGTTGGCGGCCAGATGGATTGCCTCATCGACCGGCCCACCTAGATCGTCCTCTGTTTCGAAGGCCACGGCCACCCATCTGCCGAACTCCGTCGGGAAACGTTCGACGCCCGACATAAAGGTGGCCACCACCTCGCCTCGGCCGGCGCCGTCACCCACAACGGTGACCACATCGCCTTCCACCAGCACGGAATCGCCGTGAGGGATGATGAGCTGCCCATCGCGCAGTATCGCCACCGCCAGCCAGCCCCGCATGTCGATCTGACTCAACGGAATACCACACACCGGCGACCGGGACACGACACGGAGGTCCATGCCCTCGGCTCGTCCTCCGGCAAAGCCGGCCGAGAACAGACGGCGCGGCTCCAGCACGGAGATGATGCGCCGCGCCGCCAGTTGATCCGGTGACACCGCCGGCACATCCAGGGCGTGGTACTCCTCCAGCTTCTCGGGCCGGCCGGCCCTGGCCACACAGGACACGCCCCTGGCCGCGACGATCCGGCACAACTGCAGATTCACCTCATCGTCGTCGGCGGCAGCCACGACGGCCGTGGCCCGGCCGAGCCCGGCGGAATCCAGCACTGCCTCTTCGCAGCCCGAACCGACAACACTTTCGACCGGACGTATACGCGCCGCCTGTTCGAGCCGGACCGGGTCCGGATCTACGACCGCCACCTCCCAGCGATCACCGAGACGCCCCAACAACTCCCGCGACGCGGCGCCGGCACCGACAACGATGACTCGCATACGAATCCTTCCGCACGGCCATTATGGCGATCGGCGCCGCCGCCGTCGCCTCTGCTCGCGACCTCACCAAGGCCGCGGCTGCCCGAACCACCACCTAGGAACCCCTGCGCCGGTCATGCCAAAGAGGTACCTCGGTGGAGCACTCGGGAAGCCGTGCAGGAGGCGGGCTTGCCGCGGCTCCGCTCCGCCGACCTGGAGTATCGGAGCGTCCCGTCAGCTCGTCTTGGAGCCCCGCGCCGAAGCGACACGAGCCTCCGCGATCTGGAGGTAGGCCGGCTCCACGTCGTAGCCGACGAAGTGCCTACCGCTCTCCACCGCCGCCACCGCGGTCGATCCCGATCCCATAAAAGGATCAAGGACAAGATCGCCCTTGAACGTGTACAGCTCGATGAGGCGCCGGGGAAGCTCGACGGGGAACGGGGCGGGGTGGCCGATGCGGCGCGCCGACGCCGGTGGAATGTTCCACACCGACACCGTCGACTCGAGAAACCCCTCGCGCGAAATGGTGTCCTCGCCGGTCCGGGTCCTGCGGAACGAGCCCTTGCTCGCCACCACAACGTACTCGTGCACATCGCGCAGGGTCGGGTTCCTGGCCGATCGCCACGAGCCCCAGGCGCACGATCCGCCGGCCCCCTGGGCCTTCTGCCACACGATCTCTCCACGCAGGAAGAACCCCGCCTCTTCCAGCAGGGCCGCCACCCGATGGTTGAGAGCCAGATACGGCCGCCTTCCCAGATTGGCCACGTTCACCGCGACGCGGCCGCCCGGCTCTAGAACCCGGTGAGTCTCGGCCAAGACGCGGCGCAGCAGATCCAGGTACTCCCCGAGGCTGAGATCCCCGTCGTACTCTTTGCCCACGTTGTACGGCGGCGAGGTGACCATGAGCGCAACACAATCGTCGGAGATCTCCTCCATGGTTTCCGACGACTTGCAGAAGAACCTATCGATCACACCGGCGGGCGGAGCCGCGGCAGCTCCGTCCTCTGCAATGCTCGGCAGCGTCGCCACCATGCGGCGGCGATAGAACGCCGAGGAATCGTGATTCTCTCGCTTGCCGGCGCCAAAAGACGCCGTCTCCGTCGCCACTTTCGGTGTACCTCCGGCCGACCACCGTAGCCGACTTATCCACAGGAGACGCGGATATTCGCGACCCTCAGCCAACCCCGGCGTTCCCCGAGCCGCCATCTGCGACAGCCCGGCGGAGCCTCCCCGACACGAGTTGCCATCCCGCCTTGGCCCAAGCCAACCCCTCACGAAGCCAAGCCAGCACCCAGCGCCGCCTGGTAGCCTCTCCGCGCCCCCGAACCGGGTCCCCGTCCACGCTCACGCCGACCCTCCGAAACAGCCAAACAGCTCTCGGAACGTGGAACCGGTCGCTGACGACCCGCGTCGCGGCCCAGGCATGTTGCCGCGCCAGAGCACTCACCGCCACAGCCTGCTCCAGGGTGTTGTGAGACAGGCCCTCTTCGATTATCCGCCGCCGCGGGACTCCCGATTCCTCGGCGATGGCGGCCATCACCGATGCCTCACAGAACCCGGACCGTCCCACTCCTCCGGCAACGACGAGCCATTCGGCGTTCGTCCGCCGGAACACCGAGATGCCGTGCTGCATCCTCCTACGCACCGCAGGGCTGGGCTCACCGGAGGCGAAGACCTCGGCACCGAGCACGATGACCGCGTCGCAAGTCCCCGCGGAGCTGTCGACTGGTTGGGCCATGGCGAGGAGAGCATACGCGCCTCACCGTGGCGGCGACATCGCCCGACCGAACCCATCCGATCAGCCGGCGACTGCCCCCTCGGGCACTTCCTGCCCGGCTACAGGTGTCTCCACCCGGGCATCCTGGACGATGGAGATGATCTCCTCCCAGTCCCGGGTCAGCGCGCATTTCCCGCAGTAGAACTCGTTGCCGCGGGTCACCACCGCTGCGGCGCCACAACGCACGCACACCATCGGATCGCTCCTGTCTTCGACAAGAGTTCATCGGCTCCGAGCAGAGCCTCCTTGACCCTCCACCATCCGCTCCGACAGCACGACGGCGATGTCCTTGACGGCCACGTCGGCACCAAGGTCCTTCACCCCGTCGTCGAGCATCACGTGGCAGAACGGGCAGGCGGTCGCGATCTCGGCGGCGCCGGTGGCAATCGCCTCCTCGGCGCGTTCCACGTTGATCCGCTTCCCGGTGCGCTCCTCCATCCACATACGCGCCCCGCCTGCTCCACAGCAAAAGCCGCCCTTGCCGCTCCTCGCCATCTCGACGACTTCTCCCACGGCCTCGAGCACCTGTCTAGGAGCAGCAATCACGTCGTTGTGACGGGCGAGATAGCACGGATCGTGGAAGGTGACGCTGCCGCCGCCGCCCTGGGTACTCAGAAGGCCTTCCCGAAGCAGCCGCGCCAGCAGCTCACTGTGATGCAGCACCTGGTAGTTGCCGCCGAACTGCGGGTACTCGTGGGCCAGGGTGTTGAAGCAGTGCGGGCACTGGGTCACGATCTTCTCCACGCCCAAGTCGTTCAGCGTGCGGATGTTGGCCAGAGCGAGCTGCTGAAAGACATACTCGTTGCCGGCTCTGCGAGCCGGGTCACCCGTGCACAGCTCGGCCGAGCCGAGGATGGCAAAGTCGACACCGGCCTCATGAAGTAGCTTCGCCGTGGCCAAGGTCACTCTCCGGTTTCTGTCATCGAACGAGCCGGCACACCCCACCCAATACAGGTACTCAGCCGTGACACCCGGTTCCCCGAGCACCTTCACCTCGAAGTCGAGCTGCTTCGTCCACGCCGCCCTGTCCCGCTGGCTCATGCCGTAGGGATTGGATGAGTTCTCCATGCGTATGAACGTGGCGCCCAGCTCACCGGGGAAGTCGGTCTCCATGAGGGTGAGATGGCGGCGCATGTCGAGGATCTTGTCGAGCACCTCGATATCCACCGGGCACGCCTCGTCGCAGGCCCCGCAGGTGGTGCACCACCACAGCTCGTCCGACGTGACCCGCTCGAACACGGAGTCAGACGTCACGACGATGGCCGGGTCCACACCCACGGGGGGCGACACCACCGGAGTGCCGGAGGCTGCGGCCACCTCTCCCAGCTTCAGCACGATCTCACGCGGATCCAGCGACTTCCCGGTGCGGTTCGCCGGGCATACAGAGGTGCAGCGCCCACAGACCGTGCAGGCATCGGTGTCGAATAGCTGCTTCCAGGTGAAATCGCTGACCCGCGCCGCTCCAACGGTTTCGATATCCGTTGCCTCGACCAGATTCGGCATCTCCCGCATCGCCCCGGAGGGCCGCGCCCGAGGCGCCAGGGTCATGTTCGCCGGCGAAGTGACCATGTGCCGCAGCTTTGTGGTCGGCAGCATCACCAGGAAGACGGCCGCCAAGACGGCATGCGTCACCCACAGGATCCGGTGTGCTTGCGTCGCCCACGAACCGGTGAAGAGCCCGGCAAGCCAGTAGCCGGCGAACGACCACACCTCATAATCGGGCCGGCCCTGGTAGCCGATGCGGGCCGCCTCGGTCAACAGGCCGGTGAACCCGACCAGCCCCAACACGAGCAGAATCCAGGCATCCTCAGGTCCCGTCTTGGTACGGATCCGATCAGGAGGGAACAGGTAGCGCCGCAGCGCCGCCAACACGATTCCGGCGAGGAAGACGATGCTCGCGCCGTCGAGCGCGGCCGAGTAGCCCTGGTAAACCCGGCCCTCCAAGAACTTGAGGTTCGCCGGCAGCAGATGATCGACCTCGAGCGTCACCGTGCCGAGGAAGAGCAGGGCGAACCCGTAGTAGATCATCGAGTGCACGAGCCCGGCAGCACGCTCCGCGAGCACGCTCTTCATCGAGACACCACGAAGGAACCCGGCGATTCGCCGCCGCCACAGCCCTCGCCGCTCCTCGGGCCCGCCCCGCTGCCAGTTCTTCGCCCGCACCGCAAAGAGATAGGCGACGAGACCGAGAACCGCGGCGGCGCCAACATAGAAGAGCGCCACAACTGCGGCAGGCAGGTTGCCGAAAATCCGGCGCCCCACTTGCGGATCGGCTTCCTCCGGCAGCGTGCCCAGCCACCAGAGCAGGAGCGTCGCCCCGGGAAGAAGGACGACCAGACCGAACAGCAACCCGCTCACCGAGAAGCGACGACGTGACAAGCTCTGCCTCCAACCCGAATCCCGCCGAGTCTACGGGTGGCCTCGACTCGAACGCTCAAGGCGCCGCGAACCGTCGCGGCGCCTGCGTCCAGATGCTCAGATGCCGAGTTCGGCCCTCAGCTCATCGAGCTTCGCATCGGCTTGTGCCAAGGAGACTGCTTCACGCAGCTCCAATTCAGCGCCCTCCGGCGTCGCCTCACGCAGCTCAGCTCTCGCCATGGCCTCGGCCTTGCGCTTCTCGATCTTGTCCTCGACCCTCTCGAGACTCACGGCCTCATCGTCGAAGGTCACCGTCAGCGACTCCATGGCTTTGTTGACCGACTCCTGCATCTTTGCCTGCTGCAGCGAGCCGACCAGCTCCATCCGCTTGGCCGCCAGCTCCTGGAGCCTCATGGCGTTCTGCTGGACCGCCTTTTTGGCATCCTCCGCCTGCACCACGGCGGTCTCGTACTGGCCCTTGAGCGAGTTCAGGTTGTTCTCGGCCGCTTGCAGCCGCATGGCGACGCTCTGCGCCGTTCGCGTCCACTTGTCGGCGCCCGGAGCATCTCCGGCGCCCGTGGCTTCCTGTGCCTTCAGCAGTGCCTGCTTCGCCAGCTCGCGAGCCTCACCGGCATCATCGGCCGACCTTCCGATCTTGCTCTCCAGTTGAGTCCGGTGAGCCACCACCTTGGCCGCCTGGTTACGCAGCTCCTGGTCGCGCTTGCGCGCCTCCTGAATGGCCTGCTCGATCTCGATCTCGGGATCCATCATGTCCTCTGCCTTGCGGCGGAAGAGGGCCCTGATGTAGCCCCAGAGTCGCTTCAAGAAACCCATATCGGTCCTTCTCCTCGGGGTCGATTCATCATAGGGGGAAGCTCAACGTCAATGCCGGTCAGCGGCGACGGCGGCGGCTGCGCCCGGAACGGCCACGCCCGCTGCGACTCTGCGAACTTGGCAGCGTCGGCAAAACAGCTTGGCTTCTCTGCCGGCTCGGCACCGACCGCACAGCACCACCCGATCCCCCCCAGTTGTAGGAGCGGGCCTGACCCATGCCGCCGACCACCACCGAGAACACGTCGAGCCAATCGAAGCCGCCGCCCCCGTACGAGCGGGGAGCGGTCGGTGCCGGCACCCGGCGACCGCTCACCTCGATCATCCGCGGCTCCGGTTCCTGACCGCGGCGCAGCTTCTCGGCATCAGATTCACAGACCCGTACCGTCCTCTTGCCCGCTGAAGTCTCGATCTGGGCATCCTCAAACGGGCCTCGATGGGTCGGATCGAAGAAACAGGCGTGCCGCTCCTCCTTCTCGGGTTTGGACGGCACCGGCTTCCCCCCGGCAATGGACGCCGCCGCGTCGAGCTGCCAGCGCGCCTCGTCCAGCCGATCGGACAAGTCCTCCAGCCGGCGCAGATCGGTGGCTTCGCTGAAGCTCTCCTCGGCTTCGGTGTAGGTCCTCCCGGCTTCCTCCAAGTACCGATTGTCCTCTTTCGACGCGGACGCCGAAACAAGATCCGAGATCTCGAGAATCACGTTGGCCATGGCGTCCAACTGCTCCTTGATCTCCTGCCGGGCCTCATCGATGGCTCTAGCCTGGGACCTGTCCGCCGACTTCTTCTGCCTACGCACCGCCCAAACGGCAAGCAGAACCAGCGCAGCCACAACAACAACGAGAATGACCAATCCCATCTTGCTGCCCCCCGACGAAACATCAGAGCCCGTGGTCCCGGCCTCCGTCGGGACTGTGCTCACCGCTACGCCGGTGAGCACAGCGACGACGGCCTCCACGTAGGCTTCGTCCCCCTCACCCGGAGGCGCGGCCTCGCTGGCGGCAAACCCAGCGTCCAGGGCGGCCTGCCGTGTCTCCGCCGAGAACTCGAAGCTGTCAATGGCCTCGTCGGAGTCCGAAAGCACCAGCACCGTGCCCTCGTCGAAGTTGTCCATCACGGCGGCGGCAAACGTGGCAGCGCCGCCGGCTGGATCTTCATCAAGGAGCACGACAAAGAACCGCAGTCCTTCGTTGGCGGCATGGCTGACCGCGTTTGAGATCCGACCGGCATCAGCGCCAAGGCCCGGCTCGATGTAATAGCCGCTGGCTCGCACCTCGTCCGCCACTTGGTCGGGGGTCTGCGCGTGGGCGGGCACCCCGACGGCGAGTAGCACGAGCACCAGCGACATGAGAGTGATGAAGCGCCGCGTCATGGCGTCCAACTCTAGATGGGGGCTGGCGACGACTGCCGGTCAAGAAACCGTGCCCCAAATGACGATAGGGGATGTATGGCCCAGGAATCCGGCGTCACTCCTGAGCGGATCTACCGCGCACGTGCGGTAATCCGGTTCGGTCTCCCGCTGCTTACCCTCATAGCCATCGTCTCTTCGGCTTGGCTTGCCGGCCGCGATTCGGCTCCGAGCACCGAGCCGTGGCTGACAGCCGCGTTCATCTCGTGCGGCGTTGCCGCCGTCGCCGTCGGCTTCATGGCGGCCCGCGCCGTGGGCAGGCGCCTCGAGGTATATGAAGACTGGTTCCGCTACCGGGTGGCCACCAGGGTCATAGCAGCCCGTTGGCATCAGGTGGAAGCCTTCTACACGGCCACATCGAGCCTCGACCCATCGACACGGCCCCGCCTCGCCGGCCGCTACGAGTTTGGAATCATCGTCGGCGGCCGCCGGCTCGACCTGGGTACCGCCATTGGGGCAGATGCCGCTCTGGGAATGGTGATCGACGCCCGTACCCGCCCTCAGGTCGTGGCCCGGACCGCGGCTCGTCTTCGCGCCGGGAGGGCCGTACCGTTCGGCCTCGTCACCCTCGAACCGGATCGTCTCACCTTCCGGTCCGTAGGAGCGCGCCCCATTCCCCTCTCCAAGCTCGAGAGCCACGAGCTCGAGCACGGCCGGTACATCTTCCGATCCGTGGACCGCAAACGGCCGGTGACGATACCGGTTGCCCGCATACCCGATCCTTATGCGCTCCACGAGATAATCGAACAACGATCGACGTGGCAGCCCCAGGAGAAGCCCAGGTCGGTACGAGAATCGCGAGACCGCGGCGAAGAGACGCTGGCCAGGCTCGGGATCACCTGGGCCTCACCGCATCGTTGAGAATCCACCGGCGGCTTATGCCCAATTGAGGCCTTGCCACCCCGGAGGCGGGGCCTCAACCGCCGGTGGCTCGTCTCCCCAGCTCTCGAGACCGCTCGGCCGCGGCCCGCACCGCGTCCTCGACGAGGGCGCGGAAGCCGTGTTCCTCGAGGACGTGCATAGCGGCCGCCGTCGTCCCTCCCGGCGATGTCACCTGCGCCCGCAGCTGCTCCGGTGAGTCCTCGAGGCCGGCCAGCAAGATGCCGGCGCCTCGCACCGTCTGCTCGACGAGCCGCTCGGCGGCGTGGCGGGGAAGCCCTTCCCTGATGGCGGCCTCGATCAGCGCCTCGGCCAGCAGGAAGACATAGGCGGGCCCCGTACCGGACACTGCGGTGACCGCATCGAGGAGGTGCTCGTCGAGCACGATCGTCTGCCCAACCGCCCGCAGTATCTTCTGAGCCGCCTCCACTGCCTCGGCGTCGGCATACAGCCCGGCGCACAGTGCGGTGATGGCCTCGGACATCCGGGCCGGTGTGTTCGGCATGGCCCGCACAACGGGTACGGCGCCGAGAGCGTTCTCGAACACCGAAGTGGGAACGCCGGCGGCCAGCGACACCACGATCTGGCTCGGCTGCACGGCTCCCGCCACCTGCTCCAGCAAATAAGGCACATCCCCCGGCTTGACCGAAACGACCAAGACGTCACGTCCCTGGACCGCCTCGGCCGGGTCGAGGAGGCTCATGATGCCGGTACGCTCCTCGAGCTCGGCCCGGCGCTCCTCACGGCGCGAAACCAGGACTAATTCATCGGTTGTCCACCCGGCGCGGAGCAGACCTCCGGCGAGTACCTCGCCCATCGCTCCGGCGCCCAGGATCGCTACTGAGTGCTGCATGGGGCGCAAGTATATGGCCCGCAACTCGGCCCTCGACCGTCGCCGTCCCCGCCCCCCGTCCAGCCTTCCCGGACCCGTCTCCAACCGATCTGCTGAACTAGAAACGTGAAACCAGCACTGGCCGACAGCGTGCCCCTCATCGTGCTGCTTGCCGTGCTCTTCGCCGCCGCCGCCTTCCTCGCCGCCGCAGAGGCTGCCCTACTCCGCGTGCCCAGGGTCCGCGTCGAGGTGGCCGCCGAACGAGGCGACCATGCCGCCGCACGGCTCCTGCGCCTGATCACCGATCTGCCCCGAGTTGTGAACTCCGTCTTGCTTGTGGTCCTTCTCGTCCAGATCGGCGCGGCCACGATTGCCGGGGTCGTTGCCGAGAGGCACTTCGGCAACGCGGGCATCACCATGGTCTCGGTCTGCCTAACACTGCTCATGTTCGTCTACGCCGAGGCCATCCCGAAGACGGTTGCGGTGCGCCGACCCTTCAACGTTGCCCGCTTCGTGTCACTCCCCGTGGCCCTGCTCGCCTTTCTCGCTCGGCCGGTCGTCACGGTGCTCCTCGCCTTCGCCGACCTCCAGGCCCCCGGAAAGGGCATCCCCTCGCGGGTCACGGTCACCGAAGCCGAACTCCGACGGCTCGCCGCCGAGGCCGCGGCAGCCGGAGAGATCGAGCCCGGCGACCTCGAGCTGATCGAGCGCTCGTTCGGCATCGGCGACACCGCCGTGGGCGCCGCCGTCGTCGCCAGACCCGACGTGGTGTTCGTCCGGCTCGATGTGCAGCCGGCCGCCGCCCTCCAAATCGCTCTCACCTCCGGGCACCGTCGGCTTCCCGTATGCCGCAGCGACCTCGACGACATCACCGGAGTAATACGGCTGCGTGATCTCGCAGCCGCGGTCACCAGCGGCTCCGGCGCGACGCTCAACGAGCTACAGCACCCGGTGCTCACGGTGCCCGAGACCAAGCCGGTTCTCCAGGTACTGCGCGAGATGCAGGAGGGATCCCAGCAGATGGCCATCGTCATCGACGAGCACGGCGGCACGGTCGGAATCGCCACCATCGAGGATCTGATCGAGGAGCTGGTCGGGGAGATCGCCGACGCCGACCGGCCGTGGCCGCAAGAGATCCAACGGATCCGCCCGGGCCTCTGGGATGTCGATGCAGCCTCGGAGGTCGACCGGCTCTCCGCCGTCATAGGCGCCGATCTTCCTGCCGGCGACTGGTACACGGTTGCCGGATTGGTGATCGGGGTCTCGGGACGCATCCCACGCGTCGGCGAGGAAATCGACATCGCCGGCCACACCTTCCGCGTCACCTCGGCCACCAGGCGCAGGGTGCGGCGCGTCCGGGTGGAGGCGAATCCCGGGGACACGGACCCCCGAACGCCGACCCCACGGCCCTAGCGCCGGCGGGACTTGTAGCCGGTACGGAGCTTGTTGCGCGCCTCCCGAACGGCGACGGCGGGCAGCTCATGGGCCCGTTCGTCGACAAAACGCTCGACCTGGTCGCGGCAATGCCGCGTTTGCTCGCGCAACACCCAAGAGATCGCCTTTGGTATCGATGCCTCCCGATCCCCGGAGAGAGCCACGATAATCCCGGCCACCCGAGGCCAGAAGCGCTCCGCGTCCGGGCGGCGACCCACGTGCACGCAGGCAACCAGGGCGATACGACGCATCCAGGGACTGCGGCGGCCAACCAGCCTCTCCAGCCCTCCGACGCGGTCCTGTGGGTCGGCGGCCACCCACGGGCCCACGACCCGCCCGCCCAGATTGTCCGTCGTCTCCCAATTGTCGAGCAGGCGACCCCAGCGATCGAGCCGGCGCCAGCCGAAAGAGGCAAGGGCGTGCCTGTGACGAGCCACGAGCATGGTGGCCACCACCATCTCCTCACGGACCGCCTGGTCCCACAATGCATCGGCCACGGCAAGCACGTCGGCACCGCTGAGATCCCGATGCTCCGAAGCCCACGACCGCGCCACCGCCCTCAGATCGTCCAGCCTGACCCCGTAGAAGGCAAGCTCGGTCTTCACGATCGGCGAAGGGTCGATGGGCACGGCCCCCAGGCGGCGCAGTCGCCTCGAAAGGAGCGCCACCTCCTCCGTCACATCCAGGGCCATCCTCTCCCCTCCTTCACGGCGTGTCGTCGAATCGGATGGCCGTGGCCATGGCGTCGGCAACCGCAACGGCCTCGTCGTACTCCGGCGCGCCTAGCTCACCTTGAGCCTCAATGATCACGGGAAGCGAAGTGTCGTCCCCACCGACAAGGGGAACCACGTACACGTGCATGACATAGGTCCCGGCCGCGAGGTCCATCTCCAAGTCGAATAGCGATCCGGCATGCCCCCCGACCTCGACCTGCTCCTCCAGCGTCGGCGCCACCCCGAAGCCTCCCCTCCGGTAGAACTCGACGACATCGGCGAACTCCCCGAGATCCTCGACCACGGACACCTCCAACGGCGACGCCCACACCTCGACCAGGCTGAGGTCGGCGAATCCCCCACTTCGGTAGTAGCGGCACGACTCCTCAGAAGAATCGTCATCCCGGTAGACGGCCCAGTCGCCCGGGTAGTAGACCGTGATGCCGTACGCCTCGTTCAAACAGACCTGGCTCAGGACGATGCCGCCGGGCGCCTCGATGGGCAACGCCGAGCCCGAAGCGCTCCCACCCCGCCCCAACACGACCAAAACCACTGCAATGGCAGCAGCCACAGCCGACGCCGATGCCACCCACACCCAGGCACGGCGCCGCTTCGCCGCCCTCGGCGGCGCCGTCCCGACCTCCGGCTCCGACCGAGACGACGCCGGGACCATGGACGCCCTGGGCGTCCAAAGCAGACGGCTCCCGCACGACCTGCACACGGCCTCACCGACTACGACCGGTGAGCCACAATGTGAGCACGCGGCCAGCTTCGTCATCGTCGCCTCCCCTCCAACCTCGAGCCTCGTCGCTCACGCCACCGGTGGCAAGAGGTCAAAGTCCCCGGTCGCGCCGGGCCCGCCCGGAAACTCTCATGTCGACCTCCAGGCGAGCCGATCGAAAACACGTGTTGGTCTGCCGCAACTGCGCCGGTGTCGTCCTGTTCGGACACGACGGTTGGTATCACCGCGACGCCAACCGTCCTTGCCTACATCTCGTCGTCGCCTGGCCCCCACCCGGATCCATGAACACCGACTAGGCCCCGAGGCGCGGATCCTCGACGGACTCACGCCGAGTCTCGTAGGGGACGAACCCAGCCCACTGGTAGGTGAGCACCGATCGGGGATCCGAGAAATTGGTCGTTGTGGTCCAAAGCCTCTCCGGCTCGTGGTTCCAAGCCATCTCGACAGCGAAGGCAAGCAACCACCGGTGCAGCTCCCTTCCGGCGAACTCGAGAACGAGCCCGAAGTGAACGAGTTCGATCTCGCCTTCGACGCGACGATCCAGCTCAAAAAAGCCGGCCGGTACCCCTCCGAGATAGAGGACGAAGACGTCGACGCGAGGATCCCCGATGATCTCGATGATCCCCGCGTCGCCCATCCGCCGGCGAGACCACCAGATCCACGACCCGCCCACGGTTTCATAGAGATACCGATAGAAGGACACCGATGGCTCTTCGAGACGAAGCAGCATGCCACCGCGATGAGGGCCTTTCTCCTGAAGCTTGGGACGCTCCCTCATCTCCAAGAGTGTGGTGGTCAGCTCGATCATTCCGGCTCCGGCGACACGGTTCGCCTCATCATGCGCCCCCGCCGCCCCAGCATCAAACCGCACGGCGGGGAGCCCACACAACCTCCACCACCAAAGAACGGTGCTCCGACCCGTAGGAGGGCCCCGTCCTGCGATTACCCGACACCAGGTCCGGCGTGTAGAGCGCATGATCTATGGGAATCATCAGCGGGCCCAATCCGGCGCGCCAAGTGGGCTGCAGACCAGCCCCGCGCAGCGAGTCGGCCAGGCCGCCCCGCCGGCAAAGCGACCGGTACGCGTACGACCAAGGCGTCGCGTTGAGGTCGCCGACGACCACGGTCGGTGCCCCCCGAGCCGCCACCCAATCACCGGCCTCCGTGAGCAGTCGGTCGCGCTCCGCCGCCCGGCTGCTCGTCGTTGGCGACGGCGGATGGAGGCCCAGCACGGTCACCCTCTCCCCCTCGAGATTCACGCTCACCGCCACCGCCTCCCTCACGTCAAACGGCGCCGCCACCACACGTGCGTCCACCGAAGCCCGCGCCAGCACCGTGATACCGGCAAGGCGGTCGCCGGGCACGAGCGCCACCAAGGACAGCGGCAGGCCGGCCACCCTCGCCGAGTCCTCCCACTCGAAGCTGCTCTCGTAGAGGAACACGACGTCGGGATCCTCGGACCGCAGCCACTCCATGACCTCACTTCGCTCCGGGTTGCTGATGCCAACGTTGTACGAGACGATCTCGAGGCGAGGGGTATCGGCGGCGATACCGGGATGGACCCCGAACAGGTAGGGCCAGATCAGCACCAGGTTGAGCAGAGCCACCGCCATAAAAGCCGAGCCACATCGGTACGCCCGCAGCGCAATCAGAGCGGCCGCGAGCAGTGCCAGGCCCGCGCCATACTGGGGTCGGAAGTTGGCGGCCAGATCGAGAGGCCACCACCACCGACCGGCGAATCCCGCCACACTGGCGATTGCCGCGGCACCGGCGATGGCCACAACGACCGCTATCGAGAGCCGACGCAGCTTCGCCGCGACGGCACGGTACGTCGACACGATCACTCCCCGGATTCCACAGGGCCCGAAACCTAGAAGGCGGCGTCGTCCAGCGCCATCAGCTCGCCCTGCTCGGCCTCGGCAAGGTTACGACGTATCGCCGCTTTCGGAAGCACGTTGGCTGCGAACCACCGTGCCGAAGCGATCTTGCCCTCATAGAAGTACCGATCCGACCCCGACTCGAGCGCAGCATCGGCGATCTCGGCGTGGCGCAGGAGGAGCCAGCCGACAACCGCTTCGGCCAGGCCCTCCAGCAGCGAGTTCGTGTGCAGTGCCACCTTGTAGAGGTGTTCGGGCTCCTCCATCGATGCCACCGCGTTGGCCACCATGGCACCAAGTTGGCCCTGAACGCCCTCCACGGCCGCACCCAGCAGCTCACGCTCCCGTATAAAGGCGTCATCTTCGCCGCCACGCTTCACCGTCTCCATGAGAGTCCCGGCAAAGCGAGTCAGGGTCACCCCCTGATCGCGAGCGATCTTGCGGAAGAACAGGTCGAGCGCCTGAATGCCCGTAGTGCCCTCGTAGATAGTGTCGATCTTCACGTCGCGGATGTACTGCTCGAGCGGATAGTCCTTGGTGAAGCCCGATCCACCCAGAACCTGCAACGACTGACCCAGCAACTCATACACCCTCTCGGAGCAGTACCCCTTCACCAGGGGTAGCAGCAGGCCCGCCAGCTTGCCCCAGTACTCTTCATCGGGCTGCAGCACCACCTGGTCGAGAACCCACGCCGCGTACAGGATCAGCGCCCGCATGCCCTCGGCATGCGCCTTCTGCAGCATGAGCAGGCGGCGCACGTCCGGATGCCTGATGATGGGCACACGCGGCGCCTCCAGATCTCTCGCCCGGGTGAGATCCGGTCCCTGAAGACGGTCCCGCGCATAGGCGAGCGCGTTCAGATAGGCGGTGGACAGCGTGGCCGACGACTTCGAGCCGATGGTCAATCGAGCATCCTCGATGACCAGGAACATCTGCTTGATGCCTTCGTGCACCCCACCCACCAGGTAACCCTCGCACGGCCCTTCCAGACCAAATGCGATCTCACATGTGGTGGAGCCTTTGATGCCCATCTTGTCCTCGAGCCGCGTGGTCACGACACCGTTGCGCTCACCGATGCTCCCGTCGGCATTCACGAGGTACTTGGGCACTATGAACATGGAAAGGCCCTTGGTGCCCGGCACGGCACCCTCCGGGCGGGCCAACACCAGATGCACGATGTTCTCGAAGTAGTCGTTGTCTCCGCCTGTGACAAAACGCTTCACACCCTCGATGTGGTACGTGTCCCCGTCCACGTGACGGGCCCCGGTTGTGGCGGCACCAACATCCGAGCCGGCATCGGCCTCGGTGAGAACCATGGTCGCTCCCCAACGTCGATCGAGCATGCGCTTGGCCCATTTCTCCCGCTGCTCCCCGGTGCCCACCTTGTCGATCACGTAGGCCATCAGCGGTCCTCCTATGTAGAGGAACACCGCCGGGTTCGCCCCGATGAACAGCTCCTCGACCGCCCAGCGCAGCGACGGCGGCCCTCCATACCCGCCAAGGTGCTCCGGCAGCCCGACACGATCCCACCCACCGGCGAAGTAGGCGTCGAGGCTGTCGCGCACGGCAGCGGGCAGCCTCACCTCACCGTCGACCAGCCGCGGCTCGTCGCGGTCGGCCTCCACAAAGGACGAAGCGAACTCCTCCACGGCAAGGCGGTTGACCTCACGAAGGATGTCGCCGGCACTGTCGACATCTATGGAGGCGAACGGCTCACGGCCCAGGTAATCCTGGATGCGGTTTGCCTCGAACAGGTTGAACTCGATGTCACGCAGGTTGGTCAGGTAGTGCGACATGGGCTCCCGATTCGACGTTTTTGAACGAGTGTCCTAATTTGAGTATACGTAGCCCAGTCAGGGGAGACAGGCATGCCACGCCGATACCGCGCCGGTATCGAGACACGAGACCGCATACTCGAATCCATCAGGTCGCTGCTCGCCAACGGTGGCCTCAAAGGGGCGACGATACGGGCCATCTGCGCCCAAGCCGAGATCCGTCCCGGCTCCTTCTACAACCTGTTCCCCAGCAAAGAAGCGGCCGTCGTCACCGTTGTGCGTGAAGCTCTCGAAGCGGTGGACCCCGATCCCGATCGCCGGGGCAGCGACACCATAGAAGACCTCCTGGAGGCCTACATCCGGTTCATCGAAGAACGGCCCGCGCTGGCCCGCGTCTATATGCACGCGGCCGTCACGGCGCCCAGCAGCGACACCCACCTCGCCGCCAGGATCCTGCGCCACCACCAGAACCGCATCGAACGTTTCGCCGCCGCCCTGGAGCGCCACGATCCCAGCCTCCAGGGCTCCGACGCAGCCCGAGGTGCCGAGCTGCTCCTGGCCGCGCTGAACGGACTGGCACTGGCCAAGATCGTCGATCCAGGTCTCGATTTCGGCGCCCACGCCCGGAGCCTGCTCTCCACTTCCATGGTCGTCGGCTCGGAGGCCTACACAGATCCCGTCGCCCGTGCCATGAGGCGCCGGTAGAAAGCCACGGCGCCGTCGGCATCCGAGAGCCGCACGCGCTCTCCCATGCCGTGCACCCGGCCCAGGTCTCCCGGGCCGACGCGAAACGGAATGAACCGATAGACGGCGTCGGCAATGGGCACGAAGTGGCGCGAGTCCGTGGCTCCCATCACGATCCACGGAGCTACCACCGTGCCGGGGAACACATCGTCGATCGTCTCCGCCACCATACGAAAGTACGCGGATCGCGGATCCGACAACGGGGGCGGATCAGGCGAGAAGTCCGTGGCGACCTCAGCCACCCGCACGGCACCGCCGACGACGGAGCGCACGTGTGCAAGCACGTCGTCGGCCGTGTCGCCTGGAAGGACCCTGAAGTTCACCACCGCTCGGGCCCGCTGAGGAACCACGTTCGGCTCGACGCCCCCCTCGATCATCGTCACCGCGCCCGTCGTTCGAACCAGCGCATCCGCAAGAGGTGTCGAGCGGCGGCGGCGGCGGCCGGCACGTCCACCGGCAAGAGCGCAACCGCGCAGCGTCAGCGCTCTCGTCCGAGAGAATGCCGCAGCGAAGAAGTCCCTCTGCACGTCGCGTCGCGCCGGCATCGGCTGGCCTTCGAGACGGGCCACCGCCGCGGCGAGACGACCCACCGCGGTGTGACCGGGCGGCACCGACGAGTGCCCGCCCGGCGCGGCAACCCTCAGCTCCACATCCAGGCAGCCCTTCTCCCCGATACCCAGGAGAGCGATCGGGTCGGCGGCCCCGGTCAGCAGCCCTTCGCCGATAGCTCCTCCCTCGTCCAGCACGAGACCAAAACGGACACCTCGCGCCGCGAGCAGGTCGGCGACGGCAGCGGCGCCGCACGATCCACCAGTCTCCTCGTCGTGTCCAACGGATATGTAGACGGACGGCCCCGTCTCGAAACCCTCGGCGAGCAGACTCTCCACCGCTTCGAAGATGGCGATCAGCGGGCCTTTGGCGTCGAGGCTGCCACGCCCCCAAAGGTGGCCTCCGCTCCGTGCCCCGGAGAAGGGGGGGTGCTTCCAATCGTCTTCCGAGCCCGGCTCCACCGCGGCTACGTCCATGTGGCCCATCAGGAGCACCGGGGCCGCCTCAGCACGTGTGCCCGGCCAGCAGTACAACAGGGAGTGACCACCCACGGTCTCGCAATCAAGCCGCTCGTGGGTCAGCGGATAGGCCCTTACGAGGAACGCCTGGAACTCGTCGAAAGCCGACCCGTCGACATCGGCCCCCACAACGGTCCGAATCTGCACGGCCTCGACCAAATGGTCGAGAAAGGCCGCGCCCAGGGGCCCCGGCGCCGATGCCTTCACGGCCTCACCGCCGGGGCCCCTGCTGCTCCAGCGCCGCCTGAGGGCAACCGCCGCCGCCGCGCCCAGCCCGGCACCCGCCACAAGGCCGATGGTCTTCTTGGTGGACATCTCCATCGCCATCCGATGCTACGCCGCGTGCCCTCACCGCGGCTACCCGCAAAACCCACCGTCTAAGGTTGATCCCCGTGCACTGGCTCGATCGTTTCGCCGCCCGCGCCCTCGCCCGCACGCCGCCACAAAGGCGGGTGTTTCGTCACGGCTGGGGCGATACCGACATCCTCGACTACTACGTGATCAATGCCCGGCACGCCCCGCCGATACCCGAGATCCCGATAATCGAGCACCCCGCCAGGAGGCAGGGCGACACGGTGATCCAGGACCTGGCCTTCGAGAGCCCCGGGGAGTACCTGCCGGAAGCGGCCCGTCTCGCCCGAGCCCGACTGATCACCACCACCGAGGAGCCGAACCGCCTGGTCCTGCTTGCTGCGGCGTGGAACGAGGACGGATACGGCGCACGCACGAAGCTGGCTCACCTCCTCGCCGAACACGGCATCGCGTCGGTCTTGCTCGAGCAGCCGCTCTACGGACTGCGTAGCCCTCTTCCCGAGGGTGAACAGCCGATCACGAGCATCTCCGACTTCGCCGTGATGGGACGGAGCGCCGTCGGTGAGGGCCGCGTCCTGGCCGGTCACTTCCACCGCCTCGGCTACACCGTCGGTGTGAGCGGGTTCAGCATGGGCGGCAACACGGCCGCTTTCGTCGCCGCCACGGTTCCGTTCCCGGTGGCGGCGGCCCCAATCGCGGCCGCCCACTCGGCCGCGCCACCGTTTCTGAATGGGCTGATCCAGCTCACCTTCGACTGGGACGCCCTCGGAGGCGACAATCCCGACACCAGACGTCGCCTACGAGATTTTCTGCTCTCGGCCAGCGTCCTGTACTTCGATCCACCCGTGGTACCGGAAGCCGCCGTTCTATTGGCGGCGACTCGAGACGGGTATGTCCCCACCAGCTCCGTGCAGGCCATTCACCGGCACTGGCCCGGCTCCAGCATGCAGTGGACCAACGCGGGCCACGGAAGCCTCCTGCTGCGCCACAAGCACCGGTTCGTCGCCGCTATCTGCGAGTCCTTCGATCGACTCGAGATGGTGAACTCCACCTCGGCCGGGGGCATGAACCTGCGGGCCATCGCCAAATGAGCCGGCCTCACTTCTCATAGCGGCACCACGGCGACAACAATCTGTCCGTATGGACGGCAAGACGACCGAAGCAGACCGCATGCGACGCCTTCGCGTCGGCAACCTCGTCGTCGGCCTGGTGCACCTGGCACAGGCGGCGGCCATCCTCGTTCTCAGCAACAGCTTCGCCATACCGGTGTCGGCGACATTCCAGACCGGCCCTCCGGGCACGGCACTACCCGAGCCCGACACGATCTTCGAAGTCCGCTACGGCATTGCCGTGGCGCTGTTCCTGGGCCTGGCCGCCCTCGACCATCTCCTCGTCGCCGCCCCCAGGATCGTGCGCTGGTACGAACACAATCTGCGCAACACCATCAACTACGCCCGCTGGATCGAGTATTCGGTGAGCGCCTCGATCATGGTCGTCTTGATCGCCATGCTCACGGGCATCACGAACCTGTACGCCCTCGTCGGGCTGTTTGGAGCCAACTCGGCCATGATCCTCTTCGGCCTGCTCATGGAGAGGGCGAATCAGGGCAAAGAGACGGTCGACTGGTGGCCGTTCGCCTTCGGCTGCATCATCGGCATAGTGCCCTGGGTCGCCATCGGTATCGCCCTCGGAGGAGCACAGGCCACCCACGGGGGCGTTCCCGGGTTCGTGTTCGGGATATTCGTGTCGCTGTTCGTCTTCTTCAACAGCTTCGCCGTCAATCAAGCGCTCCAATACCGCGGCGCGGGCAAATGGAAGGACTACCTCTACGGCGAGAAGATGTACATCGTGCTCAGCCTCGGCGCCAAGAGCGCACTTGCATGGCAGGTGTTCGGCGGCACACTCGCCGGCTGACCCTTCCTGCCAACTCGAAGCAGGCCGGCCGACATGCCGCCGCCCTCGGGCCCACATCGCCCGCGCTTCGGATAATGTCCCCCCAGGCGACATGATCGGCTTCAGGGAGTAGCGCATGCTTGCCTCACCCACACCCGACCACTCGAGGGGCAGACGGCGAGCCTCGGGGAATTCCGCCGCTCCGCCGCGAAACCGGGACCGGTAGTCGTGCCACGCACCCGGAAGCAGCACCGTGGCCTCCGATTTCCCTATGTGGCCTGGCTGCTGGCCGTCGCCCTGGCCGCGCTGGTCGTCGCCGCCGTCTCCTGGGGCGTGCCCAACGAGGAGCAGGATCTCACGGGCCGCGCCAAAGCCGCTCTCGCGGGCACCGAGCTGAGTGTCGCGTTCGAGGGCCGCTACGCCATCCTGTCCGGTATCGCCCCGAGCCAGTTTGCCCTCGACGAAGCCGCCGCCTCCGTGGCAGCGTTGCGCGGCGTGCACAGCGTGGACACCGCGCAGGTGCTAGTGGCCACCGAGGCTTCTGGCAACACCCAGGCGTCCGGCCTCGCCTACATCGACGTGGTGTTCTCCGCTGGCGGGGTCACCTTGTCCGGCACCGTGCCCGACCAGGATGCCGTCGACGAGATCGTCGAGGCTGCCGAAGAGCAGTTCGGCGCCGTCACCAACGAGCTCGTGGTCGACCCAGACGTCGCGGCGCCTGAATGGCTGGCCACCGTCCCCGACGTGCTGCGCGTGGTCGAAGGCCTCGCCGACGGAGGCATCGGGTTCTCAGACGGCACCGTGCTCATCGCCGGGATCGTCGACTCTGCGCTGGCACGGGCAAACCTCGTCGATGCAGTGACCGCCGCCGTCGGCGGCACCGCGACCGTCGAACAGCGGCTGCTCGTGGTCACGATCGAGGCGCCTACCCTCGGCGCCGTGTTCGATGAAGGAACGGTCACCCTACGCGGCCTCTTGCCCGACGAGTCCATTGCCGCCGCCATCACCACCGCCACGGAGAACAGCTTCGGTCCCGACAACGTGGACGACCGGCTCACGGTGGGCGAGTCCGTGGCCTCGCCCGACTACCTCGAATCCATTCCGAGCATCTTCGCAACCCTCGCCGAGCTCGATGCATGGACCATCACGCTTCAAGACGACGTCCTCACGATCTGGGGACAGGGATCCACGGAGGCCGTATCGGCCGCCAACGCCGCGCTCCTTGATCTCGCCGATCAAGATCTCGAGGTCATCGTCGACCTCGAGGACGACAACAGCAGCCTCGCCGCCGGCCTCACCGAGCTACTGAGCGGCACCACGAGCTTCGATCCGGGCAGCGCGGTCCTCAGCGCGGAGGCCCAAGCCCTCCTCGACGAGGCCATCGACATCCTGGCCGATAACCCCGACGTGGCACTCGTCGTCGAGGGCCACACCGACAACGTCGGCGATGCCCAGTTCAATCTCGCCCTGAGCGAGGCCAGAGCACAGGCCGTCGTCGACTATCTCATAGCCGGCGGCATCACCCCGGACCGGCTCTCGGCGATCGGCTACGGAGAGAGCCGGCCCATCGCCGACAACTCGACCGAAGAAGGCAGGGCGCTGAACCGCAGAATCGAGTTCGTGATCCAGGAAGGAGACGGGTGATGCGGGGAACCGGATACGCCGTCCTCGAGATCGTCTGGTGGATGCTGGCCGCCGCCTTCGTCGGCTTCCTCATCGGCTGGGTCCTGCGCCGCTTCATACGGCAGCGCAGACTCGAACGTGACTACCAGGCCAAGCTCGGCAACGCGCACGAGCAGACGGCGCACCTCCGCGAGGAGCTGAACGAGTGGAAGCTCAGCGTCGCCGCCCTAGACAAGCGACTCACCAAGGCGGGTCTCGATCTCGCCACCGCCCGGGCCGAAGCGGCCGAGAACGTCACCGGGCTCGAAGCCCGAACCAGAGAGCTGACCGAAGCCCGCACCGTCCTCGAGAGGCAGCAATCGGCGCTCGACGAGCTGCGGAGCGATGTCGCCACGGTCCGCGGTGAGCTCGAGGCCGCAGTCGATAACTCGGCCCGGCTCGAGCCCACGATCGAGCGGCTGCGAGACGAACTCGAGACTGCGCAGCGCCAGGCCGACGACCTGGAGAGCCGCCTCGGCGCCGTCACCAAAGACAAAGACGCCGAAATCGCCCGCCTCGGCGAGCTCGCCGCCGCCATCCCCCAACTCGAAGACGAGCTGGAGGAACGCTCGAAGCGCATCGCCGACCTCGAAGGCCGCATCGCCGCTCTCGAGGAGGAGCTCGCCTCGGCCGAGCACGCCCACTCCGAAAACGAAACCGCTCTGCGCGAGCGTGACGAACGTATCGCCGACCTGGAAACACAGCTGGCGGTGATCCCCCAGGAGCAGGCGGAGACGCTGGCCGAGCTGGAAGAACGCGACGAACGCATCGCCGACTTGGAGGCGCAGCTGTCCATAGCGACACAGGATCAGGCCGACAGCACCGCCGAGCTGCACGAAAGAGATGAACGTATCGCCCAGCTCGATGCCCGGTTCACCCTCCCCCGCGGACCAGAGCCCAGGTACCCGGACAGGGACACCGCCATCACACGCATGGCCGAGATCGCCAATCGGACCCGCGGGGCGGACCCGCCTGTCGACGATGACCTAAAACTCATCCACGGGGTGGGGCCGCGCTTGGAGCAGTTGCTCAAGAGCCTCGGCATCACGAGCTTCCGACAGGTGGCCAACCTGCAGACCGACGACATCGCCTACGTGTCGGCGGCGTTGTCCGCTTTCCCGGGTCGCATCGAACGCGACAACTGGATGGCCAGCGCCGCCGAGCAGCATCGGAAGAAGTACGGCGAGCCAACCTAGGGCCGGCCGTCCCCAACAAGGAGGTTCCACCTGGCCGCGGACTTCACCACCGTCGATGCGGCGGGCCGTGCCATCAGGCTCACCAGCCCCGACAAGCTGCTGTTCCCCGACCGGCACTGGTCCAAGCTCGACGTCGCCCAGCACTACTTGGCCTGTGCTCCGGGAGCGGTGCGGGGAACATGGAGGCGCCCCTGCAGCCTGAAGCGCTGGCCCGACGGTGTCGGGGCCGACCCCTTCTTTACCAAGCGGGCTCCCTCCACGATCCACAAGACGGTGGATGTGCTCTTCCCCTCGGCGCGCCCCGGCCGCATGGCCATGGTCGACGACCTCTCCGACATCATCGAACAGGTTCAGCTCGACTGCATCGATCTGAACCCCTGGGCGAGCAGAGCCGGACGGCTCGATCATCCCGACGAGCTACGTCTGGACCTGGATCCCACAGACGACTACTGCTTCGACGACTGCAGGCAGGTCGCCGCCGCCTGCAGGTCGGTGCTCGAAGAGCACGGTCTACACGGATGGCCGAAGACGTCCGGCGCCAGCGGGATACACATCTACGTGCGCATCCGGCCCGATTGGACATTCCTCCTCGTGAGACGCGCCGTTCTCGCCCTCGCCCGCGAGGTCGAGCGCCGTCTGCCCGGTCTGGCGACCACCGCCTGGTGGAAGGAGGAACGCCGCGGCGTCTTCATCGACTACAACCAGAACGCTCCCGACAAGACCGTGGCCAGCGCCTACAGCCTGCGCCACACCGGCCTCGTGTCTACCCCCTTCGACTGGAACGAACTCGGCACGATCGATCCCACCGAGATGACCCTCGAAGGCTTCCACCGCCGCTGGCAGATCGTCGGGGACCTCACCGAAGGCATCGACGAGTCGGCCGGCGACATCTCCGGTCTTCTCGAGTTGGCGCGCGCCGACGAAAGGCGCGGCCTGGGCGACGCCCCCTGGCCCCCGCACTACCCGAAGCAGCCGGGCGAGCCGCCTCGAGTCGCCCCCTCCAAACGCCACGACACGGACTAGGCCGTCGGGTCGAGCACCCTCCCCATGAAGAGCACCGTCCCCGTCTCACGGTCGTACAGCCAGAACAGGAAGGGACGGTCGATCTGCAGGTCTACGCCCTGAACCGGGGCGGCCGCCAGATTCATGACCACCGCCGTGGCCGCCGCTGCCTCGGTGCCCGCCTCGTCCACCGATATGAACGCTTCGTGCAACACGGCCGAGATGAAGAGCCGGTCCTCGGTGGTCATGCCCGAGAAGTCGGCCGCATTGGGATCGAAGGCCAGAGGCATACCCAGCTCGCTGAGCATGTCTGCCATGCTCGCCTTGGTGCGAAACTCGAACCTAGGCAGGCCAAGACTGACATCGACCGGCGCAAGACCGGCTAGGACCTCGTCGATCAGCCCGTCCCCGACCTGCCCCTCCACTTCGGCGAAACTCCCTTCGTCCGGCACCAGGAGCAGCATCGCCAGCTCCTCCCCGACGTATGGCAGCTCGACCGCCCGCCAGCCGTCGCCGGCCGCGTAGGGGAACCATGCGTCTTGATGCATGGTGCTGGCAGTTACCTCACTGCCGTCCAGCAAAGTGAAAGGAGCGTCCCACGTATCGTCGGCATCGAACGTCGACCACCACGTCGCATCCAGGTACACGGCGTTGGTGATCACAAGTCGGGTCAGAGCCGACAGCACTCCGCTCGGTATGAGCTCGGTGATGCGATCGTTCGTCTCCTCCGCCACCCAGCCATTGATGGTCTGGCGCGCCTGCTCGGTGGCACCCACGTAGTCAACGATGCGCATGCCGGCGTCGTAGTCCTCGGCCAGGAGGTCGAGGAACGGCCGCTCGAAGCCAAAACCCTCTTGGCCCCACAGAGCGTTGGCGACGGACAGCTCGACTTTGCGCTCCTCCCCGTCGGGGCCGGGCTCCTCCTGCCTGTTCCGCGACGCCAGGATCTGGTCGAGCGTGTTGAAGGCGGCATGAAGCGCATCGTCGCCCAGGTCGAAGTGAAGTGCCGCGGCCATCTCTTCGGCGGTCTCCCCCCGGGCGCCGGAATATGCCATCGCCAGCGCCAGGCGCAAGCTCACCGGGGAGAAGACGACGTTGCCATCCTCGTTGGCCGCCAGCCAGGTGTAGGCGTCGGCGGCGAAGGCTCTGTTGCCCGCGGCCAGCGCCGTCATATCTGCGGCG
The DNA here is from genome assembly GCA_964633975.1 of uncultured Acidimicrobiia bacterium. Classification (GTDB taxonomy): domain Bacteria; phylum Actinomycetota; class Acidimicrobiia; order Spongiisociales; family UBA11373; genus CAZWKX01. The sequence goes on from CAZWKX010000002.1 coordinate 98,328, forward strand.
GACGCGTCAGGGGAACGTCGCGGAGCATCGGAAGCGATGTAGCTGATGCCTTCGGTCGACACGGTATCGGTCGTGCTGCTCGCCTCATTCGACGTGGTCGTTCCGGCATCGTCGTGCGAACAGGCCACGGCAACCACCATCAGGGCCACCACGGCGGCAACGAGGGATCTGGACATAGGCCTCCTCCTCCTCGGCTCTGAGACGTCTCATCGTTGCGCCGAGGTTCCCTTCACCGCCCCACGACCCCTGAGAAGCCCGGGCCCTTCACGTGCTGGAGCTGGTCCGTCGTGCAGTCTGCCGGGTCTTTGTCGGGTCTCCAGCGCTCGAAACGTGTGCCGTGCCGGAAGCGGGCGCCGGCCAGCTGGTCATATGACACCTGGACGACGAGTCGCGGCTGCAGTCCCACCCACGGGGATTCATGGCCTCTGCTCCAGCGGCTCTCGAATCCAGGCCGGCGAGCCAGTTCGCCGAACGGGTCGGTTCCCCGCATCCGCCCCAAGCTGACCAGCAGGGCCCGGCGCTCATCCTCCCCGAAGCCAGAGCAATGGCCCACATAGTGGAGTTGCCCGGAGGGGTCGTAGAGCCCGAGGAGAATCGAACCCACACGATCCCCCTCCTTGTGCACCCGGTAGCCGGCCACGACGCAGTCGACGCTGTGGCGCCGTTTCACCTTCACCATCTCCCGTCTGCCCTCCCGGTAGCCGGCATCGTCCTGCTTCGCCACGATGCCGTCGCAGCCTGCGGCCTCGAACTCGCCGAACCAGCGCAGCGCGGTGTCACGGTCGACGGTCGAAGGCGTCAAGTGCCACGGCTCCGCCAGACCATCGAGCAGAGCCACCAGCTGGGCGCGGCGATGACGAAAGGGGGCGGGGCGCAGGTCCTCTCCCCGCCAGGCCAGAAGATCGAACGCCACCAGCCGGGCCGGGATCTGCTCCGACAGAGCCTCGACGCGGCTCCCGGCGGGATGGATCCTCATCTGCAGAGCCTCGAAATCGAGCCGATCATCCACCACGACGACGACCTCACCGTCCACCACCGAACCTTCGGGAAGCCGGCGCAGCGGCTCCGTCAACTCGGGGAAGTAGCGGAGCAGCGGCTTGCGGTTGCGGCTGTCGAGACGGATCTCACCGCTCCAGGCGACTGCACGGAACCCGTCCCATTTCGGCTCGTACCACCAATCGCCCTCGGCCGGAAGCGTCTCGTGTACCCGAGCCTCCATCGGCGTCACCGGCGGTTCGAAGGGCCAAAGCGCCACAAGTGCAGGTTAGATGCCCCGCCCGGTCAGCCTGCACCGGGACACCACGCATCCACTCCCACCGAGTAGCCTGACCGTTCGTCATGCACCCTTCGCCGGCTGAACACCTCTAGGTAGTCGAGGCCAGACGATGATCGGCATCTTCGACTCCGGGGTGGGCGGGCTCTCCGTGCTCACCAACATCCGCCTTCTCCTTCCTGAGGCGGATCTCGTCTACCTGGCCGACCAGGCCGCCGCCCCCTACGGCGACCGTTGCCTCGACGAGGTGCGCCGGCGCGCCGCCGATGTGACCGCTCACCTCGTGGCCATCGGCGCGAACGAGGTGGTCGTGGCCTGCAACACGGCTTCCGCAGCCGCTCTGGATCACCTTCGAAGCCGGCACCCGGGCCTGCCGATCGTGGGCATGGAACCGGCGGTGAAGCCGGCCGCATCCGTGACCAGCTCAGGCGTCGTCGGTGTGCTGGCCACGCCAGCCACGTTCCAGGCCGCCGTCTTCGACAGCCTCGTAGATCGATTCGCCACCGGCGTCACCGTGATCCCGCGTCCCTGTCCCGGCTTGGCGCAGCTCGTGGAGAACGGGGATCTCGAGACCGCCCGAGGCGAGGCCGCTGGACACGTGGCTGCCCTCGTCGCGGCCGGTGCCGACACGGTTGTGCTGGGCTGCACCCACTACGCCTTTCTCGCCGACGGAATCAGCGCCGACTTCCCTGACGTGACCGTCATCGATCCGGCCCCGGCCGTGGCGCGCCAGGCCGCCCGAATGGCGTCATCACACCATGGGTCGTCAGTGTCCAGCTACCTGACGACAGGTCACCCCGAGGCCTTTGCGGCCACGGCGAGCCGCCTCATGAATGTGCCGGTGTCGGCCGAGGGTGTGCAGCTGGCGCATAGGCTGGTGCCATGAGCGACGAGCCCGCGGGCGATTCCGAGATCATCGATCACTACGACGCCTTCGACGAGAAAAGCCGCCCCGACAGCGCCCTCGGCTCGATCGAGCAGGAGCGGCACCACCAGATCATGCGTCGTCATCTGCCACCGCCGCCGGCGCACATTCTGGATGTGGGTGGAGGACCTGGCGCATACTCTCATTGACTCGCCGCCGCCGGATACGACGTCCACCTCGTGGATCCCGTGCCCCGGCACATCGAGCAGGCTCTATCCGCCACCGCCGAGGCCACTCCCTTGGCCTCGGCGACCATTGGCGACGCCCGCCACTTCGATTTCGCCGAGGCCTCCTTTGCGGCGGTCCTCGTCATGGGGCCTCTCTACCACATCATTGAGCACTCAGACCGGATCCTCGTCCTCAAAAAAGCCCTTCGTGTACTCGATCTCGGAGGCGTCGTGTTCGCCGCCGCCATTGCTCGGTATGCTTCGGCGCTCGACGGCCTCCACTCCGGATTCATCGACGATCCCCGGTTTCGTGAGATAGTGGATCGCGACCTCACCGACGGCCGGCACCACAATCCCACCGATGATCTCCGCCATTTCACCACCGCCTTCTTCCACCACCCCGACGAACTGTGCAACGAGGTTGGCCAGGCCGGGTTCACCGACGTCGAGGTGCTCTCCGTCGAAGGGATCTCCTGGGCCTCTCCAGACCTGGAGGAACGCTGAGCCGACCCGGCAAGGCGCCGGGTGCTCCTCGATCTGCTCGCTCGCCTGAAACGCTAACCATCCATCCTCGGCGTCAGTCCACACTTGCTGGCCGTCGGTCGGGCAAATGTCGGGAATTGATAAGACCTGACTCAAGTTATAAACTGTGGATACGCTAAGGAAGTGGACAACTCTGCCGCGCCGAGCAGCGTGGCACAACTGAGGAGACTCATGTCCCGAGCAATAGGCATCGACCTGGGCACGACGAACAGCGTCGCCGCCGTGTACGAAGGTGGTGAGCCGACCATCATCACCAATACCGAAGGCAACCGCACGACGCCTTCAGTCGTGGCTTTCGCCAAGACCGGCGAGGTGCTCGTAGGAGAAGTGGCCAAGCGGCAGGCCATCACCAACCCCGGGCGCACCGTCCGCTCCGTCAAGCGCCATATGGGGACCGACTGGTCGGTCAAGATCGCCGACAAGAACTACACGCCTCAGGAGATCAGCGCCCGAATCCTCATGAAGCTGAAGCGGGACGCCGAGGCATATCTCGGCACCGAGGTCACCCAGGCCGTGATCACGGTGCCCGCCTACTTCGGCGACGCCCAGCGCCAGGCGACCAAGGAGGCCGGGGAGATCGCCGGCCTCGAAGTCCTCCGCATCATCAACGAGCCCACGGCAGCGTCGCTCGCCTACGGCATGGACAAGGAAGGCCAGGACCAGACCATCCTCGTATTCGACCTCGGCGGCGGCACGTTCGACGTCTCCGTGCTCGAGATCGGCGAAGGCGTCTTCGAGGTCAAGTCCACGAGCGGCAACACCCAGCTCGGCGGCGACGATTGGGACCAACGCATCATCGAATGGCTCGTCAAGGAATTCAAGAACGAGCACGGTGTCGACCTCTCGACCGACCCCATGGCCGAGCAGCGTCTCAAGGATGCCGCTGAAAAGGCGAAGATCGAGCTGTCGTCGGTGACCGAGACCGAGATCAACTTGCCCTTCGTCACCGCCACCGCCGAGGGCCCGCTTCATCTGCTCAAGAGCCTGACTCGCTCCGAGTTTCAGAAGATGACGGAGGACCTCGTCGAGAAGACCGTGGCGCCGTTCCACCAGGCCATCAAGGACGCCGGCATCGACGTGTCGGACATCGACCACGTCATCCTCGTCGGCGGCTCCACCCGCATGCCCACCGTCCAGGAGCTGGTGAAGGAGATGACGGGCAAGGAGCCACACAAAGGCGTCAATCCCGATGAGGTGGTTGCCGCCGGCGCCGCCCTCCAGGCGGGCGTGCTCAAGGGCCAGGTCAAGGACATACTGCTCCTCGACGTCACCCCGCTCACCCTCGGCATCGAGACCTTGGGCGGCGTGTTCACCAAGATGATCGAGCGCAACACGACGATCCCGACCCGCCGCTCGGAGATCTTCACCACGGCCGCCGACGCCCAGCCCGAGGTCGAGGTTCATGCGCTCCAAGGCGAGCGCCAGATGGCCACCGACAACAAGTCGCTGGGCCGGTTCAACCTGACCGGCATCCCCCCGGCGCCCCGCGGCGTGCCGCAGATCGAGGTCACCTTCGACATCGACGCCAACGGCATCGTGTCGGTGTCGGCAAAGGATCTGGGCACCGGCAAGGAGCAGCAGATCACCATCACCGGCGGAACGGCACTGCCTCGGGACGATATCGACCGCATGATCAAGGACGCCGAAGCTCACGCCAACGAGGACCAGACGCGGCGCGAGACGGCCGAGGCGCGCAATCAGGCCGATCACGTCGCCTACCAGACCGAAAAGATGCTCGGCGAGCACGGCGACAAGATCAGCAGCGACGAGAGGTCACAGATCGAGGCAAAGCTGGAGGAGCTGCGCAAGATGCTCAAGGACACCGACAGCTCGGCTTCTGATCTTCGCAGCGCCACCGACGCCCTCCTGGCCACCTCCCAGGTCCTCGGCCAGCGCATCTACGAGGCCTCCCAGCCGGCCGCCGCCTCCTCGTCCGAAGGGGATGACATCGTCGAGGCCGAGATCGTCGAAGAGGGTGAGGAATCTTGAGCGCCGAAGACCCCGCCACCGAACTTCCCCCAGCCGAAGGCGCTCTGGAGCTGGCCAACGCCGTCGGCATAGATCTCCCCGACGACCACGAGGAAGCCGTCGGAGTTCTCCTCGACGCTCTCGCCACCGCACGCCAATCCGCCGACGACTACCTCGACGATCTGCAACGCGTCGCCGCCGAGTACGAGAACTACCGCAAGCGCATGGAACGTGAGCGTGAAGAGATCGTGACCCGCTCATCACAGCGGCTGATCGAGGCTCTCCTGCCCGTCCTCGACTCGTTCGACCACGCATTCGCCCACGAAGCCCAGAACCCGGGCGAGGCGCAAATCCTCGCAGGAGTCCGCAGCACCTTCCACCTCATGACGGAGACTCTCTCCAAAGAGGGCCTGCAGCGCATCCCCACTCTCGGCGAGCCGTTCGATCCCGAGGTGCACGAGGCTGTGGCCGGCGGAGGCGACGGCGATCTGGTGGTGACCGAGGAGCTGCGAGCCGGGTACACCCTCAACGGACGAGTGCTTCGCGCCGCCATGGTGACCGTGGCAACGCCCAACGAGACTCCTGCAGAACAAAGTGACGCAGGGCCGTGAAGAGGGAGTGGCTCGAGAAGGACTACTACGAAGTCCTCGGGTTGAAGCGCGACGCCTCCGATCAGGACATCACTCGCGCCTACCGCCGTCTCGCCAAGCAACACCACCCCGACAACAACCCCGGGAACCCGGCCGCCGAGGACCGATTCAAGGAGATCTCGGAGGCCTACGCCGCCCTCAGCAACGAGCGCGACCAATACGACCAGGCCCGCGAGATGTTCGCCAAGGGCACCTTCGTGGGCGGGCCCGCCGGCGGCGCCCAGTACGTGCGGATCGACGATCTAGGCAATCTCGGCGACCTCTTCGGCGGCGGTCTCTTCGGCGGACTCGGAGATCTCTTCGGCTTCGCCGGCGAGCAACATCATCGTCGCGCCCCCAGGCGGGGCAGCGACCTGGAGACCGACATCAGCCTCACCTTCCACGAGGCCATCCAAGGGGTGACCCACTCCATCGACGGCGGCCAGGGTGGCCGCAAGATCACCGTCAAGGTCCCTCCAGGGGTGAGCGACGGGTCGCGCATCCGCCTACGCGGCAAGGGAGCACCAGGCGCCGCCGGAGGGCCGGCCGGCGACCTCTTCGTGCGAGTCCACGTGGCCACGCACCCGGTGTTCCAACGCTCGGGGAATGACCTCAAGGTCACCGTGCCCGTCTCCTACACCGAGGCCGCCCTCGGCGCCGACATCTCGGTGCCCACGCTCGACGGCAAGGTGACCCTGCGAGTGCCCCCCGGCACGGCCTCCGGCCGCACCTTGCGGGTATCCGGGCGCGGCATAGAGACCGGAAAAGGCCGGGGAGACCTCCTGGTCACCGTATCGGTCGTCGTGCCTGACGAACTCTCACCCGAGGCCCGCTCTCTGCTCGAGCAGCTGCACCGCCTCGAAAGCGACAAGAACCCACGAACCCATCTGGGAGTATGAAGCATGTCCAAGGACTCCAGTGACGCCGTCTACATCATCTCGGTGGCCGCCGAGCTCGCCGGCGTGCATCCGCAGACGCTTCGCATCTATGAGCGGCGCGGGCTGCTCAGCCCCTTCCGCACCCCGGGTGGGACCCGGCGCTACTCCGAAGAGGACCTGGAGCGCCTGGGCATAATTCAGGAGCTCACCACCGAGGGCGTCAATCTGGAGGGTGTGCGCAAGATCCTCGAGATGCGTGAGGAGATCACCCGTCTCCAGAAACAGGTTTCACGCCTGCGCCGTCTGCTCGGCGAATCCGAACAACGGCACCGTGCAGGGTCCACGCCCCGCGTCGCCTATGCCCGGGTGCGCCGTCATTTGCCCGATTTGCCCCGACCCGGCCTGGACGACCTGCTCGAGGAGTAGTCCGCGGTCTGTGCAACCGGAGCCCGAAGGGCCCGGATCCGTTGATCACGACCCATCGAAACCCAAGGCACCTCAGCGCCTCAGCGAATCCCGAATCTGACGCAGCAAGGATGTGGCCTCATCCTTGTCCTCGGCCTTCTCCGGCGTGTCCCACAGGTTGAACGGCCTCACCACTCCGAAGTAGACCGCGACGGCAACCGCCGCAAGCGTCACCAACGGCGAGATGGCAGCTCCGTACCAGAAGTGCGCGTCGCCGATCGTGAAACTGAGCCCGTCGAAGCTGGGCTGGGAAAAGATCGCCGCGATGAGCGGCATGATCAGGCCGTCGACCAGTGCATCCACCACCGGCCACAGAACCAAGGTCAGCAGAAGGCCGACGGCAAACTCAACGAGATTGCCCCTGGCGATGAAATCCTTTATGTCCTTGACGAATCCCGGCATGTCGGTGCTCCTGTCATCTTGCGCCGCCCAGAAGCCTACAAGGGGTCGGCCGAACGCGAACGCGTCCGGAATCCGTGGCGAAGGCCAAGAATCCAGATTTCAGAGTCCAGAATCGGTCCGTCGCGATCTGAATTCTGAACTCTGGACTCTCCATACCTCTCAGTCCGACCCGGACGCCGACCGATGCTTGGGACGTGGACACGACGGCGGACCTACGCGTCCTCATCCGGTCGCAGTATCCGCTGCTGGTCGTCCAGGCCGACGACGAGCAGCGGTTCCTCAACCTGCTCTGCCGGGTCGCCGAGCAAGACGACTTCCCGGTCTGGACGTGGTCGGCGGCGCGCGGCCTGGCCCGGCGCGGCATGCCGGCGCAGTACCGGACCGCCGACCCCAAACGCGCCCTTGCCTTCATCTCAGATCTCACGGCGCCCGGCATCTTCGTGTTCCTCGACATCACTCAGCACCTGACCGACCCCATCGTGCTGCGTGCCGTCAAGGACACCGCCCAGCGTGCCGAGCCGGGCCAAACCATCGTTCTCACCGCCCCCAGCCTCGACGTGCCCGCCGAGCTCAAAGGAATGGCCGTACCCTGGACTCTCCGCCCGCCCGGGCAGGACGAGATCGCCGGGCTCATACGACGCACGCTCGACGACCTCTCGGCTCGCGGCTTCAGCATCGATGCCGTCACAGAAGAGGATCTCGTCGAAGCCCTGCAAGGGCTCACCCTTCCCGACGCGGAACGCCTTCTCCAGCGCGCCGTGCTCCGCGACGGAGGGCTCACCGCCGCCGACGTCCCATGGATACGAGCAGCCAAGGTCGAGCTGCTCAACACAGACGGGGTCCTCGAGCTCGTCGAGAGCGAGACCGGGACGCTGGACCAGGTGGGCGGGCTCGACGGCCTCAAGGGCTGGCTGGCCGTGCGGGGCCGTGCCATCGGCTCCAGCCGGGCTCGCACCATGGGTATCGACCCGCCGCGCGGGATGCTCCTCACCGGCGTACCCGGCTGCGGCAAGTCGCTGGTCGCCAAGACGCTCGCCGCAACCTGGGGCCGACCCCTGCTTCTTCTGGACCCAGCCCGCGTCTACCGCAAGTACGTCGGAGAGTCGGAGCAGCGCCTCGAGTCCGCCCTGCACACCGCCGACGCCCTGGCACCCGCCGTGCTCTGGATAGACGAGATCGAGAAGGGTTTTGCCACAGGCGGCGACGCCGACGGCGGTGTCAGCTCTCGCCTGCTGGGCACGTTCCTCCGCTGGATGCAGGACAGGCCCGACGGCCTCTTCATCGTCGCCACCGCCAACGACGTCGCCGCCCTTCCTCCCGAGTTCCTCCGTAAGGGCCGCTTCGACGAGATCTTCTTCGTCGATCTCCCCGATCCGGAGGCGCGACGATCGATACTCGAGATCCAGCTGGCGGCGCGGGGTCATGAGCCGGCCGATTTCGATCTCAACAAACTCACCGAGGCCACCGACGGCTTCTCCGGCGCCGAGATCGAGTCGGTCATCGTCGGCGCCCTGTACCGGGCCTTCGCCGCCGAGATGGACCTGACCACCGAGGAGCTTCTCGCCGAAGCCGGGGCCATCGTGCCGCTGTCGGCGGCTCGCGCCGAGGACGTACAACGGCTGCGCGCCTGGGCCGAGACCCGGGCGGTGCGAGCCTGATCGGCACCTGCATCCCCGGCGTCGCACCGCGACCACCTGCTTCCCACGCGGCGCGGCTGGAACACGCCCGACGAGTCTCCATCCTGTATTTGATACTGACCAGCTTAGATTTTTAGGAACATTTCGTATAAGATCGGAGTTGAACCGGTCGAGGGATACCATGGACCTGAACACATTCACGCACAAGGCCCAACAGGCGGTGTTGGGCGCACGCACCGAGGCCGAACGGCGCCATCACCAGGCGGCCCGGCCCGAACACCTGCTCTTGGCCCTGCTCGCGCAGAGCGACGGCATCGTGTATCCCCTCCTCTCCCGTCTCGACGCTGATCCATCGGCCCTCCGCCGGCGCCTGGAGGAGACCGCGGAGAAGACCCCCCGTGTGTTCGGCGACACCGAGACCGGATTCTCACCCGAACTCATCGCCGCGCTCGAGAAGGCCGACTCCGAGCGCGTTTCGATGAAGGACGACTACGTATCGGTCGAGCACCTCCTCCTGGCCATGGCCGCCGACGACTCCGCTGCCGGGGAGGCCCTGCGGTCCTTCGGCATCTCGCGGGAGACCATGCTCGATGCGCTCGCCTCACTTCGGGGTTCGGCCCGGGTTACCAGCCAGGACCCGGAATCCACCTTCAACGCCCTCGAACAGTACGGCCGCGACCTTGTGGATGAGGCCCGCCGCGGCAAGCTCGATCCCGTCATCGGCCGCGACGACGAGATCCGCCGGGTCATCCAGGTCCTGTCCCGGCGCACGAAGAACAACCCCGTGCTCATCGGCGAGCCCGGTGTGGGCAAGACCGCCATCGTCGAAGGACTGGCCGGCCGTATCGTCGGCGGCGACGTGCCCGAGGGCCTCAAGTCCAAGCGCATCGTCGCCCTCGACCTCAGCGCCATGGTGGCCGGTGCCAAGTACCGCGGTGAGTTCGAGGAGCGCCTCAAGGCCGTGCTCAACGAGATCAAGGCCGCCCAAGGCTCGGTGATCACCTTTGTCGACGAGATGCACACCATCGTCGGCGCCGGGGCTGCAGAGGGCGCCATGGACGCCTCGAACATGCTGAAGCCCATGCTGGCCCGCGGCGACCTGCGCATGATCGGCGCCACCACACTCGACGAGTACCGAACCCACGTCGAGAAGGACGCCGCTCTGGAGCGCCGCTTCCAGCCGGTGTTCGTCGAACCCCCGTCCGTGGAGGACACCATCGGAATCCTGCGCGGCCTCAAGGAGCGCTACGAGGTCCACCACGGCGTCCGTATCACCGATGCCGCCCTCATCGCCGCCGCCGTCCTCTCCGACCGCTACGTAAGCGGCCGCTACCTGCCGGACAAGGCAATCGATCTCGTAGACGAGGCGGGAAGCCGGCTCCGCATCGAGATCGACTCCATGCCCGAAGAGATCGACGAGCTCGAGCGCCGCCGCCGCCAGCTCGAGATCGAAAAGGCCGCACTGGCCAAGGAGACCGACAAAGCGTCGAAGAAACGCCTCGCCGCCCTCGAGGCCGAGCTCGCCGATGTGGGAGAGGAGGTCGATCGCCTGGTTGCACACTGGACTCTCGAAAAGGAGGCCATCACCAACCTCCGCTCCACCAAGCAGGAGATCGAGGACGCTCGAGCCGAGGCAGAACGGGCCGAACGGGACGGAGACCTGGAACGCGCCGCCGAGCTCCGCTACGGCACGCTCCGCCAGCTCGATGAGCGCCTCAAAGCACGCCAGCACGCCCTGGAGAAGCTCCAGGCCGAGATGACGATGCTGAAGGAGGAGGTCAGCGAGGAAGACATCGCCGAGGTGGTGAGCCGCTGGACCGGCATTCCCGTTTCCCGGCTCATGGAAGCCGAACTGGAGAAGCTGGTGCATCTCGAGGAGCACCTTCACCGCAGGGTGGTCGGCCAGGACGATGCCGTCGCCGCAGTCTCCAACGCCATCCGCCGATCCCGGGCCGGTCTGGCCGATCCCAGCCGTCCCATAGGCTCGTTCATCTTCCTCGGCCCCACCGGCGTGGGCAAGACCGAACTGGCGCGAGCCCTCGCAGAGTTCCTCTTCGACGACGAGCGGGCCATGGTCCGCATCGACATGTCCGAGTACATGGAGAAGCACTCGGTGAGCCGCCTCATCGGGGCCCCTCCCGGATATGTCGGCTACGACGAAGGCGGCCAGCTGACCGAGGCGGTTCGCCGGCGGCCCTATTCGGTCG
>CAZWKX010000003.1:0-100099 GCA_964633975.1 uncultured Acidimicrobiia bacterium
GCGCAGCACCGTGGTCTTGCCGCAGCCGGACGGGCCGATCAGCGCTGTGATCTCGTTCTCACGAATCTGGAGGGAGGCATCCGACACGGCGAGGAAATCCCCGTAGTAGACGTTCAGGTGCTCGATGTCGAAGACGATGTCCTGATCCTCGGCGTCCCCCGATGCCCGCTGCCTCGATTCGGCCGCGGCGCCGACCGAGACCGAAACGGCATGGTGGCTCTTTGTGGAGGCCTCGTCGGCGGGGTCGCTTGCTTCGGTCAGGTGCTCGTCCCCCATACTCTCCCTCTCTCCCTGCATGTCACCACTTCCGTTCGAACCTGTTCCTGAGGATGATGGCGGTGGCGTTGGCCGTCAGCAGGACGGCGAGCAGCACCACGATGGCCGCCGCGGTGAGCGCCCTGAAATCGGCACCGGGCTGGCGTGACCAGGAGAAGATCGTCACCGGCAGGGCCGTGTAGGCCCCGGTCAGCTTCTGGAGGAAGCCGGCGTTGCCGGTGGAGAAGAAGCCGGTGGCGGCGCCGACGAGCAGCAGAGGCGCCGTCTCGCCGAAGGCCCGTGCCAGCGTGAGCACCGTGCCGGTGAGGATGCCCGGGGCCGCCGAGGGGATGATGTGATGGCGGATCACCTCCCAACGCGTCGCCCCGACCGCAAAGCCTGCCTCCCGAATGCTGTCGGGCACGGCGCGCAGCGCCTCGGCTGTGGTGATGATGACGATGGGCAGCACCAGGGAGGCCAGGGTGAGCCCTCCGGCTATGACATTCTTGCCGGCGTGCCCGCCCTCGAGCCCTACCAGCTTCATCAACCCCACGAAGATGGTGAAACCCAGTAGCCCGTAGACGATCGAAGGCACGCCGGCGAGATTGCGGATGTTGGTGTTGATGAAACGGGTGAAGCGGTTGTCCGGTGCGTACTCCTCCAGGTAGATGGCGGCTCCGATGCCGATGGGGAACGAGAACAGTGCAACCACGATGGCAAGCATCAAGGATCCGACGATGCCCTGCCATACCCCGGCCGATTCCGCCGACAGTGACAGCGGGCTGCTGACGAAATCGAGGCCTCGGGTGCTGAGGACGCTCCAGGCATCGGTGATGATGTCGATGAGCAGCACGGCCAGGAACAGCAGGGATATCAAGAGCGTCGCCAGTAGCGCGGTCGGGAATGCGGCAGCTCTCAAGTCGTAGCGGCGTCCTCTGAGCGTCTGCTGCACGACATCTGTGGCGGAAGGCGTCTTCGTGCGCGACACCATCAGTACTTCTCCCTGACCCGGCGGACGAAACGGTCGCTGGCCAGGTTCAGAGTCAGGGTCATCAGGAACAGCAGCAGACCCAGGAAGTACATGCTCTGGAAGGCGTTGCCGGCGCCGGCGACCTGGTCTGATCCGATGGCGACCGAGGTCATCGCCGCCGTCATCGTTTGCCCGGGCTCGAAGATGTTCCACTCGAACAGTGAGCCGCCGACCGCACCCGCCGCCATCGCCACCACCATCGTCTCGCCGATGGCTCTGGAGACTCCGAGTATGAGGGAGGCGGCGATCCCCGAGATGGCGGCGGGAAAGACGACTCTCGTGACCGTCGCGTGTTTCTTGGCCCCTAGAGCGTAGGAAGCCTCGCGTAACGCGTGGGGCACGGCGCGCATGGCGTCCTCGGAGACCGAGGCCACCAGTGGAACGGTGAGGATGCCGACCCCGATCCCGGCCGCCGCCATACTGAACACGCCGGCATTGCTGATCTTTTGCACGATGTTGGGGCTGATCCAGGTGAGGGCGAAGTATCCGAGCACGACGCTGGGGATGCCGGCGAGCACCTCGATGATCGGCTTGAGCAGCCTCCGAGCCCGGGGGTTCGCATACTCGGACAGGTAGATGGCGGCTCCCAGGCCCAGCGGCGTAGCAACGATCATGGCGACGCCGGCGATGAGGAGCGTCCCGGTGATAACGGTCTTGAGGTCGAACATGCCACGGCGCGGAAACCAGCCGTCGGTCCAGAGGGAGCTGAGGTTCACGGTGCTGATGAAGTTCCAGGCTTCGCCGACGAGTGATCCGATGATGAGGATGCTGATGAGTATGGAGGTGAGGGCGGCTGCCCAGAAGAGCCGATGCACTCGCCGCTCACGGCGCAGGCGGGGGCGTGAGCCGGACAGGTCTGGGGGGGCCGGCTTGCTGGTCATGGCATAGTCCTGGCTGTTCGGGGTGGGGTCGGAAGAACACTATTCCCGCTGTGAGCCTTGTGATTCTTCGGTTGTGGGAGCCAGAGATCCTGGTGTGTCCGGCTCCCACGCTTGCCCATGGCCCTACTGCCCCCTAGCGGTTCTGCCAGGCGTCGAGCGTGTCGGTGTAGTCGGCGAGGCGGATGTACCCGGCATCGTCGATCGACTCCAGGCCGGCTTCCGAGAGGTAGAAGTCGACGAAGGCGGCGACCTCGGGCTTGGTCTCGGCAGCTTCCAGGTTCACGTAGATGAACAGGGGCCGGGAGAACGGATACTCGCCGCTGGCGATCGTTGCGGCGTCGGGTGCGATGCAGCCGCCGCCGGCATCGATCGCCAGGGCCTTGACCCGGTCCTGGTTGGCCAGGTAGAAGGAGTAGCCGACCCACCCCAGCGAGTAGGGGCTGCCGGCGACGCCCTCGATGATGACGTTGTCGTTGGCCGATGCCACGTAGTCGGGTCGCACCGACTCGGCGCCGCGGGTCTCGGCGTAGTCCTCGCCACCGGCTGCACCGTCGATCAGGAACTCGACGAAGGTGTCGAATGTGCCGGATTCCTCGCCGGGTGCGGTGATGTCGAGCCGCTCATCCGGGTAGGGAGCGTTGGGAGCGCCGATCTCTGCGGCCAGCTCGTTGTTGTCCGACCACAGCTCCGTGCCCTGGGATTCGGGACCGAGCAGGGCGTAGAGATCGGCAGTGGCCAGACAGGTGTAGGCGTCGTTCTCGGTGCTGGTCAGCACGGTTATCCCGTCGATGCCGATGACGAGTTCGACGAACTCGATCCCGTTGGCGGCGCAAGTGTCATGCTCGGACCGCTTGTAGGGCCGCGACGCGTCGCCGATATCGATGTCGCCGGCGCAGAAGAGCTGGGCGCCGTCACCGGTGCCCGGTCCTTCCACCGTGATGGCCACACCCGGGTGCAGGTTCCCGAACTTCTCCGCGTTCCTGGCCGAGATGGGCTCCACCGTCGATGAGCCGGAGATGTCGATGCTCCCTGAAAGCTCCGCGGACGCTCCACTGGTCCCCGTCGTCCCGGAGTCGTCGCCGCAGGCGGCAGCCAGAAGCGTCAGCACCAGCAACACCGCTGCCGGTTGCCAGAGCTTTCGAGTCATGTGGTGATTCCTTTTGGTTGGTTTCAGGCGGACGGCGGGATGAGATCCTCTGCTCGCCGTCCAGAACGTTATGGAGGCCACTTGACGGCAGCGGCTCCGCCGTGTGAAGCCAACGTGAACTCTCTCGGGATGCTGGATGGGGCTCCGCCTATAGTCTCCGTGCTATGGGCCTGGCGCTCGCTCTCGCGGTCGTGGTCTGTTTTGTTCTCCTTGCCACCGGCATCGTGCTGGGCGTTGAATTGAGGCGGATCTCCCGGGCGGTGGACGGCGCGCAGGACATGCTGGGGGTGGCCTCGGAGGATCGGAGGCAAGGTCGGGCCGTGTCCCTGCTCAGAGCCGTCGAGCGCGTGCAAGCGTCGGCTGCGCAGGCCGACCGCCGGCAGGAGCAGGCGGTCGCCGCCATGCAGTCGGCGGATGTCGGAATCCTCGCGGTGGATTCCAGGGGGGTGGTCCTGCTGGTCAACGATGCCGCATCGCGCTATCTGGGGGCGCGGCACGGTGAGGCGGTCGCCGAGGTCCGTATCCGGCAGGTCCTCGAAGAGGTGGAGGAGCGAGGCTCGGAGGTCACCCGTGAAGTCGAGCTCTACACGCCGCAGCGCCGGGTTCTGCAACTCAGGGCGGTGCCGCTTGGCGGCGGCGAGGAAGGTCCGGGCACCGTCGCCTACGTTACGGACGTCACCGAGCAGCATCGGGTGGAGGCGATGCGCAGAGACTTCGTCGCCAACGTCAGCCATGAGTTGAAGACGCCTTTGGGCGCGTTGGTCGTGCTGGCCGAGACCCTCTCGGGCCAGGTCGATGACCCACAGACGGTGTCGAGGCTCGCCGGCCATCTTCGGACCGAATCTGAACGCCTCTCCCGGTTGCTGGACGACATGCTCGACCTGTCGGAGGCGGAGACGCGCCACCTGACGCGCCGGCCGGTCTCGATGAGTGCGGTCATAGCCGAGGTGATGTCCTCGGCCGAGGAGCAGGCGTCTGCTGTCGGGGTTCGTCTCCTCGTAGAGGATGTGCCCGCCGAGGCCGTGGTCGCAGGCGATGACCGGGGGCTCCGCTCCCTGCTCGTGAACCTCGTTGACAACGCCATCAAGTACAGCGATCTCAGCAGGGCTGAGCCGCCGCGGGTGTGGGTGCGTGCTCGCGTCGAAGGCGACGACGTGGTCGTGGAGGTGGAGGACGAGGGCATAGGCATTGCGGAAGGGCACCTCGATCGGATCTTCGAGCGGTTCTACCGTGTCGACCGGGCTCGGAGTAGGGAGACGGGTGGCACCGGGCTCGGTCTGTCGATCGTCCGGCACGTGGCACTCAGCCACGGCGGCGATGTGAGCGTGGAGTCGGCTCCGGGGGAGGGGAGCCGGTTCCGGGTTGTCTTGCCCTGCTGGAGGGGACCATGAGGGTACTCATCATCGAAGATGAGCCGGCCTTCGTCGAGGTGCTGCAGGTGGCTCTCGGGGCGGAGGGGTTCCAGGTTGACGCGGCTCTCGACGGACGCAAGGGGATGGAGATGTTCGAGGCGAGGCCGCCCGGTGTGGTGCTGCTCGACCTGATGCTTCCGGAGGTCCCCGGCCTCGACGTGCTGCGAGCCATCCGGCGCCGATCCGACGTCCCGGTCATCGTTGTGAGCGCCAAGGACGGTGAATCGGACATCGTGGCCGCGCTCGAGTTGGGGGCCGACGACTATTTGACCAAGCCTTACTCGGTGCGCGAGCTTTTGGCCCGGATTCGGGCCGTCCATCGCCGCTCAGCCCGTTCCGCCGCGGGTGAGGTGCTGGTCGTGGGCGAGGCGGAGCTGGACGTTGGAAGCCTGAAGCTGCGTCTCCCCTCAGGGGAGCAGGATCTGCCCAAGAAGGAGTTCGAGGTGCTCCGTCTGCTGATGGAACGGCCCGGCCGTGTTGTGCCTCGCGAGGAGCTGCTCGATGAGGTCTGGGGCTTTGCCTGGCATGGCAACACGCGCACCCTCGACCAGCACATCCGTAGGCTGCGCCGGCGCCTCGAGATCGACCCGGAAGCTCCGAGGATCGAGACGGTCAGAGGGGTTGGGTACAGGTTGGCAGGGGGTGACTGAAGGGTGACCGGAGGGTGGGCAGGGGCCTGAGAATTTCAGAGTTCAGATTTCAGAATCGCGTCGTGTCGATTCTGCATTCCGCATTCTGATCACCCTCCGGGCCCCGCCGGTGGGAAGCGGGGCCCAGAGGCGATCCTTCTCTACGCAGCTCCTTCCTCTGGGAGAGGGGAGGGGGCGACGGCCGGCCTGCGTCCCTCGACGTCGATCTTGGGAAGCCAGCGCAGCCAGCGCGGCAGGTACCAGTTCCAGTCCCCGAGCAGGGCCATCGTTGCCGGCACCAGCACCGAGCGCACGAGGGTGGCGTCGAGGATGATGGCGACCCCGAGGCCGAAGCCCATCTGCTGGAACATCACGAGATCCCCGGCGGCGAACCCGCCGAACACCGCCACCATGATGAGTGCCGCTCCGGTGATGATGGCCCCGGTTGATCCCAGGCCGAAGGCCACGGAGCCGATGTTGTCGCCGGTGGCGTCGTAGCGCTCCCGGATGCGGCTCAACAGGAAGATGTGGTAGTCCATCGAGAGCCCGAAGAGCACGGCGAACAGGAACATCGGTAGCCAGGCCTCGATGTTGTCCACCTGCTTGAAGCCGAACAGGCCGGCCCCGACTCCGTGCTGAAAGACGAGCACGAGGAGACCGTAGGCGGCGCCGACAGAGAGCAGGTTCATGATGATCGCCTTCAGCGGCACCACGATGGAGCGGAACACCACCATGAGCAGGATGAAGCTCAACGCCAGCACGAAGGCCAGGATGTACGGGGTCCGCACTCCGAGCTCTGTGGCGTAGTCGGCGATGCGGGCGGCGTCGCCGCTGACGTACACCTCGGCGCCGGTCCCGGCGAACGTGTTGGGGATCGAGTCGTCGCGGAGCCGGGTCAGCGCTGCTCGGGCCTCGGCGCTTGCCGGGTCGAGCTTTGTTACCGCGTCCAGCAAGAGGAGGTTGCCGCTGGGCGCCGCCGACATCTCGATGTCGCCGTAGATGGGGTCTGCGGCGAGGGTTGAGATGAGCTCGGATGCAGCGGCCTCGATCTCAGGGGTTGAGACGTCGGATGCCTCGACGACGATCGGTGTGGTGATCGCCCCGGTGTCGAACTCGTCGTTGAGCACCGTGAAGGCGTGCAGCGAGTTGCTGTCGTCGGGCAGCGACGCCAAGAAGTTCTGTCCGGTCGTCATGGTCAGGAACGGCACCGCCGTCGTCAGCAGGATGCCGCCGGCGAGGATCACCGAGAGCACCGGACGAGCGGTGACGACTCGGGTGATCCGGTGCCAGAAGCGCCCCCCACCCTCGTGGTAGTGGCTGCGCGAGGCGAAGGGCACCTTGAGCCAGTTGACTCTGTCGCCGAGCAGGCGGAGCACTGCCGGCAACAGCGTCAGCGCGGCCATCAACGAAACCAGCACCGCGAGGATGGCGCCGATGCCGAGGCTGCGCATGATGATGTCGGGCAGCATCAGCAGGCCGGTTAGGGCGATCACCACCGTCAACCCGGAGAAGAAGACCGCCCGTGACGCCGAATTGGCGGCGAGAACGACGGCGTCGGCGACGGTGTTGCCCTTCGCCCGCTCCTCACGGAAGCGCTGCACGATGAACAGCGTGTAGTCGATGCCGACCGCCAGTCCGATCATCGTGATCATGTTGATGACAAAAAACGAAAGGTCGAACCTGCTGCCCACTACGGCGGCGAGGGCCAAGGAGAGAAGGATCGACGCCATTGCCAGCACCAGCGGGATACCTGCGGCGATGGCGGCACCGAACACGAGCACGAGCACGATGAGGGCAATGCTGACGCCGAAGATCTCACCTCGGGCCAAGGTCTCGTCGGCCAGCTGCATGAACTCGACACCGACGCTGCCGTCTCCGATCGTGGTCACCCGATAGGCGGGGTTCTGATCGGCGGCTTCTACGACTGCCACAACCGGCTCGGCCATGTCCTCTTCTTCGCCTGCGGCGAGGGTGGTGACGAGTAGAGCGGTGTGACCGTCCTCTGAGATGAGCCCGGGCGCGCCGTCCAGCGCCGACGTCACAGCCACAACCGTGTTGGTGTCCCGCAGCTCGGCGGCGAGACCCCCGACATAGGCGGCGAAGTCAGGGTCCTCGAAAGTGAGGTCGGCCGATTCGACGATGACGAACTCCTGAGCCCCTGCCGCGGCGGATCCGTCTGCGGTGGAAGGCTGGATGAGCCGCTCTTCGATGAGATCGTCGGCGATGCTCGACTCGGTGTCGATGGTGAGGCCGCCGTCGTTGATGACCACATCGCCGAGCCTGCCGACCCCGAAGTAGGCCACGACCAGGACGACAACCCAGATACCCAGCGTGAGCCAGGGCCGTCGTGATGCTCGTGTGGCTAGTCGTCCGGTGAATCCGAGTCCGCTCATGTTCTTCTCCCCCGTTGTGGTTGGGTTGGTCTTGGGCAAACGTATGAGAGACAAGCCGTCCTGTCTCCACCCGAAAGGGTGAACGCCGGCTACCACGGGTGAGGGATTCTCAGGGATGCGTGTCTCACCCAAATGGGGGAGAAGAGGAGAGTCCAGAGTCGGTATCAAGCTTCCACGCGGTCTGGATTCTGAGCTCTGAATGCTGAGGAGGCTCAGCCTCCTCTAGATCAGGACTCGTGCCGCCCAGCCCACCGCGTCTCCGAGTTCCACCAGGGTGGGCAGGGTCTCCGCGTCGTCCCAGAGGTGGGACAGGGCGTCCTCGCCCCAGCGGTCGGCGACTTCGTTGCAGAAGGTGGTGCCGAGGCGGTAGCGGTGGTGCTCGATGTCGAGGCCGAGCATTCGCTGGAGCATCTGTTCCCCCGGAGAGGGCTCGGCGCGGCGTCGGTCGATAGCTTCGCGCAGCCGCGGCGCCTCGGGGATAAGGCCGGGGGCGGCGCGGTCGACGAGCCACTCCGCGTAGCCCTCCATGACGGCCATGAGCGCCTGGAGGCGCGCCAGGATGCTCGCGCTCAGGTCGCCGGCGATCAGGCCGCTGAGTGATGCGGGATCTTCGAGGAGGCGCTGCACTTCCGATGGATCCTGCAACGCCTCGAGGCGCTCGTCGAGGCCTTCAGGGTCCAGGTGCAGACTGGCGACGTAGTCGGCGACAAGGATTTCGATGTGTCCCGTCACCCAGGGGACGGAGAGCTCCGCGTGGTGTGTGACCTCGTGGAGGGCGAGCCACAGGCGTGTCTGGCGTATGTCGAGCCCGTGGTCGGCGGCGAAGGCGTCCACGTTGGGCACCACGTAGCAGATCTCGCCGCCGACGACCGGCAAACCCACATCGAACTGTCCCAGCACGCGCTGGCTCATCGCTCCGGCCATGCTCCCCATCTGCATGCCCAGCAGGGCCGGTCCCAGCGACTGGAGCACGGGATCGGCGGAAACCTGGGGTCCCACCGACATCTTCTCGGCCAAGGGCTCGGCCAGGTAGTAGAAGGCCTCCACGTTCTCGGACGCCCACGTGCGGCGGTCCACCGAGCTTGTCGGTCCCGGGATGGGCTCGAGCGGGGAGGCCGCGGCGACGCGTATCGCGGCCGTGTTCGTGAGCTCCTCGAACTCCTCGGCCACCCAAGGCTCTACGGGCTCCGGGGCGCCGGCGATGCTGCCTGCGATCTCGGCGGCGAGCCGCCAGTTGACCGGTCCGCTGGACTGAAGGAGATCCCGAAGCCGATCGAAGATGTTGTCGGTCACACTCCCTCCGGACGATCCAGCAGGGTGACGCTGAGCACCGAGACACGGCCCGAGTGCATGATCTCCAGCTCGGTGGTGTCGCCGACGCGATAGAAGCGGAGGAGCACGACCAGCTGCTCCATTGTGGTCAGCGGGGTTCCGTCGAGGGCCAGGAGGATGTCGTCCACGGCGAGGCCGGCGACTTCGGCGGCGCTCCCGGGAACAATCTCGGCTACCTCGACTCCGGCCGGGATGGTGGCGCCGTCTGCGGCCAACTCAAAATGGGTGGTGCCGGTGATGCCGAGGAACGGATGGCTGGCCACACCGTTCTCGACGATGTCATTGGTGATGCGGACGACGAGCTCCACCGGGATGGCGAAGCCGAGACCTTCTGCTCCCACGTCGCTGACTCCGATGGCCGACGTGATCCCGATGAGCCTGCCTTGGCTGTCCACGAGAGCCCCTCCGCTGGAGCCCCTGGTGATGGGAGCATCGGTCTGCAGCATGCCGAACAACTCGGAATCGATGTCGGTCTGCACCCGGCGGTTGAACGCCGACACCACACCCACGGTCACCGAAGGCCCGCCCCCGAGCCCCAGAGGGCTGCCCACGGCTATGGCGGTGTCGCCGATCGACATGGCCTCGGTGGAGCCCAGCTCGATGGCGACGAGGTCGTGGGCGTCGATGCTCAGCACCGCCAGGTCGGTGAGGGCGTCCTCGCCGACTATCTCGGCGGGGTAGGTGCGGCCGTCGGCGAAGATCACGCGCACCTGTATGGCGCCGTCGACGACATGCTGGTTGGTGACGAGCAAGCCGGACTCATCGATGACCACGCCGGATCCGGAGCCGTCGGCGTAGAACTCGTCGCCGCCGGTGGCAGACACCTCCACGGTGGCTATCGACGGGAGCACCTGCTGCGCCGCCGCCGCCGCCGCCGAGTTCTCGGCGGGGACGATCTGGGCGTCCGTCCGCGTGGTGACGGTGACAAGCGTTCTGGCTGACGGCTCTCGTTCGTTGTCGCCGAGCCACAGGACGAGTCCTGCCGTGAGAGCGGCACCCAGCACTCCAGAGACCACGCCGACCGCCACAAAGCGCCAGGCGCTCGAACGACGCCCTCTCGGGGCCGTTGCTGTTGCCACGGAGCGGCCGCGTCGGATCGGCCGGCCGGTGTCGGCCGGAGAAACGGGCGCGCCGCCGGCAAACGGGTCCGGCGACGGTTCCGCCTCATCCGCACGTTGTGTCTCGGCGGATTCCGGAACGGAACCCGAGTCCCGAGTAGTGTCCGCCATGTGGAGGATTCTATGGTTCCGGCTCTTCAAGCTGGTGACGACTTCATAGAGGTCTCGGAGACCCCCATCGGCGCCGCGCCTCTCCTCGCTGCCGTTGCCCACCCGAGATCTGGCGCCACGTGCTTGTTCTTGGGTACGGTGCGTGAGTATTCGCCGGGTCGTGAGGGTGTCACTCACCTCGAGTATGAGGCTTACAGCGAGACCATCGAGGAGAAGATCGGCGAGCTGGTGAATGAGGCCCGCCGCACATGGCCTTTGTGCCGGGCGGCGCTGGCGCACCGCCTCGGCCGCGTGCCGGTTGGGGAGATCTCTGTCGGGGTGGCGGTGAGCGCCCCGCATCGGGACGAGGCCTTCGCCGCGGCCCGGTTCCTCATCGACGAGGTGAAGGCCAAAGCGCCCATCTGGAAGAAGGAGCACTGGCCGGGTGGATCGGAGTGGGTCACGGAGCAGCCTGATGATCGTTGACCGGATGTTGCCCGCTTCCGGCTCCGTCTGGTTACATTGACGCTGCCATTGGGACTTCCAGGAGGGATCGGGACATGAGACGACGGCGATACCGCCTCGTGATCGGCGGTCTCTTGATCGCATTCGTCGCGGCAGCGTGCAGTGACAACGGAGCAGGAGGAGCCACGACCATCACCGCCGAAACCTCGACGACGCTGCTTCTGGTCACGACGACGACGCGGGCGGTCCCGGAGGTCTTCTTCGACGTCGGCGTCACCATGGAACCGTGTCCCGGCGAGGGCCACAACCCCGAGAACGGCTGCATCTTCTTGGGCATCGTCACGGATCTGAGTGATGGCCCCTTCCGCTGGCTCGCCATCCCGTACACCCAGGCACAGGAGGATTTCTGGCGCACCATCAACGAGGAGGGAGGCCTGGGCGGATTCGACATCGCCATCACCGAAGAGACGACGGTGACGGATGCCCTTACCGACGCGGATCAGGTGGCCGGCTATGCCGCCATCGCCCCGAATATCGCCATGCTGGCGCAGTCGTTGGGAACCTCGCAGACGCTCGCCGCGCTGCCCGACTACCTGGAGGACAACACGGTGGCGGCTCCCATGTCCCGATGGTCGGGCTGGAGTTTCGATGAGATCGACGACGGGGCCATCATCGAGGTCGGTGCGCCTTACTGCCTGGAAGCCATGACCGGGTTCGACTTCGTGGCGACCGAGCTGCTGCCCGGTGAGGAAGGTGAGGACGGTGAGGTGGCGGGGCCCGATTTCACCTACGCGATCGTGGCGTATCCCGATCTCTACGGTGCCGACTACGCTGCCGGAGTGCGCATCGCCGCAGCCAGGAACGGGCTTGGCAGCGAGAACCTGGTCGCCGACCTGCAGCAGGAGCCGGTGGCCACCGGAGGGGATGTGACCGCCGTGGTGGAGATCCTGGTGGACACGGAGCCCGACGTCGTCTTCCTCGCCACCGGCCCTGAGGAGGCCGAGCAGATCATCGGTGGCACCTACACCGGCGGGCATCAGACCGCCGTGTACATCGGTGCCGGGCCCTCCTGGCACCCAGAGGTGCTGTCTCAGGAGGCGCTGCTTCCCATCTTCGAGGCCTACTACTACAACACGACGCCTTGGGGCGCCTGGAACTACGACAGTGCCGGCCACGCCACGATGCGTGAAGTGGCGGAAGCCGCCGGGCGGGATCCAAACCCGGGGTACACGGCAGGTTGGATCTCACAGTACGCGGTGAAGGCCGTGTTGGAGCAAGCGATCGAGAACCAGGACGTCACCAGGGACGATGGTGGCCTTCTGGCGGCGGTGGAGGAAGTGGAATCTGTCGATTTTGAGGGCATGCTGCCGGCGCGCTCGTATGCCGGCGACCCCAACGATGTTGTGGAGCGGGACATCATCATTCATGAGATCGACGCCATCGAGCCGGACGGCCTGAAGCAGAGGACTTCGCCCTACACCGGTCCGACGGCGAGCAGCTACGAGTACAACGAGGCTTGCTCGGTCCCGATCAACGAGTAGAGGACTGCAGCTAGGCTCCCGGGGCCAGAGGCAAGGAGTACCGCCGTGACCGTTCCTGCTGTGATCTCCACCCGGCTTCTGCCCCGGACCCGGGTCACCACCATCGGTCTCGTGACGGGCTTTGCCCTGCTCACCGCTGCCGCGGCCTGGATTGAGATACCCCTGTGGTTCACTCCGGTGCCGATCACGGGGCAGACGTTCGCCGTGCTGCTCAGCGGTGCCGCACTGGGCTGGCGTGCAGGTGCGGCCAGCCAGAGTCTGTACCTGATGCTCGGGGCTCTGGGGCTGCCTTTCTTTCGTGGCGGAGTCGGGGGATGGCAAGTCGTCACCGGGGCCACCGGCGGCTACCTGGTCGGCTTCATCGTGTCGGCCGCCGTCGTCGGATACCTGGCCGAGCGGCAGCAGGATCGTGCCGTGCGCACAGCCGTTCCCGCCTTCTTCGTGGGCAGCGTTGTCATATACGCCTTTGGCGTTCCGTGGCTGGCCGTTTCGTTGGGCCTGTCGGGCGCCGAGGCGCTGCGTCTGGGCCTGGTGCCGTTCATCGTCGGCGATCTCGTCAAGATTGTGCTGGCGGGCCTGGCGCTGCCCGCGGCATGGCGGCTCACCGACCGCCGCGTCTAGACGCGGCGGTCGGCCTCAGCCCGGTCCCGGCTGCTACCTGGCACCCTCCCAAGGGTCGCCGGGCCGAGGCGGATCATCGGGTTTGTCCCACGGACCAGCCGGATCGCCCCACGAACCGGGGGGAGCTTCCCAGTGGTCGTCTGTGCTCTGGCGCCTGGTTCCGCCCGAGAACCCTCCGCCCGAGAACCCCGGGGGAGACCGGAAGGAGCCTCCACCTTTGCCGGCGAAGGCCTGCCGCATGGCGGATTCGTCGAAGTATCCGGTCCCCTCGGCACCGACCGCGTAGCGGTACAGCGCCGTCTGGAAGATCCCGCTGAGGGCGGTCAGCACCAGGGACACGACGAGTATCCACAGCACCGCCAGGGCGAGCACACCGAAACCCGTCACCTGACCGATGGCGAAAGCGCCTGCGGTGAGGAGGATGGCGGGTAGCACGAGCAGGAAGCCCAGCAAGCCGAAGCCCACCTGGGCGGCCACGTTCTCGCCCCATGTCTTCTTGAACAGGCTGCCCGATCGGCGGATCGCCTCGCCGACGCCCACGCCCTCGATGACCAGCACCGGCAGCACGAGGAAGGTCGCCAAGGTCCAGGCGATGCCGGCGATCCCGGCAACGATCCTGCCCAGCCAGCCGGAGCGTTCCTGTATCGAGCGCAGGATCATCGAGACCGTGGCCGACACCAGAGACCACACGAAGATGCGGCTGATGTGCCTCAGGGCACCTGTGACCGCGCTGCCGACTGTTGGGTCACCGCCGTCGAGGCGCTCATTAGCGGCGTGTACCAGGGCTGCATTGAAGAAGATCGTGACGAAGGCTGCAGCAAGGTAGAAGGCGAACCCGAGCACCGCAAGGGTGGTCTTCGATTGCTGTTCGATGTTCGTCGTGTCGCCCGACAACACGATGGGCACCACAAAGGATGCGGCCACGACCAGCGTCACCAGAAAGGAGATCAGCGGCAGGGCGATGAGCTCCTTGTCAGCTTTCAGTACCTCCCAGGAGGCGCGGGCCAGGCTCATGGTTTTGGCTATGCGTCCCATATCGCAAGTGTACGAAGCGGATGCAGCTGGATACCGGCTTGTCGCCGGTAGCATCGCTGTCCGATGCACTTCACCGATCTGCCGGAGACCACCGAGCCGCAACGGCGGCCCCCGAGATGGCCTTTTGTCCTCGTTGCCGTGTTTATCTTCATCGGCGCCGTCGTTGCCGTGCTCTGGCCCATCAAGATGCCCTTCTTCGCCATGTCGCCGGGTCCGGTGGAGGAAGTCGCGAACCTCATTGCCATTCACGATGCCGATGTGTACGAGACCAACGGCGACTTCTATCTGCTGACGATTGGGCTGCGCGAGGTGAACGTCTTCGAATTCGTCGAAGCCCAGTTCGACGCCAGGGTCGACCTCTATCCCCGTGAGGATTTGCGGCCTCCCGGAGTCACCGAGGAGCAGGTGAGCCAGCAGAACAGGATCGCGATGGACGAATCCATCGACACCGCCCTCTATGTGGCCTTGGAGCGGCTCGGCTACGACGTCGGGTTTGTGGTCGACGGGGCCGTCATCACCGGCGTAGTCGAGGGGAGCCCTGCCGAAGGGGTGCTCGAGCCGGGTGACGTGATTCGGGAAGTGGAGGGTGTCCAGGTAGCCGACGGCGAGGCGTTCTTCAACACGGTGCAGCAGTACCCGATCGGGGACACCATCACCCTCGCCGGGACCCGCAACGGAGAGCCGCTGAGCGTTGAGATCACGCTGGGAGTGCACCCCGAGCTCGAGGGGGCGCCGTTTGTCGGTGTCGCATACCAGGCGAACGTGGTCGACGTGGATCTGCCGGTAGACGTGACGATCGAGGCCGGCGGGATCGGCGGGCCCTCGGCAGGCATGATGTATGCCCTCACCTTGATGGATCTGCTCACCGAGGAGGACATGCTCAAGGGCCACATCGTCGCCGGCACGGGTGTCATCGGCTTTGACGAGTCCGTCGGTGCGATAGGCGGGGTTCGTCAGAAGGTCTATGGGGCTCGATCGGTCGGCGCCGAGTACGTCCTCGTCCCCGAGGCCAACTACGAGGACGCCGTCACCGCCGCAGGCGACGATATCGAGGTGGTGGCGGTGGGCACGCTGCAGGATGCCCTCGACTTCCTCGACTCTTTGGAGCCGGTCCCGGCGAACGTCGCCTTGAACTAGGCCGCGCCGACGATCCCGTGCAGCCGCCACTCGTGGCGGTATGGTGCGGGCGATGTCCGAGGGTGACCTGAGCCCGGAGCGGCTGACGGCTAAGGGCCTGCCGACGGCTCGGCGCGGCTACAAGAAGAAGGAGGTCGAGAAGCTCCTCGAGTCCGCCGCCGAGGCATGGTCGCGCATGAAAGCCGAGCACGAGAAGGTGGTCGCCGAGATCGAGAAGGTGGGTGGCCTGGAGTGGCTGGCCCGCGATCTCGGGGCGGTCGGCGCCGATGTGGGCCGTATCCTCGCCGATGCCCAGGAGACGGCCGAAGGCCTCAGGTCGCGTGCTCGGGTCGACTCGGTGGCGCGTCTCGGCGAGGCGGTGGCTTCGGCCGAGCGGGTCGTTGCCGAGGCGGACCAGCAGGCGTTCCATCTGCGCAAGGACGCGTGGGAGACGGCTGCCGGCCTGCTCGATCAGGCCATGGCCACGGCGGCGGCGATCGTAGAGAGCACCGAGGCTGATGTGCTGGTCGACAGGGCCCAGGCGGAGCAGGAGGGGCACCGTCTGGTGCAGTCGGCGAGGCGCCAGGCGCAGGACATCGTGCGAACGGCGCGTTTTGAGGCGGACCGTTTGGTGTCGGAGGCGCATTCGATGGCCGACAGTCTTCTGTCTTCGGCCGCGGATTCGACCGGTAAGCTGTCCGTGGAGACGGCGGGGCCTGCCGCCGATGACTCGGGCGAGACTCAGGCATCGGGTACCCCGGCCGGCGTGAGAATCATCCAGAAGGAGCCGAAGAAGCGGCGGCACCTGGGAGTGGGTCCACCGGAGACGCCGGATCCCGGCTTGTACGGCGATGCGCTGGCCGCCGAAGTGGAGGCGCTCCACGAGACGGGGGAGCAGGAGGTGGTGCCGCCGCCGGTGTCGGAGCCCGAAGAACGCTCCCTTGCCGAGGCGGAGGTGGCAGCCGAGGCGGAGGTCGCAGCCGAGCCGGTCGGGGAAGAGCAGCCTGAGGCGCCCGTGCCCGAGGAGGCCCCGGAGGCGGCGGCAGGGGAGCGAGATGATGACGCGGTCGGTGCTCTCTTCTCGCGGCTTCGTGGAGGTTCGGCCGGGGAGAAGACGCTGACCAAGACCAAGCGGCGCGGGGCCGGTGGTGCAGGTGCAGTTGCCACGACTGCCTCCGCCGATCAGGTCGAGAGACGCGGGCCGCGTGCCGAGCCACTGGAAGTGCGAGAGCGCCTCCTTCTGCCGGTGCAGAATCCTGCTCTTCGGGAGCTGAAGCGTTCTCTGCTCGACCTGCAGAACGAGGCGCTCGACGCTCTGCGGGTGTCGGGAGCCTGGCATCCGGATGTCGACACGGTTGGCGGCGCGCTCGGCCCTGCCCTCGAGAGCGCGGTCGGCGCCGCCGCCGAAGCTGGAGCCGAGGCGGTGAGTGAGCTCAGCGGCGAGGCTCGTCCTTCCGCCGTGATCACCGCCCGCACCTCGGTGATGGCGGCGCTGATGGCCGAAGACCTCTGCGCCCAGCTTGATGCCGCTCTTGCCGAAGCCGACCGGACCGGTCCAGTCGAGGCGTCGTCGACTCTGTCGCGCGTGTTTCGTGCTTGGCGCTCGGACGAGGCCGAACGCTGGGTTCGCACGGTGGCGTACGCCGCCTACCACGACAGCCTGCTCGCCGGCCTTTCGCTCAGCGGTGTGGAACTGGTGGAGGGGTTGGTTCATGGCCGGCTCTGTGACGAGTGTCCGGCCGCTGGTGGGGAGCCGTGGGATCCGGGAGGGGATCCGCCGGCCGGCACTGCACCGCCTCCAGCGCATCTCGATTGCACCTGCACCGTGGTGCCTCGGCTCTGAGACGGAGGGTTCGGAGCCTGATACTCCTTAGAATGGCTACTCGATGATTGATCGAGGGCCCTCGGAGCCGACTCCCGTGCCGGTGCGGCGCATGTCCATCGGACGGCGCGTGCTCATCTTCTCCCTGATCGCGCTGGTCGTTCTCCTATTCAGCCTGCGCTGGCTGGCCAGCTTCTGGACCGACTACCTCTGGTTCGATTCGCTCGGCTTCTCGAGCGTGTGGACCACACGCGTGGTCACCGGAATCGTGCTCGCGGTCATCGGCGTCGCCGTGGCTTTTGGGCTGCTTCTGGGCAATCTCTGGCTGGCCGATCGCCTCTCGCCCCCGAAACTGTTGGCCGCCGGGGGGCCGGATGCCGAGGTGATCGAGCGCTTTCAGCGCTGGCGGGAGTCCAGGGTGTGGAAGCTCCGGCTGATCGTGGCCGGCGTGTTCGGCCTGCTGCTCGGCATCGGGGTCGGGGCATGGTGGGAGCACTGGCTGCTGTTTGCCAATGCCGAGCCTTTCGGGGTCGCCGACCCCGTGTTCAGCAAGGACATCGGCTTCTACGTGTTCAAGGTGCCCTTCTACCGCGATCTTTTTGGCTGGGCCTTCCAGTTGGTGCTCATGACGACGCTCATCGTGGCCGCGGTGCACTACTTCAACGGGGGCATCCGGATGCAGGGCGGCCGCATCAGGGTTGCCTCGGGAGTGAAGATCCATTTGTCGGTGCTTCTTGCCACACTTGCGCTGCTCAAGGCGGTTGGGTACTGGCTCGATCGGTTCGATCTGCTCTACAGCGAGCGGGGCGCCGTCTTCGGGGCGTCCTACACCGATCTCAAGGCCCACCTGCCCGCCTTGCAGCTGCTCTTCTTCATATCGATTGCCGCCGCCTTGCTCCTGCTCGTGAACATCCGCATCCGCGGGTGGATCCTGCCCATAGCGGCCGTGGGACTGTGGTTCGTCACCTCTCTGGCGCTCGGGTGGGCTTGGCCGGCGCTGGTGCAGCGGTTTTCGGTGCAGCCCGATGAGATCAACAAGGAGTTGCCCTACATCACCCGTCAGATCGAGTTCACCCGCGTCGCTATGGGAATCGACGATGTGCAGATCCGCGATTTCGCGGCATCGGAGGATCTCACCGCCCAGGAGCTGGCCGACAACCCTGGGACCATCAGCAACATCCGCCTGTGGGATCCATCGGAGCTCAAGCCCACCTACCAGCAGCGGCAGCAGTTGCTTCCCTTCTTCAAGTTCGAGAATGTCGATGTTGATCGCTATGTGATCGACGGTGAGCTGACGCAGGTCATGCTCTCCGCTCGGGAGCTCGAGGACACCAGTGAGGTGATCGCCGGCTGGGTCAACGAGCACCTCGTCTACACCCACGGGTACGGCGCGGTGGTGAGTCTTGCCAACAGCGTCACCCCGGAGGGCTCGCCCGACTATCTGGTCCGGGACATCAACCTGAGCGATTCGGTACCGGCTCCTCTCGAGATCGACCAGGCCCGCATCTACTTCGGCGAGGCAGCCGATTCGGGTCGGTTCAAGATCGTGGGTACCCAGGAGAGCGAAGTCGACCACCCGTTGGAGACCGGTGATGAGAACACCGTCGAGTACCACAGGTACGACGGCTCTGGTGGTGTGGAGATCGGCGGCTTCTTCCGCAGGGCCGCCTTCGCCCTGCGCTTCGCCGACGTCAACACGCTGATCTCGGGGCAGATCACCGGCGACAGCCGGGTGCTGATGGTGCGCAACCTGCGTGACCGGGTCACCAAGGCGGCACCGTTCCTCTACCCGGACGCCGATCCCTACCTGGTGATCCTCGATGGCCGGCTGGTTTGGGTGCAGGACCTTTACACGGTCACGAATCACTACCCGTACTCGGAGACGGGGGACACGGGCCGGCTCAACGCCACCCAGGCAGGCCTGCCCTCCGACTTCAACTACATCCGAAACTCGGTGAAGGCCACGATCGATGCCTACGACGGCACACTCACCTTCTACGTCTGGGACGAGGAAGATCCGGTGCTTCGTGCCTACCGCAGCATCTTCCCCGGCCTCTTCACCGATAGGGACGAGATGCCTCAAGGGCTGCTCGAGCACCTGCGCTACCCGGAGGACCTGTTCCGGGTGCAGTCGGACATGTTCACGCGGTACCACGTCACCGATCCCCGCGTCTTCTACAACGGGACCGAGTACTGGGCCATCGCGGTCGATCCTTCGACCACGACGGAGGAGGAGTTCCGCAGCGACACCGGTCATCCGATGGTGCCCTACTACCTGCTTATGAGGCTGCCGACCGACGACGACATCTCCTACTTGGTGCTGCAGCCGTTCACTCCGCTCGACCGGGACATCATGGTGTCGTTCCTCGTGGCCAAGAGCGACGCCGATGCGTATGGGGAGCTGATCAGCTACGAGATGCCGCGCGGGTCGGATGTGGACGGTCCGGCACAGGTGAGCGCTCTTATCAACCAGAACACGGAGATCTCCGAGCAGTTCACCCTGCTGGGTCAAGGGGGCTCGAAAGTGGTCCAGGGCAACATGCTTGTGGTCCCCATCGAGGAGTCGATCCTCTACGTGCAGCCCGTCTACCTGCGGGCGGTCCTGGAGTCCGGTATCGAGCTGCCGGAGTTCAGAAGGGTGGTGGTGGCATTCGAGGGTCACATCGTCATGCGGGAGACCTTGGCGCAGGCCTTGAACGACGTGTTTGGCGAGGCGCCTGCGGTGGTGGAGCCCGACGGCGGTGAGGAACCCGGCGGCGGGCCGACGGTTACCGAGGTGGATGCGCAGGTGCTCGACCTGCTCAACCAGGCCAACGACGCCTTTGCTCGGGCCGACGCCGCCCTACGCGACGGCGACCTGGCCACCTATGCCAATGAGATAGCCGAGGCGCAGCGCCTTATCGAGGAGGCCGTGGCGCTCATCGCAGACGGCTCCTGAGGTCTTGGCCTTCAACTGGGGCAGCAGTACACTCGATTCTTGACGACGCGGGGTGGAGCAGTCTGGTAGCTCGTCGGGCTCATAACCCGAAGGTCGCAGGTTCAAATCCTGCCCCCGCTACGAAGACGACATCGGACCCGGCCTGAAGCCGGGTCCTTGTCGTTTTGTGGGGAGGATTTCGGGGTCGCCTGCGGCGACGGTCGAGCGCCCTTCGAGCCCCATTCGGTCTCGACGTTCAGCCTCCAGGGTGCCGATCCTTTGGATCGGCGCAGAGTGGTGATTTTGAAGGGTCGCCTGCGGCGACGGTCGCTCCGGTTCCAGCCCTTCTCGGTCTGGAATCGTTCGCTCCGAGGTGCCGGCCCATCGGGCCGGCACAGAGTGGTAGGTTCAAATCCTCCCCCTGCTACCAAGTGGCCGCGGCGCTACTCGCAGGCGTTGCCCTGTCTGCGTGCGGCGGCACCGCGTCGTCGACTACCCCGACCACGCCGCCGGTAACGCCGTCGCCGACCACCTCGGGATCGCCCTTACCAATACGTTCTCGACCGAGATGACCGGGGTCGAGATCTACGGCACATTCACCGACGCCACCGCCTGAACCACAGAGAGCTACTACGCGAAGCTTTCCGAAACCTTCACCAGCCCGGCCGGTGGCAGCAGCACCATCCATTTCTGACGACATCGGAGCCCCCGACCACTTCCCCGTCAACGGAATCAGCCTCGACGCCACGTCACTCAGCGTCCTCAACGTGACGGTCGAAGTGAGCGCGCACGGCGCCGCTCCCTCGACCGCGACGGCCCAGAAAGAAGCCGGCGGCGAGGAGACCTTCGACTGGGTGCCAGAGCCATGGCCAAGATCGAGACCGGACACGCGAGCGGGGCGGCGCAAGGCCCCGCTCTCAGCCGGCTCTCAGCAAGCTGTATCTACTCTGGTCTGAGAGACCGCTGATACGCACAGGAAGCGGGTGACTCATGCGGTTGCTGGTCGTCGAGGACGAAACCAAGCTGGCGGCATACTTGAAGCGGGGCCTGGAGGCGGACGGCCACGCCGTTGACGTCGCCGCGGACGGCGAGGAAGGGCTGTGGCTGGCCCGCAATCAGCCCTACGACGTCATCATCCTCGACATCCTGCTCCCCAAACTCAACGGCTACCGGGTGTGCGCCGTACTGAGGGAGGATTCCAACTGGACTCCCATCCTGATGCTCACCGCTAAGGACGGCGCGTTCGACATCGCCGAAGCCCTCGACTCCGGTGCCGACGACTACCTCACCAAACCCTTCTCCTTCGTCGTCCTCTTGGCTCGCATCCGCGCCCTGGTACGACGGGGAGCACCTGCCCGGCCTACCGTTCTGGAGGTCGGCGATCTCCGCCTCGACCCGGCAGCGCACACGGTGGAACGGGACGGAGCCGAGATCATGCTGACTGCCAAAGAGTTCTCACTGCTCGAGCACCTGATGCGACATCCAGGCGAAGCAGTCTCCAAGACCGACATCCTCAACGCCGTGTGGGACTGGGACTTCGAGGGCGACCCCAACGTGGTCGAGGTCTACATCGGCTACCTGAGACGCAAGATCGACCAGCCATTCGACCGGGCCTCGATCGAGACGATCCGGGGCGTCGGGTACCGGCTGCGAGCCGACCGATGAGCACACGACGGTCCCTCACCCACCGAGCCGGCATTCGTGGCCGCACGACGATGATCGCCACCGCGGTGGTCGGCTCTGTGCTTGCCGTCTCAGGGGCACTGCTCGTCGTCGCCACCCGATCGGCCCTATACCAGTCGGTCGAGACGTCGGTTACCGCTCGGGCCGCCGACGTTGCCACACAACTCGCAACAGGCGACGCCTTCACCCAGGTGCCACTGGTCAGGGGCATCTCGGTCCAGATCGTCAGAGACGGCGTGGTGATGTCATCAACCGCCGACATCGAAGGCCAACGACCCATTGTCGACATAACCCTCGCCGACGGAGCCACGCAGACGACAAAAGTCCCGGTGCTCGACGCTGCCGAGAACGAGGATGAGGCACCGAGCGACGACGGTGACGAGGGTCCGTTCCTGGTCGCCGTTGCCGGAGTGCGCATCGAGGGACGGCCGTCCGTTGTGCTCGCCGCCGCCTCCCTCGAGGCCGTCGACAGTGCTACCCGCACGCTGGTACCGCTCGTCGCATTGGGGGTCCCGGTGATTACCGTGCTCGTCGCCTTGACCGTGTCGCGTCTCACCCGCCGCGCCTTTCGTCCAGTGGACGCCATGACCCAGCAGGCCGACACCATCTCCTACAGCGACCTCCACCGCAGGGTTCCAGAGCCGGACACCGACGACGAGATCCGCCGCCTCGCCGTGGTACTCAACCGGATGCTCGACCGTCTCGAGACGTCGGCCGCTCGGCAGCGTCAGTTCACCGCCGACGCCAGTCACGAGCTGAAGAACCCCGTCGCCACCCTGTTTACGATGGCCGAGTTGGCGGAAGCCGACCCACAGGGTTTTACGGTGGCGGAGCTCGCCGCGGACGTCGCCGGTCAAAGCAGACGCCTGGCCGCTCTCGTCGACGACCTCCTGACCCTCGCCCAAAGTGACGAACACGGACTGCAACTCCACCGGGAATGGTTCGACGTCGCCGACGTGGTTGCCGATGAGATCGCCGGCGAACCCACAACATCTATCAACTTCAACGGCGATCGGGTCGAATCGGTCCACATGTACGGTGACCGGAGACGTATAGGGCAGGTCGTCCGGAATCTCCTCGACAACGCGACACACCACGCCCACACCACAGTCCGAGTCGAATCCCGCCTTGTCGATGATCAAGCAACCGTCCGTATCAGCGATGACGGACCCGGCATACCACCGGCTGATCGTGAACGGATCTTCGAAAGGTTCGTCCGGCTCGACGAGGGCAGATCCCGCCAGTCAGGTGGCACCGGACTCGGCCTCTCGGTGGTGCGCGGCATCGTCGATGCCCACGGCGGGACGGTCACCGTTGGCGATGACCCCCATCTCGGGGGAGCATCGGTCACCGTCACCATGCCCACACTGACGCCGGGCGAGCCGAACCCCGGAAGGTCGACCGACACCTAACGCCAGTAGTGGCGCCGGACCCAAGGTAGGTCCGGCGCCACCGGTAGCGGGATGGCTCGAATCGATCAGCCGTCGGTCGCAGCTTCGGGGATTCCGTCGCCGTTGTTGCCGACCTCTTCGCCCTCGAACTGGTGGTCGACACCGTCGACGGTTTCGTCGCCTGGCGTTTCCACCTCTTCGGCCTCGCTGTCTTCCACCTCGTCGGCCTCGCTGGCTTCGGGGATTCCGTCGCCGTTGTTGCCGACCTCTTCGCCCTCGAACTGGTGGTCGACACCGTCGACGGTTTCGTCGCCTGGCGTTTCCACCTCGCCTCTCTCATCGGCTGGCGTCATGGCCTGGTTGGGGGCCGTCGCCGGCGACTCCTGCTGGGCCGGTGCGACGGTCGAGGCCGGTTGGGCCGGGGCGCTGGCCGCCGCGGCGACACCCATCGTGCCCAGAGCAAGGCCGATCGCTGCGGCGAGCGTGTAGATCCGCCTGGCGGGTTTCTTCTCAGTCTTCATCAAGGAACCTCCTGGCTCGGTCGACCCCTGGTTTGGGCCGTCGTGGGGACATCGTGACTCAGGGGCCCTGTGAGGAGGCTGAGACAACCTGAGAGACCGAAGGAGTCCTCCAGTGGGATCTTTGGAAGAAGACGTCATCACCAATCGGCCGAGCCTGTTCCGTCGCGCCTCTATCGCGCGAGATGGTGCGATGGGACGGTTGGAAACGCGAATTGACACGAGCCGGAAACGGGCGCTGACCAGGCCTTTCGCGCGTACGTCCTGGTCAGCGACTACCCCGGGTTCGGGCTCATAACCCGAAGGTCGCAGGTTCAAATCCTGCCCCCGCTACGAAGACGACATCGGACCCGGCCTGAAGCCGGGTTCTTGTCGTAGGCCGGGGAATCGGTCAGTCGCCGGGTTCTCTGTGGAATGTCAGCACGGTGCCATTCTGAGTCCATTCCATGATCTCTGGGTCGGTTCCGGAGAAGGTGACGTCGATCGCGCCAGCCCAGATGGAGGCGAGAATGACCTCCTCGGCGTCCATGAGCGGTGACTCGGTGTTCCCTTCTTCGTCGATGGTGCCGCCGGGGTAGACGCAGTACACCGCCGAGTGCATCACATCAGTCAGGACCAACACCCGGCCGTCGAACTCGTAGTCGCCGCGGCCGTCGTTGCAGGGACCCTCAAACCACAGGACGCCGTCCTCGTCGAATCGCGCCGAGGTGAGGACACCATCACTCCCTGCATATTCGAAGGGAAGCTCGTACGGCTCACCATCAACAACCGCCGTCTCCAGTACCCAGGCGCCCTGGATGGTCTCCGGGTCTACCGTGCCGCCGCACGCCGCAAGGGCAAGCGCCAGCACCACGAGGATGATGCCTTTGAAGCGCGACGCCCGGTGAAACATCAATCCCCAATTCGTGCTGATGATTGTCCGCTCGATTTTCCCATATCTGGCCAGAGCCTGGCTCGCCCTGGCCGATTCTTATGTCCCCTCGGTACTTCCTGCCTGGTTTGTTCTTGGAGTCTCATGGCCGTACCCGTAGCCCGGGGTCGCTTGGAGAAGGGCAGTGTCGGTTGCCGTTGGTCTTTCGGTGCCGCGGGTCGCGTTCTGCTCCCGAATAGAGGAGTGCGGGCCTCCTTGTCAACCCCTTGTGCCCGGCTGTCGCCTTTCGCACGATGCCCACGCCGTCCAGATAGGGGTGCACATGCGTGGAGTACTTGTGACCTGGAGCGTCGTTCTGACGCTCGTTCTTGTTCCTGTAGTGACCCGTGCCGCAGTTGCGGAATCGGCCGCCGTTCCCGAGATCATCGCTCCCGCCCAGGACGAGGTCGTCGATCAGGGCTTGTACACGGTGCGGGGGCACATCGGCGCGGCACCGGCCGAAGACATCTGGGTCGTCTTCGCCGTCGACGTCAGCGGCAGCACGTTCCTGTCCGGATTCGACTGCGACGGCTCCGGCACGGTGGACGCGGCGGACGATCTCAACGGGGACTCGGAGCTGGGTGAGGTGCTCGACTGCGAGATCGCCGCACTCATCGCCCTCAACACCTCGCTTGCCGCCATTCCGGGGTCGGTGGACCGAGTGCACGTGGCCGTGGTTCCGTTCGGCAGCGAAGCCACCGTGGCCGACGTGGGCGGCAACGCCGGACAACAGGACTTCGTGGCGCCCACCGACGATCGCGACGACAACGATCGGGATCGCACCGCCGACGTCGTGCAGGTCGCCGGCTCCCTCGATCAGGCCTCGGTCGCTCTCTTCGAGGTGAGGCTGGTCGGGTCGGGCACCAATTTCGACGCGGCGCTGTCGGCGTCGCTCGATGTGCTGGACGACAAGGCCGGTGCCCGCCTGGTTCTTCTGCTCACCGACGGCGACGGGCCGCTGGCGGACTCCACGCTGGAGCGGGTCGCCTCCGCCGGCGTAGAGGTGCGTCCCTTTGCCGTCGGGCCGGCCACGGACGGGTGTGCCCCGGACGGAACCCTCGATCGTGTCGCCCAAGCCGGCGGGTCCACGTGTGTGTTCGCGCCGGACCCCGCCGGGTTGACGGCAGACGTCACCGGTGGCCCCTCGTCGGTTTCCTTGGTGACGGTTGCCCTCGACGGCGGCATCCCGGTGGAGGCGAGTCTTGATCCCCTGGGCAACTTCGCCGCCGAGGTGTTCCTTTCGCCGGGCCCACATGAGATCGTGGTCGCGGTCGCGTACGTCGACGGCACCCAGACATCGTCTTCGCGTGCATTCACGGCTGAGACCACGACACGTTTTATCGCCATGGGCGACTCCTACTCGGCCGGCGAGGGCATCACGCCGTTTGTCGACGTCCCGGGCCCGGCGCAAGGATGCCACCAGTCGATGTTGGGCTACCCGACGCTGCTAGGGACCTCCGGCTTCGAGATCCCCGGGATCTCCGGCAATGTCACCTTGGAGTACGTGGCCTGCTCCGGCGCCGTGCTCTCCAACCTGCTCGCCGTGCCGCAGAACGCCCGCGGCGAGACTCACATCGTCCAGGGCGGCCGGCTCGACGCCTCGGTCGACCTGGTCACCTTCACCATCGGCGGCAACGACCTGGGCTTCTCGGCACTCATGAATCACTGTGCCACCCAGCTCGACTGCTGGGAGGACGGGTTCGCCCCGCTGTCCTCGGGCCGCGTCCTGTCGGCCGACGAGTTCCTGCTGGCGCGCCTGGCGCTGTTTCTGCCCGAGGCGGAGAGCTTCTTCACCACGGCCAGGCAGCGGACCGGCGACAACGCCGCCATCGTTGCCATGGGCTATCCGGAGCTGTTCGACGACGGGACCGCCCTGCGCTTCGGATGCAAAGAGGCGCTGGTGTTCGAGCGCAGCGAGCGCCTCTGGATCAACGGCCGAATCCGCTTGTTTGGTGAAGCCCTGGCCGGTGCGGCTGCCCGGGCCGGGATCTGGTACGTCGACGTCGTTCCGGAGTTCAAGGATCACCGGGTCTGTGACGGCGGCTGGAACGACAACGGCGAGTGGATCGTAGGACACGAGACCTCGGCCAAGTCGACCGGTGACGGCTCGTTCCACCCAAACGCCATGGGCGCCGAGGCTTACGCCCGCCTCTTGAGTGTGTTCCTGAACGATCGGGTCGCCGAGGGTGGCCCTCTTACTCCGGCGGGCCTGCCGGCAAACCCGGGCATTGTCTCCGGGCCTATCGAGGACACGCCGTACCGGCGGGTCACCGTCGACACCCTGCCGAGACTCGATGAGCTTGGGCTCACGGCGGCCGAGCTGGACGAGATCGCCGCCGTGCGGTTCGGGCTGGCCGAAGTCAGCGGGCTATCGGCTCGCAGGGGCGACGGCACCTGCTCCAACCTGGCGGCGCCGGGCGAGCAGCTCATCATCGAGGGCTCGGGATTTGCCCCGGGTTCCCAGGTCGTTCTCTACCTGCAGGCCAGCACCGAAGACGGTCGTAGAGCCGCCACGGTCGTCGTCGACGATCGCGGTCTGGTGAGCGTCTCGGTTGTCGTTCCCCAAGACCTCCATCCGGATCCAAGCGGCGAGATCCAGGCCGCCGTCTCCGTTGGGCTCGAAGGGACCGACGGGGAGACCGGTGGATTCCGCCGTGTGTCGGAGGCCTTGTTCGTCGATGTTCCCGATGGCGAGTGCACCGAATACGCCGGCCGGGCCGGCGACGTCTCCCTCGACGGGGGCCCGGCGCCAAGCGCTGGCGCGACTCCCGGAGCGCCCGGCGTCGTCGTTCTCGCCGGGCCCTCGATCATCGAGACGTGCCTGGCCATGGTGGACCCCGATGACCTGAACGGCGAGGTGATTGTCGGGACGCCGGGTGACGACGTGCTCGTTGGCACCCGCCGCTCGGACCTCATCATTGGGGGCGGCGGCAACGACAGGATCTTGGGGGGCAACGGTCGTGATCACATCTGCGGCGGCGAGGGCGACGACGTGATCATCGGAGGCAACGGGGCCGATGTCATCGACGGCGGTGCCGGTGGCGACGTTGTGCATGGAGGAAACGGCAGGGATTTGGTCTACGGATCGGCCGGTGACGATCGTCTGGTCGGCAGCCGCGGCGCCGATCGGCTCTTCGGCGGCCCGGGCGACGACCGGCTGTGGGGCGGGCCGGGCCGCGACACGCTCGACGGGGGAGATGGACACGACACGGTCCGTGGTGGTGGCGGCGTCGACACCTGCACGCTCTCGGAGCTGGTGAGGTGTGAGATCGGGTGAGACTTGGGCCCGTCAGGTCATGGTTGCTCTGACCAGGAAGAAGGCCACGACCGTCCAGGCCGCGACGCCGGCTGCGGTGAGAGCGGCGCCGAGGCGCGGAAAGCGCCTGCCGAGGAGAAACGCGGCACCTGTCACAATTGTGAACGCCAGGCCCGCGACGGCGCCGTACACCGCGGCCAGGTCGGCGTCGTAACCGCAGTCGTAGGGGCCTTGGGCCTGGCAGGGGAGTCCGCTCTGCAGCGACCAGCGCCGGCAGAACCACATGACGGCGGCGACGACGGGGATACTGCCGGCGGTGGCCCCGGCGAGCCGGGCCGAAATGCGGCGGAATCGCTGCGTTTGCAGAGCCTCGGTGGTCATGGTTCGCTTTCTGCCGACGGCCGGCAGCTCCGAACCTACGGGCGACTCCTGCGCAGTTCAAGCCCGTTGATGCTCCACCGCGTGGAGTGTCGGCCGTGTACGCCCGACACGGGGCGTAGCAGCGCGCGAGAATGCGTTCAGGCGGAGTGCGGACCCGGCACGTGTTCTGTTTCATGTGGTGCCGGCCGACGCCAGACCTTGCGAAACATCGTGTCTGCATGCCGCGTCGCTGGCGCCGGGTCGGCCGAGTGAGTGGGAGACCTTGTATGACGACCGAGTCATCGTCCACGAAGAAATGTCCGGACTGCGCCGAAGACGTCATGATCGGGGCGGGTTTCTGTCCCTACTGTGGCTACTCGTTCGCAGCCGAGTCGGCGCCGGTGCAGGAGAAAGAGGAGGTACCGGCGCCACCACCGCCGCCATCCCCGGCTTCGGCTCCGATGGCCGCGCCGAGGGCGTCTGCCCCCGTGGGCGAGATGCGTGAAGGCATCGTGGGGTCGGCCCGGACGAGGCTGGGCGAGGTGGTTCTCGGACTTTCCGTTGCCGCCATGGTTCTGACCGCTCTGTTCTCCGCAGCGGATATTGGGGCCTTGGCTTGGGCACAGCGATCCGATGGTCTGCTGGCCAAGCCTGCGCTCGGGTATACCTCTGGGGCGGTGATCACAGCCGTAGTCGCCGCATTCGGAATCCGTGTTCTCATGCCACGCCTCAGGGATGTCGGTGCGGCAGTGAGAAGGGGATACAGGAAGCGGCTGAAGGAGGAGTACGGAATCGCCGCGCTCTACCCACGTCGAGGTATAAAAGGCTCGCTGATCACGGTGGTGATCCTGCTGATTGGGCTCGGAGGGATCGTTGTCTACAACATCAATGATGTGAACAACACCGCCGGCTGGGAACCGACGTTCGGGCTCTATCTGGCGGCAGGCCTCGTAGTCGTCGCGCTCACAGGCGTGCCACTGCTTTGGCCGTCGAAATCTGCCGAGATCGTCTACATGGACAAAGAGGGCAACATCCATCGCTCGGGCAAATAGGCGGCTACGCCATGAACATCCCGCCGGCTTGGCGCTCTGGCCTGGGCTGGAGACCCCTAGCTTGACGCGTCGCCGAGGCCCCCTGCCGTCTCGCTGATGAAGTAGAGGGGCCGTCGCGCCGCCTCGCGGTGGATCCTGGTCAGGTACTCGCCGATGGTGGCGAGCAGCCAGAACTGGATACCGAAAAAGAGGGACAGCAGCAGCATCTGGCTGGCCCACCCTGGCGCGCTGGTGCCGAGGATGCCCACGGCGAGGAAGTAGCCGAAGAGGGTGATGGCGGCGAGCATCGAGATCATGGCGACCCAGCGCATCACTCGGATGGGCAGCTCGGAGAAGCTGATGAAGGCGTCGTACATCGCCTTGATCATCCCGCCGAACTTCCATCCGGAGGTGCCGGCGACACGCTTTCTGCGGTCGTAGGGAACCTCCGCCTGGTCGAATCCGGTCCATGCCACTAGGGCGAAGGTGATGCGGTTGGTCTCGTCGAAGCGGCGCACCGCTTCGAGCACCTGCCGGTCCATCAAGAAGAAGCTGCCGGTGGTGAACTTCGACCCCTTGGGCATGGCATAGCGCCGCAGCAGCCCGTGGAAGAGCTTGCTGGCGGCGATGCGCCAGCGGGAATCGCGCCGGTCTACACGTTTCCCCCAGACGATCTTGGCCCCCTGCCGCCACTCCTCCACGAAGGAGAGCACCGTTTGGGGAGGGTCCTGGAGGTCTGCCGCCAGTGTGACCACGGCGTTGGCGTCGGGGCCGACGTGGTCGAAGCCGGCGGCAAGAGCGGTGTGGGAGCCGAAGTTCCTCGAGAGGCGCACTCCGGTGAACCGCAGATCGCCGGCGCAGAGGCGCCGAATCACCTCCCAGCTGCCGTCGCTGCTGCCGTCGTCGACGAACAGCACCGAAAAATCGGCTTCCGGGCGCTCGAGCAACGTCTCTCGCACCTCGGCCGCGTAGTCCTCGAGACCGTCCTCCTCGTTGAAGACGGGAGTCACAACCGTGACTCGAGGCCGGTCTCCATTCGCGGATTCACCCATCATTCGTCCTTCCATACCTGGGACCGTCCTAGCAGATCCCGCAGACGCCGGTTCGGCTCCCGGTAGCGCCGGCGAAGCCCGGCCATCACCTGCGGCAGAGGATGGCCGCCCGATGACGGGTTCGCCACCCCTACCGACTCCACGTCCTGCGGACGGCTCGGCACCCCGATGAATCGATGGAGCCGCTCGGCGACGCGGCCTGCGGCGGTGGCGATGTCTTCGTAGCGCAGCACCAGGATGGCCTCGGGGCCGAACCGGGCGAAGTAGGGCTCGAGAAGCTCCGCATAGAGGCCTCTGGAGTAGTAGGCGTGGGGCCGGGCGAAGCGCAGATGCTCCGGGCAATTGGCCTCACGTTCCTCCTCGAGCGTCAAGGCCGTCTCGAAATCCTCCTCTTCGAGCCCGTTCATCTTCGACCACAGGTAGTTGGACCACGCTCTAGCGGCTGGCTCCCTCAGGATAAAGACGAGGCGGACGCCCGGGATGTGCTCCCGGAGGCGGGCCGCGGCCACGGGGCTCTCCAGATAGTTGGAGCTCTTCTCTCCGGCGACGGCGCCGGGTGGGACTTCGGAGAACCAGGTGTTGGAGTAGTAGTCGATGCCCTGGCGGTATGTCTCATCGACGAGGAAGAACTTCGGCTCGGGGCGCAGAGGCTTGGCCATGAAGACGTCCGGATGTTTGTCCAGCAGCAGGTACA
Source organism: uncultured Acidimicrobiia bacterium (assembly GCA_964633975.1). GTDB lineage: Bacteria > Actinomycetota > Acidimicrobiia > Spongiisociales > UBA11373 > CAZWKX01. The sequence goes on from CAZWKX010000003.1 coordinate 30,700, forward strand.
GCCAAGTCGTGCCCGAGCGAGGAGCCCCCCCGATCACAAAATCGGGGAGCCGCATGTTGGCGCCCGAGGCTGTCGGCGGCGTCATTGCGGGTTCACCCGATCTGCGGCACCAGGATCCGACTCTATGCCGCTCCATCCGCAGCGCCGAGCCGAGGTCCGGCGGCTTCGATGGGTGGATCGTCGCTCGCCTGCGAGACCGGGGAGCCGGCTGATCGAGATGGCGGTCTCCTTGGGCAGGTGACCGGCGAAAGATAACAGTGATCGGCCGGCGGCGGCCGGGGAGAGCGGTCTGCGGCTGGAGGTGCAAGAACCGGTGGCGGGGCTTCCTACACTGCCTCCCGGCGTGCTGCCGGCACGCCGCGACGGAGCGAGGCGTGTATTGGAGAGCGAACGGCAGGGCCGGGCCACAGCGTGGCGTGACTCCATCATCCTGGCGGTGGGGGCAGGCGTCAGCGGTCTGGCCGCCTACGTCTACATCGTCATCGGCACCCGATCCTTTGGTGACGACTTCGCCCCGGTCTCGGCGCTGTGGACCTTCTGGTTCATGAGTGCGGCGATCTTCACGTTCCCGGTCATGCACTGGGTGATTCGCACCATGGCGGCCGACGGCAGCGAGGGACGGGTGCAAAACGCCATCCCGTTGATCCTTGTTGCGGCCGTTGTCGTCTCGGCCCTCTTCGGTGGGGTTTCATGGTTTGCCCGCGAGCGTCTGTTCCATCAGGACGGCTTCGTCTTCCCGCTGTTGACGGCCAGCATCCCCTTCGGATCAGTGGCAATGGGGCTTACCCGGGGAAGCCTCGCCGGGCGGGGACGTTTTATTGCCACCGCCGCCGCCATCGCCGGGGAGAACCTCATCCGAGTGACGGTGGCCGCGATTGTTGTGCCACTGGGCGGAGGCATCGAGGTGTTTGGGCTGGGCATCTTGCTCGGGTTCTTCGTCGCTCTGGGGTGGCCGTCGAGCATGGTGTTCCGGGGGGAGATGCCGGCTACTCGCGACATGCCACCGCTTGCTTTTGTCGGGACGGTGGCCGGGGGCACACTGCTGGCCCAGGTCGTGCTCGCCGGGGGGCCGGTGGTGCTGGCTGCACAAGAGGGGACAAGAGCCGAGATCAACGCGGTATTCAGCTCCCTCGCCATCTTCCGGGCGCCGTACATGGTGGCTACCGGCGTGGCAACCTATATCACCGGCACCCTGACCCGGCTGGTGATGGGTGGACAGCACGACAGGCTTCGAAAGCTGCGCTGGGCGACCGTTGCCGCCTGCGTCATCGGCATGCCGGCCGCCTGTGCCTTTGGCTGGTACGCCGGTCCCGGGTTCCTGAGGCTGGTGTTCGGCCCCGACATCGAGTTGTCGGGCGGTATGGTCGCCGTGGTCGCCGCCGGCAGCCTTGTTGCCCTTGCCGGGCTTTTCTACACGCTTGTGCTGGTGGCAGGAACCCGAGTCGCCGTCGTGCCCACGGCGTGGGGGGCAGCATTTGTTGTATGGGTTGTGTGGTCGCTCTTCGGTCCGGGAGACGCCGTGGTGCGTGTGGTGTGGGGGTTCTTTGTAGCCGAGGTCATCTCACTGGCGATCATGATGGGCGCCCCGATCGAGGGGCTGCGTCATCCGAGCCAAGAGCCGTCTCCGGTGAAGCCCAAGACCTAGGAGTGTCGGTTCGGCGGCGCGGGGTTCAGTGCAGCAAATCGGGACGCAGCTCGGAGTCGATCCTCCTGCCGATCTCGACGGTGGACTCGACGAGCCCTTCGAGCGTGTCCGCCTCGGTGCGGAAGTTCACTATGCAGGTGCGCAGCACGAACCGGCCGTTCACCCGGGCGTTGGAGGGGAAGACCTTCCCGCCGAGCTGAAGATCGAGCAGCAGGCGCTCGTTCAGGTGATCCAGGTATTTCTCACGGCCCTCGCCGTGGGGAAGATCGACGGGAACGTAGCGAAAGCAGGTGATGGACAGCGTCGGCGTGCCGACGGCTTCCAGCTCGGGATGCTCCGACGCCAGGTGATGCAGGTACCCGGCCAGCTCCACGTCGTGGGCGATGCGGCGCTCGTAAGCGTCCCAGCCGTGCGCCAGCAGCGACACCCAGATCTTGAGGGCGGCGAAGTTGCGGGAGAAGTGCGGGCTCAGCGCGTACATATCTGTGCCCCAACCCGTGTACTCCGCATCGGTGTGGGTGTAGGCGGGGTCGACGGCGAACGCGTCGGCTAGATGCTGGGTATCGCGCACCAGGATGCAGGCTCCGACCAGCGGGGTATAGAGCCACTTGTGGGCGTCGAAGCCCACGGAGTCGGCCCTCTCGATGCCGGCGAAGAGCGGCGCCAGCGACGAGACCAGGGCGGCGGCGCCTCCGTAAGCGCCATCGACGTGGAGCCAGAGGCCTTGCTCCTCGCAGATGTCGGCGATCTCATCGAGCGGATCGATGGCGCCGGTCCCGACCGTGCCGGCGGATCCGACCACTGCGATGGGGCGCAGCCCGCCGTCGATGTCCTGGCGGATGGCTTGGCGCAGCGCCGGTACGTCCATGCGCAAACCCGCGTCGACGGCGATCTTGCGCAGGCCTTCATCCCCGATGCCGAGCATCTGTACGGCCCGGTCCACCGTGTCGTGCACCTCGGCCGAGGTGTAGACGACGAGCTGCGGTCCCGCCCTCACGCCCAGGGCGCGCACGTCCCAGCCGGCGCGGGCAGTCCGTGCCACGGTGAGGCCGATCATGTTGGCCATCGCCCCGCCGGAGGTGACGAATCCGGTGGCGCCTTCGGGTAGGCCGAGCCGGCCGGCGAACCAGCGCATCAGGAACTGCTCGATTTCCGATGCGGCCGGCGACAGGCGCCAGCCTCCGGTGTTCTGGTTCAGGGCTGCGGCGATGAGATCGGCGGCGGCGCCGGGCACGGTGCCGGCTCCGGAGATATAGCCGAGGAAGCCGGCGTGGCCGGGGTACATGGAGTGGCCGAATACCAGGTCGTCGAGTGCTGCCGCGAGCTGCCCGATCGGCGTGGGCTCGGAGGGGATGTCGAGGGCGAGAGCGGCTCGCACCTGTTCTGCACCGGCGCTGCGGGCCACCGGCAGGCCTTCCTCGAGACCTTCGAGCAGTCGGGTCCAGATGTCGAGCACGCGCTCACCCAGGTCGCGGGCCTGCCCAGGGCTCCAGGCCAGGTCGGGGACCGGCTCGGGTCGGCGATCGTAGGTCACGGCGATCGATGCTACCGGCGGAGGCGCGCGGCCGGGCCAGAAGAGGGCCTCAATCGGGGGCCGCCACCCGGCCCAGCGCCTCGCCGTACACTTGGGCCACGCGGTCCCACAGGGTGTTGGCTTCGTGATCGATCTCCTGCCGGGACGGGTCGGCGTCGAACCAGGCGATTGTCTCCTTGATGCCGTCGGCGAACGGGACGGTGGCTCTGAAGTCGGGTACCAATGACCGCAGCTTGGAGTTGTCGAACACGGTGCTGTGCACCTTGTCGCCCCAGAGTGTTCCCTCGAGTGAGGGGTCGGCGGCGATGAGGGCTTCGGTGGGGACGTGGAGGATGTCGGGCCTCACTCCGGCCGCCGCGCCCACCAGCTCGTAGATCCGGTTCCAGGTGAGCACCTCGTCCGAGGTGATGTGGAAGTCCTCTCCGATCGCCGCCTCCCGGCCGAGCAGAGGTGTGAGCCCCTTGGCGAAGTCGCTGTTGTGGGTGAGGGTCCACAGGCTGGTGCCGTCGCCGGGCACGATGATCTTGGCCCCGCGGCGCATCCGGTCGATGATGGTGAACGGCTTTTCCCAGCTGCCCACGCACACCGGGATTTGGCTGAGACCGTAGGTGAGCGACGGCCGCACGATCGTGGCCGGGAAACCGGTCCGCTCGTGGGCCTCTAGGGCCACCTGCTCGCAGGCGATCTTGTCCCGGGAGTACTGCCAGTACGCGTTGCCGAGGGGCGCGCCGGCCTCGGTGACGAGGTAGTGGGGCGGGGGCTTCTGGTAGGCAGTAGCCGAGCTGATGAGCACGTAGTGGCCGCAATCTCGGTACAGGTCTACGTCGAGCGCCACCTGAGCGGGCCGGAAAGCCACCCATTGCACCACCGCATCGAACCGGAGTCCTGCCAAAGCGTCGGTGACGGAATCGCGGTCGCCCGCGTCCGCCACCAGTGGATGCACCTCGCCGGGGACCGGCTGCTTCTTAGTGATGCCGCGGTTGAGCACCCACAATTCCTGTCCCGCCGCCAGGCCCTCGGTGACGCAGGCGGAGCTGATGAGCCCGGTTCCGCCGATGTGCAGCACCTTCATGGGGACAACTCTAAGGGCTGGCAGAGCCGCAGGCAGCCGGGCGAGCAGACGGCGGGGACCGGGAGGGCGGACACTGCGGCGGCAGGAGGCCCGGCCATCGGCGCGTGGGCCTCGCCTTCCGGCAGCACGTCTTCACCACGGATAGTCGTGGCGGAGGTTGCGCTGAGGGCCCGCTTTTTCCCCTTGCCGAAGCTCGCTTCGCCTAGCAGTCGAGGATCGAAGGGTCGATTACCGGCATGCTCATCGGATCGGCGTCGACCATTCCGGTGGCCCCGTAGTTCGTGCCGGTGCCGGGGTAGATCTCGATCGAGGCGTAGAGGGTGCCCTCGGTGCCGGCGGGGATCGCCGTCACGTACGACACCACACCCTGGCAGACGTGCACACCCAGCGGGGGATCGGCGACGACCGGAGCTCCTTCACAGGAGCCACCGGGTGTTGGGGCGTTGCTGACATGCTCATAGGCCATGCTGGGCAGCATGATGGAGTTGCCCGGGCACAGGGGGCCCGTCTCCTCGAGGTCGAGCCCGTCGTACACCACTACGTAATTGGTGTCTGTTTGGTACCACTCCGCGGTGAGGCTTCCCAGGTCGAACGGCAGGTCGTCGTTGGTGGCCACCCCGACCTCGTTGCCCCAGATGTAGCCGGAATCGATTACCGCCGTTATCGGGGTCTCCGGCAGTACCGGGGCTGCTGCCTCCGTGGTCATCGGCGCCTCGGTAGTCATCGGCGCCTCGGTGGTCGTTGGCGCCTCCGTAGTCGTAGTCTCGGCCACGGTCGTGGTGGCGCCACCGCCCCCGCCACAGGCGACGGCCACGAGGCCGACGGCGAGAACCACGAGCAGCATGCGGGTAGTCGGCGTTTTCATCCCCTCCTCCTTGACACAGGTCGCTGTCTGATCGGAGAGGAAGTCTATTGAGGCTTGTGCGCTTGTGCGGGGCCGGCGGCGTGCCTCACCTGAGCCTTCGTTCTGCTCGAGCCTCCGGCCAATGCTCGAGATCCGGGTAACGCGCATATTCGGCCCCCCAGGGGCCTGCGCTCACGGCCGGGGCTTGCTCAGCGCTCCGCCACGGTCACGGACACGTCGGTTGTGTTCTGGCCTCGCTGAATGGTGAGCACAAGGACCGAACCGGCGCCGGCGTCGGCGACCGCGGTGTTGACCTGGGCCACCGAATCGATGGTGTCCCCATCGATGGCGAGGATGATGTCCGCGGCAGTCAGGCCGGCGTCGCTGGCCGGGCCCGTCGGCAGCACGCTGATGATGACGACCCCATCAGATGTGGGCAGCCGATATCGTGTCGCCAACCGCACGCTGTTGTTGATGATGGAAACGCCGATGTAGGGCACGCCGATTCCGGCTATGGCGTTATCCACGTCATCCTTCACCGAGTTGATCGAGATGGAGAATCCGATGTTCTGGGCGTCGCTGGCGATTGCGGTGTTGATGCCGATGACCTCTCCGGCGGCATTGAGCAGCGGCCCTCCCGAGTTGCCCGGGTTGATGGCGGCGTCGGTCTGGATGAGGTTCTCGAGCACCGCCTGATCGGTCTCGATGGTGCGGCCCACGGCGGACACGATGCCCACCGACACGGTCAGCGAGGTGGCGTCGAGAGCGAGGGCGTTGCCCATGGCGACGACGGGGTCCCCGACTTCCATGGCGTCGCTGTCGCCCAGCGGCAGCGGCACCAGGCCCTCGGTGTCGTCGACCTGGAGTACGGCCAGGTCGCGGGCCGGGTTGCCGAAGATGACGTCGGCGGACCGATCCTGGCCGTCCTCGGCGACGACGGTGACGGTGTCGGCATCCGCGATGACGTGGTAGTTGGTGAGGATGTGGCCGTCGTTGTCGATGACGATTCCGGTGCCGGAGCCCTGCTGTTCCACCGGGCGCATGAAGATGTCGTATGCGACTCCGGTCTCGGTGACGGCCACCACCCCGGAACGTACCTGTGCCACCAGATCGGATACGTCGTTGAGCACGACACCCGACAGGTCGATCGGTTGGGTGGTGATGGTGGTAGCGGTGGCGGCGGCGGCAGCAGAAGCGGCTGTCGTTGTCGTGGTTTCACTGCCGCCCGAGCAGGCGGCGGCGAGTAGGACGATTGCGAGAGAAGCGGCGATTGTGGAGATGCGTCTCATGATCTCGAAGTGTACGAATCGGCCGTCTTTGTAGAGGCTGCCCGTCGGGGGCCGGGGCGAGACGCGTGTAGCCTCGGTGGCCTACGACCGCCAACGGCCGAGAGGACCTCTTGTGTACTCGACAGCAGGCTTCCTCCGCCGCAGGTTGCTACAGATGCTGGTCACGCTGTTGGTGGCCATCTTCGTGATGTTTCTATTCAGCCGGTTGCTGTCGGGCGACCCCATTCGCGGGATGTTCGGCTGGGCCCCTCCGCCTCCGGATGTGTACAACGCGCTGCGGAAGCGGTACGGGCTCGACAAGCCGTTCTTCGAGCAGTTCTTCGTCTACTTCAAGAACCTGCTGAGGGGTGACTTCGGGTACAGCCTCAGAGGAGACCCCATCAGGGATCTGCTTCTCGGGGGCCTCCCCGTCTCACTGCGGCTGCTCGGCGTCGCTCTGCTCGCCCAGGTTGTGCTCGGCGTGTCGGCCGGTGTGGTGTCCGCGGTGCGCGGGTCATGCTTCACCCGGACACTGGTCCGTTTCGCTACCGTGGTGCTGGTCTCCATCCCCGTCTTCGTGGCCGCCTCGATGCTGCTGTCCATGACCGGGTACCGCAACGCTCTGCTGCCTGTGGGGTGGTTCCTCGGCGGATGGCGCAGGTACATACTGCCCTCGCTGGCCCTGTCGGCTGCGGCCACCGCCTACGTTGTAAGGCTCCTCGAGGCGCAGCTCTCCGACGCCATGCGCGAGCCTTTCGTCAAGACCGCCTGGGCCAAGGGGTTGAGCCAGAGGCGAGTGGTGTGGGTTCACGCCATCCGGTTGGCGATGGGCCCGGTGACGACTCTGATCACGGCCAGCCTCTCGCAGCTCCTGATGGGCCTGATTTTTGTGGAGCTGGTGTTCGGCATTCACGGGCTGGGATGGATGGTCCACGAGGGCATCCGCGAGCGGGACTACAACCTCATGCTGGCGGCTCTCACCGTGGCCGTGATCATCATGATCGTGGCCAGCTTCCTGGCCGACGTTCTGCAAGGGCTTCTCGATCCTCGCGTCAGACCGGGCAGGACCGCCAAACCGGCACCGTCCTAGCCGCCGAGAGCCCGATCCAGGTCGGCGATGATGTCCTCGACGGTCTCGAGGCCCACGGAGATCCGGACCATTCCTTCGTCGATGCCGGCCCGTTGCCGATCTTTAGGCGGCACCTGTTGATGGGTCGTGCTCGCCGGGTGGATGACCAAGGTCTTGGCGTCGCCGACGTTGGCCAGGTGGCTGCACAGCTCGACGCCCTCGATGAAGCGCACCGCGGCGTCGAAGCCGCCGCTCAGCGCGAAGGTGAACACGGCCCCCGGGCCCGCCGGGAGGTATTGCTGGGCCAGCTTGGTGAACGGGTTGTCCTCGAAGATAGGGTAGGCCACCCACGACACCGCCTCATGTCCGGCGAGGTACTCGGCGACGGCGCGTGCGTTGGCCACGTGCCGATCCATCCGCAGTGAGAGCGTCTCCAGCCCCAGCAGCAGGAGGTAGGAGTTGAAGGGCGACAGTGCCGCTCCTATGTCGCGCAGCAGCTCCACCCGCAGCCTGGTCAGGTAGGCGGACTCTGCAAACGTGTCCCAGAAGCGCATGTTGTGATAGGCGGGCGAGGGCTCGGTGAGCAGGGGAAACTTCCCGTTGTTGAACGGGAACCCGCCGCCGTCGACGACGACGCCGGCTATGACCGTCCCGTGGCCGCTGATGAACTTGGTTGCCGAGTGCACCACGACGTCGGCGCCGTGCTCGATGGGCCGGCACAGATACGGTGTGGCGAAGGTGTTGTCCACTACGAGCGGGAGGCCGTTGTCGTGGGCGAGCCGGGCGACGGCGGCGATGTCCAGCACATCGGCGCGCGGGTTACCGATCGTCTCGGCGTACACGAGTTTGGTCTTGGGCGTGATGGCGGCGGCGACGGCGTCTAGATCATGGATGTCAACAAAGCTGACGTTGATGCCCAAACGTCTCAGGGTCACGTCGAAGAGCGTGAAGGTGCCGCCGTAGAGCGACCTGGACGAGACGATCTCGTCGCCGGCCTGGCACAGGTTGAGCGCGGCGTAGAACTCGGCAGCCTGGCCCGAGGCCGTGGCCACTGCTCCCAGGCCTCCCTCGAGGCTGGCCATGCGGTCCTCGAAGGCCGCCGTGGTGGGATTCATGATGCGGGTGTAGATGTTGCCCGTCTTCTCCAGTGCGAAGAGGGCGGCGGCGTGTTCGGTGTCTTTGAACACGAACGACGTCGTGGCGTAGATGGGCATGGCCCGGGCTCCGGTAGCCGGGTCGGGGTGCTGTCCGGCGTGGATGGCCCGGGTGTCGAATCCCAGATTGTCCTTCTCCATGGATCCCCCTTCGGGAGGCGGGCGAGTATAAAGGCTGATCCCCCTCTTGCCGATCATACGGGCGCCAACGGCACCACCGGCGCGGAGTGATCTTGACCGATGTGGTGCAGACGTCTACCGTTGCACGCCATATGTTGGGTAGCAAGCAGATGCTCATGATGGCCGGCTCTCGGGTGGCAAACCCGAGCGCAGCATCTGCCATGCGCTCCTAAGACGCCACCACCCGAGAGCGGGACCCGGCGGCGTCTTCCTCCCACTCGCCGAAGAGTGATCGTGTACGCACAAGGAGCGTGAAGACATGACCCAACAAGCCCCGAACCACCTCGGTTCTCCCGCGGCCGAGGCCTCGGCGCGGAGACGGAGGAAGCCTTGATCCGTCCCACTCCCCCTCGCCCGTCCCGCGCCGGCGCCGGCATCGCCTACGGTCCCGACGAGGAATCCCGCTTCTGGCATGCCGGCCCATTCACACTCGAATGCGGGGCCGAGCTGGAGGTCGAGGTGGCCTACCGCACCTGGGGAAGGCTCAACGCCGACCGGGACAATGCCGTGATCGTGTGCCATGCCCTCACCGGCGATGCCAATGTGGACCGCTGGTGGGCTCCGGCGGTGGGCCCGGGGCGGGGGATCGACACCGACCGCTGGTTCGTCGTTGCCTCCAACGTCGTCGGGGGCTGCTACGGAACCACAGGGCCGACCTCACTGAACCCGACGACGGGCGAGCCCTGGGGCCCCGACTTCCCTCCGGTCACCATACGGGACATGGTGCGCCTGCAGCGAGGCCTGCTCGATGAGCTGGGAGTGCGGCGTGTCGCCACCGTGACGGGAGGGTCGATGGGGGGTATGCAGGCTCTCGAATGGGCCGCCATGTACCCGGAGGTCGTGGCCTCGATCGTGCCGATCGCGGTGGGCGCCGATCACTCGGCATGGTGCATTGGGCTCAGCGAGGCGCAGCGGAACGCCATCTTCGCCGATCCCAACTGGGCCGGTGGCCGCTACACCTACGATGCCCCGCCCCGGCATGGATTGGCCGTGGCGCGGCAGATCGGCATGATCTCCTACAGGAGCCCGGAGGCGTTCGGCCGCAAGTTCGGCCGGGGGAGCGAAGGGGAGATCTTCTCGGTGGAGGCGTGGCTGCGCTACCACGGCGACGAACTCGTGCAGCGATTCGACGCCAATGCCTACGTCGGTCTCACCCGGGCCATGGACTCCCACAACATCGCCCGAGGCCGGGGGTCAAAGGCCGAGGCGCTCGGCGCCATCACCTGTCCGGCGCTGGTCGTGGGCATCACCTCCGATGTGCTCTATCCCCTGGCGGAGCAGCACGAGCTGGTTCGGCTGCTCGCCAACGCCGAGCTGTCCGTTCTCGACGTGCCCCACGGCCACGACGGCTTCCTCATCGAAGCCGGGACGGTGGCCGCCCGTATCGGGGCGTTTCTCGCCCGGCACGCCGATGTGAAGGTGGCGTGAGGCGTATGGGCACGTCACTGCGCCACGTCTTGCCGCACACCTGGAGGGCGGAGCAGAACCGCGCCTTGATCGGAGGCGTCGCCCTGGGCGACCTCGCCGCCGAGCACGGCACGCCGCTGTACGTCGTCGACGTCGCCCATGTGCGCAATCGCATCTCGGTGTACCGGCAGGCATTCGGTGACGGCGCCGTCCTCGCCTATGCGGCCAAGGCCTTCATCTGTCCGGCCTTTGCCGCCTTGCTCGATGCCGAGGGCTGGTGGGTGGACGTTGTCTCCCTGGGTGAGGCGCTGACCGCCAGGGCCGGGGGAGTGCCCGCGGAGAGGCTTATCCTCCACGGCAACAACAAGAGCGGGGAGGAGTTGCGCTTCGCCGCCGAAAACGGCGTCGGCAGGCTCGTGCTCGATCACCTCGAGGAGGCGGATGCCTGCGCCGCCGCGGCGGGCGAGGCCGGCACCGTGGTGCGCGTGCTGGTGCGCCTCGACCTGGAGGTGGGCGTCGCCACCCATCCCAAGGTCCGCACCTCAGGGCACGGATCCCATTTCGGCATGAGCCCCGCCCTCGCCTCGGAGGCCCTCCGCCGCATTGCCGCATCCGAGCATCTCGAGCTGGCCGGAGTTCACAGCCACATCGGCAGCCAGGTCGGCGACCTCGACTGCTTCCGAGCCGTCGCCGGGCGGCTCGTTGACTTCGTGGCCGAGCATCTGGACGCCTTCCCCGATGTCGTCGAGATCGATGTGGGAGGGGGCTTGGCAGCGCCCTATCTGCGGCGGGACCGCGAGATACCCATTACCGACTACGCCGCTGCCGTCATCGGGGCCGTCGAGGAGGCGGCGCAGAGGCGGGGAGTCGATTCGGTGCAGCTGATCGCGGAGCCGGGCCGATCGATCGTGGCGAACGCCGGCGTCACCCTGTATCGAGTAGGGGCGCGCAAGGAGGATGGAGGGCATCCCATCCTCGCTGTCGACGGAGGGATGTCGGACAATCCCCGCCCCGTTCTCTACGGTTCGGCGTACGAGCTGGTTCTTCCGGAGCGCATCTGCGATCCGGCGGGCACGCTGTTCCGCGTCGTCGGACGCCATTGTGAAGCCGGGGACGTTGTCGCTCCGGCGGCGCCGCTTCCGTCCGACACCGGTCCCGGCGATCTCTTGGCCGTGCTGGTCACCGGCGCCTATACCTTTGCCATGTCCAGCCGCTACAACATGGTGCCCCGGGCCGCCGTCGTCTTCGTGGAGGAGGGCTCGGCGGAGGTGGTCGTGCCTCGTGAGGACCTCACCGCCGTCGTCGGGGGCGTCGCGGCGGGCACGACGTAGATCCGCAGCCAAGATTCAGTGTGCGTCCTCGATTCCCGCTTCGTGGGTCTATTCAACTTGGGGCAGTGGCCGGCGAGGCATCCATCCGGAGGCATCTTCCTAGGACGCTGCCGGGGCCAGCGGGTCTCTTTGGCGATGTCCTCTTGGAGCCGCTCCTGGATGCGCGGGATCTCGTCGAGCACATCGGTGCGATACCACTTAGGCCCGATGTGGGCCCGATGCATGTTGAGCGGGGTGGTGCCCGCACCAGCGACCTGGGGTCGCTCATGATGAGCTTGCCGGAGTCGAGTACAAGGATGCGGCGGTCGCTGGCTTCCACAGCCCGATAGTTGTTGAGGCTGACGAACGCCGCCGCTCCGAGAAGGACGAGGAGGCCGGTCATGAGTCCGGTGTATTCGTCCTCCCGGAAGTCGATGAAGCCAAACGGCGGTCCAATGAAGAGCACGGTTCACCTTTGGGTCACCGGCTGCGTGGCGAATAGGGCTGGGATCTGGCCGCCCGGCTCGGCACCTCGGAGTCTATTTTGGTCTTCGGTCCGATTGCCATGATGGGCTCCTCCTCGGAAACAGGCATGCCGGAGGGCCGAACCGAGGATGAGGCTCGGGGTGTCTCAGGCCTAGCCGGAATACGCCGGAGGAGGAGGAGGCGGCGGCGGGGGAAGCAGTGTGCCCGCCGGGGGCTGGGTCCAGGCCCATGCGTCGGCCTGCGCGATGTCCTTGAAGAACCGCTTGTGGATCCGCAGCACCTCACCAAGTGCATTGGTGCGGTACCAGATCAGCCCCGATGCGGGCCCGATACGTGTGTAGCGCGGTAGCACCCACTTGATCGATTTGGGGTTGCCCAGTATGAGCTTGCCGGACTCGAGCACGAGGATGCGGCGGTCGGTGGCCACCACACACCGGTAGTTGTTGATCATGAAAAAGAAGACCAGTCCGAGCAAGACCAACCACTGACTCGCCGTCTGCGCGGCAAGAACGGCCTGGATCTGCTCACCAGGCTCCAGGAACTGTTGAGAGTTGCGGATGATCTTCGGCCTGATGGCCATGACTGACTCCTTGTCGATATGAGGCGCATGATAGGGAGGCCACCCCGGGGTCTTCACCTCGTTGCCCGTGGCACATTGCCGCGCCGCATCGGTGGTGACATTGACTCTCCTGGTTCGATCCGCCATACTCGTTCGCCAGATGGCAGTAACGACCACCTGCATGATTACCTAGGCGCACACGCCTCATAGGCGTGTGCTCAGTGACCTCCGCCCCGGCGGAGGTCTTTCAGTTGGCGAGCAAAGAGCAGGCCATGGAAGCCTTGGAGATATACGACACGACGCTTCGGGACGGCACGCAGTGGGAAGGACTCTCGCTCACCGTCAGAGACAAGCTCGAAGTGGCCCGGCTCATCGACGGAATAGGTGTCCGCTTCATCGAGGGCGGATGGCCCGGGGCCAATCCCAAGGACGACGAGTTCTTCGCCAGGGCCGCCGCCGAGTTGGAGCTGAACAACGCGGTGCTCGTGGCTTTCGGCTCGACGTGCCGTCCCGGCGCAGACGCGGCCTCGGATCCTCAGCTCAGGGCTCTCCTGGAAGCCGGAACCGAGGTGATCTGCATCGTCGGCAAGGCCTGGGACTATCACGTGACCGAAGCGCTGCGCGTGGACCTCGAAGAGGGCGAGCGGATGGTGGCCGACTCGATTGCCGTGCTCCGGTCAGCGGGCCGGCGGGTGTTCTTCGACGCCGAGCACTTCTTCGATGGCCATCGGGCCAATCCGGAGTATGCCTTGCGTGTGCTCCGCTCCGCGCATGCCGCCGGGGCGGAACGTCTCGTGCTCTGCGACACCAACGGTGGTGTTCTTCCGTCGGAGGCGGCCACGGTGATCGCCGCCGCCGTCGCCGCCATGCCCGACGCTGTCTTCGGAGCCCACTTCCACAACGATGCCGGTTGCGCGGTGGCCAACACGCTCGCCGCCGTCGAGGCCGGCGTCGTCCAGGTTCAAGGCTGCATCAACGGCTACGGGGAACGCACCGGCAACGCCGACCTGTGCACGGTGATCCCAAACCTCGTGCTCAAGATGGGCAGGGAAGTCGTGAGTCGCGATCAGCTCGCCGCGCTCGCTCCGGTGGCGCATCACATCGCCGAGATAACGAATACCAACATCGACGCGCATCACCCCTACATAGGCAGCGCGGCCTTTGCGCACAAGGCCGGACTTCACACTTCGGCGCTGCGCCGCAGGCCGGATGCCTACGAGCACATCGATCCCGCCACCGTGGGCAATACGACGTCGATGGTGGTCTCCGAGCTGATGGGAAGGGCCACCGTGCTGGCTCGGGCGAAGGAGAAGGGCTGGGACCTGGATGCCGAGACCGCCGGCCTGGTGGTCGAGCAGGTGAAGGACCTCGAGCACCAGGGTTACTTGTTCGAGGCCGCCGATGCGTCGTTCGAGCTTCTCGTGCGCCGGGCCACGGGCTGGAAGCAGAACCTGTTCGGCGTCGACTCGTTCCGTATCTCGTCCGAGCGCAACGAGGACGGGGTGGAGCTTGTCGAGGCCGAGGTCGTGGTGTCGGTCGAGGGCCGTCGGTTCACTGTGACCGAGCAGGGGGATGGGCCGGTGCATGCCTTGGACAAGGCGCTGCGGGCGGCTCTGGCCACCGCCTACCCGGAGGTCGAGCACCTCAGGCTCACCGACTACCGGGTGCGCGACCTCGATTCATCCGACGGCACCGCGGCGCGGGTGCGAGTGCTGGTGGAGACCTCCGACAGGACGGACAGCTGGAGTACCGTCGGCCTGAACCGCAACATCATTGCCGCGTCCCTCGAGGCGGTCGAAGAGGGGATCGTATTCGGGCTGCTGCGCGCCGGGAGAGTGTGAGGGAGGCGGCGGTGAGGCGCATGCGACCCGCTCCCACCGACGGCAGAGCCCCGGAGGTGGAACGGTGAACGACTATGTTTCCGCGGCTAAGGAGCGTGTCGTCATCTACGACGGCGCCGCCGGCACCACGCTGCATGACGCCGGCCTCGGCGCCGACGACTACGGCGGTGCGGCCTACGAGGGCTGTCCCGAGATCCTGAACCTGACCAGGCCCGATGTCGTCGCCTCTTTGCACTCCTCGTTTCTGGAGCTCGGCGTCGACGTCGTCGAGACGAACACGCTGGGCGCCTTCACCGTTCCGCTGGCCGAGTACGGCCTGGCCGACAGGGCCTACGAGCTAGCCCGGGCTGGAGCCGTCATCGCCAAGGAGGTGGCCGTCGACTTCACCACCGCCGATCAGCCGCGCTGGGTGGCCGGGTCGATGGGCCCCGGCACCAAGCTGGCCTCTCTGGGCCAGATCGGCTTCGCCCAGCTCAGGGACGCCTACGAGGTTATGGCCTCGGGGCTGCTCGACGGGGGAGTCGATCTCTTCATCATCGAGACGCAATTCGATCTGCTCGGCCTCAAGGCGGCGGTGATCGGCGCCAGGCGGGCTATGGCCGCCGCAGGCCGCCTCGTGCCCATCCAGGCCCAGGTCACGATCGAGGCGAACGGCCGCATGCTGCCCGGCACCGATATCGAGGCGGCGCTGGCCGCCGTCGATGCTTTGCGGCCCGACGTCTTTGGGCTCAACTGCGGGACGGGTCCCGCCGAGATGTACGGGCCGCTTCGCCATCTCTCGCGCCGATCCCGCGTCCCGATCTCGTGCCAGCCCAATGCCGGCATCCCCGAGGTCGTCGGAGGCGAGGCTCACTTCGGCCTCGGAGCGGAGGAGCTGGCCGACCACCTCGCCGCTTTCGTCACCGATCTAGGAGTCAGCGTGGTGGGCGGGTGTTGCGGCACCACCGTCGATCATCTGCGTGCGGTCATCGAGCGGTGCCGGGATCTCGATCCGGTGCCACGCCCGGTGGAACACGAGCCGGGAGCCACATCGACGTACGGGTTCGTTCCTTTTGAGCAGGAGACTTCGATCCTGCTCATCGGAGAGCGGACCAACGTCAACGGGTCGAAGAAGTTCAGCGAGGCCCTGCTGACCGGCGATTGGGACACGTGCGTGAAGATGGGCCGCGAGCAGGTCGCCGAGTCGGCGCACCTGCTCGACGTTTGCGTCGACTATGTGGGCCGGGATGGCGCCGCCGACATGGATGCACTCGCCTCCCGCTTCGCCACCGGCATCGATTCGCCCCTCGTCCTCGACTCCACCGAGCCCGAGGTCATGAGAGCCGGCCTCGAACGGCTTGGCGGAAGGTCGGTGCTGAACTCGGCCAACCTCGAGGATGGTGATGCACCGGGTTCCCGGTTCGACCGGGTGCTCTCGCTGGCGCGGGAGCACGGTGCGGCGGTCGTGTGCCTGCTCATCGACGAGGAGGGTCAAGCCCGGAGCGTCGAGAGAAAGATGCAGATCGCCCGTCGTATCTTCGAGCTGGCCACGGCGAGGTACGGCCTGGAGCCGGCGGACTTGTTCTTCGACGCGCTCACCTTCCCGCTGTCCACCGGCGGCGACGAGCTGCGAGGCGACGCTGTGGCCACCATCGAGGCGGTGCGGCGCATCAAGGAGGAGCTCCCCGGGGTCTACACCGTGCTCGGCGTCTCCAATGTGTCTTTCGGCCTCAAGCCTGCGGCGCGTCATGCACTCAACTCGGTGTTCCTCCACGAGTGTGTAGAGGCGGGACTCGATGCTGCCATCGTTCACGCCGGCCGCATCCGGCCGCTCAACAAGATCCCCGCCGAGCAGGCCGAGGCCTGCCTCGACCTGATCTACGATCGGAGACGGCCCGGCTACGACCCGCTGGAGCGTGTGATCGGGCTGTTCGCCGACGTGGACGCGGTCGAGAGCACGATCGATGATCGGAGCGCGCTCTCGTTGGAGGAACGTCTCCTCCACCGCATCGTTGATGGAGACCGGGACGGCCTCGAGGACGATCTCGACGAAGCGTTGGGCGCCGGCTGGGATCCACTGGATCTGATCAACGATGTGCTCCTCGGGGCCATGAAGACCGTGGGGGATCTTTTCGCCTCGGGCTCGATGCAGCTGCCCTTCGTCCTGCAGTCGGCCGAGGTCATGAGGGCGGCGGTGGCCCGGCTCGAGCCTCACATGGAGAGGGAGGGCGTCTCGGGACGGGGATCCATCGTGCTCGCCACGGTCAAGGGCGACGTGCACGACATCGGCAAGAACCTCGTGGACATCATCCTGCGCAACAACGGCTACCAGGTGCACAACCTGGGCATAAAGGTCGAAATCGACGCCATCATCGAGAAGGCGCTCGAGGTCGGTGCCGATGCCATAGGAATGAGCGGCCTGTTGGTGAAGAGCACGCTCGTCATGCGGGACAACCTCGAAGAGCTGAAGCGTCGCGGCCTGGGTCATCTGCCCGTTTTGCTCGGCGGCGCAGCCCTCACCCGCAGGTACGTGGAGGATGATCTGCGCCGGGCCTACGCGGGTCCTCTCTTCTACGGAAAGGACGCCTTTGCCGCCCTCGACGTCATGTCGCGTCTCGGTCAGCGCGAGGGCCTCGCCGCCGCCCCGGCCGGTCGGGAGCCGGCCCGAAGGGGTGCTCGTGTCACAGCAGGCGACCTGCCGGCGCACTCTCCCATGGTCGAGGCCGACAACCCCGTCTTTGAGCCCCCGTTCCTCGGGTCGCGGGTGGCCGATGAGATCCCGCTCGACCAGGTGACCGCCTACCTGAACGAGACAACTCTCTTTCGCAACCAATGGAAATACCGGCCCGAGCCGGGGGAGGGCGACGGCGAGTTCCGTGTGCGGTTGCGCCCCATGATCGAGCAGCAGCTGTCTGCTCTCGAGCCCTTCGTCGAGGCGAAGGTCGTCTACGGCTACTTCGCCGTCAACGCGCAAGGGGACGAGCTCATCGTATGGGAAGGCGCCGACCGCCACAGTGAGCGAACCCGCTTCCTTTTCCCCCGTCAACAGCAGGATCCCTACCTGTGTGTCGCCGACTACTTCCGGGCGACGGACGAGATCGACTACGCCGCTTTCCAGGTCGTCACCTTGGGGCAGGGTCCATCGGAGCATGCCGCCGAGCTGTTCGCCGCCGACAGCTACACCGACTACCTGCTTCAGCACGGTCTCGGGGCCGAGCTGGCCGAGGCGCTCGCCGAGTACTGGCATCGGCACATCCGGGCCGAGTGGGGTTTCGGCGACGAGGATGGGCCCACCGTGGCAAGCCTGTTCCGCCGGCGGTATCGGGGAGCCCGCTTCTCCTGGGGCTATCCGGCGTGTCCCGATGTCGAGGACAACGCCAAGGTCGCCGCTCTGCTCGACGCCGGCCGAATCGGGGTGACGGTGGGGCCGGAGACCGGGTTCCAGTACCACCCGGAGCAGACGACCTCAGCTCTCGTCTGCCACCATCCGAATGCCGCCTACTTCGTGGCGAGGTCCTGAGGGGGCCAATGCTCATCGCCAAACACGGCTGGGTCGACATCGCCGAAGTGAATCCTCCGAGCTTTCCCGACGACAGCCACCTCTCGCTCGAGGGCGTGTGGAGCCACGTGCTCATCACCGACAACGTGTTCGGGAAGATCCGGGTGTCTCCCTACGCCTACGCCGCCCGTCTCGCCCACGACGCGCCTTCGGTGCATCCGACGGTCGTCGTCTCCACCCGGGACCGCAACATCCTCGCCATCGAGAGCGAGGTGCGCGGTGCCGTGGGCAACGGTGTCGACTCGTTCCTGGTCGTGATCGGCGACACCGTTCTCGCCATCGAGCACTTCGCCAATCACTACGAGATCGTTGGGCACATGAGGGAGCTTCAGGAACACCTGCCGCCTTCTGAGGTGGGCATGCCCACCCGCTTCCGTGAGTGCCAGTTCCGCCAGCGCGTCGAGTGCGGCGCTCAGTTCTTTGTTGTGGGGCCCGTCGTCGATCCCGAGACCGTCGAGAGTCAGGTGGGCCGGCTGCGGCTTCGGGCGGGCGATCCTCCCGTGTTCCTCATGGCCATCCCGCCCTTCAGCCCCGAGTGGGTGGAGCGGGTCGTGGCCTTCGGGTGCATCGAGCCGGGCGCCGATCTCAAGGAGCGGCTGGCCTCGTTGGACCCGGCCGAACAGCGGGCCTTTGGGTGGGATCAGCTGGAGGCGGTGGCCCGTCGCGTCGGCGATGCAGGCTGCGCCGGCTTGGTGATCATGGGCCTCAAGCAGGAGACCGTGGCGGGGGAGGCATCGGCCGAGTGGCGGCGCCGCTTCCCCGGCAGGGCGGCCGGCTCGGTGTAGCGACCGCGGCGGGCCCCAAGTCGGAGCGCACCGGGAGCCGGGATCCGCCGTGGGGCCGGCAAGAGACGGCTCGATCGTCGGTCAGAGTGAGCCGAAAACGGCGTTGTCTGCGAATCCCTCAATCCCCACCTTGACAAGCCGATGGATTTTCCGCATACTGCGCGCCCACATGAACACACGAAACCCTGCAATCGTTCTGCTTCTCGTATAGCGCACGCGCACATAGTCGCGTGCGCACCCTCCAGCCTCACAAGCCGGAGGGTTTTTTGTTACCGGAGCGGAATCGAACGGAGAGAGCACTAATGAGCATGGTGAGCGGAGCCGAGGCGGTCATCAAGGCCCTGGAGCGTGAAGGGGTCGAGGTCGTCTTTGGGGTGCCCGGCGGGGCGACGCTTCCCATCTACGACGCTCTCGTCGACAGTTCGGTCCGTCACATTCTGACCAGGCACGAGCAGGGGGCCGGTCACATGGCCGAGGGTTTCGCCAAGGCCACGGGCCGGGTCGGCGTGGCGTTCGCCACCTCCGGGCCCGGCTCGACCAACCTGGTCACGCCGCTCCAGGACGCACTCATGGATTCGGTCCCGATAGTGGCCATAACCGGCCAGGTGGCCCGATCGTCCATCGGGAACGACGCTTTCCAGGAGGCCGACACCAGCGGCATCGCCATGCACTGCACCAAACACGCCTACTTGGTGACCGATCCGGAGGAGCTGGTCGACACGGTGCACGAGGCCTTCTACCTGGCCGCCTCGGGACGGCCGGGCCCTGTGCTCGTCGATGTGCCCAAGGACGTGCAGAATCTCAAGATCGACTGGCACAACACGAAGCAGGTGGATCTCCCCGGGTTCCGCCCCACCGAGAAGGGGCACGTGCTCCAGGTGCGCCGGGCCGTACAGCTCCTCGAGGAGTCCGAGCGGCCGGTGCTCTACGTCGGCGGCGGCGTCATCAATGCGGATGCGCACGCCGAGCTGCTGCGGTTGGCCGAGACTGTGAACGCTCCCGTGGTGACCACCCTGATGGCGAGAGGCGCTTTCCCCGACGATCACACTCTTGCTCTCGGCATGCCGGGCATGCACGGCACCTACGCGG
This sequence comes from uncultured Acidimicrobiia bacterium, assembly GCA_964633975.1. Taxonomy (GTDB): domain Bacteria; phylum Actinomycetota; class Acidimicrobiia; order Spongiisociales; family UBA11373; genus CAZWKX01. The sequence goes on from CAZWKX010000003.1 coordinate 50,481, forward strand.
CCATCACGGCCATGCAGAAGGCCGACCTGTTGTTGGCGCTCGGCGCCCGGTTCGACGATCGGGTCACCGGCGACCCGGATCGTTTCGCCCCCAAGGCCAAGGTCATCCACGTCGATATCGATCCGGCCGAGATCTCGAAGGTGCGTCAGGCCGATGTCCCAATCGTCGGCGACGTGCGCAGGGTCCTCGAGCAGATGCTCGACGAGATCGACAAGAAGCAAATCAGGATGCCGCCGCGCGCCGCCTGGCTCGAGACCGTGAAGGGCTGGCAGATGGAGCATCCGCTTCACTACGAGCAGCCGGCCGACGGACCGATCAAGCCGCAGTACGTCATAGACCGCTTCTGGGCGGCGACCGGCGGTGACGCGGTGGTCGTTTCCGGCGTCGGTCAGCACCAGATGTGGGTCTCCCAGTTCTGGAGGTACACCAGGCCTCGGTCGCTCATCACATCGGGCGGCTTGGGGACTATGGGATTCGGCCTGCCGGCGGCGATAGGCGCCAAGGTCGCCCTTCCCGACGAGACGGTCATCGCCTTCGACGGCGACGGCTCATTCCAGATGACCTGCCAGGAGCTCATCACCGCCTCCACCCACGGCATTCCCATCAAGGTGGCGGTGATCAACAACGCCAGCCTCGGCATGGTGCGGCAGTGGCAGAAGCTGTTCTACGACAGGCGCTACTCGGCCACAGACCTCACCGATCACACGCCGGATTTCGTCAAGCTCGCCGAGGCTATGGGCTGCATCGGCTTTCGCGCCACGATGCCCGGCGAAGTCGACGGTGTCATCGAGAAGGCGCTGTCGATCAACGACCGGCCGGTCGTCGTCGATTTTAAGGTCGACCCGGAGGAGTCGGTCTTCCCGATGGTTCCGGCCGGTGCCTCCAACGACGAAGTCGCTCTAGGGCCGGAGGATCTGTAATGAAGCACACCCTTTCGGTGCTGGTGGAAGACAAGCCGGGCGTGTTGGCCCGAGTGGCTTCGCTTTTTGCACGGCGAGGCTTCAACATCCATTCGCTGGCCGTCGGCCCGATCCACGAGACGGGCCGCTCGAGGATCACCCTCGTCGTGGACGCCGCGCAAACCGAGCAGATCACCAAGCAGCTTCACAAGCTGGTCAACGTCATCAAGGTCACCGAGTTCGGTTCGGATGAGTCGGTGGAACGGGAGATCATGCTCATTCGCATCAACGCCGACGCCGCCAAGAGGCGGGAGGCGCTCGATGCAGCGCATGCGTTCGGCTGCCGCACGGTGGACATCGGTGTTGGCTCGGTCACCTTCGAGGTCGTGGGCCACCCCGGCAAGCTGGCCGCCTTTCTCAACGTCATTCGCCCGTTCGGCGTTATCGATCTGGTCAAGTCGGGACGAGTCGCCATGGCTCGTGACGGCAGGGCCGAGCCGCAGAGTTCATAGGAGGTAGCCGTGAGTGTTTCCATCTACTACGACGCAGACGCCGACCCGGGCCTGGTGAGGGAGCGCACGGTCGCCATCCTCGGCTACGGCAGCCAGGGTCATGCTCATGCGCTCAACCTGCGCGACTCGGGTGTCGAGGTCGTTGTGGGCGAGCTGGAAGGCACCCCTGCCTGGGAGCGGGCTGAGGCGGCGGGCTTCAATGTTGTCTCGGCCGCTGAGGCTTGCCGCCGGGCCGACCTCATCGTGGTGCTGGTTCCGGATCCGATCCAGCCCCGCCTGTATCAGGAGGCGATCGCCCCCAACCTGAAGGAAGGCGACGCCCTCTTCTTCGCCCATGGCTTCAACATCCACTTCGGTCAGATCGAGCCCCCGGCCAACGTCGACGTGGCCATGGTGGCGCCGAAGAGCCCGGGGCACCTCGTGCGCCGCATGTATGAGCAGGGTGGCGGCACCCCGGCGCTCGTTGCCGTGGCCCAAGACGCCACAGGGCATGCCCGCGCCCTGGCTCTCTCCTATGCCTGGGCCATAGGGGCGACGAGGGCGGGAGTGCTGGGGACGACCTTCCGCGAAGAGACCGAGACCGACCTGTTCGGTGAGCAGGTCATTCTCTGCGGCGGCATCTCGGAACTGATCAAGGCCTCCTTCGACACGCTCGTCGAGGCCGGGTACGCCCCCGAGTCGGCCTACTTCGAGTGCCTCCACGAGCTCAAGCTGATCGTCGACCTCCTCTATGAGGGAGGTCTCACCTGGATGCGCTACTCGGTCTCCGACACGGCAGAGTACGGCGACTACACCAGAGGACCGCGGGTCATCACGGAACAGACCCGCGAGGCCATGCGCCAGATCCTCGCCGAGGTGCAGTCGGGCGAGTTCGCCAAGGAGTGGATCGCAGAGAGCAACGCCGGCGCCGCGAAGCTCATCGAGTGCCGCCAGCGCGAGCGGGCCCATCCCATCGAGGAGGTTGGTGCCCGTCTGCGCTCGATGATGCCGTTCCTGACGCCGAAGACACCGGAAGCCTGAGCATGACGCGTGTACTCCTCAATCCGACGCGGAGCCGTCTGACACTTGCCGGGCCGGCGGCCCTATAGGCCGGCCGGCCCCCGGGCAAGTGCAGCGGTCGAGTCGCGTATGCGCACCGGATCATGAGGAGACAGTCATGGCAGACCGAGTAAGGATCTTCGACACAACTCTCAGAGATGGGGAGCAGTCCCCCGGGATCGTCCTCAACGCAGAGGAGAAGGTGGCGATCGCCCAGCAGCTCGCCAAGCTGGGTGTCGATGTCATCGAGGCCGGATTCCCGGCTTCGTCCACGGCAGATGCCGATGCCGTGGCCAAAGTGGCTGCGGCGGTGAGGGGACCCGTGGTGGCGGCTCTGGCCCGCGCCGTTCCCGACGACGTCGACAAGGCATGGAAGGCGGTATGCGGGGCGGAGCACCCAAGGATCCATGTGTTCATTGCCACGTCGCCCATTCACATGGAACATCAGCTGTGCATGAGTCCCGATGAGGTGATGGCGGCGGCGAAGGAGAACGTGGTCCAGGCTCGCGGCTACTGCGACGACGTCGAGTTCTCGCCCATGGACGCCACCCGTTCGGATGTGGATTTCATGATCGCCGTTTGCAGGGCCGCGGTGGAGGCCGGCGCCACCACGATCAACATCCCCGATACCGTGGGATACGCCACTCCCGAGGAGTTCGGCGCGTTGATCCGCCGTGTGGTCGACGAGGTGGCGGCCGGTCGCGACGATGTCGTGGTTTCGGCGCACTGCCACGACGACCTGGGCATGGCAGTCGCCAACTCTCTCGCCGCCGTCGTCAACGGAGCTCGCCAGATCGAGGGGACCATCAACGGGATCGGTGAGCGAGCGGGCAACACCGCCATCGAGGAGGTCGCCATGGCACTGAAGGTGAGGGCCGACCACTACGGCGTCGACGTGGGGATCGACACCAGGGAGATCTACGCAACATCGCGCCTCGTGTCGGAGCTGACCGAGTGCCCCGTGCAGTACAACAAGGCGGTCGTGGGCCGGAACGCCTTCTCGCATGAAGCCGGCATCCACCAGCACGGCGTGCTCAGGAACCCGAGCACCTACGAGATCATGGACCCGACGGCTGTCGGCCAGCAGGGCTCGCGCATAGTGCTGGGCAAACACTCGGGACGAGCCGCTTTCGGGCACATGCTCGGCAAGATGCGGATCGAGATGGAGGGTGACGACTTCGAGGAGGCCTTCGCGCGTTTCAAGGATGTGGCTTCACGCCGGGGCCGCCTCGACGAGAGCGAGATGAGGGCGGTGGCTTACGACGCCGCCGCTGCGGAGCGCACCGCGCACATGATCGCGGTACAGGCCGCCGGCAGAGTGGGGGAGGTGGCGCCGTCGCGAGTACCGGCGGCCGCCGCCGGCCAGAACGGCCGGGCGGAGGCCGACGCCGCGGTGGCAGCCTGCTTCGACGCAGCACGGCATGCCTTTGGAGTGCAGGCGAGCCTCTTGGGCTACGACGTGCGGCCGGCGGAGGGTGACGACGTGCATGAGGTGAGAGTCATCGTGGGGATCGGCGCTACCGAGGTTGCCGGCTCCGGAGTGTCCGGCGATCTGATGGCGGCAGCCGCCAAGGCGTTCACCTCTGCCTTCGCCGGGGTGGCTGCTTCGACCGACACCGTGGCTTCGGGGACGAACTGATGCATGTAGCGGTGATCCCAGGGGATGGGACCGGTCCGGAGGTGACCGCCGAGGCGATGAAGGCGCTCGGCGCCGTCGTCGAGCGCTTCGATCTCGATATCGATCTCGAGTACTACGACATCGGTGGCGAGCGCTACAAGCGCACCGGCGAGGTGCTGCCCGATGCCATCGTCGAGGAGATCGGGAGGGCCGACGCCGTGTTCCTGGGCGCCATCGGGCACCCCGACGTGAAGCCCGGCATCTTGGAGCGGGGCATCATCCTGCGCCTGCGCCGCGAGTTCGACCAATACATCAATCTGCGTCCCGTGAAGCTGTACCCGGGGGTGGAGACGCCGATCAAGGGCAAGGGGCCCGAGGACATCGACTTCGTCGTCGTGCGGGAGAACACCGAGGGCCTCTACGCCGGCGCCGGAGGCTTCTCCGCGAAGGGAACCGAGCGTGAGGTGGCCGTGGAGACCTCTATCAACACTCGCCACGCAGTGGAGCGGTGCGTCCGCTACGCCTTCGAGCTGTCGGAGACCCGGCCAGAAAAGCATGTCACCTTCTGCGGGAAGACGAATGTGCTCGTGCACTCTCATGACCTGTGGTACCGGGTGTTCAGCGAGGTTGCGGCCGAGTACCCGGGCGTCGCCGCCGACTACGCCAACGTCGATGCTCTTTGTCTCTGGCTGGTCGATGCTCCGGAGCGATTCGACGTGATCGTCACCGAGAACATGTTCGGCGACATCATCACCGATTTGGGTGCCGTGCTTCAGGGTGGGCTCGGTATCGCCGCCGGCGCCAACCTGAACCCTGAGGGCATTTCCATGTTCGAGCCCATCGGCGGATCGGCGCCCAAATACACCGGCACCGGCAAGATCAACCCTCTGGCCGCCATCGTCGCGGCTGCCTTCCTTCTGCAGCACACGGGCCACCCCGAGGCCGGAGCGGCGTTGGAGGCGGCCGTGGTCGAGGTTGCCGGCTCGCTGGACTCGATGCGGGCGGGACGAATGGGAGCGAGCACATCCGAGGTCGGAGACCGGGTGGTGGCGGCGGTGAGCGCCGCGGGGCCGCAATGACCTCGGCACCGGATGCAAAGCAAGGCCGCTCCCTCTTCGACAAGGTTTGGGAGGAGCATGTGGTGGCCCGGGCCGCCGGCGAGCCCGACCTCCTCTACATCGATCTTCACTTGGTACACGAGGTGACGTCGCCGCAGGCCTTCGAGGCGCTGCGCGCTGCGGGGCGTCCGGTCAGACGTCCCGATCTGACCATGGCTACCGCAGACCACGGCGTGCCCACCATCGACCGTGACCGTGGCATCACCGACTCGTTGTCGAGACGGCAGGTGGAGACCCTCGTGGCCAACTGCGCGGCGAATGGGATCACGATGTTCGGGATGGACGACCCGCGTCAAGGCATCGTGCATGTGGTCGGGCCCGAGCAAGGACTGGTGCAGGCCGGCATGACCATCGTCTGCGGCGACAGCCACACATCGACGCATGGGGCCTTCGGGTCGCTGGCCCTGGGTATTGGGACCTCGGAAGTGGAGCACGTGCTGGCCACACAGACCCTGCCGCAGCGGAAACCTCGCTCGATGGCCATAGACATCGACGGGCGGTTGCCGCAGGGAGTGACGGCCAAGGACGCGATACTCGGCGTGATTTCCCGCATCGGCGTCGATGGCGGCACCGGCCACGTGTTCGAATACCGGGGCTCGGTTGTCCGTTCCCTCTCCATGGAGGGGCGAATGACGATGTGCAACATGTCGATCGAGGCAGGGGCCAGGGCCGGCATGATCGGGCCCGACGACACCACTTTCGAGTACATCGAAGGCCGCCCGTTTGCCCCGAAGGGGGTGCAGTGGGATGAGGCGCTCGACCACTGGAGGTCGCTCGCCAGCGATGAAGGCGTCGGATTCGACGCCGTGCACCGTTTCGACGGTGCCGACTTCGAGCCCTACGTCACTTGGGGCACCAATCCGTCACAGGCGATTCCCGTCGGTGATCCCGTGCCCTCCCCGGATCAATTCGATGACGCGCAAGAACGTCAGGCCGCGGCCCGCGCCCTGGAGTACATGGCCCTGGATCCCGGCACGCCGATGACCGAGATTCGCATCGATCGTGTCTTCATCGGGTCGTGCACCAACGGGAGGATCGAGGACCTGCGCGCCGCGGCGGCCGTTGCCGCTGGGCGCAAGGTGCATTCGCGGGTTGGCGCCATGGTCGTGCCGGGTTCCGGGCTGGTGAAGGCCCAGGCCGAGGCCGAGGGCTTGGACCGGGTGTTCACCGATGCCGGCTTCGAGTGGAGAGATGCCGGCTGCTCGATGTGCCTGGCCATGAACGGCGACTCGCTCTATCCGGGTGAGCGCTGCGCTTCCACCTCGAACCGGAACTTTGAAGGCCGCCAGGGCCCGGCGGGACGAACCCATCTGGTGAGCCCGGCCATGGCCACGGCCGCGGCGATCAGCGGCCGCTTCGTCGACGTGAGGGCTTGGGGATCGTGATGGAGGCGATAGTGACGCACACCGGTCGGATGGCTCCTCTTCTGCGCCCGAACATCGATACCGACCAGATCATCCCGCAGCGCTTCCTCAAGCGCATCGAGCGGACCGGGTTCGGGCGTTTCCTCTTCGCCGACTGGGCGGAGGACGAGGAGGGCGAACCCATCGCGTCGTTCGTGCTCAATCGTCCCGAGTACCGCAAGGCAAGCGTTCTGATCACTGGCCGGAACTTCGGCTCCGGCTCGTCGCGTGAACATGCGCCGTGGGCGCTGCAGGATCGCGGATTCCGGGTGATCATCGCCCCGTCGTTCGCCGACATCTTCCGGGCCAACTGCCACAAGGTCGGGCTGCTCACAGTCGAGCTCCCTACCGACAGAGTGGAGGCCCTGGCCGGCCTCGCCGAGCAAGATCCGACGGCGACGGTGACCATCGATCTCGAGGCGCAGACCGTGTCGGCGCACGGTGTCGAAACCGGCTTCGACATCGACCCCTATGTCAGGTATTCGCTCATGCATGGCATCGACGGCATTGCCACGACACTGGAGCGAGCGCATATGATCAGCCGGTACGAGGAGCTTCGCCCCGCGTTCAGGCCGTCGCTGCGGGGTTCGGGAAACACGGAAGACGGGGAGAGACATGGTTAGCGGGAAGTCGATTTGGGTCGATGGCGGGCTGGTGCCGTGGGAAAAGGCCTCTGTCCACGTACTCACCCACGCGCTCCACTACGGGACCGGCGTCTTTGAGGGCATTCGCTCGTACGACACTGCGGACGGCCCTGCCGTATTCCGATCTGCCGAACATTTCGAGAGGTTTCATCGTTCCGCCGACGCGGTCGGCCTGCCCTTGAAGTGGACCGTCGCCGAGCTTCGCCAGGCGACGAAGGACGTGCTCGTCGCCAACGGGCTCGGCGCCGGCTACATCCGGCCCATCGCCTACTTCGACGGCGTCATGGGCCTGGCCACCACCAACGCCGAGGTGCGTACGGCCATTGCGGCCTGGGAGTGGGGCACGTACCTGGGCGAGGAGGGCGTGCGCAACGGGATTAGGGCCAAGGTCTCGTCGTGGCGGCGCTACCCCTCGGCGTCGATTCCCAACGTCAAGGTCACCGGGGTCTACATCAACAGTGTGCTGGCGAAGATGGAGGTCGTGCGGGCCGGCTACGACGAGGCGGTCATGCTGAACATCGACGGCCTGGTGGCGGAGGGCACCGGCGAGAACATTTTCGCGGTGAAGGACGGCGTGGCGATCACGCCGCCGCTCTCTGTGGGATGCCTGGATGGGATCACGCGGGACACGCTCACGACTCTCCTGCAGGAATCCGACGTGGAGGTGCGGGAGGCCGATCTCACCCGAGATGCGCTCTACGAGGTCGATGAGCTGTTCCTCACCGGCACGGCCGCCGAAGTGACACCCATCAGGGAGCTCGATGATCGCGCCATCGGCTCCGGCAAGCCGGGGCCGGTGACCCGCCTGGCGCAGCAGCTCTACGAGGAGGCCGTCACCGGCAAGCTGGCGGGGCATCAGGACTGGCTCGACCTCGTGTAGCGCCCCGTGTGCGCATCCGTCGGAGTTTGCCCGCCTTCGGCCGGAGCCTGTATGCTCGGGACATGAGCACTGCGAAGTTCGGCTTCGTCTTTACCGGGCCTCGGGCCCGGGTCAGGGGAACGCGCTGAACTTCTGAGCAGCCAGGAAACCGAACCCGGAGCCGAGGCTCCGGGTTTCTTGTTTCCCGGAGCCTTTCGAGAGAGGACTCAGCCGGTGAGCCCACAACCCACAACCAGTCTGCACAGGAGAGGCGGGCAGAGCGCCGTCGTCGAAGTTGGGCCCGTTCGTTTCGGCGATGGCTCCTACCCGGTCATCGCTGGCCCGTGCTCGATAGAGAGCGAGGAGCAAGTCTTCGAGACGGCTCGTATCGTGGCCGAAGCAGGCGCCGCCATGCTGCGCGGCGGTGCATTCAAGCCGCGGACGTCCCCGTACTCCTTCCAGGGGCTCGGCGCTGAGGGTCTGCGGCTGCTGCAGGAGGCGGGCCGCCGCCGCGGCCTCCCTACGGTGACCGAGGTTCTGGAACCGGGCCAGGTGGAGCTCGTCGCCAGCCGCGTCGACATGCTCCAGGTGGGGGCGCGCAGCATGCAGAACTTCCCGCTGCTGCGGGCCGTGGGGCGGAGCCACAGGCCGGTCCTGCTGAAGAGGGGACCTGCCGCCACCATCGAGGAATGGCTCCTCGCCGCAGAGTACGTGCTGGCCGAAGGTAACCAGGACGTGGTGCTCTGCGAGCGGGGGATTCGCACCTTCGGGACTGAGACCCGCTACACGCTCGACATAAGCGCAGTGCCCGTGGTGAAGACGCTGACCCATCTTCCCGTGATCGTCGATCCCAGTCACGCCACCGGGCGGCGGGATCTCATCGCACCGCTGGGCCTGGCAGGCCGCGCCGCCGGCGCCGACGGCATGATGGTCGAGGTGCACCCCGATCCGAGCAGTGCCCTGTCCGACGGTCCCCAGCAGCTCGATGCGGCCGGGTTCCGAGACCTCATGGAGCGGCTCGGTATTCTCGCCGTGCGCGATGACATCGACCGTATCGATCGGGAGATCCTCGGCTTGATGTCCCGGCGCCTCGGCTACTCCGTCGAGATCGGGCTCAACAAGGCGGCTAGGAACATGACCCTGCACTCAGTGCAGCGAGAGGCCGAGCTGCTCGATGCGCTGACCACAGATGCGCAGCGGTGGAGTCTCGACGCGGGATACATCCGGGAGGTCTTCGGGCTGATCCTCAGGCATTCTCGGCGGGCCCAGCGGCGGGCCCTCGCCGAGAGCCGGCTCGGCGGCGGCAGGTTGATCGCGAACAGCTAGGAGGGGATGAGCATGCGAGTCGGATACCAAGGCGAGGAGGGCTCTTACAGCTACCGAACGGTGGTCGAGCTGTTCCCTAAAGCCCAGCCCATCGGTGTTCCGAGCTTCGCCGCCGCATTTGCCGACCTGGCCGGCGGCGTGGTGGACGGGCTCGTGCTGCCCATAGAGAACTCGACGACGGGCAGCGTGCTCGAGGTTCTGGATCGGCTGACCGGAACCGATGCCTCGATAGTGGCCGAGCATCTTGTGGAGGTACGCCATGCCCTTCTCGGGCTGCCCGGAGCGGAGCTTGGGGAGATCAAGAGGGTGCTGTCGCATGTGGAGGCTCTGGCCCAGGCGAAGGAGACCCTGGCGGCGAGAGGTTGGGAGGCCGTGCCGGTCGACGACACGGCAGGAGCGGTTCGGGAGATTGCGGAGAGGGGTGATCCCACCGAGGCCGCCCTGGCGCCGCCGGAAGCAGGCCAGGCGCACGGTCTGGTGGCCCTGCTCTCCGATGTCGTCGACCGATCCCACAACACCACACGGTTCGTCGTCCTCATGCCCGGGCATCCCGATCCGGGACCGGAGGACAACAAGAGCTCGATCGTTTTCTCGACGGCGCACCGGCCCGGGGCGCTGGCGCTCGTGCTCACCGAGCTGGGCCTTCGGGGCGCCAACCTCACGAGGATCGAGTCGCGGCCCGGCGTGTCTGCATGGTCGTACTGCTTCTACGTCGATTTGCTGCACGAACCGGGTCCCGAAGGGCTGAAGAGGGTTCTCGAGCCCCCTCCTTCGGCGGTCGGCGACCTGCATCACCTCGGCACCTACCGGTCGGCGAACGGCTAGCAGAGGGCTTTGCGGCTATCCCGATTGGATCGCCACGGCCCCCACCTTCTCAAGCACTTCGGCTGCCTCGACGCCCACCGAAGTGGTGGCGAGGGGCTCCACCACGGAGCCCGCGTCGAGCGTGATTGGCTGGGGTTGCTCGATGAGGCAGTCGTGCTCGTCGATCACGAGGACGGCGCCAGGGACGCCGCCGGGTTCCTCGGCGGGGTGGGTGATCATGGCGATCTTGCCGTTGGTGAGCCTGAGGAAGGAGCCTGGGGGGTAGACACCCATCATGTGGATGAAGGCGAGCACGAAGTCGGGATCGTAGGAAGTTCCCGATCCCTGGAGCAGCACGTGGAGGGCACGGCTCGGCGGTTCTGCTCGCCTGTAGGAGCGGCGGGTGGTTATGGCGTCGTAGGTGTCGGTGACGGCCACGAGCCTGCTGAAGAAGTGCTGCGGACCGTGGTGCAGGCCCTGAGCATGGTCGTTGTAGATGAGGCGGGGGTATCCGGATCCATCAAAACGGGCGTGATGCTCGAAGGCGATGGCGGCCGTCACTTCCTGACCCGCTCCGGCGGCTGCGAGTATCGCCTCGGCGCCTATCTGGGGGTGTCGCCTGATCTCCTTCCACTGCTCCGGGCTGAGGCGCCCCGGATGCTGGAGCACCGCGGTCGAAACCCCGACCTTACCGATGTCGTGGAGCAGAGCGCCTGTGCCCATGAGAAGCAGGTCCTTCTCGGGGATGCCCACGAGCCGGCCCAGCGCCAGCGAGAGGATGCAGGTGTTGACGGAGTGATAGAAGGTGTACTCGTGGTGGCTCTTCACGTTGGACAGCAGCAGCGCTGCGCTTGGCTGAGTGAAGGTCTGCTCGAGGAGGGTGGTCACCGCCGCAGATGCCCCATCGAGGTCGAGGTTCTGTCCGGCGTTCAGAGCCACGCCCACCGAACGCAGCACGTCTAGTGATGCGGTGTAGGAACTTCTCAGCCCTGCGGTCTCCGATCCGGCCAGGTCGGCATGGCTCCAGGGCTTCTCGTTGAGTACGACGGTGCCTCCGGGAGAGGCGGTTTCGGTGCCGACGAGCATCTCGACCAGCTCCCCGACGTCGCTCTGCGACGACGGCTTCCGGAAGGTGATCGACTCGACGCCGTGGTCCTCCAGCTCTCTGATGAGGCCGTTGAACTCGAGCGACGTGTTGGCCAGCACGTTCTGGTTCAGGTAGATGGAATCGTCGAGGATCGTGAGTACGACTTGGTCGTTCTCACCGGCAAGGCGGTTGGCGACCTCCGTGACCTCAGCGCGGCCCATCTCGGCCAGCCGATGTTCCCTGCCGTACAGGCGGCGGTGGCTCAATGCCCGGCGCAGCGCCGTCATCGTTGCTTGGGCGTCTTGCTCGTTCATCGTTTTCTCCCCAGGGCGCGGCGCGCCGCACTCCTAAGCGCCCGAGATTGGGTGCTGAGGGCAAACGGCTTCGAGGCGAGGCGGGAGAGGATGCTTCGGGCCTGGGACGTGGGGCGCTGTGCCAGGGTCGCCACGACCTGCAGCTTTTCCTCGGTGCTGATCTTCGCTTTGAGCCGTTCGGTCAGCGCCGAATCCACCTGAGAGTCGGGCGAATCGCGCAATAGCAGCAGGGCCTGGCGGCGGACGGCGTCGTTGGCGTCGGTGAGGGCGGCGAGCTCGATGTCGACGACGTCGTTGCCGAGGAGGTGGTGGAGCGCCCGCAGGGCCTCACGGCGTATGCGGTGGTCGCCATGGGACCGAAGCGGCCGCAGTCGCTCTGCGACCTCGGCGTGTCTGGAGCGCCCAAGAATGAGGATGATGTTGCGCACCACGTACCATCGGGCGTCGTCGAGGTGCCGCACCAGGGGCGCCACGTTGAATTGGGCGACCGCGACGAGAGCCTCGATCAGCTTGCGGCGGCGGGTCTGGTCCTCCTCGAAGCCGAGCTGTTCAACGAGCCCGTCGACCGCGAACAGAGGCGCCGCCCTGCGTACCGTCGTCCCGGGCCCCGACGTCTCCCCGTCCGTGAGGAGCTCGGCCAGCCGCATGGCCACATCAGAATCGACCTGGGTGCTGAGCACCTGCAGCAGGGTCTTACGGCGTTCCGCGCTGTGTTCCGCCGCCGCGGTCACAGCCTCGAACCAGTCGTCGGCGAGGTCGAGGCGGTCGAGGCGGATGGCGCCGGTGACACGGGCCGACCACACCCGGGCGAGGCGGCGGAAGGCATCTTCGTCGTCGACGACGGCAAGGAGTCCGGCGAGCACGTCGAAGCCCTTGGCCAGGTGCTCCTCGACGCCGGGGCAGGCTGCTCGGAGACGGGCGATCGCTCCAACGGTTCCGTCCTCGGCGTTGTCCTCGGCGTTGTGGAGCACGCTCTCGATACGCTCGGAGACGGCCTCCTGGGTGCTGCTGGGCTTCTGGGCGTCGTCGACGAACTTGAGTAGGTCCTCCTGGCGCTGGCCGCCGACCTGGTCGGCGGCGACACGGCAGTACTCGAGCAGCAGCGGGTGGGCATCGGGAGTCAGCTGCTTGACCATCTCACTCAGTTCTTGGTTGCTGAACTGGTCCAGGAAGAGCAGGAACTCCTCGCGGTCGGGCTGGCTGAGCAGGTCCTTGAGCAGCTGCGCCTGGTGATCCTGCGGCAGGTAGAAGAAGGCGTCGACGAAGGCGTGCACCACCTCCTCACGGCCCCAGTGGTCGCCGGCCTCGATGAGGCCGTAGACCTTTGAGTACTCCTCGGTGAAGCTGGTGGCGAGCTTCTCGGCGTCGTCGCGGGACTCCTCGAGCATCCGGTTGACGAAGGGCTCGGGATCGCCGTCGTAGCCGAGGAACCACTCGGTGGAGCGTTCCCGCAGTCCCGGGGGACCGCCACGCTCAACGAGGATGTCCTGGAGGGGGAGGGCTATCGCGTTCACATGCCGGCGCTCCAGCGCCGCTTCCACGCCTCCGGTGGCCTCGAGGGCTTCCGCGCTCGTGGAGATGATGTCGAAGACGTGCATGAGATCGTCGCCGTCCGGGGGGGCGGTGATCACGATGGCGCCGATGCCGTGAGAGAAGACGCGTTTGGCCAGCCGCTCGGTGGCTTGGCGAGTGGAGGGGACCTCGAGCCCGTTGAGGACAAAACCTTTCGGGGCCACATCGACTCGCCATGGGTAGCGCGGCGTCTTCGCCAGCATGGCCATGCAGCGGCGGAACACTTCGAGATGGCGCGGGTCTTCGTAGAGGGTGAAAGCCCTCCAGGCGGTGCCGAGCGCATCGACGAGCCCGAACTCATCGATCTCGGGCGGCGGCGCGCCCGGATACCCCACCTTTGGGGTTTTCGTCTCGCTCGGAGCGCTGTTTTGCCCCTCGGCGAGCACCACGTCGTTTGAGGGCACTGCGGTCTCCTCGTCCGCCGTGCTGGGCCTTAGGTTCTCATCGGACGGTTAGACGACGACGTTGATGGAAAAGCGGGAAGACCGGCGCCCGGGTGCAGGCTTCTTGAGCCGGTCCCCTTCGGCCTGATCTCGGTGCTTCGGGAGGAGGGTTAGGCGCCGAGGCGTCTGTCGCGGGCTCGTCGAACCACCCCGTCGATGTAGCGCCGGGTGATTCCCGGAGCCATCGACGAGATCCGGGCCACCAAGCGGGTCTTTGCCTCCGGGTGGATGACGGCGCTCCGCCGCCTCAGCCCGCGCAAGATGGCGGCGGCCTTCTGGATCCAGTCGATCTCGTGCACGTCTTCGACCGTGATGCGCACGCCTTCCTCGATGCAGCGGCGCAGGTGCTCCTTGGGCTTGCCCCCGCCGTTCACCGAGCATCTCTCCGGGTCCACCCCGCTGCGGAGAGCCCCTTCGAGCTCCTCCGGCGAGTAGATGTCGGCCCCGGCGCCCTCCCGGCTCATCAGGTGGCGGATGGCGAGCAGGGTGTTCGCCTTCATCGCCGGCATCACATCGATCGGCCCGTCGGGCCAGGCTTCGCTGAAGGCGTCGCGGAAGCGTCGGTAGTTGTCCCGAAGCTGCGCCTCCGAAAACACGAAGAGGGGCGATCCGAAACGCTCGAGCAGCTTCACGGCGTCGCACTCTTCGATGAAGAGGCGTCCGTCTCGAATGGTGAGACGGTCGGGTGGATGAGGTGTGGTTCGCGCCATCGTGGTTCCTCCTCGCGGCGCTTTGGCATGCTATCGAGGCAGGGCCGCGGGCTGACGGGGCGTTGGTGGAACCGTGAGAGCGTCTGGGAGCGTCAAAGGGACATGGCGGCGGGCCGTGCCGGCCTGTTGAACGCGTGTTTCAAAACCGGGGTCGGAGCGCCTCCGGATGATTCAAGTATTGCCCCAACTCACTGATAATGTGACCGGGGGTCAGGAGGTGACGACGGTGAGCTTCAACTCAGTGAGTCCAAGCGGCGCCGGGCCCCGCGCTTGGTACCGGCCGCTGCTGGCCGGCTTGCTCTCCGTGTTGATTCCCGGGGTGGGGCAGTGGTACGCCGGGCGCCGGCGCCGTGCCCTGTTCTTTCTCGGGCTGGTCGGCGTCGGATACGGTGCGATTCTTTGGCTGGCCACGCGCGACCGCTTCCAGCTTCTCGAGTTGTTGGTTCGGGCCCACTGGCTGTGGACCCTGCTCGTCGGCAACCTGTTCGTGTTCCTCATCCGCCTGGTTGCCGCGGTCGATGCCTACGGGCTCGAGCGGCGCCGCCTGCCGGTGGTCCGACGCCGTCTGTGGGCCGAGGTAACCGCCCTCGCCCTTGGCATGACGCTGCTGGCGGTGCCACATGCGGTCGTGGCCGACCGAGGCGTTGCCGCCCTCGACCTGCTCACGATCCAGGAGAACCCGCTCTCCGCCGAGGAGCAGGCGGCACGTGAGGAGGAGTTCGAGGCCGCGGGCGTCTCCGAAGAGGAGCAGGGCCCCACGATCGAGACGACGACCACGATTCCGGGCCCGCTCCCGCACTCCGGCCCCGGTTTCACCGAGGACGGCGACGGCTGGGTGCCACCCGAGACTACGACCACGACCCTTCCGGACATCCCGCTGGCGCAGCAGCTCGGCAAGAGCCGCGTCACCATCCTTCTGGCCGGAGGTGACCGCGGGCAGGGACGCGACACGCTTCGCACCGATGTGATGATCGTGGCCACGCTCAACCTGGAGACCAACAAGGCGGCGCTGTTCAGCGTGTTCCGCCACCTGGTGGGGTTTCCCTTGCCCTCGGACTGGGAGGATGCGTTTATCGATGAGGCCTACCAGGTGGCGGTGAGGACGGCGGAGCACGAGGGGGAGGAGCCGCCGGACCGGGAGACCTACGAGGGCTGCAACTGCTACCCGGGAAGAATTAACGCGTTGTGGCTCGAGACGCACAACTGGATCAACACCTACCCGACCGCGCCGGATCCGGGCATGGAAGCCCTGAGCGAGACATTGAGCATCACCCTCGGGCTTGAGATCGACTATTACGTGCTCGTCGACATGGCCGGCTTCGTCGATTTGGTCGACGCCCTGGGTGGCATCGACGTTTACGCCTGGGAGGTGATGGACGTGGCGTACTCACCGGCTCGGCCGGGCGAGGATCCGGTGTCGGTGGTGATTCCCGAACCCGGGTACTACCACCTCAACGGCCACCAGGCCCTTGCCTACATGCGCAACCGGGATGTGGGCCAGGATGCCGCCCGTATGCGACGGGCGCGCTGCACCATCCGGGCTCTGGCCGCCCAGGCCGACATGGATAGGCTCACGCTCCGTTTCCCGCAGATCGTGGATGCCCTGACTAGCAGCACGACCACCAATATGCCCCTGGTCTACCTGCCCGATCTGATGGAAGCGCTGGCGTCGCTGGATGCGGAGGACATCGCCACCGCGGCCTTCGCCGAGGCCTATGGGACCGAGGTGATCGTTGAGGCCGGAGGCTACATAAAGACGGTCGTCGACCCGGAGCTGGTCCAAGCCAAGGTGCGCAGCGTGCTCGCCGCGGTGGAGGAAGGGGCGGCGCCGGGAGAATCGCTGGCGGCCGAATGCGGGTAGGAGGAGCAGCGGCGCTGCCGCCGGTCGCCTCCGCGGTCGTAGCCGGCTAGATCAGCTGCTCGTTGGATGGCGGCTCGTCGTCTGTGCCGTGTTCCCCCACCAGTTGACTTCCTCAGCGAGCGCGCCTCGCTCTTGGAGCTTCTCGAGCGGCGGACCCTCACCCGGAACGCCGGCGCATGAGGAGGAGGAGCCGCAGCAGGCGCACCTGGAACGACCATCTCGCCGGAGTGGCTGCTGCTCCGGTCACGGCCGCCTCGGCGCGGTCCAGAGCGTCTTCGATGAGCGCATCGTGGAGAGGACGGATCACGAGGGGCCACAGCAGAAGCATACGGCCATGGATCTCGCCGTCGATGAGGTGACTGAGGCGACATCCGGGATCGGCCTTCTCGACGATGAACTCGTGGACGCCGGTGAGGCCGCGCGGGCGGCTGAAGCGGAAGCGGACCCGCTCGGGATCAATCTCGTCGACGTGGTAGCGAATGGGCCCGTGGCCTCCGGCGGCACCGATGGCGAGCGGGCGGTCGAGGAGCAGCGGGGGCCAGTGATCGTTGGGCCACAGCGAGTCGCGTCCGGTGCCCAGGTCGTGGAGCAGGGCGCCGACCCGTGGCGCCGGGGCAGCCAGGTCGCGCTGATGCAGGCTGTGGACCCTCATTCCGTCTTCCGAACGTGGGAGTCCTCGGTGACCCGGAGGCCACCGAGGACTCAGCTGCAGGGATTCCCCTTGCAGGGCCCCTTGCTCCGCTCTCGTGACCCTACTCCTCGGGGCCGGAGCCTGCGGTGGGGCGAGCCGCGCTATGCAGGCCGGTAGGGGAGGTAGGCCGGGTACCACATGGTTTGATCGATCAACTCGTCGATGTCGGTGATTGCGTCGGTCACACCGTCGGACACGGCCTGTTCGGCGACGGCGTGGGCGATCTTGCGCGACACGTCGCGGACTGCCGACATGGGCGGGTACAGGGCGCCTTCGGCAAGAGACTGGTCGTCCAGAGAGCAGGCCAGAGCCTTCGCCGCGGCGAGAAACATACCCGGTGTGACCTTACGGGCTCGGGATGCCACAATGCCGAGGCCGATGCCGGGGAAGGCGAACACGTTGTTGGCCTGGCCGATGCGGTGGCGCTTGCCGTCGTAGACCACGCTGGGGAACGGGCTGCCAGTGGCGACCAGGGCCCGGCCCTTCGACCAGGCGATTATGTCCTCAGGCACGGCTTCGGCGTTCTGGGTGGGGTTCGACATCGGCATGACGATCGGGCTCTCCACGTTGGCCGCCATCGACCTGATTATGGGTTCGGTGAACTGGCAGGGCTTGCCGCATACCCCAATCAGCACGCCGGGTTTGGCGTGGTCGATGACCTCCTTCAGCGGGATCTGGTCGCCGCGCACCTTCCAACGTCTTACCGTCTCCTTCTTGACGGCGAGGCGCTGCATGCGCTCGTCCACGTCCTTGCATCCCTCCACGAGCAGCCCATTGCAGTCGACCACGAAGATGTGCTCCCTGGCCTGCTCGGCGGCGAGTGCCTGCTCGGCCATGGCTGCTACGAGAAGGTCGTAGATGCCGTTGCCGGCCGAGCCGCCGCCCACGATGACGTAGGTCTGCTCGGCCAGGGTCCGACGGGTGCGCCGGGTTGCCGCCAGCAGCCCTGCCAGCACCATGGCGGCGGTGCCTTCGATGTCGTCGTTGAACGAGGGGACGACGTCGCGGTAGTTCTCCAGGTTGCGGAATGAGGTCCTGTTGGCGAAGTCCTCCCACTGCAGGAGGGCGTCGGGGAAGACTTCCTTGACCGCGTTCACGAACTCGTCGATCAGCGACCAGTACTCGTCGCCGCGCAGACGCGGATGACGCCAACCCAGGTAGAGCGGATCTTCGAGCAGCTCGGTGTTGTTGGTGCCCACATCGAGTGAGACCGGCACACACAGCGAAGGATGGATGCCGGCGGCGACGGTGTAGAGGGCGAGCTTGCCGATGGGGATGCCCATGCCGCCGGCTCCTTGGTCTCCGATGCCGAGAATGCGTTCGTTGTCGGTGACGACGATGACTGCGGCGTCCTTGATGCCCCGGCTGCGCAGCATGCGGGCGATCTGGCCCCGGTCGTCGGGTGTGACGTAGATGCCCCTGGCCTGGCGGAAGATGTGGCTCCAGTGGCGACAGGCCTCCGCCACCACCGGTGTGTACACAACCGGCACGGCCTCCTGGAGGTTCTCGAGTAGGAAGCGGAAGAAGAGCGTCTCGTTGCGATCGTGCAGCGAGGCGAGGTAGATGTGCCGCTCGAGATCGTTGGGCTTGTTGTCGAACTGGAGCCGGACCCGTTGAAGCTGCTGTTCTATGGTGCTCGTCTGTGCCGGGAGCAGCCCGCGCAGCTCCAGCGTCTCGCGCTCTTCGGCGGTGAAAGCGCAGCCTTTGTTGAGCAGGGGCTCTTCGAGGAGCTGCCGGCCTCGTTCGGCCACCGGGAGGTACATCTCACCGGTGGCGGCATCGATGGACGCACGGAAACCCATCACCTCGGCCTTTTTGGGCTGGCTCCGTAACCGTACGCCGAGGGAGTCGGGGCGCGGTAGGGGCGTTGTGCCCAGCGGTGCCGCCAGCACCGGGCGTCCGCCGAGACCGGCCCGGCCGATGCTGCTTCTTCGTCGTTCGGCTGGGCGGCTACCGGGACTCGGCTGCCCGTGCCTTCGCTAGGAGGCCGAAGCCGGCCAACAGCAGCACCACCGCGGCGATCCCGATGGGAGCGGCCGGGGTTGGAGAGTTGCCGCCGGTGTAGGGCAGCTCGGGCTCCGTCGTCGTCGGGCCACCTTGTGTCGTTGACGGGCCGCCGACCGTGGTCGTGGTCTCGCCAGGCAACGTGGTCACGGTCGTCGAAGGTCCGGCGACCGTCGTGGTGGTGACGACGGCGGTCGTCGTGGTGACTTCGCACGGTTCGCACGGGCATTCCTCGGGTACGTTGATCCAGCCGGTGAGCTGAGCCGTGTTCGCCCCATAGCTATGCCCGACCCAGTTCTGCTCGGAGTAGGCCCTGACGCGGACCTGATACCCGGCCCAGGCCGATGCATCGTACGTGCCGCTGAACGAATAGCCGTTGCCGGCGTTGAACTCGCCTCGGCCGATCTCGAAGAAGGCCGTGGTCCAAGGAGGCCCGCTCTTGAGTTGCACCTGTAGGTCGATACGAACCGCATCGTCCTGCGAGGCGGCCAGCGGGCCGGATTCATTCACCGCGTACGCAGTCCAGCTGATGATCGGCACGCAGTCGCAGCCCTCGCTGCACCCGGCCGACGCACTGATCATTCCCGAAGTGGCCCTGGCCACGGGTGCGAACAGTGCCGACATGCCGGCGGTCAGCGCCAGGACGAGTCCGAGCACGATCAATACCGACGCCGTCTTCGGACGGGCCACCTTGAGCACCATGGTGGCACCCCCTTCTTCCTTCCTTGGCGGGCCACAGAGGGCGGCCCGCTTCCGACTCCCTTTGTGTTAACTGAGAGTAGCGGCCGCGCCCGGCCCGCGCCAAGCTGCACAAAAAGTGTGTAGGGACTAATTCTGAAGACGCCGTGCTGACTACTCTCCGTAGTTGCACGGCCGTATCGGGCCGAATCTCAACGGGATCCGTGTGGCCGTTCTATCGATTCGAAGAACTCCTCCCGGGTCTTCGGATTGTCCAGGAATGTTCCCATCAGGCAGGAAGTGCGCATGTGGGCGTCGGCCTTCTTGGCGCCGCGCATCGACATGCACAGGTGAGTGGCTTGGATGACGACGCCGACGCCCTGAGGGGCGATGAGGTCCCAGATCAACTGGGCGATCTGGCGGGTCATTCGTTCCTGTACCTGCAGGCGTCGGGCGAACGCGTCGACGACGCGGGGGATCTTGGAGAGGCCCACGACCTTGGCGCCGGGCACGTAGCCAACGTGGGCACGTCCGAAGATGGGTAGAAGATGGTGCTCGCACATGCTCCAGAAATCGATGTCGCCAACGATGACCATCTCCGAGTAGTCGACGTCGAAAAGAGCGCCGTTTAGCAGGGTCGCCGGGTCGGCGGTGTAGCCGGCAAGGATCTCGTCGTACATGCGGGCCACTCGATCCGGGGTGTTGACCAGCCCTTCGCGGCTCGGGTCCTCTCCCACGGCACGCAGGATGTAGGCGACGGCGTTGGCCACCTCGGCCTTGCAGTCCTTGGAGAGCACGGCCCCATCTTCGAAGCTGTCCACCATCTCTTGGGGTATCAGTAGTTCCCGGGCCATCACGCTCCTCATTGTGTCGGCTAGAGCCTGGCACACCCGGCGGCGCTGTGTGGGCGCCTACCGCTGGAGGCCGCCCATCGCCGCGCTGAGGGCGGCGTGGAGCTCGGCGACGGCGCGCGGCGGCCAGTCCTCCGGTTCGGCCCGCAGGAAGGATGTGCGGTCCGCCCGGTTGTCGAAGCGGACGGCAGGCACGTGGAATGTGCTCTCTGCGGTTGTGACTGTCACCGTGCCCGGCCGCTCGGCATGGTCGAGCATCCAGGCCAAGTCGTCGCAGCCGTATTCCTCATGCATGACCTGCTCGGGGACGTGGTGGTGAAGGATCGAGGCATCGCCGCCCGGGCGAGCCCTTTCGCGGTTGCGGCGCCGGCTCTGCTCGGGGGTGACCCAGATGTAGAGAATGGCGGCTCTCTCCAGGATCTCGGGCCGCAACAGGCTCAGCGAGTGCCGGTACCCGCGTGGAGGCAGCATCCGAGAGTCGGTCCCTCGAGGGCCGCCTCGGGCGAACTCGATGAGGACGGACGTCTTGGCGGAGAGGGGAACTGTGGGGGAGGGCCTGCTGAACGCGGCTTCCTCCCGTTCGAGGGCATCGGCGACGGCGGCCAGCAACTCGGGATCGAGCATGGAGAACGCGGGCGGAGCGCCCGCTGCCGTGGCGGCCGCATCGATCCGGGCGAACAGGTCGTGGACTCCCCGGCCGGGTGTCTGGGCCGTCTCCAGAGCCAGGTAGTCCTCGTTGAGCAGTTCGATCAGGGTGCCCCAGATTCGCGGATCGGGCATTGGCTCTTTGTCATCGGAGAAGAGCACGGGGTGGGATCCGAGGCGGCGCAGCTCCTGGGACGCCCTCCGCATGAAGAGCACGTAGGGATAGTCGTCGAGCAGAACCAGCGGGCCGAGGTGCATCTCGGCGGCACGGACCTCGTCGTCGAGGTGGGCGAGGTAACGGCACACCTCCGACTTGCCCGATGCCGGGAGGGCCAGGAGCAGGAGGATGGGGAGCACTTGGTGCCTCGGCGCCACGAGCTAGTCGGACAGCGCGACGATCTCGGTCCCGGTCACGGTGTCGCGGTCGTTGTCGTGCACGTTGTTGTCTCCGATGGTGGGCTGGGCGTTCTCACCGATACCGATGCCGATGTCGTTGTTGTAGACCTGGTTTCCCTGGGCGCTGCCGCCGGCCGTGCCGACGTATGCGATACCGATGCCTGCGACGTCGGGGTTGGGCGTGTGATGACCGCGGGCTTCGTTGTCCTCGATGATCGGCGCCGCCTCCTCGGTCACTTCGAATCCGTTCAAGCCGTTGCCATCAGCCACGTTGTCCCGAGCGGTGCTCGTTGTGGTGCCGAAGAAGGCGAAGCCTGAAATGGTGTTGTCGGACGCCAGGTTGCCATCGAGATGGTGGGCGGCGCCGCCGCCGACGCCGAAGCCGTTGAGCCCATTGCGCCGGGACATGTTGTCGGTGAGGGTGACTGCCGCGTCGCCGAACAGGGAGAACCCGTCCTGGCCGTTGTTTCGCGCCGTGTTCTGCACCAGGTCCGGATGGGCCAGCTCGCTGGCGGCGAATCCGCTTAGACCGCTGCGCCTGGCGAAGTTGCCCTCGGCGGCGCCTGCGGCCTGGCCGGTCCACAGATAACCGACATCCGTGTTGTCGACTGCATCGTTCCCGACCAGGTCGGGATGGGCGGACCCGCCGATCACGAACCCGTGGGAGCCGTTGGACGAAGCGGTGTTGCCCTCTGCGGTGCCTGCGGCCTGGTCCCACCAGGCGAATCCGGCTTGCTCATTCTGGGAAGCCGAGTTGCCTATGAGTCTGGGAGCCGCCGTGCCCTCGATAGTGAAGCCGTATTCGGCGTTGCTCTGAGACGTGTTGTTGCTGGCCACCGGAGAGGCGGTGCCTTCGAAAGCGAATCCCGAACGCAGGTTGTTCGATCCGTCGTTGCCGTCGAGCACGGGGCCGGCCGAGTCGTTCACGGAGAAACCGTGAAGGCCGTTGCCGCTGGCGCCGTTGCCGCCGGCGGCTCCCCCGGCCTCATCGAACCAGGCGAAGCCGCTGAGGCCGTTGCTCATCGCGGTGCTCGCCGTCAGCCGGGCGTATGCCTGCTCGACGATCTGGAACCCGTGGGCGCCGTTGGCCTCGGAGCCTGCCCCTTCGATGACGGCGGTGGCTTCTCCCCTGATGAGGAAGCCCGATCCGCCGACGGCTTCGCCGTCCCAAACGCCTCCGGTAGCCGTGACATCTGTCATGGTGACGGCTCCTTCGACCACCACTACGTGGGCCGGCTCTGTGCCTTCGTAGCGGAAGGCGATACCGGTGATGCTGACGTTGCGGCTGCGGATGACCACGACGCTGTCGGGTCCGGTGCCGGTGACGGAGGTTTCGGCCGAACCGGCACCGACGATCGTGAGCAGGTTGAGATCGTCGATGACAAGCGGCTCGTCGAGGCGGAACTCACCCGGTCCCAGGGTGATGGTCGAGGCGGGTCCCGCCGCCGCCAGCGCATCATCGAGGTCGGAATAGTCGCCGCTGCCGTCCAGGGCGACGCTGACGTTGATTGCGGGAAGGGTGGTGGCCGTGGATTCTGCTGTCGTCGACGGTGGCCCGGCCGAGGTCGTCGTCGATAGCGCATCACCGCTGTTGCAGGCAGCGGCCGCCAGCGACAAGACGATGGCGAGCAGAAGGTATCGGCTGTTGTGCATGGCCTCCATTGTGGGCCGCACCCGATCTGCTGGCAAGGTTCGATGCCTGTGGGCGGTGCTTCCCGGAGCTGATTCGGCGCCGTCGTCTAACCTGCCGCCGATGGTGCGACGTGTGGTGCTGCATCTCTCCTTGCTCGCTCTCGGAGCAGGAGCTCTGCGTCTTGCTGTGGTTCCCGCCGAGGTGTGCCCGGCGGTCACTGCCGAGCAAGTGCGGCTGGCCGTGGACGAGGCCGTGGCCTGGATCGAGCGGGGCATAGCGTCCGACGGCCACTTCACCTACGGCTACTACCGGGACGACGACGTGGTGAATCTCGACTACAACGGCGCTCGCCACGCCGGTGTCACCATGCTGCTCTACCAGGTGGCGCTGGTTCACGATCCGGAAGTGCTCGATGCCGCCGACAGGGGCCTGGGCTACATGTTGGACCGCCTTGTGGAAGGTGACGGGTGGAGGGCATGGCAGCCGTCGGGCCCCGAGATACGACTCGGCGCCAACGGGCTCTTTCTCGCCGCGTTGGCTCTGCGCCGCCAGGTCACTGGGGACACCCAATACGACGACCTGATGAGGGACGTGGGGCGGTTTGCGCTTGCCCTCCAGCAGCACGACGGTCAGATGTATTGCGCCTGGGACGTGGAGGAGCAGCGTGTGCTCACCGTCTACGGGACCTACGACACTGGAGAGGCGGCCTGGGCTCTCACCTTGCTCGACGAGGCGTTTCCCGGGGAGGGCTGGGGTGAGGCCGCCTTGAGCACGCTGGAGTTCATGGCCACCGATCGGCTCCGGGTGGAGGGGGGACTGAGCCAGATCCCCGACCACTGGGCGGCGTACACCCTCGAATCTCTGGCGCCGGATCTGCGCGACGAAGGCACGATCGAGTATGCCCGGAAGCTGGCGGGGTACTTTGGTGTCCGGCTCCGATTCGAATCGCAGCGGCGCGGAGCCGGGGTCAATCTGTGGCTGCGCTGGTACCCGGGGCCGCCGGCCGGTGTGGGCACCGCCGGAGAAGGCATGGGCGCCCTTTGGCGTCTTTCGCTCAGCGAGGAAGGGCTTGCCGACCTGCGTCCCAATATGGAGGAGCGCCTCGTGTGCATGGCGGGCACAATGGTGTCCCGGCAGGCAACTGCCGAGGAGGCGGCAGCCTACGCGCGACCTGATCTCGTGCAAGGAGCGTGGTTCTACCGTGGGTACACACAAATGGACGATGAGCAGCATGTGATCTTGGCACTGTTGGCCGCCTTGCCGCTTCTCGAGAGGAAAGCGCCGTGAACGCCGCGCTGCTCGTCCTGGCCTATGTGAGTGGGCTCAACCCTCCCCGGACCCGCCTCGGCATCCCCGAGATGGCAAGCCAGAGAGCGAGGGCGCTGCCGCTGGTGGGCGGATCACTGCTGATGCTGGGAGCCGTGGTCGGGCTCGCCTGGTCCTCCGGCCCGCTCCTGGAGGTGCTTGAGATCACCCCGGAGACGTTCCGTATTGCCGCTGGTTTCACCTTGGCGCTTTGTGGCCTCTACGTGCTGGTCCGGCCCCGACCTGCGGAGGAGCCGGTGCCGGGCGGGTGGTGGCCGGCACTCTGGCCCGTCGCTTTCCCTCGGCTGCTCGGCCCGGAGATCTTGACGCTCTCGCTCACCACGGGTAGCCAGGAGGGTGTGGTGGCCACGATGGCGGCGGCCGCCGTCTCCTTGGGTTTGCTGGGGTCGCTCGGACCATTGACGCGCCGGGAGACGGCCGATCGGGTGCTGCTCCATCTGGGCCGGGTGATAGCCGTCGGGCTTCTCGTGGTGGCGGTTTGGCTGCTCATCGAAGGCATCCGGGATGTGTGATGTTTGATCCAGCCGTCGGTGAGACCGTTGCCGCCGCTCGGCGGGCACAGCAGGAGTGGGGACGACGCTCGCCCTCGGATCGGCAGCAGGCGATTGGTGCGCTGAAGCGCACCCTGGTCGCTTCTGCCCAACAGGTGGTCGACCGCGTGGTCGCAGAGACCGGCAAGAGCCCTTCCGACGTGATCGCCGGCGAGCTCATGCCGGCGGTGATCCATGCCCGGTATCTGGCCAGGAACACGGCCGAGCATCTGGGGCTCCGACGGGTCTCGGCCTTCCCGGCGCTCCACAAGCGGGCTTGGATTCGGTACGAGCCGTTGGGGGTGGCCGCGGTCATCTCTCCGTGGAACTTCCCTTTCTTCCTTGCCTTTCAGCCGACGATGACCGCCCTGGCCGCCGGCTGCGGGGTGGTGGTGAAGCCGTCGAGCACAACTCCGCGCTCGGGTGCCCTGGTCGCCGAGCTCGCCGAAGCCTCGGGCGTACCCTCAGGGCTGGTTGGAGTTGTCCATGGGGGAGCCGACGCCGGCCGGGCGCTCGTCGCCGCCGACATCGATGTCATCGCTTTCACCGGCTCGTCGGCAGTGGGGCGGGAGATCGCGGTCCAGGCCGGGGAGCGCTTCATACCCACGCTCTTGGAGCTGGGGGGCAAACACCCCATGATCGTGCTCGAGGACGCCAACCTGGTGCGGGCCGCCAGAGGGGCGGTGTGGGGCCGTTTTTTCAACGCCGGGCAGATGTGCGTCGCCGTGGAGCGGGTCTACGTGGTGGCCGCCGCCTACGACGCCTTCGTGCAGGAGCTGAGGCGTGCCCTCGGTGACGTTGAGGGATCCGACGACTCGCGCCGAGGCATCGGCCCGCTGATTGGGCCGGGACAGATGAAGGTAGTCGAGCGACACGTCGCCGACGCCATTGCTGCCGGGGCCAGCGTGCTGTCTGGTGGCCGGCGTTGCGGGGATCGCCACTATGAGCCCACCGTGCTCATCGACGTCGATCATTCGATGCTGGTGATGACCGAGGAGACCTTCGGCCCCGTGCTGCCGGTTATGCGGGTCGCCGACGAGGGTGAGGCGGTGGCTCGGGCCAACGATTCGCCTTTTGGCTTGCATGCGTCGGTATGGACCGGGGACACGCTTCGGGCTCGCAGGGTGGCGGCTCGGCTGCAGGCGGGCACGGTCGCGGTGAACGACGGCCTGGTCAACTATGGCATACCGGCGCTGCCGTTTGGGGGTGTAGGCGCATCGGGATGGGGCCGAACGGGCTCCGCCGACGGGCTGCGGGCCTTCTCATACACCAAGTCGATTACCGAGAGCCGCATCCGGCTTCGTCGCGAGTTCCAGTGGTTTCCGCGCCGCGGCAGCGAGAAGCTTCGCTTGAGGCTCATGAGGTTCTTGGCCGGGCGCTAGCTCCCCGCCCGGCTCCTCGGATCGGGGCCGTCCACGCTGATCCGGCGATGCCTCATCCAGCGTTACCCCCGGGCCGGCCGCAACTTCGAGTGCTTCTCCGAGGATCCGTATCTGACCGCTCGGCTGGCCCGAATCGCGCCCGACCAGCTACGGAGGTTCCTCCGCCGGGCAGCTGTTGTCCCTGTGACAGCTGTGCATCTTGGTGATCTCGATGGCCCCGGTGTAGTGCCAGGTCCACATCTCCTCGGTCGTGGTGCCGTCGGGGTACGTGATGTAGCGGAAGACGTCCACCGACCAGCCGGGCGAGCCCGCCTTGAAGATCGTCACGGACGGATCGAGCGTGTCGTCGTAGTCGGTTCGTCTCGTAATGCCGGAGAAGTTGTAGCGATCGGAGAGGCCCGCCTCCACCACGATGCCGCCGTTGTCGCCGTAGATCTTCGCTGTGATCGAGGTGTCGGTGTGCGAGGTCATGATGATCACGGCGTGCTCGGTGTTGTTGCGGAAGACCAGGTCGGGCTCGGGGTAGCCCAATGTGGCCTCACGTCCTTCGGGGTAGCGGGTGAAGTAGATGCTGTGGGGCATGTGGGCTGCATCCTCAAGCCCGGCGAAAAAGAACGCGTTGTAGAGCGTTGTGGTGAATTGGCTGGTTCCGCCGCCGATGTTGATGTCCAGGTCGCAGCACACCAGCTCCCCCTTCCAGATGGCGCCGGCGCGCACGTAGCCCTTGGCGACCGTGCGCGGTCCCACGTACTCGTTGAGCGACCAGGTCTCTCCGGGCATGACGATGGCGCCTTCGGTGGCGTCGGCGATCAGCTGGATGTTGATGACGCGGCTCTCGCAGCAGTTGTGGTAGGTGGTGAACTCGCCGATCAGCTCCTTGATTCCCAGCGCCTCGATGTCGGCGGTGGTGACCTCGGGATCGGCTCCGGGGCGGTAAGGGATCTCGCCGGTGCGGGTCACCGATAGAGCGGCAACCGTTGCGGCGGCGGGCAGGGCCTCGGTGTCGAGCTCCAGAGCCGGGCTGCCGGGGAGGACCCTGACCACGTCGCGCAGGTCGTCGATGTACAGCTCGGCGTCCACCGGATCGGAGGCGACCGCGTCGGCGGCAGGACCGAGGTAGTCGGCGAGTTTGTCGGCGTCGAACGTGTACGTGAAGGATGGAGGGGAGGTGCCGTCGTCGCGCGCCACAATGAGGGCATCGGCGAGTACGTCCGCGGGGATGGTCAGCTCGTGCCCCTTGCGGCTGTCGATAAGGCGGATGCCGGAGGACACGACCCACTGCGCATCGGCGACTGCCGCGTCGATGTCGGCGTCGCTCAGCGGCGGCTGGAGCGTCTGCAGCGGGAGCTCGACCGGGCTCCGCTCGGAATCGACGAGCGCCGCCAGCAAAAGCCGCATCGCCTTGTCGATGTCGATGCCGGTGCCGGCGCTGGGGTAGTGAGACACCAGCCGACCGTTCTCCACGCTGATGGACCCGGCGAAGGCGGGGTCGTCTATGCCTTCCAGCTCCCAGCCGGCGACGATCCGGCGAAGCTCGGTCTCGTTGTAGGTGAAGTGGATCTCGGCGGTCGAGTTGCCGCCACCCAGATGGCCCATCCACCAGCCGAACTGGCTGCCGAGGTTCCCTCGGCGGCCTTGTGCCAGGGCCGTCTCGGCTACGGTCCGCTCGTCGAGATCGAAGTCGATGTCGGTCGGGTTCAGCTCGAACTCCCGGCCGTCTGCGATGGCGATCACCGGCTGCGTCAGCAGCCTCTCCTCGAGGTCGGCCAGCGCGTCGAGAGCCTCCTCGCGATTGAGGCCTCCGAGCTGGACATCTCCGGCGACGACTCGGCCGAGCACCTCGCCGCCGTTGGTGACGCGATCGAGGGCGAACACCACCCCGACCATGACGGTCATCGAGACGACGATCAGGGCGATCACTACGAGGGTTCGTGGGATCCTGAACATGGCAGCGGCCGCAGGGATTCTAAGCGGCGACGTGGGCTGTCGCGGGTACCGCTGCTACATTCGCCTGCCGTGAGCGCTCCGGGCCTGTTTGAATTCGTCGACGTGGAAGTGGAGGGCTCCGACGGGCTGGTGCTCGAGGGCGTGACCGCTCGCATCGACGGCGGAGGCATCACCGCCGTCGTTGGACCCTCGGGCGCAGGGAAGTCGACTCTGCTGCGCCTCTGCAATCGGCTGGAGGCCCCGTCGAGAGGTGCGGTCCGCTACCGAGGCTCCGACGTGTCCACGTTCGACCCCACAGACCTGCGCCGGCGCGTCGGCATGCTGGGTCAGCGGCCCATCCCGTTTCCCGGGACGGTCAGGGACAACCTGTACGCGGCCGCCGCCCAGGCGGACGACGACACCCTGGCGGAGTGCCTGGATCGGGTGCATCTGCCGCCATCCCTCTTGGGACGTACCGCGGACGATCTGTCGGTGGGGGAGCAGCAGCGTATGTGCCTTGGCAGGGCATTATTGACCGAGCCGGAGACGCTGCTGATGGACGAGCCGACGTCGGCGCTCGACACGGAAGCCCGGTCGGCGCTGGAACGGCTCGCTCGGGAGCTGGTCGATGGGGGCGTTTCTCTGCTTTGGGTCAGTCACGACTTGGCGCAGGCGCGGCGCATGGCGACGGAGGCCCTGGTGTTGGTGTCGGGACGGGCATGGGGACCCGCACCGTTCGACGCCCTGGCCGACGCTCCCGCCGAGTTTCGGGACTTCTGGAACGGCGGGTTCTGATGCCGGGGCCCGTGGGATGGATCGGCCTGGCTGTGTCCGCCGCTCTCGTGCTCGTGGCGGTCGGCGTGTCCGCCGTGCGGCGTCTCGGTCTGGAGGCCAGCATGCTCTGGTCGGCGGCTCGGGCGCTGGCTCAGCTGCTCGTGGTCGGCGGGCTCCTCGTCTACGTCATCGACCCGAAGCGTCCCATCGTGCTGTCGTGGGTCTGGGTGGTGGTCATCGTGCTCGTCGCCGCGGACACCGTGCGGAGGCGCGTCCGTGAGGCGCCGGGCGCCTTCGTCGTGGCCCTTCTCGCCTTTGGCGCCTCGGCTGTGGTGACGCTGGGAATCATCTTCGGGTGCCGGGTATTCGCGATCGAGGGCAAGACCGTGGTGCCCCTCGGAGGGATGATGGTGGGCAACTCGATGACGGCGGCCGTTCTGGTGGCCAGGCGCATCCTGGCCGAGCTGAGCGACAAGAGGCTCGAGGTCGAGGCTCGCCTGGCGCTTGGGTGGACCGCCCGGTCCGCTGCTCTGCCCTATGTGCGCGCTGCCGTCCGGGATGCCCTGGTGCCGCAGCTGGAGCGGACCAAGGCCACGGGCCTCATTTTCCTTCCCGGAGCGATGACGGGTCTGATCCTCGCCGGCGTCGACCCCGTCGACGCCGTCCTGGTTCAGATAGTGGTCATGTACCTCATTCTGGCGTCGACGGCCACGACGACCTCGGTGGTGGCCTGGGGTGTTTCGCGCCGCTTGTTCACCTCGGACCAGCGCCTTCGGCGCCTGCCGCGAAGAGAGAGCCGGCAGCCCTAGGCCGACCCAGCGGCGGCTACGTCCTCGAGGGTGTGTTCGACATGCCCGTCCGCCTTCACGTTGTACCAGGCCTTCTCGATCAGGCCATCGGGCCCGATGATGAACGTGGAGCGGATGAGCCCTTTCCCACCCTTGCCCCCAGCCTTCTTGCCCCATACGCCGTAGGCCGTGGCGACCTCGTGGTCGGGGTCCGACAGCAGAGTGAAGGGGAGCGAGTGCTTGTGGCGGAAAGCGGCGAGTTGCTTCGGAGGGTCCGGGCTGATACCCACGATGTCGTAGCCGGCGGCGAGGAACGCCTCGTGGCGATCCCGGAAGTCGCAGGCCTCGGTGGTACAGCCGGGCGTGAAGGCTTTCGGGTAGAAGTAGACGACGAGGCGTCGCCCGGCGTAGTCGTCGAGAGTCGCGTGTGCCCCGGAATCGTCGGCGAGCGAGAAGCTGGGGGCGGGGTCCCCGGGACCGAGCGTCATGGTTCGTTTCCAGGCACGTTGGGAAGGTTACCGGCGGCCGAGCACTGTGCCGTGTCGGGTGCAAGCTCCTGGTGTGCAGTGTGCCTTCGGGCCCGCAGCTGCCCGCAGGCGGCGTCGATGTCGCCGCCGCGGTTGCGCCGCAGGGTGACGTTGGCCCCTGCGGCCCGGATCCGGGCCGCGAAAGCATGGGCCGCGTCCTGCGACGGGGCCCGAAACTGGGAGAGCGGAGAGGCGTTGAGGGGAATCACGTTGACGTGGGCCCGAAGCTCTTGGGCGATTGCGGCGAGGCCGCGGGCTTGCTCGGGGGTGTCGTTGATGTCTTTGATCAGCGCCCACTCGAGTGATACCCGCCGTCCCTTCTTTCTGCGGTATGCGGCCGCGGCGGCAACCAGATCATCGATCGGGTAGCGCCGGTTCAGAGGCACGAGACGGCTGCGGAGGTCGTCGTCGGCGGCGTGGAGGCTGAGGGCCAGGGTGAGCGGCCAGGGTTCCTCAGCGAGGCGGAGCATACCGGGGACCACACCCACCGTGGACACTGTGATGGAACGGGCCGACATGCCCATCTCCTCGATGAGGCGGCGGATGGCCTCCCTCACCGGCTCGTAGTTGGCCAACGGCTCGCCCATGCCCATGAACACGGCGTTCGAAAGCCGGTTGGAGCAGCCCGGGAGACCGAGGGCATCGAGCCACGCCTTGGCATAGGCGACCTGGGCGGTGATCTCACCTGCGCCGAGGTGGCGCTCGAAGCCGAACTGGCCGGTGGCGCAGAAGGTGCAGGCCAGGGCGCAGCCCGCCTGCGAGGAGATGCACAGGGTGGTCCGCGACGGGTAGCCCATCAGCACGGTCTCGATGGAGGCGCCGTCTCCGGCACGGAACAGCCACTTGACCGTTTGCCCACGGTCGGCGGTCTGCTCCTCTTCGACGGCAAAAGGCCACAGCCTGGGCTCGATGCCGGCTCGCAGCTCCTTGGGCAGGTTCGTCATGTCGGCGGCGTGAAGCACCGGGGTGCGGTACAGCCACGCACGCAGCTGGCGGATCCGAAACGGTGGCTCTCCCGGCAACAGCGACGCCAGGTCCTCGGGCGGTGTGAGGTAGGGCAACGGGCGCTCAGCGCCCGGCCAGGCTGCCCGCTTGGGTCACCCAGTCCCGGGCTCGAGACTCCGGGACCTGGGCGGCCGCGGCGACATCGGCCGGGTCGGCAGCAGCGAGGGCTCCGAAGCTGGTGATTCCCGCCGCGGCCAGGCGGGCCCGATACACGGGGCCGATGCCCTTGACCACGGCCAGGTCGTCAACCGGCCGGCCGGCCGGCTTGGGGGTCTTGGATTGTGCCGGTGGTGCAGGTGGCAGCTTTGCCGGCTCCGCGGGACCAACCGGCTTGGGCGCGGCGATGCGGTTCTTGAGCACCCAGATGGCCGCGACGGCAGCACCGGCGGCGGCGAGGATGCCTGCGATGTGTGAACGTTTCACGTGTCCTCCGGAGCCGATTGTACCCCGCGGCCCTACTAGCTCCGGGGCTAGCTTCCGGGCCGGTGGATCCGCCGGTTCACCGCGTCGAGAACGGCGCGCACTGCCGCCTCGCTGTCGTCCCCGGTGCTCAGAGCCGAACCGACGCAGACTTCCTCTCCGCGGGCGCCGGTGCTCACCACGATGGCGAGTATGACGGTGCGCATGCCGATACCGGGAGCCCCGATTGCGTCGAGGGCGAGCGCGTCATCGGCGACGATCGCCTCGGTGGCGCGAAGTGCGGCCTCGCCGACGAGGCGCAAGCGCGCCGAAGGTGCCGCCGGTCCCGTTGCCGTCCCCACATACTCATCGTTGTGCCAGCGAAGGGTGACGGCGACCGTGGTGCGGGTGCCTTCAGGGATCTCGTGGACACCGATGATGACGGGGCGGTCCTCTTCGGCACGTATGAGGTCGGGTCCGATCTGGACCACCGAGATTATGCGGCGGTCGAGGTCGATGCCGAAGCGGGCCAGGGCCAGGGTCTGCACGTCGCGGACGACCTGCTTGGCCGCTTTTTCAGGGGCGGCGAGCACGTGGACTTCGCGGATCCGGGAGCGGTCGCCACTCACGCGCACGGCGTTGACCGTGGGGAGGCGAGCGAGCGTTTCCTCCAATTCGCGGTAGTCCATCCTCCGCCTCCACCGTGAGGTGACCGCCACATAGCGTAGCCAGACCAACAACGATCTGTCACACAGGCGACTTCGCCCCGACACGTTACTTCACAACCAGGTACTGTTTGCCAATCGACCCCGTGTCGAATGGGTAGCACCGGGAGGTCGCGCATCGGTGAAGACCGACGTGCAACGTGCCGAAGAAGCACGTGCGCGGGTGACCGCCCGGGAAAGGGGCCGCCCGGGTCACTGAACGGCCAACCTTCGAATTAGCGGAGCGGAAGACAGGCGCCGGATTAGCGCCGGTGCCGAATCCGTGAGAAGGGAAGCGGTAGGTGAGCCGGATGGTCGCATTTGCAGGAGAAACGAGACCCGGGGCGCCTACCGGCCTCCGCATGGACTGCTGGAGGATCGGTTAGACGCCCGACCCGGGCGCCCGCTGCCCATATGGAGACGAGAGCACAACGTCGGACTGTGCTGGGGGTCGGCTTTGCCGGCGCCGGTGTCTGCGCGCTCGTTGGTCTGTTCCTGGTACAGGCTGTTCCCGAGCCGCTTTGGCTTTGGGCTCTGTTCGCCGTCTTTTTTGTCGCTCTCGACTATTCAGCCGTGGAGGTCAACGACCGCCTGTTCGTGTCCTCGGCGGTGATGGTTGCGTTTGCAGGAGCGGTCGTCTTTGGACGGGAGAGCGCCGTCCTCGCCGCGGTGCTCATGGTTGTGCCCTCGATTCTGCATCCTCAGGACCTGAAGCGGCGACAGTGGGCGCTGGCCCTCGCCAACTTCGGCCAGTTCGTCGTGTCGATGACACTCGCCGTCACCGTCTTCTCGCTCTTCCTGCCCGAAGGCGACATCACGCGAGGCGACCTTCCGCTGATCATCGCCGGGGCCGCTGTGGCCGCCATCGTCTACGACTGGCTCAGCTTCCGCATCGTTGCCATCGCCACCCGCGTCCTGTACCCGGAGAGGGAGGTGCGGCCCTGGACTCAGCTGCTGCCCAATCATCTCGCTCTGTCCGTGCTCGCCGTGCTCGGGGCAGTGCTCGGCGTCGCCTATCTGATCGTCGGTGCCGTCATCCTTCCGATCGGGGTCTTCTCCTTTGGCGTCGGGCAGGTCGCCTTCGCCAGCTATGCCAAGCTCAGGGAAGCGCACGAGGCGACGATTCGCGGCGTGGTCAAGGCGGTGGAGGCGCTCGACCCGTACACGCGCGGCCACAGCGAGCGGGTTGCCTACTTCATCGACATCGCCGCCGCCGAGCTCGATCTGGCTCCGGAACGGGTGCAGCGGCTGCGATGGGCGGCGCTCATCCACGGCATGGGAAGGGTGGCGGTGCCTCCAGCGCTGCTGCGTGCCGAATCGCGGCTCACCGCGGACGAGAACGCCAGGGTGGAGCGCCACATGCGTGTTGTGGAGGAGCTGCTTGCCGACGTGCAGTTCCTGGCCCCCATGGTGGAGATCGTCGCCGGTAGCCGTACGCTGGCCGAGCGTCCCGACGCAGCACTCGAGGAGAGGCTCTTCGCCGCCGCCGATAGATTCGACACCTTGACCACGGCCCGCTCGTACCGGGCTGCGGTGACCCAGGCCGAGGCGTTCGACGAGCTGCGGCAGCGAGCCGATGAATTCGGCTCCGACCTGGTCGAGGCCCTCATCGGGGCCATCACCGGACGCGGCGAGGTATACGGGTCTCCCGATGAAGCTAGCGCAGCCGAGGTGGAACGGCTGGTGAGAGAAAGGGCGATGCGTGCCTAGCAGAACCCTGCTCCGTTTGACCGTTCTGGCCGGATTGCCGGTGGCGGGCGTTGTCGTGGCCGTGCTTCGGGACGACCTCTCTGTGGTTCTTGTCATCGCAGCGGCCTTTGCGGCCGGTCACGCCGCCGGCATGCCCAGCCGGGCGGGAAGGGTGCAGCCCTTGAGCCCTGCGGTGGCTGTGGCGGCGGCGCTGGTAACGGAGTTCGCCTGGGTGACGCTCGCCTGCTCCGGCGCGGTTGGCATATCCGCGGGCTGGCTGATCATTCGCATTCGACAGGACGTACGTTCCGCCGACGATCTGCTCCCGGCCCAGCTCGGCGGGCTGAGCGTGTTCATCGCCGTGGCTACCGGCATACACAGCCTGGCGCCGCACACTCATGGTGCCGGCTGGGCGCACCTGTCCATGGTCTTGGCTGCGAGCATCGCCTGGTACCTGACATCGGCGGTAGTGGGGGCGCTGTCTTCGGGCATGCGCCAGCGCCTGACCCGACGGCTCGTGTTCGTCGCCGGTCTGGCCGATTGGCCGGCTCACTTTGTGCTTCTCGCCTCTGGGGCTATCTATGGGGTCACCGAGCCGGACATGGGATGGTGGGCCCTTCTACTGGCGACGGTGCCTTACGGATTCGCCCGCATCTCCCTGCGTCGTTTGGCAGTGACGGAAGAGACCTACCGCCAGACCATCCGCACCCTCGGCAGGATCCCCGAGGCTGCCGGTCTGACGCCCCCGGGCCACGGGGCCCGAGTAGCCGACGGCTCCGTTGCCATGGCAAGTGAGCTGGGATTCGGCCGCAGAGCCACGGAGCGCGTCGAGTTTGCCGCTCATCTGAACGACATCGGGCGGGTGGTGCTGGCCGACCCGGCGGTGGCCGGAGGCGGGCACACCGACCGCGACGTGGCCCAGTGGAGCTCGGCCATCATCGCCGAAGCGCCGTATCTGGAACCGGTGGCGGCGATAGTCAACGAGACGCACCGGGGCTACCGGCGCCCGGGAGAGGTTCGTGACGAGGACGTGCCCGTGGCGGCGCAGGTGGTGAAGGTCGCAGCCGCATACGACCTTGCGATCTCCGAGGGTATGGAGCCCGTCGATGCGCTCGAGGTCCTCCACCGCGGGGCCGCCTACGACTACGACCCGGTCATCGTGGCTGCTCTGCGCCGCGTGCTGCAACGACGCGGCGTGGCGGGCACATAGCCGAGGCCGGTATGCTCGCCGGACCAAGCCGGGAGATCCGTGCCCTGGTCGGCTACCCACATGCCATGCCCAGCTCTCGAGGCGCCACAGGCTGAAGGCAGATCGAGGCGGCACGGACGCGGATGCCTGCGAGGTGCCTGGTGAGCTGGGAGGCCTGGTTCACTCTCGGTGTCGTCGTGCTCACGATCGTGGCTGTGGCCCGCGAGGTCAGCGCGCCGTCGGCGATCATCTTCGGAGCCACCGTCGTGCTGCTCGTGGCCGGGGTTCTCGAGCCGGCGCAGGCGTTTGCCGGATTCAGCAATCCGGCGCCAATCACAGTGGCGGCGCTCTACGTGATCGCCGCGGCAGTCGAGCGAACCGGCCTGCTCGGGCCGCTGCTCGATCGTGTTCTGGGCAGGCCGCTAGGAGAACGGGCTGCTCTGGCCCGTATGGCGCTGCCCGCCGCCGCATCCTCTGCGTTCCTCAACAACACACCGATCGTGGCCACCCTCATGCCTGCGGTGTCCCGCTGGGCCGACAGGAGCCAGCGCTCGGTGTCCGGGTTCCTCATGCCGCTGTCCTACGCGGCGATCCTCGGCGGCATGGTCACGGTCATCGGCACTTCGACGAACGTTGTTGTCTCCGGGCTGCTGGAGGCGGAGGACATGAAGCCACTCGGGTTCTTCGAGATCGGGAAGGCCGGTCTGCCGATCGCCCTCGTCGGGCTGGCTGCTCTCCTGGTCCTGGCCCCGATCGTGCTTCCGAGACGACGGCCGGCGCGTCGGGACCTCGAGACCGACATCCGTGAGTATGTGGTCGACATGACCGTCGTCGCCGGGGGAGCCCTTGACGGAGCCACGGTGCGCGACGGCGGCTTGCGTCATCTCTCCGGCCTGTTCCTGGTGCAGATCGACCGCGGCGGCCAGGTGATCGCCCCGGTGTCGCCGTCCGTCGAGCTGCACGGCGGAGACCGTCTGCGGTTCGTGGGCAAGGCCGATGATGTGGCCGATCTCCACAACACGAAGAGCCTTGCCGCAGATGGGGGCGACATCGAGGGTTTCGACACGGCCCGTCTCGCCTTCTTCGAAGCGGTCGTCGGATCGGCGTCGCCGCTGGTGGGCCGGTCCCTTCGGGATGTCGGCTTCCGGGCTCGCTATCAGGCCGCGGTCGTGGCCATCCACAGGGCCGGTCAGCGGGTGGAGGGCAAGCTGGGCGAAGTGCGGCTGCGTGTGGGCGACACGCTGCTGCTGCTGGCCGGCTCCAGCTTCCTGCCGCGCTGGAGGGACCGCAGCGACTTCCTCGTCGTCTCGCGGCTGAGTGGAGTGGAGCCGACACGTTCGGGGAAGGCCCTGTTCGCCGGCCTCATCACGGCGGGGGTCGTGGTGGCGGCGGCCTCGGGGCTCGTCAGCATTCTCGAAGCTTCCCTGGTGGGGGCCCTGGCCGTGTTCCTCACCGGTACCCTCACCGCGGGCGAGGTCCGCAACGCGATCGACTTGAACGTGCTGGTGGTGATCGGTTCGTCTTTCGGTATCGGTGTCGCGGTGCACACGACCGGCCTCGCCGACAAGATCGCCACGCTCATCGTCGACGGGCTGGCGCCCCTCGGGCAACATGGCGTGCTTTTCGGTCTGGTGCTGGCCACGATCTTGCTCACCGAGATGATCACGAACAACGCCGCCGCCATCCTCATGTTCCCCATCGGCGTGGCGGCGGCCGCCGGTTTGGGGGTCGATCCGCGGGGATTCATCATTGCCGTCGCCTTGGCGGCGTCGGCGTCGTTCCTCACGCCGATCGGGTACCAGACGAACACGATGGTGTGGGGGCCCGGCGGCTATCGGTTCTCCGACTATGCCCGGCTTGGCTTGCCGCTGACCGTCATCACGGTGGGCGGCCTGGTGACGTTTGTCCCCGTGTTCTGGCCGTTCTAGGGACCGTCCTCCACAGCCGAGAGCAGCGCTTCTATGCGGTCGCCGGTGAGCTGGCCGTATGCGACGGCGGCGATGGTGCCGTCGCTGTCGATGATGAACGTGGCGGGCAGCCCGAGTATCGGACAGGCATTGCCGACCTCGCCGGAGTCGTCGGCGCCGAGTGGGTACATCACGCCGAGTGTCTCGGCAAAGGTTTGGGCTGCTTCCCTGGTGTCGTCGACGGCGACTCCCAGGAAGAGAACGTTCGGGTGCTCCTCCGCCGCCACGTCGATGTCCGGCATCTCGGCTCCGCAGGGATCGCACCACGAGGCCCACAGGTTGAGGAACACGGGCCGGCCGTCATCGGCCAGATGCTCGCCCAGGCTGAATTCGGTGCCGTCGAATAGCGTCACGGTGAAGAGGGGGGCGGCGACGGCTTCCGGGGCCGGCTCGGAGGCAGCGGCTCCGGCAGCGCCGTTTCCGGCGTCTGCGCCCGTTGGCGACGTCGCCGTGTCGTTTCCGTCGACGGTCGAGAGGACCGCCAGCACTGTGGCTGTGACGGCCAGTACGGCCGCCAGGAGGCGCCAGAGCCCTCTCCTGCGGTATTTACGCTCTTCCATCGGTGGAACCCAAGGGTTGCTCCCGTACCGCTTCCTACTGGGCGTCTGCGGCGCCGTGCTCGGCGGCCATGCTGTGGAGCACGGACTGGAGAATTCCACCGTGGCGAAGGTATTCGACCTCGACGGGTGTATCCACCGCTGCTGTGGCGTCGAAGGAGATCACGGTGCCATCGGCTCTAGCGGCGCGTACCGGCACGAGCTGGCGAGGCTGCAATCTGTCGTCCAGCAAGATGCTGTACACCTCGCTGCCGTCGAGCCCGAGACTCCCGGCGTCCCGGCCGGAGGGGAAGGTCAGCGGCAGCACGCCCATCATCACGAGGTTGGACCGGTGGATGCGCTCGAACGACTCGGTGAGCACCGCCCTCACCCCCAGCAGGTGCGTGCCCTTCGCTGCCCAGTCGCGTGATGAGCCCATGCCGTAGTCCTTGCCTGCGAGCACGATGAGAGGTATGCCGGCGGTGGCGTAGGAGAGGCTCGCTTCGTAGATCGTCTTGACCTTGCCGTCGGTGAAGTCGGTGGTGAAGCCGCCTTGGGTGCCCGGTGCCAGCTCGTTGCGAATGTGGGGGTTGGCGAATGTGCCGCGGATCATGACGAGATCGTTGCCCCGGCGCGATCCGTATGAGTTGAACATCGCCGGCTCGATTTCTCTCGAGACGAGCCACCTCCCCGCCGGCGTATCGGCGGGGATGAAGCCGGCCGGGCTGATGTGGTCGGTCGTGACCGAGTCTCCCAGCTTGAGCAGGGCACGAGCTCCTTCTATGGGCCCAAGTGGGGAGTGCTTGTCGCCGAGGTCGGCGAAGAACGGCGGCTCGTGTATGTACGTGCACTCCGGATCCCAGTCGTAGAGGTCGCCGGCGGGCACGTCGACGGCTTGCCAGGGCCGCTGGCCCTCGAATACCTCGGCGTACTGCTCTGTGAATTGAGCCCTGGAGACCGAAGCGCCGACGATGGAATCGATCTCCAGGCGGCCGGGCCATATGTCGCGCAGGTAGACCTCGGTGCCTTGAGAATCGATGCCCAACGGCTCCGTGGTCAGGTCGATGTCGACGGAGCCGGCGATGGCGTAGGCGACGACCAGCGGGGGTGAAGCCAGGTAGGCGGCGTGGACGTCGGGCGATATGCGGCCCTCGAAGTTGCGGTTGCCCGAAAGGACCGCGGCCGCAACCAGCGAATGGTCGTTGATGGCCCTGCTGATCGGCTCCGGGAGAGGACCGGAGTTCCCGATGCAGGTGGTGCAGCCGTAGCCGACGACGTGGAAACCGAGGGCTTCGAGGTCGTCCAGGAGGCCCGATTCTCTGAGATACCGGGTCACCACCGTCGAGCCGGGGGCGAGGGAGGTCTTGACCCAGGGCTTGCGGGCGAGGCCTCGCTCTCGCGCCTTGCGGGCCACGAGCCCCGCCCCGATCATGACCGCCGGGTTCGAGGTATTGGTGCACGAGGTGATGGCGGCGATCACGACGGTGCCGTGATCGATGTCGAAGTGCCGTCCGTCCAGCTCCACCGTGGTGGGCGCCGGCGCAGAAGCCCCGAACGAATCCAGCTGACGCCGCCAGTCGGCCTTCACGGCGTCGAGGTCGATGCGGTCCTGGGGCCGGCGAGGTCCGGCGAGAGAGGGGCGCACCGATCCAATGTCGAGATCGAGGGTCGAGCTGTACCTGACCTCACGGGCGTCGTCCCTCCATAGGCCCTGCACACGGCTGTAGATCTCAGCGGTCTCGACGAGGCGCTCGTCCCGGCCTGTGAGCCGCAGGTAGCGGATGGTCTGATCGTCTATGGGGAAGAACCCGACCGTTGCACCGTACTCGGGGCACATGTTGGCGATGGTGGCCCGGTTGGCCACGGGCATGTCGGTGAGGCCGGGCCCGAAGAACTCGACGAATTTGCCGACGACGCTGTGACGGCGCAGCTGCTCGGTGACGGTGAGCACGAGGTCGGTGGCGGTGGCTCCTTCGCCGAGCCGCCCGGTGAGGCGGACCCCGACGACCTCGGGGAGCAGCATAGAGATGGGACGGCCCAGCATGGCCGCCTCAGCCTCGATGCCGCCGACCCCCCAGCCCAGCACGCCGAGGCCGTTGATCATCGTCGTGTGTGAATCGGCGCCGATGACGGTGTCGGGGAAGAGCATTCCGTCGCGGTCGCAGACCACCTCGGCGAGGTACTCGAGGTTCACCTGGTGCACGATGCCGGTGGCCGGGGGCACGACACGGAGGTTCTCGAAGGCTGACTGGCCCCATTTGAGGAACTTGTAGCGCTCCTTGTTGCGGGTGAACTCGTTCTCGCTGTTGACCTGCAGGGCCCGGGCCGAGTTGAAGGCGTCTACCTGCACCGAGTGGTCCACGACCAGATCGACGGGGATGCGAGGGTTGACTCGCTTGGCGGCGGCGGGGTCGCCCGTCAACCGAACCAGGGCAGAGCGCATGGCGGCGAGGTCGACCAGCGTGGGGACACCGGTGAGGTCTTGGAGCACGACACGCGCGGGGAAGAAGGCGACCTCGGTGGATCCCGCGTCGGCGGCGTCGTATTGAAGGATCGCATCGACGTCTTCCCGGCGGACGCCGTCGCGGCTGCGAGCCGCCGCCTCGAGCAGCACCCGGATCGAGTAGGGGAGCCGGTCCAGGTCCGCTTGGCCGGCGAGAGCATCGAGGCGAACGATGGCTCGTTTGCCCAGCGGGGTGTCGATCTCGTGGCGAGCAGGTCGTTGGGCCATGTGGAGACTCCGGGTGGTGGCCGGCTGGAGCATACCGGTGCCATGAAGCTGGTCGGGGGAGACGCTAGATCTCGGTCACGCAGCTCTCGTCGGGCCCGCTGCGGGGATTGAAGACGGCGCCGTCGGCGGCGTCCACCGCGTCGAGCAGGCCCTTTACGATGCCCTGGTCGAGCCGGCACACGATGTCGGGGTGAGCGGCCGCCGTCTGGTGGAACGGGCAGTCTCTCGTCACCAGGCGGCCTTCGATGTCTTTCACGCCTGCTCCGATGCCGGTCAGTGCTTTCACGATTGCGCTCACGGTGTCGGAGTAGCCCTCGTCGCCGGGCAGGCCGACGGTCACGGCGACCTCGTGGCCGTATTGGCGGCCGATGTCCTCGGCCACTTCGGGGCCGCGCTCGGGGGACAGGCGCTCGACCACTCGAACGAGTAGTTCGGAGAGAAGGTCGTAGCGGCGGGTGGGGTAGGCGACGCTGATCTCCTTGCCGGTGGCGGTGTATCCCTTGGCCGGGCGGCCCGCTTTGCGGGGCCCATCACTCGGCGGGGGTGATGTGGCGGCCTGCAGGTACCCCTCCTGCACCAGGCGATCCAGATGATGACGTGCCACGTTCGGGTGGATGTCGAAGGCCTTGGCGATGCGCGCCGCGGTCATGGGCTGGACCGATTCGCGCACGGTGATGTAGATGCCGCGCCGGGTCCCGTCGCCGAGCGTGGAGGCGAGGTCACCGAGCGTCTGCCCGAAGTCGCTCTGCTCCATACGGCCGTGAGGGTAGGGCGGCCTGCGTCGCTATAGTCCGAGGCCCGTCTCTCCGAGGGAGTCCCGTGCTCGATCGAGCCGCCATCTTCGCCGCGGCCAAGGCCGTTGTGCACCCCGATCTGCGCCGGACTCTCGGCGAGCTGGACCTCGTACGCTCCGTCGAAGTGAGCGCCGAGGGTGTAACGGACATCGCCGTGGTGTCGCCGGGCATCGAGCCGGAGCCGATGGTCCGGGCCATCCGCGGCGCCCTCGGGAGCGAGGGCGCCGATGCGGTCGTAGCGGTCACGCAGATGAACCCGGGCGAGCAGTCAAGGCTCGTGGAACGGCTTCGGAAGGATCGGCCGGAGCGTCCGGGCGCCAAGGGATCGTCCACCAGGGTTCTCACCATCGCCTCGGGCAAGGGGGGGGTGGGCAAGTCGTCGGTGACGGCGAACGTGGCCGTTGCCATGGCAAGGGCGGGGAGCGATGTCGCCATCGTCGACGCCGACGTCTGGGGCTTCTCCATTCCGCGTATGCTCGGCGTGGAGGGTTCTCCTGCCGCCATTGGCCGGGAGGACCAGGGCCTGATAATCCCGCTGCAGGCGCACGGGGTGCGGGCCATCTCGATGGGCTTTTTCGTGCCTCCCGACCAGGCGGTGATCTGGAGAGGCCCGATGCTCCACAAGGCTCTCGAGCAGTTCCTGAACGACGTCTTCTGGGACGAGCCCGATCTGTTGCTGGTCGACTTGCCGCCGGGCACCGGCGATATCGCCATTTCCTTGGCCCAGTTCCTTCCCTCCGCGGAGGTGGTGATCGTCACCACGCCGCAGTCCACGGCGCAGCTGGTGGCGAGGCGGGCCGCTCTGATGGCGCGGCAGGTGGAGCAGGAGATTGCCGGGGTCATCGAGAACATGTCGTGGTTCACGGGCGACGATGGCGTCCGCTACGAGCTCTTCGGCTCCGGCGGCGGGAAGGCACTTGCCGACGAGCTCGGCGTACCGCTTCTGGGACAGATACCGCTCGTCCCTGCGCTGCGCCGGGGCGCCGACAGAGGTGAACCGGCTGTGGTGGCGGCGCCCGGCTCGGAGGCCACGCAGGCGTTCGATACCATCGCCGCTCGGATCGTGGAATCCCGGCCCCGGGTGCGCCGGCCCCCGGAGCTCGTTATCGAGTAGGAGGTACGAGGGTGCGGGTGAAGATCGGCATGAGTTCCGTGCCGCGAGAGCTGGACCTGGAGGTTGAGGAAGGCGACCGAGTCGTCTCCGCATTCGAGGAGGCGGTCGCCGAGAGCAAGAGTGTGCTCTGGATCACCGAGCAGGACGGACGCCGCTACGGCCTCGTGGTGGACAAGATCGTGTTTTTCGAGGTGGAACCGGATCGGGACAAGCGGATCGGGTTCAGCAGATGAGTTCGGGGCC
Organism: uncultured Acidimicrobiia bacterium; assembly: GCA_964633975.1. GTDB lineage: Bacteria > Actinomycetota > Acidimicrobiia > Spongiisociales > UBA11373 > CAZWKX01. Next base: position 93,211 of record CAZWKX010000003.1, read on the forward strand.
CGCGGATGCGGGCCCCGAAACACTGGCGGACACGGTCAATTAGCTGGCACGACGGCGACGCTCTGCGAGCCAGCGCTTGCGCAACCGGCGACGCTCATCCTCGGCGTACCCGCCCCAGACCCCTGCCTCCTGATTGGTGGCCAGGGCGTAGTTCAGGCACTCTTCACGAACCGAGCAGTCGACGCAGACCGCCTTTGCGGCCTCGATCTGATCAATTGCCGGTCCGGTAGTGCCAATTGGGAAGAACAGGTTCGGCTCGGAATCACGACAGGCGGCGATATCGCGCCAATCGGTGATTGTCAGCATTGTTCCGTTGTCTCACTCTCATCTCAGGCCTGTGAATGTGAACGTGTTCACAAGCAGTCCGAGGAAAGATAGGCTCCGCTGTTGTGACGGTCAAGTGGTTTTTCCCAACCGGTAGAGGCCGGGTCTTTCCGGCTCGGCCGGCTCCGTTGTACCCTCTGGCCGATGTCGATACACGATGAGCTGAGCGCCGAGCTGAGAGAGGCCATAAGGGATGGCGACCAGCGCCGCAAGGATGTCATCCGAGCCGTCGAAACCGAGGTCTCCATAGCTCGAAGCGAGCCCGGGTTCGAGGGTAAGGTCGACGACGATCTCTACGTGCGGGTCATCGTCGCGTTCGTGAAGAAGATGGAGAAGGCGCGTCAGGAGTACGACGAGCTGGGGGAGCCGGGTCGTGCCCACTCCGAGAAGCTCGCCTATGAGATCGACTACCTCGCACGCTGGCTTCCGGAGGTCCTCACCGACGACGAGGTCAGGGTTCTCGTGCGCGCCGCCATTGCCGAGCTCGCCGCCGACGACCCCAAGATGGTCGGGCGCGTTACCGGCTATGTGATGAAGTCGGGTACCGAAGGGCTCGACGGCGCCGTGGTCAGCCGCATCGTGCGTGAAGAGCTGGGCGCCGACTGAGTCGCGGCTGCCAACACGCTTCCGAACTGGGCCGTCACCGGCCCGACTGAGGCCTGTGACGTCTTCCCGCACGCAGAGCCGCCCAGGTCGGTTCGGCTAGCGTTCGTGGACCCGTCCCGGGAGCACGTCCTGGCAACTGAGACCGACGCCTTGCTGCCTCCGCCCGAGGGAGCGCCGCCGTTGGAGCGGCGCGCCCTGGTCGTGCTGCTGTCTTCGACGGTGCTGCTGATCGTCTTCGAGTACTGGGGCGTCGCCGGGGCATTCGAGGGATCTTGGCTGCATCGCAGGCTCGCCGATTGGCTCGGCGAGGGGTACTCCCAGTACCACGACCTGCTGCCCTACCAGTACTGGGGGGTTGCCTCGCTTGTCTTCAGGGTGCTGGTGCCACTTGTGATCATCCTGGCGCTGCGTGAATCTCCGCGGAACTGGGGCTACCGGGTCACGGGACAATGGCGCCACATCCGCCCTTACGTCGTGTTCTACGTCGTGATGGTGCCGATCCTGTTCTGGGTCTCGGCCTTCCCATCGTTCCAGGCCAAGTACCCCTTCTACGACGGCGCTGTGGCCGGCGGGTGGCACTTCTGGGGCTTTGAGCTGTTCTACGGGCTTCAGTTCCTCGGCGTGGAGGCGTTCTTCCGCGGTTTCCTGCTCTTCGGCCTCTACCCCCGCTTTGGGTACTACGCCATCCCGGTCATGGTGGTGCCCTACGTGATGATCCACTTCGGAAAGCCGGTCCCGGAGACGTTTGCCGCCATCGTGGCCGGTTCCCTGCTCGGCTACCTGGCGCTGCGTTCGCGATCGTTCCTCTGGGGCGCCGCCCTGCACTGGTCGGTGGCCATCACCATGGACTTGTTCGCCGTAGGCCATGAGATCGGGTTCGGGCACATGGCGCGGGCGGTGTTCTAGTCAGAGTTCAGAGTCCAGACCTCAGAGTCGCGCTGGGCCGATTCTGAAATCTGAACTCTCGCTGCTGCGCCCTCGACAGGATTCGAACCTGTGCACCCGGCTCCGGAGGCCGGTGCTCTATCCCCTGAGCTACGAGGGCCGTAGCAGATTGTATCAAGGCCACCTCACGTGACTGTGGGGCTACGATGCGGCGCCGAGGATGTTTCCCGAGGCTTTCTACGAAGCGGTGAACACGGCGCTGGCGGCGGCGGCCGCCGCAGGGGACCTGCCCGAGCTGGGCCGGGTCGACTTCGCCATGGAGCGGCCCCGGGATCGAAGCCACGGCGACTGGGCCGCCAACACCGCACTCGTGGTGGCCAAAGCGGCAAAGGCGGCGCCGCACCGGGTGGCCGAGATCATCGTGCGCCATCTGCCCGAGATTCCCCACCTCGAAGACGTCGAGGTGGCCGGTCCCGGCTTCGTGAACTTCACCCTGGGCCGCAGCTGGTACCTGGAGGTGCTGCGCCGTGCCGCCCTCGGTGGACCCGGTCACGTTTCCGGCGAAGCCGAGCCGGCCGAGCGCATCCAGGTGGAGTTCGTGTCGTCGAATCCCAACGGGCCGCTGCACATAGGGCACGGCCGAGGTGGCGTCTACGGCGACGTGCTTTCCCGCCTGCTCGTCTACGCCGGGCACGAGGTGGAACGGGAGTACTACTACAACGACGCCGGGGTGCAGATGGACCGGTATGCGGCCAGCCTCGAGGCCAAGTACCTGGAAGGCCTCGGGCGTGAGGCGACGATGCCCGAGGACGGCTACCAGGGCCGGTACATCGCCGATTGGGCCGCCGAGATGACCGAAGAGGTGGGGGAGACCCTGGCCGACCTGCCTGGGGAGCAGCGGCGGGAGGAGATCCGCGCCTGGGGCTTGCGGCGGGCCATGCGGGACATCGAGGAGACGCTGGAGCTGGCCCATATCCCCTTCGATACCTGGGTCAGTGAGACCGATCTGCACCGCAGAGGTGAGGTGGAGGCTGCGCTTGCCCTGATGGACCGGCGCGGGCATGTGTATCGCGCCGACGGGGCGGTTTGGTTCCGCGCCACCGAGTTCGGCGACGAGGTGGACCGGGTGCTGGTCAAGTCCGACGGCAGCCCCACTTACCTGGCTCCCGACGTGGCCTACCACCTGGACAAGTTCGAGCGAGGCTTTGACCGTCTCGTCAACGTCTGGGGGGCCGACCACCACGGCTATGTGGCTCGGCTCAAAGCCGCGGTGGCCGCCCTCGGCTTCGATCCCGGCCGCCTCGAGATAGTCATCACCCAGATGGTGAACCTGTTCCGGGCCGGGGAGCCGGCGCGCATGTCGATGCGAGCCGGCGAGTTCATCACCATGCGCGACGTCATAGAGGAGGTCGGCGCCGACGCCGCCCGCTACTACCTGGCTGCGGTGAGCCCGGATACCACGATCAACTTCGATCTCGAAGAGGCCAAGCGCCAGAGTATGGACAACCCCGTCTACTACCTCCAGTACGCCCACGCCCGCATGTGCAGCCTCGAAGCCTTTGCCGCCGAGCAAGGTGTGGAGCGGCGCGGGCTCGCTGAGGTCGACCTGGATCTTCTGGTGGATCCGGCCGAGATCGAAGTCCTCAAGCAGATCGATCGGCTGCGCGAGGTGGTGGCCGACGCGGCGCAGCATCGAGCGCCCCATCGCATCGCCGCCTACGGCCAGGACGTGGCTACGGCGTTCCACCGCTTCTACACCGACTGCCGCATCGTCACCGACGACCCGGAGCTGACCCAGGCGAGGCTCTGGCTCGTCGAGGCGGCCAAGAGTGTGATCCTCGCCGTGTTGGGCATCTTGGGCATCTCCGCCCCGGAGCGGATGTAGCCGAGCCGGCGGAGCCACCCCAGCCTTACACTCGCACCGTGCCTGGCCGACGTTTCGCCTCGCGGGCTCTCCGTGTGGTCCTCGTGTCGCTGCTCGTCGTCGCCGTGCTCGAAGGACTGCTGCGACTGACCTTGAACCGAGTCGAGGAGCCGCTGGAGTGGTATCACGAGAAGGCGCAGCGGCTGGTCCGGGAGATGGATCGGCTCGAAGTGGCCGGGGTGACCAGCGACGTCGTGTTTGTGGGCTCCTCGATGGTTGCGGCCGGCGTCGGCACCTGGATCTTCGAGGAGCAGCTCGATTCGGTCCGGTGGGCCCACAACGTCGGTATCCCGGGGGCGATGACCCCGGTGGTACGGCGGTGGCTGCTCGAGGAGGTCGTGCCCCGGCTCCATCCGCGGCGGGTGGTGTGGGGTGTGTCGAGCCTCGACTTCAATGCCAACACGCGCAGGCCGTTCATCGAGGCCTACAACGAGGCGCGGGCGACACGACCGGGCTGGCTCGGATCCGTCGACCGGTTCCTCTCAGATCACCTGATGCTCGTGCGCTACCGGAGCCAATTGCGCGACCCGGGAACCATCGCCGATTTTCTCTTCGGCTCGATCATCGCCGTCGACGAAGAGCTGCCTCTCGAGGACCTGCTGTCTCCGGTGAACCAAAGGGAGGTGCAGACGAGAAGGCTGCGGCGTTCGCTCATTCAGGGGGATGCGTTACTCGACTACGCCGTCGGTGAGACTCAGCTCGAGGACTTCCGCTTCACCGTGCGCTCCCTCCAGGAGCAAGGCATCGAGGTGGTCGTCGTGCTCATGCCCGTTCCGCGCAGCTACGTCGGCTACCACCCGAACGGCGAGCAGGACTTCCGTGCCTTCATCGAGACGCTGAATCGAGAGGCGGCCGACTTGGGCATTCCACTCTTCGACTACAGCTGGGCCATTCCCGACGAAGAGTTCGTCGACTCCGTACACCTGGACGGCAGTGGCTCGGGAACGTTCTCGGAGATGCTGGCCGACGACCTCGCCGGGCTCGGGTGGTAGCAGATGCTGTTCAACTCGGCCGAGTACTTCGTGTTCCTACCGGTGGTCCTCGGCATCTATTGGGTGTCGAAGCACCGCGTCCAGAACGCGCTGCTGCTGGTCGCCTCGTACGTGTTCTACGGCTGGTGGGACTGGCGGTTCCTTGCACTCATCGCCTTGTCGACCGTCACCGACTACGTGGTTGCCCGCCGGTTGCATCGCACCGAAAGAGAGAGCCGGCGCAAGGCGTTGTTGCTGACCTCCATCGCCGTCAATCTCGGAATCCTCGGGTTTTTCAAGTACTTCGACTTCTTCGTCGAGGGCTTCTCGGGCATTCTGCAGGTGTTCGGGTTCAAGCCGAGCCTTCCGACACTGTCGATCCTCCTGCCGGTCGGGATCAGCTTCTACACCTTTCAGAGCATCTCCTACACCTTCGATGTGTACCGGCGGCGTATCCCCCCGGAGCGCAACTTGGTCACCTTTGCCGTCTATGTGGCTTTTTTCCCACAGCTGGTGGCCGGGCCCATCGAACGAGCCAACCAGCTGCTGCCGCAGATACAGGCTCGACGCAATCCTCCCGATGGGAGCCAGTGGGTCTCGGCGCTGAGCCTCATCCTGCTTGGGCTCTTCAAGAAGATCGTGATTGCCGACGGACTGGCCGGTCTCGTGCAGGCGCGATTCGCCGATCCGAGCGCCCACGGGGCCTTGTCGCTGCTGATCGGTGTCTATGCCTTCTCGCTTCAGATCTACGGCGACTTCTCCGGCTATTCGTCTATCGCCCGGGGCACAGCCCGGCTTTTCGGCATCGAGCTCATCCGCAACTTCGAGCAGCCGTATCTGTCGACGAACATCTCCCAGTTCTGGCGCACCTGGCACATCTCGCTGTCGACTTGGCTGCACGACTACCTCTACATACCGATGGGAGGGAATCGCGGGGGCCGGTGGCAGACCTACCGCAACATCATGCTGACCATGCTCCTCGGCGGCCTGTGGCATGGAGCCTCTTGGGGTTTTGTGGTGTGGGGCGGCATCCACGGGGTGGCTCTCGTGGCGCATCGCGCATTCGGTGTTTATGAGCCGCGCCGCCGCCCCAGGAGCCCGAAGCTCGTCGACGTGTGGAAGATGGCGCTGACCTTCAACCTCGTCGCGCTCGCCTGGATCTTCTTCCGGGCCGATTCCCTCTCACATGCCGGCGAGTACCTGGCCGGCTTCTCTCGTATCGGGAGTCTGGCTTCAGCCGGCGACGTGACGCTCGGCGCCGCCGTCACGTTGGTCGCAGGCTTCCTGCTTGTCGTTATCGCCATCGACTGGGTGGATCGCAACCGGAGCCGCCTCCGGCCTCTGGAACGCTGGGGCGCGGTTCCCATCGGTGCGGCCACGGGCATCATGGTGGCTGCCCTTCTCGTCTGGAGCGGGGGGACTCCGGTCCCCTTCATCTATTTCCAGTTCTGAGAGTGATTGGGGCGCTTGGGATCGCCGGTACCATCATCGGCCTTGGAGGGAACATGTCGATCGGAATTGGGTTTCTCGGTGCAGGCACAGTCGGTGGCGCGGTGGTTCGCCGTCTCATCCAAGAGCACAATGCGGTGGCCGCCAAGACCGGGCTCGAGCTCGAAGTGCGCCGGGTGGCGGTGCGTTCGCTCTCCAAGAAGCGCGATTTCACCGTGCCCGACGGAGTGCTGACGGATCGACCCGAAGAAGTTGTCAGCGATCCGGCCATCGACCTGGTTGTCGAGGTCATGGGAGGCCGGCACCCGGCGGGAGAGCTGGTCCTCGCCGCGCTTGAGGCCGGCAAGCCGGTGGTGACCGCCAACAAGGAGCTCATTGCCGCCGATGGCCCCGCCCTGTTCGCCGCGGCCGAACGTTCCAGGGTGCCGCTGCTGTTCGAGGCCGCAGTCGGCGGGGGCATACCGATCATCCGTCCTCTCGCCGAGACCCTGGCCGGCGAGCCGGTGGGGAGGGTGATGGGGATCGTCAACGGAACGACCAACTACATACTCACCAGGATGTCCGAGGCTGGCCAGAGCTACCAGGACGCGCTCGCAGAAGCCCAGGCGCTGGGGTACGCCGAGCCCGATCCCACCGACGACGTGTCCGGCGCCGATGCCGCCTCGAAGGCTTCCATACTCGGCAGTCTCGCCTTCGGCACCTGGGTTGGGCCGGAGAACGTGTACCGGGA
>CAZWKX010000004.1:0-20845 GCA_964633975.1 uncultured Acidimicrobiia bacterium
CCTGGGCCAGTGCTACGTCATCAGGTCGGCTCGTCGGGCCTAGCTGCCCTGTGTCAGGCGCTTGGCCGCCGCGTTGTGTTCGGCGATGAGTCGCTCCTCGCCCTCGAAGGAGCCATCGGTGATCACCGGTCTGCCGTGTACGTACACGTGCCGTGCCGGTGTGGGCGCACACATCAGGGCGGCTGCCACGGGGTCGCGGAGCGCGCCGGCGTACTCGATGCGGCCGAGATCGAGGGTAAAGAAGTCGGCGCACTTGCCCGGCTCCAGTGAGCCGATGTCGGCGCGTCCCAGCAGCTTGGCTCCGCCGATTGTGGCCAGCTCCAGGGCGGTCCGGGCGCTCATCTGAGGGCCTCCGGCCAGGTTGGGGGCGGCGTTGAGGCGGGCCAGCAGCATGGCCATTCGGGCTTCGCCGAGCAGATTGCCGCCGTCGTTGCTTGCCGACCCGTCGACGCCCAGGCCGACGTTGACCCCGGTGGCCAGGTAGGCGGCGACCGGGGCTATGCCCGAGGCCAGCCTCATGTTTGAAGACGGGCAATGAGCCACGCCGGTACCGGCAGCGGCCATGGCCTCGATCTCGGTGGTGCCGACGAATACTCCGTGGGCGAACCAAACGTCGTCTCCGGCCCAGCCCAGCTCCTGGGCGTAGGGCGCCGGTCGGGCGCCGAAGTGCTCCAGGCAGAAACGCTCCTCGTCGGCGGTCTCGGCGAGATGGGTGTGCAGGCGCACGCCCTTCTCGCGGGCCAGCTCGGCCGACGCTCGCATGAGGTCTGCGGTGACCGAGAAAGGGGAGCAGGGGGCAAAAACCACCTGGGTCATCGAGCCGGGCGAAGGGTCGTGATAGGCATCGACCGCCCGGATGCATTCTTCAAGGATGGTGTCCTCATCCTCGACGACGGAGTCCGGCGGAAGGCCACCGTCGCTTTCGCCGAGGCTCATAGATCCACGGGAGACGTGGAATCGCAAGCCGATGTCGGTGGCCGCCGCCACCTGGTCGTCCACCGACGATCCGTTGGGCCAGACGTACTGGTGGTCGAAGGCGGTTGTGCATCCACTATGGGCCAGCTCGAGCAGGCCGATCAGAGTGGCCAAGAAGACGTCGTCGGGGGTGAGGCGGGCCCAGATCGGGTACAGGGTGCGCAGCCAGTCGAACAAGCCGACATCCTGGGCCCCGGGCATCGCCCTGGTCAGGGTCTGGTAGAGATGGTGATGGGTGTTGACCAGCCCGGGCAGCACCAGCTGGCTGGACGCGTCGAGGACCTCGTCGGCCTCTGTGGGCAGATCCTCCGCCGTTCCCACCTTCTCGATGAACCCGTCGCGGACGAACAGGCCGCCTCCGGCGATTTCCCGTCGGTCGGCGTCCATGGTGACGAGGATCTGGGCGTTGCGGACCAGCAGGGTGGGCATGGGTGGAGCTTACGTTGGAGCGAGGCTCAGGATGCAGAATGCAGATTGCAGAATGAAGAGGGCAGACGACCGACTCTGAATTCTGGACTCTGAGTTCTGATGTCGGGGCTCTTTGCTTCTGCCCCGGAAGACGGCGCATCACGCCCCATTCGGCTCCCTCTCCCACAGCCTGCGGAATTCGGCGCTCCGGTCCAGCAGCTCCTCGAGCGTGCCGACCGCGGACACCCGGCCTCCCTCGAGAAGCACAATCTGATCGGCGCGCTGCAGGGCGGCCCTCCGGTGAGACACGACCAGGCTCGTCACCTCAGACCGCTCGGCAAAGAGGCGTTGCCAGAGCAGATGTTCGGTGTCGACGTCGAGGGCGCTGGACAGATCGTCGAAGACGAGCAGCTCCGGCCGGCGTACGAACATTCGTGCCGCCGCCGAACGCTGGACCTGGCCGCCGGAGAGACGTACTCCCAGGGGACCCACCATCGTGCCCAACCCGGCCGGCATCGACTCCACATCGGGATCGAGCACGGCGGCTCGTATCGCCTCATGCAGGCGGGAGTCGGTGTCGCCGCGTCCCAGCAGAAGGTTGTCCCGCAGCGACAGCGAGAACAGGCGCGGCACCTGAGGCGTGTAGGCGGACCGCGGTGGCACGAAGAACTCGGCGGGCTGCTCGACCACCCGGCCGTTCCAGCGAATAACGCCCTCCTGAGCCGGCAGCAGCCCGAGCACGGCGCGCAGCAGGGTGGTTTTGCCCGAGCCGATGCGCCCCGTGATTACCGTGAACGATCCTCGGGGCACGACGACATCGATCTCGTGGACTCCCGCGTCGGTGCCCGGGTAGATGTACGTGAGTTCCTCGATTCTCAGCTCCTGGAGCGGTTCGACGTCGGCCGTGCCCGACTCGGGCACAGCCGCCTCTCCGGTGAGGCCGAGATCGACCGGCTCCACCAGCTGCTCCGCCGGTGCGCCGCGTAGCAGCACCGCCATACGGCCGAACGAGACCGTCGCCTGCTGATAGCGGGCCACGAATAGCCCGAGCACAAAGACGCCTTCACTGAAGGATCCGAGGAGATAGACGAACAGGGCGAAATCGCCCACGGTGAACGTCCCTGCCGCCATGGCCTGGGCGGCTACCACAAGGATCACGGCGGTGCCGATGTTCACCGTGTTCCAGAACAGCGACTCCAAAACGGCGGTGAGCACGGCGTCGCGCACCATCGCGGTGCGCCGGGCTTCGTTGAGGGCTCGAAAGTGCTCCACCATCGACTTTTCGGCGCCGGAGACCTTGATCGACTGAACCGAGCTGAAGGTCTCGCCCAGAGCGTCGGTGATGCGGCCGGTGGCTTCGCGTGCCGCTTCCCGGTACCTGCGGACGCGGCGCCTCGCCTGTGCAGCCAGCCAAATGACCACAACCATCGGGGCGAACACGAACAGGGTGACCCGGGCGTTGATGGAGATGAGCAGTGCCAGAGCTATCCCCGAGAAGAGGAGGATGCCGAGGACGTCGACGGTCCACGAGACGGTCTCCTCGACCTCGTCCACGTCTTCACGGAAACGGCTTATGGCTTCTCCGGGTGACTGATCGAGAGCCTGGGCGCCGGGCATCTCGAATATCCTTCCCAGCATGTTCCGGCGCAGTTGGGCGCCGACGCGGAACATGAAATGCATGTCGACCCACATGGCCAGCCACATGATCACGAGGTAGCCGGCGCCGTATGCGAGCACGATGACGACGAGCGTGCCCACGGAGAACCCGGCGGGTTCCTGTCCAGAGACCGCGTCGAAGAAGGCGCGTACGGCGAGCGCCGGCACGAACGCCAGGCACCAGATCACGACCCATCCGATGGCGTTGGCCAGGTACCGCCACGGCTGACGGCGAATGAGTCGCGTCAAGAGACGGCCGGTCGGGATAGTCGGCCTGCTCATGCCAGCACCTCCTCCATACCCGTTTGCAGCAGCCGGCCGAAGCGCGACGAGGCGTCGACGGCGAGAGCAGCCCGCTCACCGAACTCGACGACGCGGCCCTGCTCGAGGATGACGATGTCGTCGGCCCGGTGCACCGTGGCCAGGCGGTGGGCGATGACGACCCCGGTGCGGTTTTGGAGCAGCCGATCCACCGCTCGTTCGATGAGCCGCTCCGTCACCGGGTCGAGCCGGGACGAGGCCTCGTCGAGGACGACGAGGCCGGGGTCGCGCAGGAAGACCCGGGCGAATGCGAGCAGCTGCGCCTGGCCGGCGGACAGCCCCGCCGAGCCTACCTCGAGCATCGTGCCGAGGCCGTCGTCGAGGCCGGCCGCCCAGTCGCCGAGACCGAGATCGAACAGCACTTGCCACAGAGCGTCGTCGTGGATCGTCTCATCGAAAAAGGTGAGGTTGTCACGCACGGTGCCGCGGAACAGCTGCACCTCCTGAGTGACCATTGCCACCCGGGAGCGGAGCTGGTGTATGTCCAGGGAGGGAACGGGCCTGCCGGCGAGCCGGACCGTGCCTTTGACCGGGTCGTAGAGCCGAGTGAGAAGGCGGGCCAGCGTGGACTTGCCGCTGCCGGTGCGTCCCAGTACACCGAGCACACGGCCCGGCTCCAGGGTCAGATCGAAGTCGTGGAGCACTGTGTCGCCGTCGGAGCCCTCGTCGTGATAGGCGAACTCGACGTGGTCGAGGGCAACGGCGAGGGCTCCATCCGGAAGGCGGGCATCACCGGAGGTGTCTAGGTGTGAGGACCGGCCGAGCAGCTCTTCGACGCGCGAGATCCCGGCGCCGGCTCGCTGCAGATCTTCCATCTGGCGGCGGATCTGCTCGATCGGCTGCCTGAGCATCTCCGTGTATTGGAAGATCAGGTAAGCCGATCCGATCGTGATGGCGCCGTCGTCGAGGAGCATCGACCCCAGCCAGAACACGAGGGCGATGCCGAAAACGTAGGTGGTGATCTCGGTGCCCCACAGCACCGAGAAGCCGAACCGGGCTCGGACCGCCTCGGGCAGCCAGGATCGAAGCACGGCCGAGAAGCGGTGCATCATGAAGGGCACTCCTCCGCTGGCGCGGATGTCCTCGGTGCCGGCCAGCTGCTCGCCGATGAAGCCGAAGAACTCGGCGCGCCGGGCGCGCAAGCTTTTCCACCAGGGCATGGCCACTCCCTGCATGCGGAGCATGGCGAAGAGAGCGAGGCTGGCAAAGCCGGTGAGCCCCATCCCCACCCACATGTTCTCCCGCCACAGCAGAGCGAGGATTCCGACGATGAGAACGGTGTTCCCGATCACGTGGATGACGAACCGGGAGAAGAAGTTCGACAGTGTCGTCACGTCGCCGTCGATGCGCTCGATGAGCTCACCCGGCGTTGTCGATTTGTGAAACGACATGTCGAGGTCGAGCACGTGCGCCACGAGGTCGGCCCTTAACTCGTTGGTGACGGTCCATCCGACATTCTCGGCGATGTAGGTGGCGACGACGCTGAGCACCTGGTGGGCCAGGGCAAGCGCGGCGAACACGCCGGCCAGCACCAGCAGCCGTGATGTCCGGGAGCCGGCGGTGGCCTCGTCGATGAAGAGGCGAATGACCTGCGGGTTGGCCACCTTGAAGCCGATGGCGGCGAAGAGAAGCACGGCGAGTAGCCCAACCCGAGCCCGCAGAGGGCGCAGGTATCGGGAGAGCAGTCTCCAGTAGGCGCGTACCGGGATCATGGGTTTACTCGGTGAGGTAGGGAAACGTGGCCGGGAAGTTGAGCAGACGCATCACCGACGGGCCGGATGCCCGCCGGGTCAAGGCCCGGTGACCGAAGTCAGCGGAACATTGGTTGTGGTCTGTCCATGATCGCCTCCGCGGACGGGAACTCTCACAGGGGCGGCGGCTGCTGTCAAACGTTGTTGCAGAGCTGCGGCATCGGGGCGCTACGCTGATCTTCCGTGTCCGAGACGCCGCAACCCCTAATCACCAGCGACCGTATCGCTGCTCGTGTCGCAGAGCTCGCCGCCCAGATCGACGCCGACTACGAGGGTGTCGACGAGCTCGTTCTGATCGGTGTGCTCAAAGGATCGTTTGTGTTCCTGGCCGATCTGGCCCGCCGTCTCAGCGCGCCCCACCGCATCGAGTTCATCGCCGTGTCCTCCTACGGTGAGGACGAGAGCATCGATCACCCCGGAGCGGTGCGCCTGCTCATGGACGTCCGCCACGACATCGGGCACAAGCACGTGCTGGTGGTCGAAGACATTGTGGACACCGGCCTGACTCTGGCCTACCTGCTTCGCCTGCTCGAGGCCCGGGGGCCGGCCTCGTTGAAGGCTTGCACCTTGCTGCACAAGCCTGAGCGCTCCAAGGTCGATGTGAAACTCGACTACCTCGGCTTCGAGATCCCCAATATCTGGGTGGTGGGCTACGGACTCGACTATGCCGAGCGGTATCGCACGCTGCCGGATATCTGTTCTATCGAGCCGAAGGAATAGAGAGTTCAGGGCTCAGAGTCCAAAGGCGAGGGAGCTGCACTACCGATTCTGCAATCTGCATTCTGCGCTCTGCACTCTGGACTCTCCGCTCCTTGCGGTAGTCCCAGAACCGTGCCAGCCTGTCGCTGATCATGCTCGAGACGGGGTGATGATGCCTCTGAAGAACGATCGTGACGGGAGACTGCGGCGAGCCGCGGTCTTTGTGCTGCTGCTGGTCGTCTTCGGGCTCCTTGCGCCCGTAGCCCTGGCGCAAGAGGAGGAGCAAACGAAGGTCCACGCCCTTCTCTTCTTCCTGCCGACCTGCGGCCACTGCGAGTACGTGATCTACGAGGTGCTCTTCCCCGAGGTGTTCCCCGAGAACGGCGGCGATCCTGTGGTGGTCGGCAGTCAGGCCGACAGCGAGGGGTTGATCCCCTTCTACCTGGTGACCAACGGGAGCCTGGAGATGGTCTTCGTCGACGCCTCGACCAGTGAAGGAGGCCAGTTCTTCATAGATGCCAGCCGAGCGATCGGTGTGCCGGACGAGGCGCTGGGCCACGTGCCGCTGCTCATCGTGCAGGACATGTGGTACATGGGCTCCGGGGACATCCCCGACTACTTCCCGGGCATCGTTGCGGATGGGCTCGCCGGCAACGGAATCCCGTGGCCCGACGTTCCTGGAATCGACTCCGTCCTGGCCAGCGTGTCTGCAGGCGACGATGGCACAGCAACTACGACGGTGCCGAACAACGATGGCGCGATCCCCGTGACTGGCGAGTCGATGTGGGAGCTTTTTGGCGACGATCAGCCGGCCAACAGCATCGCCCTGGTTGTGCTCGTTCTTTTGGTGATCAGCCTCGTTGCCGTGGATATCTTGTTCCGCAGACGTGGCGACGGGACGCGTTTCGATGTGCTGGTGCCGATCCTGGCGCTCGTCGGTCTGGGCATCGCCATCTACCTGGCCTACATCGAATCGAGCGGTGTCGAGGCGGTGTGCGGTCCGGTGGGCAACTGCAACGCGGTGCAGCAGAGCAAGTACGCCAAGCTGTTTGGGGTCATCCCGATCGGGATCATCGGGATCGCCGGCTACGCAGCGTCTCTGGTGGCGTGGTTGACCGCGAGGGTGAGTCGAAGGTCGGCGGCGGACTGGGCCCGAGTGGCTCTCTTTGCCGGTGCCGTCGGCGGCACCCTGTTCTCCGTGTACCTGACCTACCTCGAGCCCTTTGTCATCGGCGCCACATGCGCCTGGTGCGTCGGGTCGGCCGTCATTGTCACCCTGCTCATGCTGCTGACGGCCGGTCCCGCCGGCGAGGCTTGGGAACGGCTGCATCCCGCGCCGTCGCAGCCGGCGGCGGACGACCGGGATCGTCGGGGCTCGGTGGACCGGGCCGGCAAAGGGAGTCGGCCGGCTCAACGGTCCCGCAGTCAACGGCGATAGCGGCGGCGCCGATCAGGGGCCGTGTCTACCCGAGGCCTCGATCGACGGCCCAGCGGGTCAGCTCGTGCCGGTTGGAGAGCTGGAGTTTGCGCAGCACGTCCGAGACGTGGGTCTCGATGGTCTTCGGGGACACGTAGAGCGCTTCGGCGATCTCCCTGTAGGTGTAGCCCTTGGCGATGTGGCGCAACACCTCGCGCTGGCGATCGGTGAGGCGGTCGAGGTCGGGGTCCACGTCGGCCACATCGACGCTGGGGAAGGCCTCGAGCACAAACCCGGCGAGCTGAGGTGAAAAGACGGCGTGGCCGGCGGCGACCAGCTTCAGTGCCTCCAGCACCTCGGCCGCGCTGGTGGTCTTGGTGAGGTAGCCCGACGCCCCCGCTCTGATGACGGCAATAACGTCTTCGGGAGCGCCGGACACGGAGAGAGCCAGGAACTTGACATCGGGGTGGGTGCGTTTCACCTGATCGACCACCCGCTGGCCGCCGCCTCCGGGAAGGTGCACATCGAGGAGTACGACGTCGGGCTCCCGCTCCCTGATCAGCTCGATGGCCGGGTCGACATCATCGGCCTCGCCTATGACCTCGACGTGCTCGCCGATGGCGGCGCGCACACCGGCGCGGAAGATATCGTGGTCGTCGACGACAAACACCCGCAGACCCGGCTCAGGCTGCACCATCATCAGCCCCGATCCTCAATTCCACTTCGGTGCCTTCGCCCGGTGCCGAACGTATGTTGGCGCTGCCTCCGTGGCGCTGCATCCGTCCCACGATGGACTCTGCCATGCCGCGGCAGTCCTCCGCAACCGAGTCCACATCGAAGCCGGCTCCCCGATCTCGCACCGTGACGGTGACCGAGCCGTCGGCCACCTCAGAGTAGAGCGAGATGCTGTCGACGCCGGCGTACTTGGCCGCGTTGACCAGGGCTTCGCGGGCGGCCTCGATCAGGGCCTCGAGCCGGTCGGTCATCTGACAATCGCCGACCGTCACCGCCTGTACCTTCACCTGAAAGAGATCCTCCACCTCTCCGCCGGCCCGGCGTAGCGCCGCCCTGAAGCTGTCTGCAAACGGGGAGGAGATCTTTTCGATCCAAGCCCGCAGCTCTCGTTCTTGGCTGCGGGCGAGTGAAGTCACCCTCTGCTGATCCGCGCTGCTCTGCTGCACCAACGCCAGTGTCTGTAGCACCGAGTCGTGCAGGTGGGCGGCGATCTCGGCCCTGTCGTGGGCCCGTATACGAGCGGCCCTCTCCTCCTCGAAGGCGCGCAGGGCATCGGCGCGGAGCCGGTCATTGTCGCGCAGTCCTTTCATGCCCCAGCCGAAGGCGAGGGCTGCAGCCAGGAAGACGGCTATGTCGCCCACGGAGCGGGTGGCCGTATAGCCCTCTCTGCCGAGAGCGCCTATCACCTGGCCGGCTCCGAGCAGAACCGCGGCAACGAGGGATGGATACAGATTGCCGATGTACGCTGCCATGAGCACCCAGGACAGTGGATAGCCGCCGAAGAACAGGTCGTGCGAATGGGCGATGAACGGCGAGACGGAGATGGCGAGGGCGACGATGCCGTCGGCGGCGAGCCATGGATAGGTGCGCAGCCAGGGGCGGAAGGTGCCGTAGAGGGTGAGCGACGTCCAGACGACGGCAAGGGCGAGGGCACCGACGACGATCGTTTTGTTGGCTTCGGTGTCGGTGCTGAGGGTCGCCGCCACCAGCGCCAACATCCAGACGAGCGAGGCCAATCGCCAGCCGACGACCACCCAGCGCAGGGTGTGATCGAGTGGGCGGACCCGGTAGCCGGGTGCGCTCATCAGTCCCCTCCTTGGCTTCTCGAAGCCTAGTTCGCGGCTCTTTCCCAGAAGAGGGCTGCCCGACCGGCTTGGATCAGGCGGGGCACCCGATGGAGACCGCCGTCTCTGCTAGGAGTGCCACTCGGGCGGAAGCCTCCTGGAGTCGTTCCAGGGGAAGCTCTCCCGAGTCCACGGCGGCGACGATTGCATCGATCATCTCTTGCGTGTAGGCGCCGGTCTTTACCAGCAACAGATCCTCGCCGGCCATCAGAGCCAGCACGGCGCGCTCCCCGGGAGTGCGTCCTGCGGCGACCCCCTGCATGGTCAAGTCATCGGTGACGGCTACTCCGTCGAATCCGAATTCGGTGCGCAAGATGCCCAACACGACCGGGGAGATACTGGCGGGGAGATCGGGGTCTATGGCCGTGTAGACGGGGTGGCCCACCATGATCATGAGGGCCCCACCGTCGACGGCGGCATGAAACGGCACCCAGTCGACGTTCTCGAGTTCGTCGACGCTGGCGTCGATGGTGGTGACTCCGGTGTGGGGATCGGTGGCGGAGAGTCCATGCCCGGGGAAGTGTTTGGGGACGGCAACGACGCCGGTGGCGTTGAGTCCACGCATGAACGCCACGCCGAGAACGGCGACCAGATCGGGGTCCTCCCCGAGGTGCCGGCCGGCCATCACGGGGTTTGAGCCTCGTACCACGTCTATCACCGGTGCCAGGTTCACGTTGATGCCCAGCCCGAGCATCTCCTCCCCGAGAACGCGGCCGGCCGTCTCGAGATCGTCGGCGCTCATCTCTTGGGCCTCGGCGGCGGTGGGCAACGGGCCGACGAGGCCGTCCAGGCGGCGGACCGCGACGCCGAGCTCTTGATCTACGGCGATGAGCACGGGATCTCCGGCGGCGCAGGAGATCTCTGCGCCGAGTGAGCGCAGCTGGTCGGCGCCGGTGATGTTGCGGTCGTAGTAGATGACCCCGCGCCCCCCGGCTGCCAGGTGCGCCGCGGTTGCTGTATCCAGGGTGGGGCCGGGCAAGCCGACCATGAGCACGGAGCGGGCGAGGGATTCGATGTTGGGGGGGACGGTAGTCGTGGTCGTCGTGCTCGTCGTAGTGGTCGACGTGGTCGTGGTGGATGTGCTCGTCGTGCTGGTCGAACTGGTTGTCGTGGGTGCGGCGGTCGTGGTGGACGGGCCGGGTGCGGAAGTGCAGGCGGCGAGCAGCGCCAGGGTTCCGAGGGCGCACAGGGCGCGGATCATCGACCTAGAGCGGGGCAGAGTAGGCGTGGGGATCCTGGCCCGCCTCGTCCTGAGCGCGGCGCACGAGATCCATGTACTTGCTGGCTCCGAGCATCTGCCGATCGAGCAGCGTGCTGAGATGATCGACGGTGTAGGCGGTGGCGTCCTCGAGGTGCTCATCGATGTCTGCCGCCTCCTTCACATAGAGGAGCCGCGTCCAGTAGGAGTTCACCACGACGGTGAGGAACGACTGAACCACACTGTTGCGCTCCAGTGCAGCCAGAGGCCGCATGTAGAGCAGCAGCGCGAACAGCACTATCGAGGCCAGGGCGAGAGCTCCGACGATGCCGGCGTGCGCCCAGTCGTAGCCGGCTTCGGGCTCGTCGGTGGCGATGCGGACTGCGGCGACGAGGGTGCCGAGCGCCACGACGAACATGACCATGAACATCCATTTCATCGTGGTGAAGGCGAAGCGCTGCCCGCGCGCCGCTTTGAGGAACTCGTTCTGGTTCGACCGGATCACCGCTTGGGCGAGGCTCTCGATGCCCGGCTGTGCCGGTGACGGGAATGGGCTCTCCGTCTCTGCCATGTGCCTTCCTCCGGTCTTCGCGGCTGGGACCTGAATCTACTGGATGGAGAGACCTGGGCGCGCGGTGGCTTGTGCGATCTTTCACGAACTTGGGCGCGACAGCTGATGTCAGTGGCTCTCGAAGGCGGCGCGGACACGTTCGGCCGTGGCGGCGAGCTCCTCGGGCGAGGCCGCCATCGTCGCGGGGAATGGGATGGAGGCTCCGGCCTCGAGGGGGATCAGGTGAACATGCGCATGGGGCACGTCGGCGCCGTACACGACGACGACGACCCGCTCACACCCGGTGGCGCCCTTCAGGGCGGAAGCCACGAGCCTAACCGCCCGCCACAAGGCTTCGTATTTGCCGGTCTCCATGTCGAACAGATAGGGGACCTCGGACCTGGGCACGACGAGAGTGTGGCCGGGCCTCGCCGGATTGATGTCGAGGAAGGCAAAGGTGTTCTCGTCCGCGTAGACCACATGAGAGGGGATCTCGCCGTTGATGATCTTGGTGAAGATGGTTGCCATGGTGCGCTCAGGGTACGCGCCGGGGCCGAGCCGGCGCAGCGCTACGATCCCGGACGGCCATGGTCGATTCCATCGAGTCCATTCTCCAAGTCGCCCGCGCCGCGGCGCGTTCCGCCTCGACGCTGTGTCTCGCCGTGCTCGCCGAGTCCGAGTCGACGCCGGAGGCCATGGCCAAGCTGGGCCGGGAGCCGGTGACGGTCGCCGACTACGGATCGCAGGCGGTGATCCTCGAGGCCGTGGCCCGAGCGTTCCCCGAGCACGGCGTCGTCGCTGAGGAGGGGGCGGCCCATCTCGAGCGGGAGGCGGGCAGAGCCGGCACCGAGAAGCTCGTGCGTCTGGTGGGAGAGGCGCTGGGACGGGAGGTGGGCCTGGCACAAGTGCTCTCTTGGATCGACCACGTCGGCGGCGACGGAACGTACACGTGGGCCGTCGATCCCATCGACGGCACAAAGGGCTACTTGCGCCGCGACCAGTTCGCCGTCGCCATCGGCGTGCTGCATGGCGTCGACGTCGTTGCCGGGGTGCTTGCCTGTCCCCACCTGCCTTGGGATCTCGACGATTCCGAAGGGCGGCGAGGGCTGTTGTTCTCGGCGGCTCGAGGGGAGGGAGCCTTCGTGGAAGCCCTGGATGGCGGCGAGCGGCGGCCGGTGCAGGTCAGTGCCAGCCTTGATCCGGGCCGAGCCCGTGTGCTGGGAAGCGTGGAATCGTCGCACGGCGATCCGGCGCTGATCGAGGCCGTGATCGAGAACGCTGTCCTTGGCGGGGGTTGGGTCCGTATCGACAGCCAGGCGAAGTACGCAGCGGTGGCGGCGGGTATGGCCGAGGTATACCTGCGTCCCCGGTCGCGGCCCGACTATCGGGACAACATCTGGGATCACGCCGCTGGTGTGGCAATCGTCTCCGAGGCGGGGGGCCGGGTCACCGATCTCGACGGTCGAGAGCTCGATTTCTCACAGGGACGTCGGCTCGAGCAAAACCGAGGGGTGCTGGCCACGAATCGGCTGCTGCACGAGAGAGTGCTGGAAGCCGTCGCCGCTGTGGAGGCAGCGTCTGGGTAGGAAAGCTTGCCGAGAACTCAGAATCCAGAGTTCAGAACGCGCAATGCCGACTCTGAACTCTGAACTCTTTCTATCCCCCTAGGCTGACGGTGACAGCACTACTCCCATGATCGATCTCGAGAGTCTCGAACACCGGGCCCACCAGCAGCTATCGGCCACGACGTACGATTATTTCGCCGGCGGCGCCGACGAGGAGCTGACGCTGGCCGACAACATGGCGGCCTGGCGTCGCATCCGTCTAGTGCCCCGGGTGATGCGGGACGTCTCAGGAGTCTCCACCGCGACCGAGATCCTCGGCATGAAGCTGGCAACGCCGGTGATGGTTGCCCCTTGGGCGTTTCAGGAGCTGGCCCACGCCGACGGTGAGAAGGCGACCGCCCGGGGGGCCGCGGCAGCGGGAACGGCGATGGTGGTGTCGATGCTGGCCACGGCTTCGCTCGAAGACGTCGCCGCCGCCGGCGAGGCCCCATTGTGGTTCCAGTTCTACATGCTGCGCGATCGGGACATGACCGGACAGCTGCTCCGGCGGGTGAACGCCGCCGGCTACCTGGGTGCAGTGATGACCGTCGACAAGCTACCGGTGCCAGGGCGCCGTCGCCGCAGGGCCGCCGATCGCTTCAGCCTGCCCGAGCAGACCAGAGTCGCCAACTTCGCTTTTGCGGTCCCGGAGGACGAAGAGATCGAGCCCGATGAGTACTTGGGGCGGCAGCTCGACGACTCGGTGACCTTCGCCGATATCGAATGGGCCCGCGAGACGGCGGGGCTGCCGGTGTTGGTCAAGGGCATTCTGAGTCCCGACGACGCCGCCGCCGCAGTCGAGTGTGGCGCCTCCGGGGTGATCGTCTCCAATCACGGCGGCAGGCAGCTCGATGGGGCCATCGCCACCGCCGACGCGCTGCCCGGCGTCGTGGACGCGGTGGCGGGAAGGGTGCCGGTCCTGGTCGACGGCGGCATCCGTTCCGGAGCCGATGTCATGCGGGCGCTCGCCATCGGGGCCTCGGCTGTGCTCGTTGCCCGGCCGGTCATCTGGGGCCTCGTTGTGGATGGCGCCGAAGGCGTGACCGCAGTGCTGAGAGAGTTCACCGAGGAGCTGGGTCACACGATGGCGCTGAGCGGCGCCAGAGCCATCGGAGACATCGACCGCAAGCACGTCTGGGGGATCGCCGGGTAGGCGAAGCTTTCGGCTGCAGCTCAGGCGCTCGCCGCGAGCCGAGAATCCCTCGGTGTGTCGGTCGCCGGGTCCTGCACTACGGAATCTCGCAGCTCAGGTACCTGACGGCGTTCTGGCAGGTGTCGGAGCCGGTGCCTCCGAGGATGGCGTCCGGGCCGGGCCCACCATTCAGGGTGTCGCGGCCGCGACCGCCGTACAGGCTGTCGTCGCCTCCACGGCCGTTGATGGTGTCGTCACCTTGCTGGCCGTAGACCGTGTCTCCGCCCCTGTCGCCGTAGATGGTGTCGTCGCCCGGCCCGGCGAAGATCCTGTCGGCGTGAATCCCGCCATAGATGAGGTCGTCGCCGAGGCCGCCGTAGAGAGTGTCGCGGCCGGAGTCACCCTTGAGCATGTCGTGGCCGCCACCGCCGGAGATGAAATCGGCACCGGAACCTCCGAAGATGCGGTCGTATCCCGAGCCGCCGTAGACGCGGTCGTTGCCGCTTCCGGCGCAGATCGTGTCGTTGCCGTCGCCGGCGTAGATGCGGTCATGGCGACCCCAGCTGACGATCACATCGTCGCCGGGCGTGCCGTAGATGACGTCTGCGTGATTGGTGCCTTCCAGCGTGGCTGGTCGACCGTCACACAGCGGTGCGGGGAGCCCGCCCAGCGTCACTCCGAGGCTGTCGTCGGCGTCGGCGGAGACGTTGGAGCAGCTGAAGCCCCCGGCGCCGTCGCCGAGGCACACCCGGTTGACACCGACGTTGGCGAACACAGCGTCCAGCTTGCCGTTGTGGTCGAGGCGCCCTAGCGCCACATCCTGAGTGTTGTTGGTGTCGGCGGAAACGTCGGAGCAGCTGAAGCCGCCGGTGCCGTCGCCGAGGCAGACCCGGTTGGGGCTGCCGGCGTTGGCGAACACGGTGTCGTCGTTGTCGTCGTTGTTGAGGTCGCCGAGGGCAAGGCCGTGGGTGTTGTTGGTGTCGGCGGAGACGTTGGAGCAGCTGAAGCCGCCGGCACCGTCGCCGAGGCAAACCCGATTCGGGTTCCCGTTGTTGGCAAACACGGCGTCGAGATTGCCGTCGCCGTCCAGGTCGCCCAGCGTCGCCTTCTCGCTGTTGTTGGTGTCGGCGGAGACGTTGGAGCAACTGAAGCCGCCGGCACCGTCGCCGAGACAGACCCGATTCGGGTTTCCGTTGTTGGCGAACACGGTGTCGAGGTTGCCGTCGCCGTTTATGTAGCCGGCCGCGACTCCGTAGGTGTTGTTGGTGTCGGCGGAAACGTCGGAGCAGCTGAAGCCACTGGCGCCGTCGCCGAGACATACCCGGTTGGGGCTGCTGTCGTTGGCGAACACGGTGTCGAGGTTCCCGTCGTCGTCGACATGACCGAGCGCGACGTCTCTCGTGTTGTTGGTGTCGGCGGAGACGTTGGAGCAGCTGAAGCCACCGGCTCCGTCGCCGAGACATACCCGGTTGGGGCTGCCTTCGTTGGCGAACACGGCGTCCCGGTTGCCGTCGCCATCCAGGTCGCCCAGCGCGACTCCCTCACTGTTGTGGGTGTCGGCGGAGACGTTGGAGCAGGTGAAGCCACCGGCCTCGTCGCCGAGACAGATCTGGTTCTCCTGCCCAGAGTCGGCGAACACGGCATTGAGTGCATAGGGAGGGAAGCCGCAATCGGGCTGCGCCGCGACGCCTGCTTCTGAGGCATCCGAATCCGCCGCGGCCGGCAGAGCCATTAGCGCGGCGGCGATCGTGATAACGAGAGGGAGAGCGAGCGCACGTTTCCTGGTCATGGTTTCCTTCCTGGCCCGTGACCAACCGGCACGCCGGCGAGCGGGCTTGCGTCCTGCCGTGGCGCCGTGATTTTTCTATCGGGCGAGCGGCATCGGAAGTGAATATATACCTCTCTGCATATATACGCGGCATCGTCCGCCCCAGAGCGCACGGACCCGGCGGCGGCCGCGCATGAGGGGCCGCGGGTTCTGCGAAGGCGGGGCTCTCGATTGAGGGTTTCCCTCTCTACACGATGTACCCGAGGTAGGGGGCCGCCTCGGTGCCGCGAAGCCGCACCTTCATGTGGATGCCTTCCTCGTCGTGGCTCACGGCGAGCACCTCTCCCACGGAATGAAGGGCTGCTGCGACATCGGAGCGACTGTGGGGGACGAGAAGCTCCAGGTCGACGGTCGGCGGCGTGAGGGCGTCGTCGACGGCGGCGATGAGGCCGGCGAGGCCGGTGCCTTCCGTCGCCGAGGTGGCGACGGCGTCGTGGTGAAGAGCCAGCAGACGCTCTACCACGCGGGTCGGTGCGATGTCGGTCTTGTTGATCACGAGGAGCTCGCGGCGGCTGCCTCCTCCGATCTCTGCAAGCGTGGTGCGGACCGCGGCGATCTGAAGGTCCGGCTGTGGCGCGGCGGCGTCGACCACGTGGAGGAGCAGATCGGTGGCGACCGCTTCCTCCAGTGTGGAACGGAAAGCCTCGACCAGCTCGTGGGGGAGGTCGCGCACGAACCCGACCGTGTCCGATAGCAGGGCGGTTCGGCGGGTCGGCAGTGCGAGCCGGCGCACCGTGGCGTCGAGGGTGGAGAAGAGACGGTCCTCTACATGCGCGTCGGCGCCGGTTAGGCGGTTGAGCAGGCTCGACTTGCCCGAGTTCGTGTAGCCGACGAGAGCGACGGTGGGCAAGCCCGAGCGGCGGCGGGCCTTCTGTTGTGTGGCTCGGGTTGTGCGCATGCCGGCGATCTCTCGCTCCAGCACCGAGATGCGCCGCTGGACGCGCCGCCGGTCGGTTTCCAGCTGGCTCTCTCCCGGCCCACGGGTGCCTATGCCGCCGGCGAGACGGCTCATCTCGATACCCCGGCCCCTCAGCCGCGGGAGCCGGTAGCGGAGCAAAGCCAGCTCCACCTGGGCCATACCTTCCCGGCTCGTCGCATGCTGGGCGAAGATGTCGAGGATGAGTCCCACGCGGTCGACCACGTCGCAGCCGAAGATCGTCTGGAGGTTGCGCTGCTGTACCGGACTCAGTTCGCCGTCGAAGACAACGACGTCGATATCCAGCTGCTCACCCCAGGCGGCCAGCTCCGCCGCTCTTCCCTTGCCCAGGTAGGTGGTTGGATCGGGCTTCAGGCGCTGCTGCAGGACCCTGTCGACGGCATCGGAGCCGGCGGTGTCGGTGAGGCGTGCCAGCTCATCGAGAGACGCTTCTGCCTGATCGGCGTTGCGGTTGTGGATACCGACGAGCAGCGCACGCTGACGCCGCACCTGGAGGTCGGTGACCGTGGCGGTGAGGCGGCGTCGTTCTCGTTGTACGTGGCGTTCGGCCATGACGGCATGAAAGCACAGCCCGGAGCCGAACTCGGCGGAGGCGGACGGGAATCGAACCCGCCGGGGACCTCTCGGCCCCCCACCGGTTTTGAAGACCGGGGAGCCCACCAGGCGCTCGGACGCCTCCGTTCTCTACGGTACAGGGGTTCTTGAGGGATGGGCCGGCTCCGGCGTGCTTCTTCTCCGGTTCGGGCGGCGACGGGCGCCGCCGCGAGCCGGCTCGTTCGGCTTGGAGGCCGCCAACCGGCACGCCGAGCGTCCAGGCCGTCCATTAGGGTGGGGTGGCAGACCGATTCGCCCTGGAGGCACCGTGTGTTTCTCGGCGGAGGCCGATCTGGTGGCCGGGATCGTGATCAGTGGGCTCGGCGTCGACGCACTTCGCCACGTGCGCGACGGGAGGGAGATCCCGCTGGCGGGCCTTCCATTGGTCTTCGGCGCGCACCAGATCATCGAGACCTTCACCTGGTGGGGCCTCGACGGCCGTGTGCCGGAAGGTGTGGGCACCGTGGCCTTGTGGGCCTACCTGGTGGTTGCGTTTGGGGTGCTGCCGCTCCTGGTGCCGGGGGCGGTCTACGCCATCGAGCCTGATCCCGGACGCCGAAGACTCATGGTTCCCTTCGGCGTGCTCGGGGCCGTCGTGGCTGCGGTTCTCATCGCGAGGATGGTCTCAGGCCCGGTGGGCGCCGAGGTCGCTTGCCGGTACATCGACTACAACGTGGGCTTCGGTTACAGCGGTCAGATCGGCGTGCTGTACGTGGTGGCCACTTGTGGGCCGCTGTTGCTGTCCAGCAGACCGAGTGTTGTCGTCGTGGGTCTCCTGAACCTGGCCGCGGTGGTGGCACTTGCCCTGTTGCTGGCCAACGGCGTCATCTCGTTGTGGTGCGCCTGGGCGGCGGTCATCAGCTTGATCATCGTCGTGCGCATGCGTTCCACTTTGCGTCTGAGGGAGTTTTCGAGCCCGGCGGCCGTGTGTTGAGTCTCACCGCGCCTGCGGCCTCTTTGGCACAGGTTGCAGCCGGTCCGGCTGCGTGTGCGCCTCGGCACCGGTCGGCGGCCAAGAGCACCGAAGTATGTGGGCCTGGACTACCTTGGCGGCAAGCGACAAGGGGTAGCGATGCCGCCCTCTGCTCTGGGGAACGAGCTTCGGGAGCGTAGGCGCGCCCTGGGCATGACCCAGGCGAGGCTGGCCGATCTCGTCGGTGTCCGGCCCAGCGTCCTCGGGGGCTGGGAGCACGGAGAGAGCTCTCCGTCGGCACAGCAGGTGCAGGTGCTGTCGCAGATCCTGCTCCTGGAGTCCGAGACGACTGCGGCGTGGCTGGAGGCAATATCCCTCGCGGGCCCGGCCGCCCCTTCCGTCCCGATGCCTCCACCCGTTTCGTCGACTCGTCGAGCCGCCGGTGGAGCCGGGCCGGTTTCCTCTCGTATCCTGGGTGCGCTCGGCGCCGCCGACCCTTTCGGTGAGGTAGTACTCGCCGGATCGCAGCGGCCTCCTTGGTGGCAGCGCCTGCTCGGTCCGCTCGCTCCGGTTCGGTCTTCGTCGTCCGCATCGAAGGCCGGCGCCGGAGAACGGGGCGGTAGACGGCGCAGCTCTACCGTGGCCGGGGTCGCTCTCCTGGAGTCCGGGGTGCGGTCCGACGGACCGTCCGTTGCTCGGGGTGATTCCGGCGGGTCCGCCGCGCCGGAATCCGGTGTGGCGTGGCGGCCCTACTGGGAAGATCCCGAGGAGCAGCGGGTCTACCTTCTCCGCTGGATGGGCACGCTGGTCGTGCTCGGCCTGCTGGCGGCGGCGCTCGTCTGGGCCTTCATCCAGCTGGGTGCAGGCTGGACCGCTTTCCTAGATCTTTTCCGCAGGCATGAGACCACATCCGATCTCGTCGAAGCCGCCGGGGTCCTCGGGGTGCTCGCGAGCGGCTGACCGAAGCGCTAGCGTCGCCGGTGGTGGTCAAGCTCTCGTTCCTCGGCGGCACCGACACGGTGACCGGGTCGAAGTTCCTCGTGGAGGACGCGAGTGGGTCTGTGCTGGTCGACTGCGGCATGTTCCAGGGCCAGAGCAGTGTCCGGCAGCTCAACTGGAGCGACCCGTTCCTGGAGAAGAAACTGCCCCATGAGATCCTGCTGACCCATGCCCACATCGATCACACCGGCTATCTGCCGAGGATTGTGGGCTGCGGCTTCGACGGTCCGGTTCGCTGTACCGAGGCGACGGCCGATCTGCTGGGAGTGATGCTTCCCGATTCGGCACGGCTGCAGGAGGAGGCGGCGGCCTATGCCAACAAGAAGGGGTACAGCCACCACAAGCCGGCGCTCCCGCTTTACACCGAGGCGGATGCAGAGCGCGCCCTCGGTCTGCTGGATCCCGTGGAATACCACGAGTGGATCGACGTGTGCTGTGGGAGGGCTCGTTTCTCCTGTGCCGGGCACATACTCGGCTCGGCGCACATCGGGCTGGAGGTCGGTGGCGTTCGTATGGTCTTCTCGGGCGATTTGGGGCGTTGGGACGTCCCCGTGCTCAAGGATCCGGAGCCGCCTGCAATGGCCGATCTGATGCTGCTCGAGTCCACGTATGGGGGCCGGCGGCACGAAGCCGATGCCGATCCGAACGTCCTTCTCGCGCAGGCCGTGCAGCGCATTATCGATCGTGATGGGGTCATGGTCGTCCCCGCCTTCGCCATCGGCCGGACTCAGGAGATCCTCTATCGGCTGCGAGCGCTCGAGGACGAAGGCCGGATTCCCTCGCTGCCCGTCTTTCTCGACAGCCCTATGGCGATCGAGGCCACCGAGATGTACCGGCGGCATCACGAAGAGCACGATCTGGAGATGCGGGCCCTGGAGGCACGAGGCGTAGCTCCGCTGCGGCCGGACCGGCTCCGCTTCACGCCCTCCGTCGAGGAGTCGAAGGCGATCAACCGGCTGCGAGGGCCCATGATCGTCATCTCGGCTTCGGGCATGGCCGCCGGGGGACGGGTGCCGCATCACCTGAAACGGCGCCTCCCCTTCGCCGAGAACCTGATCGCCTTCGTTGGCTATCAAGCGGCCGGCACGCTGGGCCGGGAGCTCGTCGATGGTGCCGAGCGGGTGCGGATTCACGGGGAGGACGTCGAAGTGAAAGCTGAGGTAGTGCACCTAGAGGTGTTCTCGGCGCACGCCGACCACGACGATTTGGTGCGCTGGGTCGGGGCCTCGGTGCCGCGGCGGATCGCTCTCGTTCACGGCGAAGATGAGGCCCGTCGCGTGCTGGCGGAGTCGTTGAGCGAGGCCTATGGGATCGATGTGGTCGTTCCGTCGCGGGGTGACACCGTCTCGCTCCAGCCCTAGGTGCAGGAGTTGGGCGAGTAGATGCCGGTCACCAAGGCATCGTCGTCTGCAGAATCGACGGGACCCCAAAGCAGCACTTCGCCGCCTGTTTCGAGACGCAGCTGGAAGACGAGCCCGCCCACGTCGGCGTCCACGACGAAGCTGATGGGCCAGTCTGCGTAGATCTCCTTCAGATCGCCCACGTTGTCGCCCACCCGCAGCCCGCTAAGGGTCCTCATGTCGACCGGCTCGGCGTCGCGGCCTCCGTAGGCGATGTCCATGCGGTAGGAGATGAACTGGCTGTTGCCCGCCTCTCCTTTGACCACGATGTTTAGCGGGCCCCACTGCACCACCCTGATCGTGTCGCCCGGGCACTCCCCCCAGTTCCCGTTGCCGACGAAGAACCCGGAGTCCTGGGTGGGGTCGCCGAATGTGGCGGCGAACACGCCAAGCACCAGGTCGCCGTCGTCGCCGAACTTGTAGTCGCCGACGGCGTCCGACTTCATAGTGAGTTCCGAGACGGGGACGGCCTCGTCGGCGGGTGTTATGGGTGGAGTCTGGCCGTTGTAGAGGGTTGAGGCCGTGCCCCCGTCGGCCAGCGTGGTCTCGGTGCCCCCGTCGGCCAGCGTGGTCTCGGTGCCCCCGTCGGCCAGCGTGGTCTCGG
>CAZWKX010000004.1:20945-80345 GCA_964633975.1 uncultured Acidimicrobiia bacterium
GGCCAGCGTGGTCTCGGTGCCCCCGTCGGCCAGCGTGGTCTCGGTGCCCCCGTCGCCACCTTCATCGCTCGGAGCCAGAACCCCGAATGCGATGACGCTGATGGCGCCGAGCACGACGGCTACGGCGATGCCCACCAGCCACGGATTCGTCTGGTTTGGGGGCGGCCTGTAGCCCCCGGTGCCGCCCCGGGCCGCGGCGCGGGGGGACGCGTAGGACCTCCTGGGCTCGAAACGAGGGAAGGCCTCGTCGCCCGCATACTCGTCTTCCCTGGAATACCGCGGTGGCTCTTCCACGCCTGAAGGCCCCTGTCGCTTACTGGCATCATATTGGTTTCGGGCGAAGCGGCGCGGCAGCGGCGGCCCAGCAGGTTGTGTTGTACCGGCGAGCAGGGCCCGAAGCCGGGCCGCCGGCGAGGCTCAGGCGTCCCAAAGGAGGATCTCGCCGGCCTCGGGCCACGCCGCTTCGAGAACCTCCCGGAAAGTGGAGGTCTCGATCAGGACTATGGCGCCGGATTCCGTGGTGTAGAAGGCCACCGGGATGGTCGGCCGCTGGATCGCCGAGAGGTCGATGCTGCGCATTCCCCAGGCGAGGTCGATCG
The DNA here is from genome assembly GCA_964633975.1 of uncultured Acidimicrobiia bacterium. Classification (GTDB taxonomy): domain Bacteria; phylum Actinomycetota; class Acidimicrobiia; order Spongiisociales; family UBA11373; genus CAZWKX01. The sequence continues at coordinate 21,545 of CAZWKX010000004.1, forward strand.
CCTCACGCAGAGAGAGAGTCTCGTCGATGGCGAAGGCGTCGGCCAGGTCTTCGACGAGACCGGTGAGCTGGCCTAGGGAGTTGAGCTGCTTGACCTGCCGGATGGCTTCGAGAATCAGCTCTTGATGCCGCTGATCGCGGACTAAGGCGCTCATGCCGGGAATGATGCGCCATACGCCATCGACGTACTCTTGCGTCTTCCTGGATCGCATCCAAGCGAGTGCCGTGTTTCCGTCGACGATGCTGCACCCGGCCGGCAGTTCGAACGTCGGTCTCCTGTCGCGCACCGGGTTGTCTCCGACGCATACTTCGACACCCCCGACCCGGTTGATGATCGCTCTGAAGCCGTCAAAACCGAAGAGGACAAAGTGATCAACCTCGATGCCGGTGTAATTGGACACCGCGAGGGCGAGTTGCTCGGGTCCGGTGACCCCGTGGGAAGGGCAGCCGTTGAGGTTGTCGGCGATTCGTGACTTGCCGCCGGTGCAGGGGTTGTCGAGCCAGAGGTCGCGAGGGATCGAAAGCAGCACCGGATCGCCGTCGCCGACGGGCATGAGGAACAGCATGATCACATCGGCCCGGCTTGAGGGCCCGTATTTCTCGCGTTGGTCGCTGCCGATGATCAGATACGCATCCACGGCGTCGTCGCCGAAGACCGGCTCGACCGGCATGTCCTCAATGGTTGTCGTGGTGGCCGACGTGGCGGTAGCGAGGGTAGTTGTGGCTCCGGCTGGGGACCCCAATTCTTCCCGTGCCGCCTGCATATCAAAAGGAAGCTTTTCCACCTCATGGGCCCAGGCCCACCAGACGCGGACCCCGTAGGTGCCGAGGACCAGGGCGACGGCAACGGTCACCACAACGGTGCTGCGGAGGAGAATGCGTTTGAGTTCGGGGGTTGGGTGCATCATCTGTGGATCCCGGACCTCGTCAGGCTAATCGTGCCATAGGCATCTGCGCCTTGGGGCGCTGCCGCGCCTGGGAACGTTGCCGGCACGGCCCGATACCGTAGTCGTCCTTCTGTGTTCTTCAATGACCGAGATGGTGGAGGCCGTCGAGACCCCGGCCCTCGAGGACGACGTCCCAAGTGCTGAGGAATGGCACGTCGAATAGTGCAGATGGGGGGTTCACAAACCGGGCCGGTTGTGTCATAGTGGACGAGAGCCAGCCCTTGTGAAAACCTTCACAAGGGTCGTTGCTTCCCTAGCACCGAGAGGACACGGCACAGCAGATGGCAGTCAGCAGTCGCACGCGTCGTGAGCGCGAGCGCAACAAGCTCACCGACGAGAGAGGGCGCCTCACTACCGACCTGGTCAGCCAGTACCTGACCGCGATCGGTGAATACGAGCTCCTGACCGCGGAGCTCGAGGTCGAGTTCGCCCAGAAGATCGAGGCAGGCGAGGAGGCCCAGCGGCGTCTCGAAGAGGAGGACTTCTCCGTCAAGGAGGAGCAGATCGAGCTGAAGCGGCTCGTGCGCCTCGGACGCCAGGCCAAGGACGATTTCCTTACCGCCAACCTGCGTCTCGTCGTGGCCAATGCCAGGCGCTACGCCAACACGTCGGGCATCGACTTCCTGGATCTCATCCAGGAGGGCAACCTCGGCCTGATCCGAGCGGTGGAGAAGTTCGATTGGCGCAAGGGCTTCAAGTTCTCCACCTATGCCACCTGGTGGATCCGCCAGGCGATAACTCGCGCCATCGCCGACAAGTCGCGTACCGTACGTATTCCGGTGCATCTGCACGACACCCTCGCTGCGGTTCGGGCGGCCCAGGCCAGCCTGAAGGCCGAGCTTGGGCGTGACCCCAAGCCGCTGGAGATCGCCGACGAGGCGGGAGTCACGGTGGATAAGGTCGAGCTGGCCCTCGGTGTGGCCGATACGGTGTCGCTCGAGCAGCCTGTTGGAGAGGACGGCGCACAGCTCGGCGACTTCATCGAAGACGAGGACGCCGTCGACCCGGTGCGCGTGACCGAGGAGCTGGATATCGCCGACAGCCTGCGGCGTTCCATCAGCCGGCTTCCCGAGCGTGAGGGCCGCATCCTCGCCCTGCGCTACGGGTTCCTCGATGGCGTGCCCCGCACGCTCGAGGAGATCGGGGAGGAGTTCAACCTCACTCGGGAGCGGATCCGGCAACTGGAGAAGCTGGCACTGTGCCGTCTGCGCCACCCTTCCTTCGGCATCCGCGAGCAGGATTTGGCCTAGCCGTTCGCCTTGCAGGCGATGGGGAGCGGACCCCACCGCCGGGGCTGAGGGCCGCTAGCCTGTCGATGACTCGGGGAAGGAGCCGTCGTGAAGCTCCGTGCTCTAGTTAGTGGCGACGCCACGGTGATCGGGCTCGAGGCATCGGTTGCCGATGCCGCCGAAGCTCTCATCGGCAATGAAGTTGGCAGCCTCGTCGTTGTCGACGGAAGGAAGCTCGTCGGCATCATCACCGAACGCGATGTGGTGAGAGCCATCGCCCAGGGAGCCGACCCGGAGGAGGAGTCTGTGTCCGATTGGATGTCCGACGCGCCCGATACCTTCTCCCCGGACGTCGAGGTGGAGGAGGCAGCGGCCTGGCTTCTCGAGATCGGGTACCGGCACATGCCGGTCATGGATGAGGGCGAGCTACTTGGTGTCGTGAGCCTGCGCGACATCCTCGCTGCACTGACCGCGCAGCAGGAGTAGCGCTACAGGATCTTCTCAAGCCGGCGGTTCAGGGCGTCCATGACCGCCCGCACCGCGGCAAGCGACGGGTCGTCCTCTCGGATCAGAGCCGTTCCCACCAGCACGTCGTCGCTGTCGGCGGCCCGCACTTGTGCCAGGGCGATACGCGCCTGGCCGAGACTGGCGGTCGCCACGGCCAGGAGTTCGAGACGGGCGTCGTCGCCAATGAGGTGCTCGACAGCTCGTAGCGCGGCCTCGGCGGCCAAACGCGGCCGATGCGGCAGGTCGGCTTCTCCGATGGCCTGTCCGTAGTGACGCTTATCGCCGCAGTCGAGGGTGATCGTGACTCTGACGTCGTCCCCGTCGCTGTCCTGTTCAATGGCGTGAATGGCGGGTCGGCTGCTACTCACGGTGGCCAGACTAGACGGTCTGGGAGCGACTTGCGTCGATGCTCGCCTCGGTGTTCGCCTCCATGGCACCCTCATTTTTTTGGGATCCAAAGGAGAGCAATCTCCTCAACCGTTATGTCGGTCTGCTCGAGGCCGATCTCCATGGTTTCGATCTCAGCGGCCTTGGTCGACCACTCAGCGTCTATGTCGGTGATCTCACGGGCGAGTTCGTCTTCCAGCTCGTCGAGGTCTTCGATCTTTGTGGTGAGCTTTGCCTCGGCGCTCCGGAGCCGCTGCTCGGCCCGCCGCGTCAGCGAGCGTTTGGAGGCGGCCGCCGACAAGGAGCGGCTCGACCGTCTGCCGCCGAAGAGCACCCCGATGAGGGTGCCGGCTCCGGAGACGGCCTCCTCCTTGCGCCGGGTGTCGACGTCGACCCCGGCGTCGTCCAGTCTGAGCTGGGCCGCCTCGATCTGGCTGCGGACGGTGTGCATCTTGCCCTCGAGACGATCCCGGAACTTGGCCACCTCCCGGTCGGCGTGCTCCTGGGCGGCCGCATCGCATCTGGCGGCGAAGTCGGCGGCGTCCTCGCCGACACGGGAGTAGAGCTTGAGAACCCGATTCCGCAGCACCTCGACGGAGCGGCTGCGGTACAGGTGGTCTTTGACGGCATTGGCCGACTCCGAGAAGAAGGTCTTGGCTTCGATGGGCACAGTCGGCAGCGAGTAGGTGGCTCCTCGAGGTGGGTCGTCCAGGAAGTCGCGCTCGTCGTAGTCGACGACCAAGGCTTCCGACGCATCGATCCGGTCGGCGAGCGGGTGGTAGACCGCCTCCCAGACTTCATCGTGGTCGACGCCGGCACGCTCGTCGTCGAAGGTGAGATGGACCCGGGCGCAGAGGGCCGCCTCGAACCGGGTTCCATCCCGATCGGCCCCGACCTGGTCCGCCCAGCCGGCACCCGGGTCGAGGTGGTAGACGGGCACGCCGGAGGCGACCTGGGGAGCGATGGCGCTTTCGTCGTCGGCGAGGTCGGCCGGGGCCTCTTCTACGGCCGCCGGATGATCGGCTACGACGTCGTGCAGCGGATCGTCGGCGGTGAGCACCGTGATCTGATCCTTGGTGAGCGGCCCTCTCAGGTAGGACATCGCCCATCTGGTTGTGAAGACGATGGGCTCCGGCTCCCTGGTGTCGTGCAGGAGGAACTGACGCTTGTCGAGCGCCGATATGAGGACGTCCAGGCGTGACGTGTCGCGGTCACCGCTCGCCGATTGCAGGGCCTCGAGGATACGTGCCTTGTCGCGCTCCGTTTGTAGGCGTCCCACGCACCAGGTGCCCGCATTCGACATCGCCTTGTAGTCGAGATCGACCGGGTTCTGTGTCGACAGCAGCATGCCGACTCCGAAGGCGCGTGCCTGTTTGAGGATGGTGAGGATCGGCTTCTTTGCCGGAGGCGCAGCCGTCGGCGGCACGAAGCCGAAGACCTCGTCCATGTAGACGAGAGCCCGCAGATCGCTCGATCCGGGCTGGGAGCGCATCCAGGTGACGAGTCTGGAGAGAACGGTGGTCACCACGAACTGCCGCTCGTCGTCGGAGAGGTGCGCCAGGTAGATGATCGCTGCCCTCGGGGTGTCGCCCGACCACAGCATCGACTCGATGTCGAGGGGAGGCCCTGATCGCCAAGCGGCGAAGGACGGCGAGGCGACGAGGGCGTTGAGCTTCATGGCCAGGTCCAGGCGGTCCTTCTCGGGGAAGAAGGCATCGATCTCGAACACGCCGAGCTTGCGCAGAGGAGGCCGGTGTACGCGACCGAGCAACCTCTCGAGGGTCAGGTCCTCGCCGTCGGCCCACGCTCTCTCGATGAGATTGGCGATCAGGATGTGCTCGCGGCTCGCCAGCGGATCGGCGGTGATTCCCACCAGACCCAGCAGGCCCGAGACGAAGCCCTCGATCTCATCGCGGATCGTCTCGGCATCTCCGGCGTCTCCTGGAGCGGCCAGTGAGCCGATCACGTCGAGGGGGACGCCAGCGCCGGAACCGGGTGTGTAGATGGTGAACTCGGCGCCTTTTCGCAGCGCGGCGATGTCCTTGCCGCCGAGGTCCCAGGATGCAAGGCCCGATCTCCACAGGTCGGCGGTTTGGGCCGCCAGCTCATCGGGTGTCGACCCGGCCCGCTTGGCCGCGGCCTCGTCGATCCAGGGTCGGAAGTCGGCGGGCTCGAGCTTGGGAAAGGTGAGGAGGAGGTTCGTCATGTCACCTTTCGGGTCGAGGATGAGCGCCGGGATCCCCGCCTGAAGTGCCTCCTCGAGATAGATGATGCCCAGGCCGGTCTTGCCCGACCCAGTCATGCCCACGATGACACCATGCGTGGTCAAATGGCCGGACTCGTACCTGACGGCCTCCTTGGTCCGCGCCCCGGTGTCGAGATCGATGACTCCACCAAGGTAGAAACCGCTCTTCTGTGCCATGGTTCTTCTGCTCGGCCGATTGGCGAGTGTAGACGGGGCGGAGGTCGCGGGCCTGGGGCCTCCCCGGGACCCTTGTCTCCATCGCCTAACCTGTGCCCCGGAAGCAAGGGAACAAGAGAGCATGTTCATTACTCGTGCTGCTGCATTTGTCGTGCTCGCCGCTGCCATCGTGGCCTGCTCCGGTGACGCGGGCCCGTCGAGCACTCCCGACCTCCGGATCGAGAGGACGATCGGCTACGCCGTTGCCATCGACGAGTCGAATGACACGATCCAGATCGGCCTGAGCGACGACCGCGATGCCGTTGGCGGAAAGATCTACGACGTGACCCAGGCGGTGTGGCGAAACGAGGACGGTCCGTGGAACCTGCCGCCGGCCTCATGCCTGGTGATAGGACGGAGGGTCGAGCTGGGAGTGAGCCAGGTGCAGGACGAAGCCCGGCCCGGCTTGCTCATGGACCGGGTGATCTGGCTCAGCTGCCTGGCGCCTGCCGACGACTAGCCGGGATCCGTCGGCGCACCTCGGCCACGGCGGCTTCTGCACCGTGCACGCAAATGATCGTGTGATCGGAGACCTCGAGCGCCTCCGCCAGCTGGCCGACCAGCGAGGCCCACTTGGCACCGATGGTGATGATGGGCGGTGCCGGGATGTCGTGGAGAGACGCCGTGTAGGCCGCGTACCAAAAGACCGTCAGCTCGGCGAAGGTTCCCAGGCTTCCCGGCAGGGCGATGGCAGCGTCGCTGCCGCCGGCGAGCCGGTGTATGCGCTCGGTGAGGCTTGAAGCAGGCTGCTCCTCTGCTACCCACCGGTTGGGCCCGCCGCGGTCGGAAAAGACGGTGGGTGCGGTGACTCCGATGACGTGGCCTCCGGCGAGTGCCGCCCCTCGGGATGCCGCTTCCATGCTGCCGCCGTAGCCCCCGGTGGCCACCGTGTAGCCGCTCTCGGCAAGAAGCCTGCCGCAGGTCTCCGCCTCGGCGTACGCGGCTTCGCCGGGCATCACGAGGGATGAGCCGAACACGGCGACGATGGGATGGTCGCTCCGCGCCGTCATGAGGCCCTCATGCGCGGCCCCACGTCGGCAGAGAAAAAGATGATCGTGTCGCCGTGCCCGTGGGATTCCACGATGTCGAGCATACGGCTCCGTGGAGCCGAACGTGCCTCAGGCTCGCGTACGAGCACTCGAGCGGCTCATTATCGTACGCCGGCTAGGTCGGCGCCGGAGCGCGAGGCTCCGAGAGCACATCGTTCATGACCTCTCGCATCAGATCCATGGCCTGGAGGATCTTCGGCGAGGCCACCGAGTAGTAGGAGTACTGACCGTAGCGGCGTACTCGCACCATGCCCTTCTCGCGGAGTATGGCGAGGTGCTGGGAGGTGTTTGCCTGGGGCAGCTCCAGAGCCTGGCAGAGGTCGGTGACGGTCCTCTCACCGTGACGGAGCGCGTCGAGAATCATGAGCCGTTTTGGATCCGAGAGCCCTTTGCACACCGCGGCGTGCAGTCTGAGCAGCTCATCCCGGTCGATCATGGCGGCACTATATGCAGGATTCGCACCAGCCGTGGCGCGAACAGGCGGTGGCGGCGGGTCTGTCGCCTTGGACCTCGGACGCTCACAGGAGGGGGCGCTGTGTGGTCGGGCCCACGGGTCGCCCCGCACGCCACCGCCTTGTCCCGGCTTGCCACCGGTGGGAACCTCGTGCCGTTACCCCGCGCCGCATGATCCGGTGTGACGACGGCGCCTCCTAGGGGCGAATGTCCCGATCCCGGCGGTCGCGCTGGACCCGGGAGGCGTATCGGGGGAGACTGGTGGTGATGTTTCGCGATCGGGTTCACGCAGGCCGGCTGCTCGGTGAGCGGCTGCGGCAGTTGGGTGTCGAGCGTCCGGTCGTGCTCGGCCTTCCGCGAGGTGGTGTCGTCGTGGCCGCCGAGGTGGCTCGCTTGCTCGGAGCCCCGCTCGACATCATCGTGGTGCGCAAGCTCGGTGCTCCGGGCAACCCGGAGCTGGGCATGGGAGCGATCGCCGAGGAGGGCGTCACGGTGCTCAACGAGGCGCTCATTTCCAGGTTCGCTGTGGCCGAGGAGGCCGTGGGGCGCGTGGCGGACGAGGAGCATCGGGAGCTGGCCCGCCGCAGCTCCGTCTACAGGCGTGGCCGAGCGCCGGTGCCCCTGGCCGGGCGTAGTGCTGTCGTCGTCGACGACGGCTTGGCTACCGGGTACACGGCGCGTGCCGCGGTCGAAGCAGCGCGGCGCCGGGGCGCCGAACGGGTGGTTCTGGCCGTTCCCGTGGCGGCTCCGGAGATCGTCGGCGAGATGGCGGCGATGGTCGATCGGCTGGTGTGCCTGGAGACACCGGACTTCATGTTCGCCGTGGGCGCCGCCTACGCCGATTTCGGGCAGACGACCGACGGTGAGGTGGAGGCTTTGTTGGAGGCCGCGGAATCGGGCACCGAGGTGGAGGTGACTATCCCCGCGGGGGCGGCTTCGCTGCCGGGCACGCTCGTGGTGCCGGCAGGGGCGCTTGGTGTTGTGCTCTTCGCTCATGGGAGCGGTAGCAGTCGATTCAGCCCGCGCAACCGCGCCGTTGCCGAGCACCTGCAACGGGGCGGTCTGGCCACACTGCTATTCGATCTGCTGACTCCGGAGGAGGGAGCCAGCAGGGCCGCCGTCTTCGACATCCCGCTGCTGGGAGATCGTCTTGCGGCAGCCACCGAATGGCTGCGTCTGGATCGTCCCGGTGTTGCCGGCCTTCCCATCGGGTACTTCGGGGCCAGCACCGGCGCGGCCGCAGCGCTCTGGGCCGCCGCCGACGAGGGTGGCGGCATCGCCGCCGTGGTCAGCAGAGGAGGCCGTCCCGATCTGGCCATGGCTCGCCTGGCTCGTGTGTCGGCCCCTACCCTCCTGATCGTGGGAGCGCTCGACCGGGCCGTGATCGAGATGAACGAGGCGGCCCGGGCTGCGATGGTGGCCGAGTGTGTTCTCGAGATCGTGCCGGGGGCTGGCCACCTGTTCGAGGAGCCGGGGACCCTGGAGCAAGCGGCCGAGCTGGCCGGTGCATGGTTCCAGCGCTGGATGCAGCCCGGCTAGTCCTCGTAGGCGGAGGCGGGAGGGAACCAGTCGGCCTCGAAGGCGCTGATGGGGTGCCAGAGGATCCAGCCCAAGCCTCGCTCATCGGCCTGATCGATCTCGGCTTGGATCTCCTCCGGTCCGTACTCGACCAGGCCGCAGGGCCACTTCTCGGAGCTGTGTGCCTGTAGTAGCGGCCGGAGCTGGGCGCTGCCGGCCATGCGGGGCAGGCCGGATTCGAGCGCCTGGTTCACGATCTCTCCGGGGTATTGCCACGGGCAGTCGTAGCCGAGCCACCCCGACCAATAGTGGTCCGGGTAGATCATCGGGCTGAGAGCGTCGACGGCGTACGACAGCTCCTCGACCTTCTGGCCGACGCCTTGGTCATCGTCCACCGAGAGCACGATTGCGTAGATGTCGGCCGACAGCACACAGCCCGCGTCGTGCAGTTGGCTGCGCGCCTCTTTGAGGAAACCGGCGATGACGTCCACCCGTTCCGTCTGGTACTGCGGCGTGTAGTCGATGTCGAGGTCGTACTGGGCGACGGTCAGATCCCCGTCCACGGGGAAACGCACGTAGTCGAAGTTGATCTCATCGAAGCCCAGCTCACAGGCCTCGAGCGCCAGGGAGATCGGGTACTGCCAAGACTCGTGGTCGGTGGGATCCATCCACGTGTTGCCGCGGATGTCTTGCCACAACTCACCGGTCTCGGTGTCCATGACACCGTGCTCGGGGTGCGCTTTGGGCCAGAAGCTGTCCTGGAACGTGGCTATTCGAGCGATCGTGTAGAAACCGCGCTCCTTGGCCATTTGAAGCGCCGTCTCGACGTCGTAGCCGTAGATGTTGGCGGCCTCTATGTCGATGGCCTCCTGGACCTGTGTGTCGTACATCACGGCGCCCCACTCGTCCTTGACGTCGAACAGGAGGGCGTTGATGGCGGTGCCCTCCGCCATGTCGAGGAGGGCGTCGAGCCGGTTCGGGTCTTCGGCGACCTGGAAGTAGACGCGCAGGCCGTGCACCAAAAACGGCTCCAGAGTGATGTCGAGGCGCCCTGTGGAGCCGTCCCAGTCGACAGTGGCCGTCTCCCAAGCGATCTTGTCCACCTCGACGGTTCCGGGAGCGGCTGCGGCGATCTCGAAGATGCCCAGGTCGCTGGTCGTCGTCTCCCGGTTCCCGAGCCGCACCGTCGCCTCGCCGATGGCGCCGCCGTCGGGGTTGGTGACTCGTCCGGTGAGGATCACAGGCTCGAGCTGAAGGTAGAGCACTGCGTCTTCGGGCACGGCCTCCACGGTGAACGTTCCCGACTGGTAGCCGGGGGCAGAGACCACTATGTCGCTCGGAGGCTCGATATCGAGGACGGCGAAGCCCTCCTCGTCGGTTGTGGCGTTGCCCAGCTCACCTTCGATGAGAGCCCCGGCCACGGGGGTATCTTCGACGCCGACGACGCCGAAATCGGCGGCTAGGTCGGGATTGAGGCGCCGGTACAGGACCCAGACCGCGGCAGCAAAGAGCACGACCGCCAATACGATCAGCAGAGCGGAGTAGCGCATTCCACCGCCGCGTCGAGCGGGCTTCCGGCCGTACCCTCCCCTGATCCCATCGAAGATGCCGAGGTTGGTCCTCGATTGCCTCATTCGGTACTCCTGGTCACCAGCCCGATCAGCAGGGCAGAGCACACAGATTAGGCCCAGTGGAACGCCATGTGCCCGGACCGACCACCGGTCGATGCCGCAATGCCCTACTCGGCGCGAGGCGTAGAGTCGCCTCATCATGATCGATGCTCTCGAGGTGCGCGAGGCCTGGCGGATCGAAGGAAAGCAGGTGGCCTGTGCCACCGTCGTGTCGGTCGCCGGCTCTGCTCCCCGTCGTGAAGGTGCGCGGTTCCTCGTTTCGTCGGCCGGCGACATGTGGGGCTCCGTGAGCGGCGGGTGTGTGGAGAGCGACGTGCTGCTCCACGCCGAAGAGGTGCTTCGTGGCGGCGAACCGCGTCTGGTCACCTACGAGATCCAGGACGACGAGGCCTTTGAGGTGGGCCTCTCCTGCGGCGGCATTATCCAAGTGTTCGTGGAGCGATGGTGAAGGCGCTGCAGGCGGCGCGTCGCTTTCTGGAGGAGGGCCGTCCGGCCGTGCTGGCCATGGTCGTCGACGGTCCGGGAACGGGCCGGCGGGCGCTGTATGCTGGCGAGGGCCTGGTCGAAGGAGGCATGCCGAAGGCGATTGCCGCCGCGGTGGGGGCCGACGCTTCGGCACTGCTCGAGCAGGGGCGCAGCCGTTCCGTCTCCTATGGGGACAGCCGAGTGTTCATCGAGGTTCTGACCCCCCCGGCGCGTCTGGTCGTGATCGGGGCGGGGCACGCCGGCCAGGCGCTTGCCGCGTTGGCGACCCTGGTTGGATTCCATGTGGTGGTCTGTGATCCGCGGCCCGCCTTAGCCGCGGCGGACCGTTTCCACGGGTCGGTGGAGACGATCGTGGGCTGGCCCCATGAGGTCCTCGACGAGCTGGGTCTCGACCTCCGCACTTCGGTGGTGATCCTCAGCCACGACTCCAGGGTCGAAGATCCGCTGCTGCCGCTGCTCCTTGATTCTCCGGTGCCCTACATCGGTGCGATGGGAAGCCGGCGCACCCACGCCGCCCGGCTCGAGCGGCTGCGCGCCGCAGGGTGCGCGGAAGATGATCTGGCACGCATCCACGGCCCGGTGGGCCTCGACATCGGCGCCGAGACGCCGGAGGAGATGGCCGTGGCCATACTCGCCGAGATCATCCTGGTCCGCTCGCGGTCGGGCAGCGGCTTGCCGCTCAAGGGTGTGCAAGGGTCCATCCACGGGCCGGCGGCCGGCTCCTGAAGCGGTCGGTGGCGGTGCGGCTCGGCGTTCTGCCGCTCAGTTGCCGTATCGGTTGTGGGACACCATCTCTTCTAGCGGGCGTCGGCCGGAGAAGCCGTGCGCCCGGGAGCTGCGGCGCTGCTCGGCCTCGGCGGTGACGTCGGGGAAGCCGAAGGCGATGGCCCATCGGCAGGAGTGACCGTTCGGGAGCCCGAGCACGTTGGCGGCCCTGTCGGCCTCGTGCAGTGTCACCGGGCACGAGCCGACACCGCGTGCCGCCGCAGCGAGCATCATGTTTTGGGCGGCCCGGCCGAGGTCGAAGTCGTTGCCTCCCGGGGGTCGGACGATGGCAACTGCGAGCGCGGCCCCGGAGAGGGGCGTGGCGAAATGACCGGCGGTTGCCAGGGAGTCGAGGTCGCGGCGGTCATCCAGAACGACGAAGGCCCATGCCTGACGGTTCTTCGAGCTGCCGGTCCAGCGGCCCGCCTCGAGGATGGCGGTCACCTCCTCGGAGGGAAGGGGCTTCGGGAGGAACCGTCGCACCACACGCAGGCCGAGGACATGTGTGTAGGCGCTGGGATTGGGTTCGAGGGGCAGCATTGGAGGCTCCGTAGGTCGCTCGGTTGACATGGGTGCCGGCGGCTCGAAGGCCGCCACCCAGTCACCCTAATCCCCGTCGTTCCTGCGACCAGGGCCGCCGGCACGAGGCCGATGCCGGCGTCGAGCCAGCGCCATCGCCTCGACGATCGATTGACCGCGCCGGGACGGGCCGGAGCTAGATCGAGGCGAGACGGGCCACCAGATCGGCGGCGATGGGGGCGGCCACCTCACCGCCGAATCCGGCGCCCTCGACGATGACGGCGAAGGCGTAGCCCTCCCAGTAGCCGATGAACCAGGCGTGGGTGTCGCCTTCGGTGCCATACTCGGCGGTCCCGGTCTTGCCGTGAACCTCTTGGCCGGGGACGGCGGCGGCCGCTCCGGTGCCGATACTCACCACACGCAGCATCATCGCGTCTAAGGAGTCGGAGATGCCTTCTCCCAGCTCGAAGGTCTGGATGGTCTCTGCGTCGGGCAGGATCTTCGGCGATCTCCAAACGCCCGAGGCTGCGGCGGCGGCGACGGTCGCCTGATGCAGAGGACTGGCCAGCACCCGCCCCTGGCCGATGGCTGCGGCGGATCGCTCGGCGTCGTCGGCAGGCACGGGGAAGGATGCGCTGGAGGCGGGGATGGGCAGCGCGTAGGTGCTGCCGAACCCGAAATGAGCGGCGGCGATGATCAGCTGTTCGTTGGTCAGTTCCTCGGCGGCCAGCGCGGCGAACGTCGTGTTGCAGGAGAAGGCGAATGCGTCACGGAATGGGATTGATCCCAGGTCGACCTCGCCGGCGTTGGTGAAAGTGCGGCCGAGGATGGTGACCTCACCGGGGCACTCGACGGTGGTGCCGGTGGTGAAGCCGGCGTCTAGGAGGGCGGCCGCGGTGACCACCTTGAACGTGGAGCCGGGCGGGTAGAGGCCCAGCATGGCCCGATCGAAACCCGACACCGGCCGGCTCGCCGCAGCCCGGATCTCACCGGTTGCGATGTCGACGACGACGATGGCGGCGGGGTCCTCGATGTCCCCGAGGGTGTCTTCCACAGCCAGCTGCACGTCGGCGTCGAGGGTGACCGTCACCGCCGACGACGCTTCGCCGGGGAACTCGGCGAGAACCTCAATGGTCTCGCCCAGGCCGTCGACGCGTCGTATCTCCTGATCCGGGGTGCCGGCGAGCTGGCGTTCCAGGGCATGCTCCAGGCCGGAGCGGCCGACGACGTCGGTGGCCGTGTAAGGGGGGCCCAGCTGGTCGAGTATCTCGACCGTGATCGGCCCCGTGGTGCCGAGCGCGTGATCGGCGAAGGGATTCCCAGGGGAGGCCCGTTCGGTGGCGTCTCGCACGATCACTCCGGGAACCGCCTCCAACTCATCGGCGATTGCCGCGTACTCGTCGGGGGTGAGGCTGCCCACCTGGAGGAACCAGTACGGCTGGATGCCGGGCTGCTCCAGCTGTTCCATGACCCGCTCTGTGGGGATTCCGGCCAGAGTCTCGAGGGCGTCGGCGAGAGCGTTGAGGTCCGTGATCTGGTCGGGCCGCACGCCGACCGCCTTGACCGCTTCGTTCGTGGCGATGGTCACGCCGTTGATGTCGAGGATGTCGGCGCGCGCCGGCCAGGAGCGGTAGATCTCGAGCTTGTCGCCCGGCTCGAGGCTGGGATACAGGACGGCCGGCACCCAGTCGACTTGCCATCGTCCTCCCACCCGCACCATGGGCAGGACTCCGTCGAACTCCCAGGTGCCGGCCCCGCCGATCTCGACGGCGGCATGGAAGGCGACATCGGCCCCGCCGGCGTCCGTAGCCGTGGCTCGCAGGATGTCGAAGACGACCGACTCGACGGCGAGACCGGTGCGCCAGTCCTCGTGGATGCCGGAGAACCCGACCGGCGGCTCGACCACGTGGAGAGCGGCCCGATCCCATTCGAACGCCGCCCAGGCGGCTAGGTAGTCGGCGGCGGCGTTGCCGACGGCGTTGGATTCTGCGGCATCGAGGGTGGGGGTGGGGCCTTCGGTCGTGCTCGTCGCCCCCGGGTGCGCCGAGGTCGCCACACCGGGGTCGACCCCGGCGCCGAGGGCGCACCCGGTGATGAGGAGCACCATGGCGACCATCGGCGGACGCAGATATCGCATGTGAGGATGGTAGGTCGCTGCTCCTGCAGCGCCTGGTCACCGGGTCGCCAGGATGAAGAGGCGCCGGAACGGGAACAGGGTGATGCCGTCGGACCGGCTTGGGTACTCCGCTTGTAGGCGCCCGGCGTAGTCGGCGAAGAAGTCCTCCGCTTCATCGGCGGGAAGGGCATCGAGGAATCGGCGGGCGCTGGTTCCTCGCGTCCAATTGGCGACCGGATCGTCCCCGGACAGAGCGTGCAGGTAGATGGTCTCCCATATCTCGATGGTCGATGCCTCGCCGGCGAGGCGGTCGAGGTAGACGGAGGGCTCGTCGACCGGCTCCCAGTCGGCGAGGTGGCCGACTCGGGCGGTCCATTTCTCGCTGCGGGCCGTCTGGTAGAGAACCTGGTGAGAGGGCTCCGCAGTGTTGCGCGGCATCTGCGCGGCGAACACGCCGCCGGGCCGCACCGTGCGCAGCAGTCTGGGGAAGAGAGAGTCGTGGTCGCCGACCCAGTGGCAGGCGGCGTTGGAGAAGAGCCCGTCGATCGGGGAGGGAGGATCCCAGTCGGCGATGTCGCCCAGCAACCAGGTGACGCCTTCGATCTTTCGAGCCTCGGCGAGCATGTGGGCCGACGAGTCGAGTCCGTAGACGGCGGCGTTGGGCCAGCGTTCGGCGAGCCGGCGGGTGGCGTCTCCGGTGCCGCAACCCAGGTCCCAGACGACTTCGGCGTTCAGCGGCGGGATTCGCGCGATGAGATCGAGCGCCGGGCGCAGCCGATGGTCGGCGAAGCGCCGGTAGCGGCCGGGATCCCAGGCGGGCATGGCGGCGCAGGGTAACGTCGGCAGGGGGCCCGCCCTCAGAGGGCGGGCCCCCTGAATCGCTGGTGTGCTGTTACTGCTTGTGGACGAAGGCTCCGGCGAGCGCCAGGGCCCCTCCGCCGAGGACCATCCAGGCGCCGGCCCCGAGTTCGTCGAAGGTATCGCCGGCCGAGCCACCGAAGTCACTGATCAGGCCTGCCAGCTGGACGGTGAACAGGATGAACACCAGGATGGCGAGGAGACCGGTGATAGCGCTCACGGCCCGCACTCTCGACGGCAGCACCCCGATGGCGATTGCGGCTATTCCGAGGATCAAGGGCAGCCAGCCCAGGTCGAAATCGGTCGATCCGTAGCGGTCCCACAGGAAGTTGATTCCCAGGTCCCACGAGCTGGCGCTCAGACCGCTGATCCAGTCGACGAACGTGGCGACGATCAGCAGTATCCCGGCGAGCAGCGGAAGCGGCCTCAGGGCTAGGCCGCCCATCGAGATGGCGCCGCCGCCTCCCTTCTTCTTCAGCTGGCGGCCGTCGACCCAGCCGGTCCACCCGTTTTCGGCGCTCACCTTGGCCCAGGCGCCGCGCATCTCCTCTACGCGGAGCTGCACCCGGGCCGCCAACGTGGTCACCGGCTGCTGCTGTGGATCGGGCTGTGCCCAGGCGCCGAGGCCCGTTGCGGGTACTTCGTGGGTAGCCCTCCAGACCGGGGCGGCCCTTACCGGAGCGGGAACGCTGGGCAAGGGCTGTGTCACCGGCTCGGGTTGGACGGCGGGGGCAGCGGGCTTCTGCGCCGCCGCGGCGAGGGCGGTGAGTCGGCGGGCGTCGACCCAGCCGGTCCAGCCGTTCTCGCCTGTGACCTTGGCCCAGGCGCCCCGTGTCTCGTCGACTCGAAGCTGAACCCGCGCCGCCAGGTCTGCGACGGGTGTGAGCTGCGGATCGGGCCTGGCCCAAGCCCTCATGCCGCCGGCCGGCACTTCGTGGGTGGGTACGAATGTGGCGTATGCGTCCTCGATCATTTTCTCGCTTGAAGCCGCCGGCGCCTCGACGATTGGGGCTTCGACGACGGGGGCCTCCTCCTCGAGAGCCTCTTCGACCGCGACGCCGGCTGGAGCGACCTTGTCGATGGCCGCGGCCAGCTCGTTTACTCCAATCAGGAAGGTCTGGCGGTTGAGGCCTTCCAGAAAGATCTCATACCAGGCCTCGACCTTGAGACCGGTGGCGTCCACCTCTGCCGAACCGCGCAGCAGCGAGCCCCTCTTGCTGAAGAGGGAGCGTGCTTGGGTGGCCTCCGCCTCACCGAAGCCGGGGACCGTCAAAGCATGGCTGAGCACCACCTGTGTCTCGGTCATGTCCACGTCGAGGCGGATCTTCGGTTCGCCGGCGACGTCGATGGCCGGCCCTCTGCTCTTGAAGGTCTTGAAAGTCAGATTCGGATCGGCCTTGCACCAGTCGGCGATCCGATTCAGGACGTCCTCGTTCACGGTTCTCCTTCCTCGGCCGGGCCGATGTTCGACTACCGGCGGCCGTTGTTTCGCGGTCAACGGTAGCGAGAGAGAAGGCGCCAGGTGGCCCCCGAGGCGCGCCAAATCGGTCTCGAGGAGAGGATTCGGTGGTCAGGTCCGGTGGCTAGGAGCCGGCTTTTGAGGTCTTGGTGGCGAAGCGGCCACGCTCGAGCAGCCTGGAGACCTGATCCCGCAGGGCGGCGGGCTCGAACGGCTTCGTCATAAAGGCGTCTGCGCCTCGCCGGTCGGCCTCGATGCGGGACTCCTCTTGGGCGTGTGCGGTCAGGATGAGCACCGGCACCTCCCTGGTGTTCAGATGACCACGCAGGTGATGGAGAACCTCCCAGCCGTCCATGCCCGGGAGCCCGATGTCGAGGATGATGAGACCCGGAGGATTGGACAGTGCCGCGTCGAGCCCACCCGGCCCGTCGTCTGCAGCTTCGAGGGCTCGGCCGATCTCTCGGAGGCAGACTGCGACGAGGCGCTGTACGAGGGGCGAGTCCTCGATGATGAGAATGTGCTCGTCGGTGTTCACTTCACACAGCATCGTTCTGATCCGTTCTTGTCCTCCATCTTTTTGGCCCATCGGTCTGGCGCGGTGCAAACTTCAGCGGTTTCCGCCGATTTCCCTGGAAATAGTGGGGGTTTAACGGTTTCTTGAGTAGACCGGGCCGCAAGGGCCACAAACCGTTATCGTGACGGTACCGGCGAGGGTGAGGAGCATCGTGACGGTGCCGAGACCGGCCTTCACCGTGGGCATCGAGGAGGAGTACCTCCTGGTGGATCGAGAGACCCGCGGTCTCGTGCGCAATCCGCCGAGGGGAGTGCTCGACGCCTGCGTGGAGCGCCTAGGCGAGCAGGTGACCTCCGAGTTCCTGCGGGCGCAGATAGAGGTGGGCACGAGGGTGTGCCGGACCATTACCGAGGCCCGCGAGGATCTGAAAACTCTGCGGCGGACCGTCAACGGCGTCGCCAACCAGTACGGCATGGCGGTCATTGCCTCTTCCACCCACCCGTTTGCCGCCTGGCACGAGCAGCAGGTCACGGACAAGGAGCGCTACAACATCTTTGCCAGGGATCTGCAAGCTGTGGCGCGGCGCCTCGTCATCTGCGGCATGCACGTCCACGTGGGCATAGAGAGCCCCGACCTGCGTATCGATCTCCTCAACCAGGCGGCGTATTTTCTACCCCACCTCCTGGCCCTGTCGACCTCGTCGCCGTTTTGGCAGGGTATCGACACCGGCCTCAAGAGCTATCGCAAGAGCGTCTTCGCCTCGATGCCGCGCACGGGGCTTCCTCATCAGTTCTCCAGTTGGGCCGAGTATCAGCGGCATGTGGACGCGCTCATCCGCACGGGTGTCATCGAAGACGCCAGCATGCTGTGGTGGGACATCCGACCCAGCGCCCGGTTCCCCACCGTGGAGATGCGGATCACCGACATCTGCACGAGCCTCGAGGACGGCCTCACCATCGCCGCGCTGTTCGTGTCGCTCATGGGAATGCTCTTCGACCTGCGCAGGGCCAACAAGCGCTGGCGCACCTACGCCGACATGCTCGTCTCGGAGAACATCTGGCGGGCCCAGCGCTACGGCACCGGCGGGACGCTCATCGACTTCGGCAAGATGCAGCTCGTCCCGTTCCCTGAGCTGGTCGAGGAGCTGGTTTCGCTCATCTGGGATGAGGCCGCCGGCTTCGGGTGCCAGGACGAGGTGGAGGGGGTGCACCGGATCCTGGAGCGCGGCACGAGCGCCGACCGGCAGCTCGCCACCTATGCCGAGGCCAAAGCCGGTGGTGCCGACCACGACGAGGCGCTGCGTGCGGTGGTCGACATGCTCATCGCCGATACGCAGGAAGGCCTATAGGCGGCGTCGCTAGCATCCCGCGGCGACTCCAGGGAGTGTCCGCGTGTTCGAGTACGCAACAGCTGCGGTGGAGGGTGCCCTGGCGGCGGGCGCCGTCTACGCGGACGCCCGCGTCGTCGGGTCACGCAGCGAATCAATCGAGGTGCTGAATTCGCGCCTCGAGCAGCTCGATCGCCACGAGAGCGCCGGTGTCGGGGTGCGAGCGCTCGTCGGCTCCTCCTGGGGCTTCTTCGCCTCCGCCGATCTCGATGCCGCCGGGGCCGCCGGCGCCAGGGCCACGGCCATCGCCCAGGCGTCGGCGGAGGTGCCGGGCGAGCCACTCGTGCTGGCCGATGTGCCCGTCGTGGACGACTCCTACGAGACACCCCATCGGGAAGCGCCGCTTCAAGTGCCGCTGTCCGAGAAGGTGGAAATGCTGATGGAGGTGAGCCGCGTCATGGGTGCCGTTGACGGTGTAGCCCTGGCACGGGCGTCGCTGGCGTTCTGGGATACCGACAAGTGGTTCGTGTCCTCCCAGGGCCACCGCATACACCAGCACCTCGTCGAATCGGGCGGAGGCTTCGACGCCACCGCCGTTGGTGAGCGGGAGACGCAGCGTCGCTCCTACCCCCAGGCGTTCGGCCAGTTCGAGACCGGGGGATACGAGGTGGTGCGGCGCTGGGACTTCCCAGGCAACGCCCAACGGATCGCCGAGGAGGCGGCGGCGCTGCTCAGGGCCGATCAATGTCCCGAAGGCGAACGTTCGCTCATCTTGGAGAGCAGCCAGCTCGCTCTCCAGGTTCACGAGTCGGTGGGCCACGCCATCGAGCTCGACCGCATCCTCGGGTGGGAAGCGGCCTTCGCCGGAACCTCACATCTCGAGCTGGCCAAGCTGGGCACCCATAGATACGGGTCGCCGCTGATGAACGTGACGGCCGATGCCACATTGCCCGGAGCTCTGGGCACCTTCGGGTACGACGACGAGGGCACGCCGGCGCAGCGAGTCGACATCGTGCGGGACGGCATTTGGGTGGGTGTGCTCAGCGGCCGCGACTCCGCGATGCTCGCCGGATTGGAACCGGGAGGCATGGTGCGCGCCGACGGCTACGGCCGGCTCCCCATGGTGCGCATGACCAACGTCGGGCTGCTGCCCGGTGACTCGTCGATCGAGGAGATGGTGGCCGAGACGGAGCGGGGCATATACATGGCCACCAACCGGTCCTGGTCCATCGACGACAAGCGACTCAACTTCCAGTTCGGCTGTGAGATCGCCTGGGAGATCGAGAAGGGCAAACGGGCCCGGATGCTGAGGAACCCGACGTACACCGGCATCACCCCGCAGTTCTGGGCGCAGCTCGACATGCTCGGTGGGGAGGGCGAATGGGTGCACTGGGGAGTTCCTAACTGCGGCAAAGGGCAGCCCATGCAGGTGGCGCACACCGGCCACTCGGCCTCCCCGGGCCGGTTCCGCTCGGTTCGAGTGGGCGTGCGCTGATGAGTGCCGAGCTGGATATCGCGCAGCGGCTGGTGGAACTCGTGGGCGGCCGGGCTGAGGCGGAGGCGATCGTGGCCTCCGGTCGCGCCGCTCTGACCCGCTTCGCCAACTCGTTCATCCACCAGAACGTGGGCGAGGACTTCGTCGTGGCGTCTCTGCGCGTCGCCGCCGATCGCCGCGTGGCCAGAGGATCCTCCAACCGGATCGATGACGACGGGCTTCACGCCCTGGTCGACGGTACCTTGGAGGCGGCCGGCTTCTCACCCGTGGATGATCTGTGGCCCGGGCTCGCTGAGCCGGCCGGCGTGCCGGAGGTCGACAACTTTCACGAGGGGACCGCAGAGGCTACTCCGGGTGAGCGATCGGCCGTTGTGCGAGCCTTTGTCGAAGCCGGCGGTGGCCTGAGAGCAGCCGGCTTCTGCGACGCCGATGTCGCCTACGAGGCGTTCGCCAACAGCCGGGGTCAACGCCTCGCCGGCCGATCAACGAGGGCAACGCTCGACGGCATCCAACAAACCGGCGAGAGCGCCGGTTCCGCCCACTCCACCTCGGTGCGGCTCGGTGATGTGGACGGGTCGGCGGCCGGTTGGCTCGCCGCAGAGAGGGCACGCCGCGGTGTAGGAGCCGTGGACCTTGGTCCCGGCGAGTACCAGGTGGTGCTGGGGCCGGAGGCCGTGGCCACCATCGGTATCTTCCTCGCCTTCTACGGTTTCAACGGCAAGCAGGTGAACGAGGGCCAGTCGTTCCTGGAGCCGGCCGTCAAACAGTTCGACGAGAGGATCAGCCTCTGGGACGACGTCTGCGGGCCCGGCGCGCTCGGGGTGCCGTTTGACGCCGAGGGAACGCCGCGGCGCCGCCTCGATCTCGTCGCACATGGCGTGACGGTGGGAGTCACCCACGACCGGCGTTCCGCTGCAGAGGCCGGAGCTGTTTCCACGGGTCATGCCGTCGCCGGTGGGGAATCCTTTGGACCCATTGCCACGGCACTCGTGTTCGCCAACGGCGACGAGGATGTCGATGAGCTGATCGGCGACGTCGAGCAGGGCCTCTACGTGGCCACCTTCAACTACTGCCGCATACTCGACCCGAAGACCCAGGTCGTGACCGGTCTCACCCGGAACGGGACCTTCATGATCCGCAGCGGTGAACTGGCCGAGGCGGTCACCAACCTGCGGTTCACCCAATCGTTCGTAGAGGCGCTGGGCCCGGGCCGTGTGCTGGGGGTCGGCGCCGATCGGCGCTTTGCCGATTGCGAGTTCGGGCCCGGCATGGTACAGGCGCCGACCCTGAGGCTGGCTTCCTGGAGCTTCACCGGTGGCGCCGGGGGCTGAGCGGGGCCAGCTACTCCTCGTCCGGCCGTTGCCTCCAGCGTTTCAGCCGCGAGTGGTGCTCCTTCTCGCGCCGTCGGCGCCTGCGCCCCGCGGCCGATGGGCGGGTGGGCAGGCGCGGGTGCGGCTGCCGCAACGATTCGCTGAGCGTTGCGGCCAGACGACGCCGAGCCAGGCCGCGGTTGCGCCACTGCGACCGGGATTCATCGACAACGACGGTTATCACGCCATGTCGGAGACGGCCGCCCAACCGCTCGAGGAGCCGCCGGCGCACATCGTCGGGCAGTGAAGGGCTCCCGGCGATGTCGAGGCTGAGATCCACCCTTGTCGCCGAGCGGTTGGCGTGCTGCCCGCCCGGCCCGCCCGAGGTGTCGAACCGCCAGCGGAGCTCCCCCGGTGGGATGAGGAGATCCGGGGTGATGCGAATTCCATGATTTGCGGCCACGGGCCGAGTGTACGGCGAGATCATTGGCGGAATCGGCGGCAGAGAGGGCAGCGGCGGCGGTATGTTATGGGAAGGAGAGACCGGGAGGACTTTCGTGGACGAGTTCAAGGCTTCACTCAAGAAGGCGCTGGACAAGACCAAGGCGCTCTCTAAGAGGACCAAGGAAAAGGCGGGACCGAAGGCCGAGAAGGCGTGGGACAAGACCAAAGATGTCGCCGGCAAGACCTGGGAAAAGACCAAGGAGGTCGCCGGGGAGGTCAAGGAGAAGGTCGACGAGAAGATGGAAGAGCGGCGGGAGCAGAAGGCCCCCGGGGAATCCGACGACTGAGTAGTCCCGTCCCGAAACGCCCGAGGCCCGCGTCGACGCGGGCCTCGAACCGTGATGGGGCTACAGCTAGCCGGCGGCCGCCACCTGCTCGGGCGCTCCGACCAGAATGAAGTGGGGCACGGCGAGCAGCATCTTCAAAAACACGATGCCGGCGCCAGCCAGTCCCCAGCGCGGGTGCTCGTTGAGGCGATAGACGATGGCAGCTTGGTCTATCGGGTCCCCTTGTCGGCCTAGGCGTCGACCCTAGAGATGCGGCCTCCCGCCGGCCGTGGAGGCGCTCAGTCCCGCTTGCGCAGGTAGTCCTCGGACTCGTCGGCGATGTCTTGTCCGGCCTGCTCCAGCGCGTCGGGGACGTCGTTCGCTCGCAGGTTCCGCCAGTAGAGGCTGAGATAGGCGGGCACCAGGACCCCGGCATCTCCTCCGGCGTCCTCGATGTCGTCGGGGAGGTCACCCCTGGCACGGGCCTCTTCGACCTCCTTGATGAGCCACTCCCGACAGGCCATCGCCTCGGGATCGTCGGCGGCGCAGCGGCGTTCGATCTCGGCAATCACGATGCTCCAGCCTTCTCCGGGGCTCAGATCGTCGAAGCGCGCTTCGACCTCGTCGGCTATGGCGTCTATGAGTTCGTCGGGGCTGCGTGCCGGGATCTGGTCTGCCACAGCTGCGGTCTCTCCGATTTGCCGGGCTCACAACATATCCGACCGGCGGACGCTGGCCAAACGAATCGTGCCCAGGAGGGCTCGTCTATGCGCTCTCGGGCGGTGCCGCCGGCTCGTCGGGCGCCGGGTAGCCGGTGAAGGTGGGAGTCCAGTCGGGTCTTTGCCCCGCGAACGCTGCTGCGATGTACACGATGAGTTTCAGGATCCAGAACACGAAGAGGGAAGCCAGCACGATCAGAGATGCGGGAAGGACGAAGGGCAGTATGAGGGCAGAGATGGCGATGACGCCGAACATCTCCCCCCAGCCTCCCTCACTGATTCGAAAGAGCCCTCTTTTCCCCCAGCGGACCGCGGACCACATGATCCAGCGCCGGAGGAAGTCCACCCTCAGCTCCCGCATGGACCGGCGGAATATGCCGTCGGCGTCGGAGCGGTGAACGGGCTGCTGCAGCGTCGCTCCATTCCTGCAGAGGTAGTCGTGTAAGACCGCGGCCTTCGTGTAGCGCCCGTAACGGGGCACGAGCCACCAGAACGGTCGGGGCACCGAGGCGAAGTCGCTCTTGAACGTCGCAGGCACGGTGATCAGGTCGGTTCTTCCCTGATAGCGGAGCGGGGAGACGAGCTCCCACTCCTGCTTGAGCTGCCACTTCTCCTTGCTTATGTCCTTGACCACGAGCTCGTCGAGGAACGGCACGAGCGACTCCCTTGGCGCCTGTCACAAGCTACCACTCTGCAGGCGGCGCGGCCGATCCCTACCCTGGCGGTTCCTATGCGGCCGTACCTGAGCCATGAGCACCCCATCCGTTTCGCCCACAGGGGCAGCCGAGTGTTGTGGCCGGAGAACACGATGGTTGCCTTTCAAGGCGCCGTCGATCTCGGATACCGGTACATCGAGACCGACGTCCATCTGAGCAGGGACGGGCGGGTCGTTTTGTTTCACGACGATGACCTCGACCGCCTCACCGATGGCGTGGGCAAGGTCTGGGAGTGGGATTGGCAGCACCTGAGGCAACTGGACGCCGCACATCATTTCGGCGCGGACCACGGATACCCGCTTCGGGGCAGGGATATCGGCATACCTCTCTTCGAGGATGTGGTGAACACGTTCCCGAACTGCCTCTTCAACCTCGATCTCAAGCAGTCGGGCATGGAGTATGCGCTCGCCGAGGATGTCGAGCGGCTGGGGGCCACCGACCGGGTGCTCATCGGGTCGTTTCACGGCTCACGCATCCGCCGTTTCCGCCGCGTTGCCGCTGGCCGGGTGGCTACCTCGGCCGGGCCGGCTGAGATTGCACGAGTCGTGGCCGCTTCACTGTTGGGACGGGCGCCGGGCGCCGCCGACGCCCTGCAGGTGCCGCAGAAAGTGGGCCCGCTTGCCATGGCGGGCCGTCGATTTATTGCTGCGGCTCACCATGTCGGCAAACACGTGCACGTGTGGACGGTGAACGACACCGAGGACATGCACTACCTGCTCAACCTGGGGGTGGACGGCATCATGACGGATCGTCCCGACCTGCTCAACGACGTGCTGGCGGAGCGAAACGGACGATGAGGCAGCGTGTCGCGGGCCTCGTGGCCGGTATGCGCGACCAGGGGTGGCCGGGCACTGCGGCGGGGTGACGCCGGGTTCGGATGGGGAAGGCGTCGTGGTGGGGCGAGAGGGCGAACTTCGCCGCCGGAGCATGTGAATGCCGACTCGGTGTCGGGAAAGGCCGCGCCTAACGTGCGTTTGCCCGCAGACGTTGCGGAATGAGCATGTGCCGGGGTCAGGACCCGGTGGGAAGAGCAACGGCCCGAAATTGGGCCGTTGCCTTTGTGGATGCTCCCTGCTTTGCCAAGCACTAGGCCAGTGCGGCCAGCCCGGCTCTGAACGCATCGGCGGCAGCGGCGTCGAAGCCGATCAGCCGGATCTCCTCGAGGCCTTCGTGCCGACGCGCCCAATCGGCGCAGGCGGCTGCGATGGTGGAGGTCGCGTCTCCCAGGGGGTAGCCGAAGATGCCGGCGGAGATTGCCGGAAGCGCCACCGTGTGGCAACCGGCCAAGGTGGCGGCGTCGAGCGCGGCCCAGGCCGCTTTCCTGAGGAGGCTCTCGTTGTCGCGATTCTGTCGATAGCGGGGTCCGGCTACATGGACCACGTAACGCGCCGGCATGGCTCCGGCCCCGGTGACCGCGGCCGTCCCCGGGGAGAGCGGCCCGTGGTCGGCGATCCAGCGGTCGGATTCCTCCTGGATCAAGGAGCCGCCGGCGTGGACGAGAGCCGCGGCCAGGCCTCCGTTGTGGCGCAAGTACTCGTTGGCGGCGTTGACCACGGCGTCGACTTGCTGGTCGGTGATGTCGGCCTGGAGGACGCGGATGAGAGTGGAGCCGATGGTGATCTCATCCATGAAGGCCAAGGTAATCGAGGATTCAGAGTTCAGAGTCGGTATGGCGCCTTCTGAAGTCTGGATTCTGTGCCTGCATTCTGTGCTTTACGAGCGCCTCTGCTCTCTTCGGGCCCTGCGCATCATCACCCACAACACCACGGTCAGCGCCATCGTTGTGAGCGCGGCTCCCGAGATGATCGGCACCGGGCGGGCCAGGCGTTCGCCAATGGTCACTTGGCGTTTGAACTCGAGAACGGGCCAGCCCCGTTGCTCGGCCACCTGGCGCAGGTCCTTGTCCGGGTTCACCGCGTGAGGGTGGCCCACTTCCTCCAGTAGGGGCAGGTCGGTTATCGAGTCCGAGTAGGCGAAGGAGCCCTCCAGGGAAATGCCTTCGTCATCGGCCAGGCGGCGCACCTCCTTGGCCTTGGATTCCCCGTAGGCGTACAGCTCGATGCGGCCGGTGTAGCGGTCCTGCTCATCGACCTCGGCTCGAGTGGCGATGATCTCGTCGACCCCGATGTAGCGGGCCAGGGGCCGCACCACCTCTTCAGGGCTGGCCGACACGATGATGACGCGACGTCCCGCCTTCATGTGATCGTCGATGAGGAATAGGGCCTCGGCGAAGACGATCGGGGCGACGACCTCGTCCAGGGCGTTTTCGACGAGGTCCTCTACCTCGCTGCGCTGCCAGCCCTTCGTGAGCGTGAGCACCGCCTTCCGGATGCGCTCCGCGGTGCTGTGGTTGGCCCCGAACAGCGAGTAGTAGATCTGGCCCACTGCGGCGCGCAACATCGTGCGCCGGCCCAGCAAGCCTGCCTTCACCATCTTGCCGGTGAACGCAAGGACTGCGGACTTGGCGACGACGGTTTTGTCGAGGTCGAAGAACGCGGCCTCTGACACGAATGGGGATTGTAGGTGGCAACCCTCTTGAGACCGGGCCTTGGGGGTCGTACCTTGCCGGTGCCGACGATCGAGGTCCCATGCCGGCTTTGGCCACCTGGACGCCGGAGGACGGACTACTAGGAGCGCTGGCGCCCCTGGGCTTGGCCGCTGCGGCCGGCAGGTCGGCGCTTCTGGTCGATCTCGATCCTGCCGGTCCTCGCTATCCGGGAGCCGGATCGCTGGCCCAGCTCGTCGCCGAAGGTCCCCGCCGAGCCGACATCGTGCCCGAGCGCCGTGGCATCGCCGTCCTGCGTAACGGCGGGGTCACCGTTGCCGAGGCTGCGGAAGTCGTGGAGGCCCTGCTCGGTGGGTGGAGTCGGGTGGTGCTGCGCTTGCCGCCCCGGCCCGGACCCGAGACAGCGTTCTCGGTGCCGGTGGTGCCGGTGGTGCCGGTGCGGCTGCTCGTTCCTGGCGGCATCTTCGAGATCGCCGCGGGACCGGGCGTGTTCCAGTCGACGCCGATCAGGATGCCCCTTCCGGAGGACGGTGTGCGTCTTCCGCGGCCTTCGACGGGCACGGTCCGGTCGCTGCTCACCGGGCGCCTTCCCGCGCCGGCAGATCGCTGGCTGGCGGCCTGGCGACGGGTATGGAGGCTGCCGTGGGGGCTCTAGAGAGGGTGGTCGAGCGCCTCGTCGCCTCGTCGGTGCCGCTACGGCGCGCCGATGTGGCCAGGGCCGCGCTGCGTATCGCTGCCGAGGAGGCACCTCTCGATGCGCGGCGGGTGGCTGCCGATGCCGTGGATGCGCTGGTTGGGCTCGGGCCCCTGGAGCCGTTGCTCGCCGATCCCGCGGTCAGCGACGTTCTGGTAAACGCTCCGCACGATGTGTGGGTGGAGCGGAATGGACGTTTGGAGCGGGCGCCCGTGGCCTTTCCCGATGCGGCCGCGGTGGTGGCGGCCGTGGAGCGGGCCATCGCGCCGCTGGGCCTTCGCCTCGACCGGGCCTCGCCCGCCGTCGACGCCCGCCTTGTCGACGGGTCTCGCCTCCATGCCGCCATCCCGCCCGCGTCGCCCGATGGCCCGGTGCTGGCCATCCGACGCTTCACCCAGGCGGTGCCCGACCTGGAGGCGCTCGTCGAGGCCGGCTCACTCCGACCCGAGGGGGCCCGCATACTCTCCGACACGGTGGCTGGCCGACGCAACCTGCTGGTGAGCGGCGGGACCGGATCGGGCAAGACCACCCTGCTCAATGTGCTCTCTAGAGAGATTCCCGAGTGGGAGCGAGTGGTTACCATCGAGGACTCGGCTGAGCTGGGCGTCTCCGGGCACGTGGTCCGGCTGGAGGCCCGGCCGCCCAACGCCGAGGGGGCGGGGGAGATAACGCTGCGCACTCTCGTTCGCCATGCGCTCCGCATGCGGCCGGATCGCATCATCGTCGGAGAGGTCCGTGGACCCGAGGCGCTCGACCTCATCCAGGCGATGAGCACGGGCCACAGCGGATCGATGGGGACGGTGCACGCCAACGGGCCCGCCGAGGCACTGTGGAGGCTGGAGACGCTTGCTCTGTCGGGAGAGCAGCGCCCGGCTCCGGATGCGGTCAGAAGGCAGCTGCTCGGTGCCGTGGATGTGATCGTGCACATGGCGCGTCGCGCAAGCCTTCGCGTCGTGGCGGTCGTGTCCGAGGTCGAGGGCACGGAGCTGCGGGAGGTCTATCGATGTTTGTAGCCGGCTCCGCCGCCGTCGCCCTGGCCCTGGGTGCGCCGCCGCTCGTCGTTCTTCTGAGTGTCCTGGCGGTGTGGCAGCCGGTCTGGTTCGGGGCCCTCGCCTTGTTCCTGGGGGTGCTGGCGGCGCGCCGCCGCCGGGCCCGCTCTCCGGGTCCGGACATCGAGGCGGACTTTCTGCGCGGCCTGGCCGCGGAGCTCGAGGCCGGCGCCTCATTACGGTCAGGGGTCGTGTCCGCGACATTGAGAGTCCCATCTCTCGGCCTCGGCGCCGCGGCTCGGCTGGCGGCAGCAGGCATGCCGGCGGGCCGTGTGGGGGCACATATCAGCTCGGCGCTTCCGGTCAACGGGCGCCTGGTGGCCGCAGCCTTCAGGCTTGCCGCGGCGAGTGGGGGGCGCGTGGCAGCTCTGATGCAGTCGCTGGCGGTCCGCGCCGCCGAAGTCGGAAGGCTCCGACGCGAGGAAGCAGCTATGACGGCACAGGCACGGGCGTCGGCGTGGCTGGTCGGCGGCACGCCGCTTCTGCTGTTGATCGGCCTCCTGGTGACCGGGAGGGCCGGCCGCCTGTTTTCCGACCCGGCCGGGCCGGTAGTTCTGGGGGTTGGGCTGGCCTTTGA
This sequence comes from uncultured Acidimicrobiia bacterium, assembly GCA_964633975.1. Taxonomy (GTDB): domain Bacteria; phylum Actinomycetota; class Acidimicrobiia; order Spongiisociales; family UBA11373; genus CAZWKX01. Next base: position 49,606 of record CAZWKX010000004.1, read on the forward strand.
GGCGCTGGGAGCAGCCGTGGTGTGGGCGATGCTGCGGCGGGCACGCCGATGAGCGTGACGACGGCGGCACTCTTGGGCATCGGCGTCGCCGCCGCGCTGGGTGCCCGGCATCGCCGGTGGCTTGCCGACTCCGCCGGAGCGGTGGCTTTCCTCAGCGGGGCCGTTCCACTGCTCGGCATCGCAGCTGCTGCGTCGGTGGCGGTTGTCCATCAGGCTCGCCGGCTGCGATCTCGACGGCTGTCATCGGAGGCCGCCGAGGCCGATGTCGTCATGTTTGCCGATCTCCTCGCCCTCGGCCTGGGCGCGGGGCTCGGGCTGCCTCTCGCATTCGAGGAGGCCGGTCGTGAGCTGGCTCCGGGACTCGCCGCCGAGGTGATCCGGGTTCGCCGAGCCATGGATCAGCTCGGTGTGTCGGTGGCGCTGGCCACAGCCGAAGGCCGGGCAGAGCGTCTGTACAGGATCACCGGGCGCGCCGCGGCCACTGGAGCGCCGCTCCTATCCGCCGTTGAGGCTTTCGCCTCCGAGCGGCGCCACGCCGAGCACATGCGGCGACTTGAGGCGGCCCGCCGGCTGCCGGTGCGCCTCCTGCTGCCCCTTGCCCTGCTGATCCTTCCCGGGTTTGTGGTCTTGGCCGTTGGCCCCGCTCTCCTGGAATCGCTGGCGCGCCTCGACATCTGAGCAAAGGAGCAAACATGTCCCGAAACGAATCCGGCCAGGCGACCGCCGAGTACGCCCTCGTCATCGTGGCCGCGGCCATCATCGCTCTGGCCCTGATCGTGTGGGCTTCGTCGAGCGGGGCGCTGGCCGACTTCTTCGAGGCGGTCATGAGCCGGGTCCGGGGCATCGTGTCCGGCGGCCAGTGAATCGGGGGAGCGCCGTGGTCGAGTTCGCCCTCGTGCTGCCTCTGGTGCTGTTGGTCCTGCTCGGGGCGGTGGAAGTTGCACTGGTGGCGCGCACCCAGCTTGAGGTGAGCCAGGCGGCTCGTGAGGGCGCTCGGGAGGCGGCGGTGAGCCCCGATCCGGAAGCGGCGGTGGAGGCGGTGCACCGTTTCCTCGGCGACGATCTGGGGAGCCGGGCTCGTGTAGCGGTTCGGCGCGACCACCTGGTGGGGGGACGGGCCGAAGTCGTGGTGCACGTGAGGCACCGGGTCGCCGCTTTCCTCTTCGGGGGCTGGACGGTCCAGCTCGAGGGCCGGTCTTCGATGCGGGTGGAGCAGTGAATCAGCAGGGGTCGGCGGCGGTGCTGCTCGTCGCCGTAGCCGGCTTCATCCTGCTGCTGACGGCAGCTCTTGGGGCCGTGGGCGCCTGTCTTCGAGCCAGGGCCGAGGCCGTGGCCGCTGCCGACGCCGCCGCTCTGGCAGCGGCTCCGGTCACCTTTGCTCCCTTTGGAGCCGAGACGGGCCCGACCGCCGAGGCGGCTCGCTTCGCCGCTCTCAACGGCGCCCGCCTGCTCGAGTGTGCCTGTCCCGTCGATACGTCTTGGGACCCGCGTACGGTCACCGTTCGTGTGGCTCTGGACGTCGAGCTGTGGCCGACGGGATCGGTGACCGTGACCGCCGTCGGCCGCGCCGAGTTCGTTCCGGCGCTGATGCTCGTCGGTGGTTGAGTGGTCCCGGGTAGCCCAGGTGTCGAATCGCTAGCGTGCGACCGTGCGCGAGACGGGAGGAAACACGTGAGCGACGCTCCGGAAGCTATCGCCCGAGAGAGGGCCAAGAAGAGGGTGGCCGACGTCCGCGACTTCTTCGGTCACCTGATCGCCTATCTGATCGCCAACGGGATCATGGTTTTTGTGGACCTTCGCGACACGGGAGACAGTCAGTTCCTCGGGCTCGACTGGGCCTACTGGTCGATCATCCCATGGGGCATCGGGCTGTTGATCCACGCCCTCGTGGTCTTCGTCTTCGAGGGACGCCTGGAGCGCTATGAGGAGCGCAAGGCCAAGCAGTACCTGGCGGAGGAGCAGGAGAAGCGGCTGAGGGAATAGGCATTTTGCCGTCGTCGCCGGCAGCGGGCCGAGTCGGCTTGCGCCCCGGCTCGAAGGCCAAGAGCCCCGAGCGGCTCCGGTGGGTCAGCCTCGGAACAACACCCAGGCTGCGGCAAAAGCGAAGCTGTTGGTGGCCACGTGGGCCAGAACCGCCGCCACCAGGCTGTCGGCGTAGAGGCGGATCGAGGCAAAAAGTACACCCGCGACGACGGTTGCAGCCACGCCTGCCGCCACGGTGAGGGCCACATCGACATCGCCGATCTGGGAGTTGGTTTTGGCCAAGGTGGTCGCAGGAAGCAGGTGCCAGAGGCCGAACAGCACCGACGACCACAGCACAGCGGTGCGGGTCGGCCACAGTCGGCGGCCGAGGCCCAGCAGCACGCCGCGGAAGGCGAGTTCCTCGAACACAGCAGTCCCGAGTGGTATCCGGAGCAGCGTGTGGTACAGCAGAAGCCCACCCCCGACTTCGGTGGCGCGCTGGTCCTCGAAGAAGCCCTTGGTTGCCGGGATGGCAGCTGCCGCCGCGACCCCGATGCCCACGACCGCCATGACCAGCACGCCAACCAGCAGCCCCCGCCGCAGCCGCTCCCGCGCCAGGCCGAGGTCGGAGGCCATGGCTCCGCCGGCGCGGGCAACGAGCAGCACGATCGTGCCGCTCGCCAGGTTCACCGGCACGTAGGTCCAGGCCGGCAGCCATAGGTTGCCGCACACATTGACCACGATCAGTACGCAGAGAGCGGCGGCGTAGCCGGCTGCAGGGCTCACCGCGGCACGCTACCGCGCCGAGAACCGACGGCGGGCCGGCCCCAGTCCCGGCCGGTCGGCGAAAGCGGGGCCGCGAGCGGATTCCGCGACTATGCAGGGGCACCGGGTACGCTCGCCCGATCGGATCGGCGGTAAACGATGCGTCGAACGCCTGTGATCACAGCATTCCTCTTGATCCTCTCCGCGTGCAGCGGTGGCACAAGCTCGTCGGTTTCGACTGCCGCGACCACCGTCCCGACGACGACCTCGACAACGGTGCCGCAACCTCCCCCATGCCCGTCTCCGCTGGTGCCGCCGGCGGCCGCCGGCGAGGATCCGCTCGTCGAGCAGCTCGACGGAGATGACCTCGTAGCCGCCGCCATCACCGTCTCCCAGGCCACCTTCGTTTGCGCCACCGACGTCGTCGTCGTGTCGACTGCGGAGGTCGATCGGGTGGCTCTCGGCGCACGCCTCGCCGTGGCGCTCCAGGGTCCGCTCCTGTTGGACGACACGGGATCGTCGTCACAAGTCGACGCCGAGATAGAGAGGCTTGCTCCGCACCGTGTCATCCTCCTGGGCGAAGACGTCGAGGTGGCGGTCCCGGAGTGGACCGACGTGACGGTTCTGGGAGGCGACACGTACGAGCTGGCCCGGCGCGTGAACCTGTACTCCGGTGTGACGCGAGTGCTGCGGCTGCCCGCCGAACCGGGGCCGGGAACCGTGGAGCAGACGATCGCCGCCATCGACGAAGGGGTAGGTCTGATACCGGAGCCGCAGGCTGTACCCGCTGACACGGCGGAAGAGCCCACCGAGACGACCGAGGACGGCGGCGAAACGACGGATCAGGCCACGACGATAGATCAGACGACAACGACGGATCAGACCACTACGACGGTCGACTCGGCCGGCACGACAACGGAGGGGGCCGAGCTCTCGGCGGCAGTCATCGCCGGCACCGGCGAAACCGGGACGGCGTGGCTCGTCGAATCCTCAGAGATCGAGATTGCCCTCGTCGCCACCGCGGCGGCGACGGTGTCGGGAGGTCTGCTGGCACTCGTCGACGGTGGCGAGCTGCGGCGTTTCCCTGAGGTCGGGCGCGCCCTCCAGGCAGGTCCCGGCGGCGCCAAGGCCGTGTATCTGATCGGCGACGTCACCGAGGACGCCTCCTGGCAGCTCCCGATTCTTCTCGAAGGCACCGAGCTTCCCGGTGGTGGATATCTCCTGTTTCCTGGAAGGCGTCTGGTCGCCTTCTACGGCAATCCGACCACAGCTGTGCTGGGGGTCCTGGGTGAGCAGGGCCCGGAAGCCACGGTGGAGCGGCTCCGGCCCATCGCCGAGGAGTATGAAGCAGACGGTCTCGAAGTGACGCTCGCCTTCGAGATGATCGCCACCATCGCCGACTCGCGCGCCGGTACAGACGGCAACTACTCGAACGAGATGTCGGTTGACGTGCTGCGCCCCTGGGTCGACGCGGCGCGAGAGCAGGGCGTCTACGTGATCATCGATCTCCAGCCCGGGCGGACCGATTTCCTCACCCAGGCCCAGCTCTACGAGGAGCTGCTCTTGGAGCCCAATGTGGGCCTTGCCGTCGACCCGGAGTGGAGGTTGGGACCCAACCAGTTTCATCTCCAACAGATCGGTGGTGTCGATGCGACCGAGGTGAACGAGGTCGTGGAGTGGCTGTCGCAGATAGTGCGGGACAACCACCTTCCGCAGAAGCTGCTGCTGCTGCACCAGTTCCAGTTCTCCATGCTTCCGGGGCGCGAGTCGATCGAGACTCCCCCGGAGCTGGCGGTGGTCATCCAGATGGACGGCCAAGGAACCCTGGCCGCCAAATACGAGACCTGGGAAGCGCTGACCGCAGATACCGAAGATGCAGGATGGCTCTGGGGCTGGAAGAACTTCTACGACGAGGACTCCCCGATGGCCACTCCCGAGGAGGTGCTCGCCCTGGAGCCGCTGGCGGTGTACGTCAGCTTCCAGTGACGAGTTTTCCTCAATGTGGGGGCTCGATCGTTCGATCTTGAGTCATGCGGAGTGGGCCGCCCTGACGCTCGCAACGGAAGAGAGGGCCCATGACCGACGAACCCTTCGGCAGCAAAGAAGTTTCGGGCAGCGAGGAGATGCTGCGGCGTGCGCGAGAGCGGGCCGCAGGCGGCTCCGGAGGTTCCGGCGCCGGGCCGGGTGGAGGCGGCGCCGGTGGTCCCCGTTTCGAACCTTGCCCCAGCTGCGCCAGGCTCATAGCCGCCTGGGCCGACCCTTGCCCCTACTGCCGTGAGCGAACCGGTTTCCAGCAGTGGTCGAACGGGCCCGCCTATCCGGGTCGTGCTCCCGAGTCGCCACCGGTGGTTCGCCGCTGCGTCCAATGCGGCCAGCGTGTCTACTCCGGCCTCGAAACCTGCCCGCACTGCGGCGCGGCGCAAGAGGCATCGTCGCCTTGGTCTGGTGGCGGCGAGCGCCGGCTGCCTTCTCCCGGGCCGTGCCGGAATGGCGGCGCCCCACTCTGGATCGGGGTGGTGGTCGTTGTGGCCGGGTTGGTGGCCGCGGGAATCTGGGGATGGCGAAGCTTGTCCGATGACGACTATTCGTTCGAAGGGGTGGACGACCCGCACACAGAGGCCTTCTTGAGTGGTGTCCGGGAGGGTATGGAGGAGTCTGGAATCGACGGCGACTCGGTCGACTGTATGTTCGACTACCTGGAGGCAGGCGGATACTTCGATGTTGTCGTCGACATGGACCTCACGGACCCGGCGGCGATTGCCGCCGTGAATGCCTTCAACGCCGATTCCGCTGCCGTCGCCGACCTGCCCGAGGAGCTGCAGACCTTCATGGAGGGCCTGTCCCTGAGCATGACCGAGTGCCTGTCTGTCGAGGAGATGCAGCTGGCGGCGTCGGACGGGCCCCAGTCCTACGGGGACGACCCTGGCGGGCTGGACCTGCTGTGGTCCCGCTGCCAGGCGGCGGACATGGCGGCTTGCGACATGCTGTTCTGGAACTCGTCGTTTGGGTCCGAGTACGAGGAGTACGGTGCCACCTGCGGCGGCCTCGACCCGACTGCCTCCGAGTACTGCATTTACCTGAACGGCGGCCAGCCCAACCTCTCCGCGCTGCGCAGCGAGTGCGCGACGGGTGGGTTCGCCGCCTGCGATCTTCTCTACTCGGTGAGCGCGGTGGGATCCGAGTACGAGGACTTCGCCCTCACCTGCGGCGGCCGCAACGAGGCCGACTACATGGGGTGCGTCTTCAGATACGGCCTTTTTGAGTAGACGACCGGCAGCGCCGGAGTGTGTCGCCCCGGCTGTTTCGTGCCTAGGTGGTTTGGAGTCGTAGTGGTAGGGAGCGCAGCCTTTGGCCGGTGGCGTTGAACACAGCGTTGGCTACGGCGGGGGCGATGGGGGGCACGCCGGCTTCCCCGATGCCGCTGGGTGGGCGGGTGCTGGGCACGATGTGGACTTCGATCCGGGGCATCTCGTCGAAGCGCAGGAGCCGGTAGTCGTGGAAGTTGCTTTGCACGACGGCGTCTGCGTCGATGGTTATGCCGTCCTTGAGGGCGGCGCTGAGCCCGAACACGATGCCACCTTCAATCTGAGCCCGGACTCCATCCGGGTTCACTACGGTGCTGCAGTCGACGGCGCAGACCACCCGATGCACCCGTATCTCGCCGTCGGCTACCGATACCTCGGCGACCTGAGCAACCGGTGTCACGCCGAAGAGGGCGTTGAAGGCGATTCCCCGTCCCCATCCTTGGGGCAGCGAGGATCCCCAGCCGGCCTGCTCGGCGACTAGCTCGAGGCAGGGTCGGGCCGCCGAGGGCAGGATCTCGAGGCGCAGCTCGTAGGGGTCCCTTCCGGCGGCGTGGGCAAGCTCATCGATGAAAGACTCCCGTGCCCATGTATCACTGTGGTCGCCCACCGAGCGCCAAGAGCCGTTCGGGACCACGGACGACGCCGAGGCCCGGGCCGGCCGCGGCCTGGTCGGGGCCTCCGGATTTCCGCTCGCCATATAGTGCCTCATTGGGTGGTAGCGGTCGCCGCGTATGTCGTCCTCACGGGTCCAGAAGGTTTTGACCGGTGCGCCGATGGCGACGGAGATTTCAACTGCTTCCACGACGAAGTGGGTCTCCGCACCTAATCCGAAGCGTCCTCCCATGGGGGGAACGTTGACGATGGTCGCCTCCCACGGTGTGCCGGCGATTGAGTGGGCCGCAGCCTGGGCCTGCTGAGGGAATTGGGTGCCTGTCCATATCTCGCACGATCCGCTCTCGACCCGAGCCACGCAGCCAAGCGTCTCCATACAAGCGTGGGCGTAGTAGGGGTGTTCGTAGTGGGCGGTGAGTGGTTGTGGTGAGGTGGGCAGCTGGTCGATGAGGTTTTGGTGGATGGTTTCGCTGGTGACTTCGCCGTTGGGCCCCGGGTGCCAGGTGACGTTGAGGGCGTCGCGGCCTTGGAGGGCGGCCCAGGTGTTGTCGGCCACCACGGCGATTCCGGACCTGATCTCAACGACGTCGGTGACTCCGGGCACGGCGAGGGCGGCGGTCTCGTCGTACCCCGTGTGCCGTCCTCCGAACACAGGAGAACGTGCGACGACGGCATAGCGAATGCCAGGCAGAATCGTGTCGCTGGCGTATTTGGCTTGTCCGGTGACCATGTCGGGGCCGTCGACTATGGGTGTGGGGGTGCCGATGATGCGGAAGTCGTCGGGGTTCTTGAGGTCGGCGGAGGTGATTGAGGGGATCGGCTGTTGGGCGGCGGTTTCGGCGAGTTCGCCGTAGGAGAGGCGTTGTTCACCGTCGGGGTGGATGACCCATCCGGCATCGGTGCTGCAGTCTGCGGGTTGGACGGCCCAGATGGCGGCGGCGGCGGCGATGAGTATCTTGCGTCCGGTGGCTCCGGCTCGGCGCAGGATGTCGTAGTGGTCGGAAACGCTGCGGCTGCCTCCCGTCTGTTGGCTTCCGTAGGCGGGGTCGGCGGGGGCTTGGGTGAGGCGGACTCGGGACCAGTCGGCGTCGAGTTCCTCGGCGATGATCATGGCGAGGGCGGTGCGTACTCCCTGACCCATCTCGGAGCGGAAGGCGGTCACCGTTACCGTGCCGTTGTTATCGACAGCCACATAGATATTCGGCTCGAGCACCGCGGTCGGCTCGGGAAGAGTGGTCGTGGTGGCGGCAACCGTGGTCGTCGGCCCGGCCTCGCTGGTGGTGGTTGCTCCCGTCGTGGATGTGGGTTGGGCGGCCGAGGTGGACGGAGCCTGTTGTGTTGTGGAGCAGCCGGGGAGCCAGATGCTGAGGAGTAAGCCGCCTCCGGCGAGTGTGGAGACTTTGATGAATTCGCGGCGGGTGAGTTCGGTGGTCATGTGTTGATGGCTCTGGTGATGGCGGCGCGGATGCGCTGGTAGGTGCCGCAGCGGCATAGGACTGTGGACATGGTGTTGTCGATTTGGGTGTCGGAGGGTTGGGGGTGGGCGTTGAGCAGTGCTGCTGCGGTCATGATCTGTCCGGGTTGGCAGTAGCCGCACTGGGGGACGTTCTCCTCCAACCAGGCCCGTTGCAGCGGGTGGTCGCCGCCGGGGGAGAGGCCTTCGATGGTGGTGACGGAACCCGAGACCGCCGAGACGGTGGTGATGCAGGAGCGCACTGCGGCGCCGTCGATGTGCACGGTGCAGGCGCCGCACAATCCGATGCCGCAGCCGTACTTGGTGCCGGTCAGTCCCAGCAGGTCGCGCAGCACCCACAAAAGAGGCATCTCCGCAGGAGCGTCAACGGTGTGCTCCTCGCCATTCACCCTCAGCCCAAACCGAACCATCCCTCCTCCCCTCAGCACGCGCATCCTGCCAGGAGCGCGGCTCCCACGACAAGTCGGGCCACCCGGCACGCCGCGCCCGCAGCCTGCCAGGCTGGGAAACGTTCCGACGAGTGGTGCCCCGCCGTACGATGGCACGCATGCAGTGGTACGCCCTGCCCGCCGACGAGGTGCTGGACGGCCTTGGCTCCAATGCGGCCCTGGGCCTTAGCGCCGAGGAAGCGGCCCTGCGTCTTGAAGAGCACGGGCCCAACCGGCTCGGCGACGACGCCGGTCCCAGCCGCCTCGCCATCCTCGCCGGTCAGTTCCGCGACGTGATGATCTGGATCCTTATCGTCGCCGCCGGGATCAGCGGCTTGCTGCTCGACGAATGGATCGACGCCGGTGTCATTCTCGCCATCGTTGTCCTAAATGCTGTTCTGGGGTACGCGCAGGAGGCACGAGCCGAGGATGCCTTGGCCCGGCTCAAGGAGCTGTCCGCTCCAGAAGCGGTGGTGGTACGTGACGGCGAAGAACGCCGTGTGCTCGGCGCCATGCTGGTGCCGGGTGACGTCATCGTTCTCGAGGTGGGGGACAGGGTGCCTGCGGATGCGCGGCTCCTGGAGACATCCCACTTCGAGGCGGAGGAGTCGGCGCTTACCGGGGAGTCCTTCCCCTCGCCGAAGGGCACGGAGCCGGTCGTCGAGGGGGTTTCGCTCGGGGATCGGAGATCGATGGTCTTCTCAGGCACTTCGGTGGCGGCGGGCCGGGGCCGCGCCGTCGTGACCGCCACCGGTCGCCACACTGAGGTGGGGCGGATCGCCGACGTCCTGGCTCAAGAGGAGCCCCCGACCCCGCTCCAGGTGGAGCTCAACCGGGTGGGAAGACGCCTGGCCGTGCTGGCCGTGGGGACGGCCGGGCTCGTGTTCCTCACCGGACTGCTGCGAGGCAACGCGGCCGAGGCCATGTTCCTCACCGCAGTCGCCTTGGCCGTTGCCGCGATTCCCGAAGGCCTGCCGGCGGTGGTCACCATCACCCTTGCCAGGGGTGTGCAGCGCATGGCCGGCCGAAACGCCATCGTGCGGCGCCTTCCCGCGGTGGAGGCTCTCGGTGCCGCCAGCGTCGTGTGCACGGACAAGACGGGAACGCTGACCCGCAACGAGATCCGACTCCAGCACATACTGCTCTCCGGTTTGGAGGGCGAGGCGGTTGATATCCCGCGCACCGATGCCAGGGCGATCCGCTTCATGGAGGTTGCCTCCCTGTGCAACGATGCCCGCTTCTCGCCGGATGGGTATCTGGGGGATCCCACCGAGGTGGCTCTTCTGCTGGCGGTCGAGGAGATGGGGGCCGATCCCGAGGCGCTGCGTCGACAGATGCCACGCGTCGACGAGATCGCCTTCGATTCGCGCCGCAAGCGAATGACGACGATCCACGCCCGCTCCGGGCACCGGCTGGTGGCGGTGAAAGGGGCTCCCGAGGTGGTGGCCACCCGCTGCACCAGGATTGAGGAGGCCGGGGGTGTCGTGGAGCTCGGAGTGGAGCATCGGGAGCGGCTGCTCGACAGGGCCGCCGAGATGGCTTCCACCGGCCTGCGTACTCTCGCTCTCGCCTATCGCCAAGAGGGTGACCTGCCCGTCGAGGCCGAGGGCGTTGAGAGCGAGCTCATTTTGGTCTCTATCGTCGGGATGAGCGACGCGGTGCGGGACGAAGCGGCCGCTTCGGTGGCCGAGGCCCAGCGGGCCGGAATCACGGTCGTCATGGTCACAGGTGACCATGAGGTGACGGCCCGCGCCGTGGCCAGCGAGACCGGGATCCTCAGCCCGGGCCACGAGGTGATGCCGGGTGATCGGTTGCGCCACATGTCGGTCGACGAGCTGGCCGAGCATGTGGAGCGCTACCGGGTCTACTCGAGGATCGATCCGCTGGACAAGGTGAAGATCGTGGAGGCGTGGCGGCTGCGGGGCCAGATCGTCGCCATGACCGGCGACGGCGTCAACGACGCCCCCGCCCTGCGTGCCGCCGACATCGGAGTCGCCATGGGCAGTGGCACCGACGTCGCCAAGGACGCCTCCGACATGGTGCTCACCGACGACAACTTCGCCTCGATCGTGGCCGCGGTCCGGGAAGGCCGGGGGATCTTCGCCAACCTAAAGACCGTCGTGTACTTTCTGCTGTCTTGCAACGCCAGCGAGGTTCTCGTCATGTTCCTCGGCTTCCTGGTGTTCGGAGCGCTGGGCGACCCGCTCCTGGCCGTTCAGCTGCTGTGGGTCAATCTCATCACGGACGGGCTGCCCGCCTTGGCCCTGGGCATGGACCCGCCGGCGAAGGACGCCATGCTTCGGCCTCCCGACCTGCAGCGGGACATCCTCGGCGGGAGGCGACAGCTTTCACTGTTGCGCCACGGCTCCGTGCTGGCGGCCGCCACCCTGGCCACCCTCGTGATCGGCCACTACGGCTTGGGCTACGAGTGGAAGGTGGTTCGCACGATGATTTTCACCGCGCTCGTCGTGGTGCAGCTGGCCCATGCCTTCTCGATGCGGGCGCGGGATTCGGGCAACTGGCGGGGAGGCCCGGGCCGTAATCCGTTGCTCGCCCTCGGCGTCCTCGGATCGCTGCTGCTGCAGGTGGCGGTGGTCTACTTGCCGCTGGGCAGGACGCTCTTCGACACCGCCCTGCTGCCTTGGCAGGTGTGGCCGATCGTCTTCGGGCTCACCGGCTTCTCGTTCGCCGTGGTGAACACGCTCAATCGGTTGGCCGCGGAACGTCCATCGTGAGTACGCCGTCGGCGAGGTCGGCGAAGATATCGTCCGCCAGCGGATCGAGGAAGACCACCGAGGCGCCTCCGGAGGTTCCGATCGAGCCCGGGAGGACCACACTCCTCACGGTGTCGGCGTCGAGTTCGAACGTTCCGGCGGCCAGCGTGAGCAGGTCCTCGGCGGAGAGGTTGCTCCAGGTGTACGAGGTAAGCATCTGTAGCAGAGAGGGCAGGTCGAGGATGTCACGGGTCTGTGCCCCGTTGAGGGCGCCGATGATGACGAGGCCCTGGTGGTAAGAGCGGGTGAAGTCGAGGCCGGAGAGCGTCCGGTTGCGTGAGAAGGCGAGTGCGTTGGCGCCCCAGAGCCGCTGAAGACCAGCACTGAGATACGCCCCCGACTTGGGCTCGGCCATGGAGAATGGGACGTCAACTTCGACGCCGCCGAACTCGTTCACGAGTTGCTCGAAGCCGAGGAACCCGGTGATCACGTAGCCTTCCAGCTCCAGCCCCGACAGCTCGCGCACAACATCGAGCATGGCGTCGGTCCCGGCCAGGGCGTTGACGTGGGTCAGTTTGTCGGTGCCGCCGTAGGGCACTTCGACGACGCTGTCGCGGGGGATGCCCACCACGGCACCGGTCCTCTCGGCAATCACCGAGGTGAGGATGTGCACGCTGTCGGCGCGGAAGACCGGCTGGGCCTGGCCGGGCCTGGCATCCGTTCCTATGACCAGCACCATGCGCACCGGCTCGCCGTACCAGGCCTCCTTGCCGAAGCGCTCGAGCTTGGCGCCGACGATGCGCCATCCTTCGCCTTCGTCGACGGCGAGCACCACGTCGCTGCCTGCAAGCGCCACACCGACGGTTGCGGTCGAGACGTTGACCTCGTCGAAGTGCTCGTCGAGCACCGCCTCGGCTATCTCGATCGTGGCTTGGGCGGTCTCGCCGCGCACGAACATGTTCTCCGTGGGGCTGATGTCGGCGACGTAGTCGGCGACGCCATCGCTCATTGGGGGCGGCTCGACTCCGTTGCGGTCGCCGATCCAGGCGTAGAAGTCGGCCACCGCCGTCTGCAGGTCGCCGCCGGTGTCAAAGCGCACCGTGATCTCGAAGGAGGGCCACGTCGTGGTCGTGGAGGCGGTGGTGGTCGGAACGGTTGGCGTCCCCTCCGACGTCGTCGTGGTTGCAGTGTTGGATGCGTCCGATCCGCCGAAGAGGAAGAGGCCGCCCCCGACGAGTCCGGCAACCACGACGAAGGCGCCTGCTGCGATGGCGACGGAACGCCTGGACACGGCCGCGGACTCTAGCCCGGGGCCGACTCCTGATGGTGCTCGGAGGTGGCCGGCCTGTGGGCGAGAGCCTGCTCATGGTGGCGCTCTATGGTGTCCATCGTGCGCAGCAGCGTGTAGCCGATGAGGCCGGCGACGGTCGATCCGATGAAGATGCCGGTCTTTGCCCGGTCGGTGAGGATGGCATGCTCGAAGGCGAGACTGGTGACGAAGAGCGACACCGTGAAGCCGATGCCGGCGACGGCGGCCAGGCCGATCACGTGCTTCCACCCGGTCGATCGCGGCAGCTTCCCGATCCGGAGCCGCACCGCCAGCCAGGTGAAGGTGGAGATGCCCACCGTCTTGCCGACGAGCAGCCCGATCGCCACTCCCAAAGTCACCGGATGGATGGCGGCGTCGACGAGGTCTATGCCGGCGAAGCGCACTCCCGCGTTGGCCAGGGCGAATATGGGGACGACGACGAACGAGGACCAGGGGAGAAGAGCGTCTTCGAAGCGGCGGAGCGGGGAGATCGACTCCTTGGCCACCAGAGAGAGGATGCGGGCGTGCTCGTCGATGCGCTCCTGGGCGTTTGAAGTCTGGATGTCACGTTCGTACCGGCCCAGCAGGCTGCCGGCGCGCTTGCGGAACTGGGTGTCCGAGTACAGCGGCCGGGCCGGCGTGAGCATCGCCAAGGCGACTCCGGCCAGGGTGGCGTGCACCCCGGACTCGAGGAGGAAGTACCAGGCGAGGAGGGCAAGCAGCACGTAGACGGCGAGCGACCGGATGCCGACGCGTGAGGCGGTCAGCACGAGGGCGAGAGCTGCCAGCGAGAGGGCCAGGAAACCGAGTTCGAGGTCGTCGGTGTAGAACACGGCGATGACGACGATGGCTCCTATGTCGTCGGCGATGGCCAGCGCCAGCAGGAACAGCTTGGCTCCGACGGGGACCCGCTTGCCCAGCAGTGAGAGCACGCCCACCGAGAAGGCGATGTCGGTGGCCATCGGGATTCCCCAGCCCCTCGTGGCCTCGCCGGGCACGTCGCCGGTGAGCACGAAGGCGAGGTAGATGAGTGCAGGGACGATCATGCCTCCGAGAGCGGCCAACACCGGGAGCGCGGCGGATTTCGGATCGCGGAGGTCGCCGAGGACCATCTCGCGCTTGATCTCGAGGCCGACCACGAAAAAGAAGATGGCCATGAGGCCGTCGTTGACGATCTCCTGGAGCGTCAAGTCGAGGTGGAAGAAGCCAAAGGCCAGATTCAGGGGAGTCCCCCAGAACTCCGCGTAGGTGTGCCCGAAGGGTGCGTTGGCCCAGGTGAGCGCGGCGGCGGCGGCAACGAGCAGCACGGCGCCGCCGGATGCCTCGATCCGGGTGAAGCGCAGGACAGGGCCGACGAACCGCTTCGGGACGAGGCGGTCGGAGTGCAGCCAGGTCACATGAATGCGCTCTTCACTCACGGGCGGCAAGGGTAGTGAAGGGCCGGGGGGTTCCGGCGCACTCCGGTAGACGGACCGGCAAGGCGCAGCAACCTACAATCGCATGGTGCGGGTCGTCATCACAGGATGTGGGCGCGTTGGGCGCGAGGTGGCTTTGGCGCTGAGCGCGGCGGGCGACGATGTGTCGGTCGTCGACGAGAGCGAGGAGGCGTTCGAGCTCCTCGGCAAGAGTTTCGACGGCACGTTCCACTTGGGCCGGGCCTACGACGTCGACGTCCTGCGCGAGGCCGGTGCCGGCGAAGCCGACGTGGTCCTGGCCGTGACCGACTCGGACAACGCCAACCTCATGACCGTGCAGGTTGCCGGGAGGGTGTTCGGCGCGCCGAAGGCGATCGCGCTGCTGGCCGACCCGGCGCGTGAGGAGGCCTACCGGGCTCTGGACGTGGACTTCGTCGCCGGGGCTCGCCTGGTGGCCCAGGTGCTCGTCGAGCGGGTGCACGAGCCCGAATTTGCTTTCCACCTCAGCTTTCCCACCGGGCAGGTGCAGGTCGTCGAGATGGAGCTGGGGCCCGAAGCCGAGCAACTCACCGTTGGCAGGCTCGAGATCGAAGGCCAGCTTCGGGTAGCCGCCGTGCAGCGCGACGGCCAAGTGTTTATCCCGGCTGAGGAGGACCCACTGAAGCCGGGAGACCTCGTGGTTGCCTCGGTGCGCCAGGGAGTGGCCGGCAGGATCGCCAGATACCTCGTCGAGGAGAAGCCGTGAGGATTCTGATCGTCGGCGGGGGCAAGATCGGCAGCTACCTGGCTCACGAGCTGGACGAGGTAGGCCATGCCGTGACGGTCACCGAGCTGCAGCCCGATGTGGCACGTGAGCTCAGCGAGATTATGTCGGCGCTCGTTCTCGAGGGCGACGGCACCGGTGTGAGCGTCCTCAAGGCGGCCGAGGCCGGCCGGGCCGACTGGCTGCTGGCGATGACCGGTCTGGACGAGGTGAACTTGGTTGCCTGCGAGATCGGCTTGACGCTGGGCGCCAAGCAGGTGCTGGCCCGGCTCAACGATCCGCGCAACCGGTCGACCTTCGATGCCCTGCACATCCCCGTCGTCGCCGTGACCGACCTCATCGTCCAGCTCATCTCTCGAGAGATCCGCTTCATCGAGCTGGATCGCATCGCTCTTCTAGGACGGGGAGGGGTCAGCCTGATCGAGGTCGAGGTGCACCTCGAGGCGCAGGCTAGGCGTGTACAAGATCTCCAGCTCCCGGAGCAGACGGTGCTGGTCGGTGTGCTGCGTGGAGTGGATGGGTCCAAACTCGTGGTTCCCACCGGGGACACCGTTATCGGCCCGGGCGACCGTGTTCTTGCCGTGACCGCGGTGGAGCAGGAGCCGGCGGTTCGTGCCGCCTTCCGCCAGACGGATGCCGCCGATGCTTGAGATCCGTCGCGAGCGGAGCAGGTGGGCCAACCTGGTGGGCGGACTGTGGGTCTTTGTGTCCGAGGCCGTGGTCGTCGGTGTCGTCATCGCCTTCGCCCTCCTCGTAGCCGCGCTCGTGCTCTGGATGGTGTGATGCTGGTCCGGCCGAGTCGTGAGGACCTGCACGTCATCGGCTATTACCTGGGACGCATCTTCTATGTCGTGGCCGCCTTCACGGTGCTGCCCCTTCTATGGGCGCTCGGCGGCAGGGAATGGGCGCCGGCTTCCTCGTTCGTGCTGACCATCGGCGCCTTTGCCCTGCTTGGGTCCCTGGTCGCTTCCCGGCCTCCTCGGGAGAGGAAACTCGACTGGAGCCACGGCATGGTGGTAGTGGCTCTCACCTGGCTGATCGTGCCGGCACTGGGATCGCTGCCGCTGGCTCTCTCCGGCCATTTCGGCAGATCTCTGGACGCCTACTTCGACGCCATGAGCGGCCTGACCACGACGGGGCTGTCGCTGGTGCAGGATCTCGACCACCTGGCTCCGTCGCTCAACTTCTGGCGTCATCTGCTCCACTTCTTGGGTGGACAGGGCATCATCATTGCCGCGCTGTCCATGTTCGCCGGCGGGGCCGGCCTCACCCTCTACTACGGCGAGGCGCGTGAAGAGAGGATCCTGCCGTCGGTCACGTCGACGGCACGATTCATCTGGGGGGTGGCCCTCGTTCACCTCATCTTCGGCGTCGCCGCTCTCGGCGCCATTGCCCACTTCGTGCTCGGCTTCTCCTCGATTCGGTCGCTGTTCCACGGTCTGATGGTCTTCTTTGCCGGATTCGATACCGGCGGCTTCGCTCCGCAGAGCACGAGCCTCGGCTATTACCACTCGGCGATCTTCGAGGCGGGTGCCGCGGTGATGATGGTGGCCGGGGCCATGTCGTTCGGCCTGCATTTCGCCTTGTGGAGAGGGCCTCGCCGCGCCGACACCCTCCGCAACCTCGAGACCCGCACGATCCTTTCCACGTTCTCTTTCTGCCTCGTGGTCACGTTCATCGGGCTCGCCACGCTCGGGCTCTATGAGGGGGTGCTGGGCCTCACCCGCAAGGGCTTGTTCCACGTACTCTCGGCCCACACCGGCACCGGCTTCTCCACCGTGCCCTCTTCCGAGCTGGCCACGTGGGGTGGCCTGTCGTTCGTCGGGGTCGCCCTGGCGATGGCTCTCGGCGGCATGGCCTCCTCGACGGCGGGCGGGGTGAAGGCGCTGCGGGTGGGCCTCACCCTCAAGACCCTCAAGGATCAGATCAAAGAGGTGCTTCTTCCGGAGCGGGCCGTTGTGTCCCACGCCTACCAGCAGAGCGGGCGCAAACGCCTCACTCCGAGGATTTCGCAGGCTGTGATGCTCGTTTCGCTGCTCTATGTGGCCATGTTCCTGGTCGGCGCCGCGGTCGGCATGGCATACGGCTATCCCCTTCAGCATGCCCTCTTCGAGTCGGTGAGTGCCGGAGCCAACGTCGGGCTGTCCGTGGGCGTCACCGACCCCGGCATGCCCGCCCTCCTCGAGGTGACGTACGTGCTGGAGATGTGGCTGGGCCGCCTCGAGTTCGTTGCCGCCTTCTCGCTGGTCGGGTTCCTGCTCTCATGGGTCAGGGGGCGCTGATGATGCGGAGGCTTCTCTTCGTCGTCTTCTGCGTGGCTCTCCTGCTGGGCGTGGCCCTGCCCGCCGGCGCCCAGGAGGTCGTTGTGACCGTTGAGGATCTTCTGGAGAGCCCCGAGCAATACACGGTTCCCGGCGTGCCCGAGGTCGTTGTGCACGGCGAGCTGGTCGGCGACTTCGGGCGGCGGGCCGACGGCATCGTGTGGGCCCAGCTGAACGGCGACGCCTATGCGGCGGTGCCGCTGCTGGCCGGCGGCGATCTCGCCGGATCGAACCTCGGTATCGGCGTCCGCATCCCCGCGGATCTGTGGCCCGAGCTAGCCGATGTGGCCCAGGCCGGGGGATACCGGCTGCGGGGTCCGCTCGTTCGTCTCACCGGCGCGTGGCGGTACCACGACCCGGCCCGGGGCGACGAGTCGTACCTCGACGTGACCGGCATCGAGGTATACAGCAATCCCGTGTTGCTGGTGGACGAGGCGGACTGGCCTCCCTTTGTGCTCGGAGTCCTGTTCCTGTGCGCCGCAGTGATGATCGCCTTGTCGACGCGGCGCCGGCAGCGGGAACGTTGAACGGCAAACCTATGCTCATCACAGTTCTGTCATCGACTCGGGAGTAGCTCGTGGATCCGATCGGCTGGGCCTACGTCTCAGTAGGCGCCGGCGTCGCCGCCCTGGCGCTGGCCGCATACTCTGCACTGAGGGTGATGGCGTCTCCTGCCGCAGGCGAGCGCGTGCAGGAACCGGCCGGCGCGATTCGTGATGGTGCGATGGCGTTTTTGCTGCGCGAGTACACCTGGGCCGCCGCCTTTGTCGTCATCATGTCGGTGCTCATATTCACCCTGCTCGATTGGGGGTGGTGGGGCACCGTTGCCTATGTCCTTGGTGCCGTCCTTTCGGCCGTGGCCGGGCTTGTCGGCATAAGTGCGGCCACCGCGGCCAATACCCGCACCGCCGAGGCGGCTCGGCAGGGTGGAGTGCGCCGTGCCCTGCCCGTAGCCTTCCGGGGCGGTGCGGTGGCGGGCTTTTCGGTCGCCGGCCTGGGCCTTGCCGGCCTCGGCTTTGCCTACCTCGTGCTCCATGAGTGGCTCGAGGTGGCCGATGCCGTGGAGATGATTACCGCGGTCGGCCTCGGCGGATCCACGGTTGCTCTCTTTGCCTGTGTGGGGGGTGGCATCTACGCCAAGGCGGCCGACGTCGGTGCCGACCTCGCCGGGAAGCTGGAGGCCGGCTTAGCCGAGGACGATCGGCGCAACCCGGCGGCCATCGCCGACAGCGTCGGCGACAACGTTGGAGGTGTGGCGGGCTTCGGCGCCGATCTGTTCGAGACGTATGTGGGTTCGTTGGTGGCCCCCATCGTCTACGCCGCCTTCGTGTTCGGCACCTCAGGGCTTGGCGTCCGGGCCGTCGTCTTCCCGCTCGCCGTGGCGGCCGTGGGCACTGCCGCCTCGATTCTGGGGTCGTTCGCGGTTCGGCCGCGGGGCGTCAAGCTTGCCGCTGCGCTGCACCGCGGCACGTATTCGGCCGCTGTTCTCACCCTGCTCGGCGTCTTCGGCCTCGTCTACTGGGTCTTCGATGGCGTTGAGGGCGTGGACCATCCGCTTGGGCTCTTCGTCGCTGTGGCCGCCGGCCTCGTGATCGGGCTCGCCGCCAGTCGGATCTCGGAGGTGTTCACCAGCGATCACCACCGTCCGGTGAAGGAGATCGCCAGGCAGTCGGGCGCGGGCCCGACCCCGGTGGTGCTCGAAGGCATCTCGGACGGGATGCGTTCGGCGGCCTTCTCCATCTCTGCGGTAGCCGCCGGTGTTGCAGGCTCCTACTGGGCCGGCAGTTGGGCCATCCCGGAGAGCGGCGGCTTCTATGGCGTCACCATCGCCGCCGTCGGGGTGGGGAGCATCCTTGCCATCACTGCTTCTGTCGGTGCCTTCGCCCCGATTGCCGACAACGCGAGTGCCATCGCACAGATGTCGCGCGAGCCGTCGAGGGTGCGTGAGGCCACCGACTCGCTTGCTGCTCTCGGCGGCGCGACGGCGCCGGCAGCGCGGGGTTTTGCCGCCGGGTCGGCGGCCGTCACCATGCTCGCTCTGCTCGTTGCCTGGCGTGAGCTGGTGAATTCGGCCGCGGCGTCGGCGGGCAGGGGCGCTGTCCTCGACACCATCAACGTGCTGAGACCGGGTACGTTGGTCGGCCTGCTCCTCGGCGGCGGGTGTGTATTTCTGATCGCCGCTCTCAATGTCAAGGCGGCGAGCAGAGCAGCTGGCAGGATGATCAATGAGGTGCGCGGTCGGTTTCGTGAAGGGCCGGGGTCACGCAAGGGCCGCGCTTGGGCCCAGCTCGCAAACCGTGTGAATGTCCCGGCCGGGACGGTTCTGCGGGGGCTGTTGCTTCCCGTGGTCATGGCCGTTGCTCTGCCGCTGTCCATCGGCTTCATCGATGTGCAAGCACTTGGTGGGTTCCTCGTCGGTGCTCTGGTCACCGGGTTACTGCTCGCCGTCTCCATGGTCAATGCAGGGGGTGCCTGGAGCAACGCCAAGAAGCTCGTGGAGGTCGGCGCCTATGGAGGCGAGGGTTCCGATGCGCACGAGGCCGCCGTGATCGGTGACACGATCGGCGACCCCTTCAAAGACAGCGCCGGCCCCGCCCTGAACGTCGCCGTCAAGGTGATGATGATGGTGAGCCTTGTTTTTGCCAGCGCCTTTGTGGGCTAGAGAGAGAATGCAGAATGCAGTGGGCAAAATGCAGCGGGTAGGACGCAGTGGGCAGCGGACAGTGGGCGGAATGCGGGTCAGGTGCGCTCGCTGCTGAAGAACCCGTAACCTGCATTCCGCTATCTGCCATCTGCATTCTGCGCTTCGCGACTCTCCGACTGACCGAGGAAGACCGACGCGCCCTCTGCTCGCGCTAGGGTGTCCGCCGTTGAGATCCAGAAAGGTAGGTGCATGTGACAGGCACGGCGTCGCTCATCACCATCGTCATCGCTATTAGCGTTTTCGGGCTGCTCTTTGCCGCGTGGCTGGCCAGGTGGGTGTTGAGGAACAGCATGGGGAGCGAGGCCATGCGGAAGATCTCGAACGCCATCAAGCAGGGCGCCGAGGCGTTTCTGCGGCGTCAGAACCGCACGATCATGACCCTCGCCCTGCTGTCTGCCGTGCTGATCTTCGTCGGCTACGGCGTGCTGCGTGAGCACCGCTCCTTCGACCCGGTCGGCTCGTCGTTTGAGCTGGCCGCCTGGATAACGCTCTCCTTCGTCTTGGGTGCCGCCTGCTCGGTGTTTGCCGGCTATGTGGGCATGTGGATCTCGATTCGCAGCAACGTGCGCACGGCCCACGCCGCCACTTCGAGCCTCAACCGGGCACTCCGAATCGCCCTTCGCGGCGGTGCCGTCTCCGGCCTGCTCGTAGTGGGGATGAGCTTGCTCGGGGTCGCCGGCCTCTACGCCCTGGTCAACGCTTTCAGTTCAATCCAGGAGTCCGGCGATATTCCTTTGCTCATCGTCGGTTACGGCTTCGGGGCCTCGTTTGTGGCTCTCTTTGCCCAGCTCGGCGGCGGCATCTACACCAAGGCCGCCGACGTCGGAGCCGACCTGGTGGGCAAGGTCGAGGCGGGCATCCCCGAGGACGACCCGCGTAACCCCGCCGTCATCGCCGATCTTGTCGGCGACAACGTCGGCGACTGTGCCGGCCGTGGGGCCGATCTCTTCGAGTCGACCGCGGCTGAAAACATCGGGGCCATGATCCTGGGAGCCTCGCTGGCCTTGGCTGCGGACGCGAACGGCGTCCCCTTCTCCGCCGGCGTGGTGGGCGTGATGATGTTCCCACTGATCGCGCGCGCTTTTGGGATCATCGCTTCGATCGTCGGAATCGTCTACGTGCACATGGACAAGGACGAGGAGATGGATCCGATGACGGCCCTCAACCGTGGCTACTACGTGGCCGTCGTGCTGGCTATGGCCGCCTTCGGGGGCGCCACCTACTGGCTGCTCCACAGCGAGCAGGCCCCGAACGCCTGGTGGCACTTCTTCCTGTGCGGGATCATCGGGGTGCTCACCTCGGTGGCGTTCGTATACATCACGCAGTACTACACCGAGTACAAGTACCGGCCGGTCAAGTCGATAGCCGAGGCCTCCGAAACGGGTCCGGCAACGAACGTCATCGCCGGCATCAGCGTCGGCATGGAGACGACCGCTGTACCGGTGCTCGTCATGGGGGCCGCCATCCTCGGCGCTTACTACATCGGGGATGCCGCCTTCGCCAACACCGCGGGGGTGAACGGCGGTCTCTTCGGTACCGCGGTGGCCACGATGGGCATGCTTGCTACCGCCGTGTTCATCCTGGCGATGGACACGTTTGGCCCCATCACCGACAACGCCGGCGGCATCGTCGAGATGTCACAGCAGCCCGAAGAAGTGCGGCGGAAGACCGACCGGCTCGACGCCGTCGGCAACACCACGAAGGCGCTCACCAAGGGCTATGCCATCGGCTCCGCCGCCCTGGCCGCCTTCCTGTTGTTCCAGGCATACATCGACGAGGTGCTCCAGTACGCCGGCGGTGAGGAGGCGGGGTTCTTCGATCTGCCGGTGAATTTGGCCAAGCCGGTGGTGTTCGTCGGCGGGCTCCTCGGGGCGATGCTCGTGTTCCTGTTTTCGTCGCTGGCCATTCGGGCGGTGGGTAAGGTGGCCCAGTCGGTCATCGGCGAGGTGCGCCGCCAGTACGCCGGCTTGCCTCGTGTGCACGACATCATCCAGTTCCCGGACGACTTCGAGCCCGATTACGGCACCTGCGTCGACCTGGTGACCAAATCGGCGCTGCGCCGCATGATCGTTCCCGGCCTGCTCGCCGTGTTGGGCCCGGTGTCCGTCGGACTGCTGTTCCGGATCTTCATCACCAAGGGTCAGCCGCTGATCGCCGCCGAGGGGGTGGCGGCCCTACTCATGGTGGGCACGATCGCCGGAATCCTGATGGCCCTGTTCCTCAACAATGGGGGCGGGGCCTGGGACAACGCCAAGAAGTACATCGAGGCGGGGGCCCACGGCGGCAAGATGATCACCGCCGCCGACGGCACCGAGATGAAGAATCCGGTCCATGCCGCCGCAGTGGTCGGCGACACGGTCGGAGATCCCTTCAAGGACACCGCCGGTCCGTCGCTGCACGTGTTGGTCAAACTGCTGTCGACGATCACGCTGGTTCTGGCGCCGCTGTTCCTCTAGAGACGTCTCGGGGGCCTGCGGGCCCCAGACCGTTTCCGGTCGGCGAAGAGTCTCGCCGTTTTCTAGGGTGGCGTCGGCAATAGTGGGCGGTGAGAGGAGCCGTCTCCGCGGCATCGGCTCCGCTCGCCGCGGCCGGTATTGGTCGTCGCCGTCGTGGAGGACAGATGGCGTGGGAGTTTTCGTGAGAGCCGAGGGGGACGGCGCTTCAGGTGGGCAGCGGTCGACTGCACCCTTCGCCCATGGAAAACGCTCGGACCTGGGCACGTGGAGCGTCATTGCCATCGGGGTGGGAGGTATGGTCGGGGGCGGCATCTTCGCGGTGCTGGGCCTGGCCGTCGAGCTGTCGAAGGGCGCAACCCCGGTGGCGTTCGCCGTTGCCGGGGCGGTTGCCCTGGTGACGGCGGGCTCCTACGCCAAGCTCTCCACACGTCTCCCCAGCCGCGGCGGCACGGTGTTGTTCCTCAACCGGGCGTTTGGACGGGGAATGGCCGCGGGATCACTCAACGTTCTGCTGTGGCTCAGCTACGTGGTCATGCTGGCCCTGTATGCCTCCGCCTTCGGCAGCTACGGGGCTCGCTTTTTGCCGGCCGGCGCCCGGGTAGTGGCTCGTCACCTGCTCGCAAGTGGGGTGCTGGTCGGCCTCACTTTGCTGAATTTCGCTTCCGCCGATGTGGTGGGGCGTGCCGAGCGCTGGGTGGTGGCGATCAAGATCCTCATCCTGGCCGTGTTTATCGGTGTCGGGGCGTTCTCCATCAACGGAAGTCATCTCGCCGTCTCGACCTGGCCCGGGCCGCTGGCCTTGCTCGGCGGCGGGATGGTCATCTTCGTCGCCTACGAGGGGTTCGAGCTGATCGCCAACGCCGCCGAAGACGTCCGTCGTCCCGAGGTCACACTGCCCGTCGCTTTTATCGTCAGCGTGGGCTTCGTCCTGCTGCTGTACGTGCTGATCTCCGTGGTGGCGGTGGGGTCGCTGGCCCCGGCTGACATTCGCAGCGAATCGGACTACGCCCTGGCTGCGGCGGCTCGCCCCTCGCTGGGCACGCTGGGCTTCGCGATGATCGGTGTCGCCGCCCTGCTCTCGACCACCTCGGCGATCAACGCCACTCTCTACGGATCGGCTCGCCTGAGCTGGGCGATCGCCCGATCTGGCGAGCTTCCCGAGCAGATCGCCCGCAAGGTTTGGAGCCGGCCCGTGGAAGGGCTTCTGATCACCGCGGCGGCCGGCGTGGCCTTGGTGAACTCCTTCGACGTCGCCCGGATATCCACCATGGGTAGTGCCGGGTTCCTCGTGATCTTCGGGGCCGTCAACCTGGCGGCTTGGCGGCTCGCTGAGAGTCGCGTGCTCGGCGTGTTGGGAGCGGCGGGGTGCCTGGCCGCCCTGGTGGCCCTGTGTGCCGTCACCCTCGATCGATCCCCTGCCGATCTGGTGATCCTGGGGATACTGATTGGACTGGCACTGTTGATCGAGTGGGTCTACCGGCTGGTCACGGGGAGGGAGATCAGGCTCGAGGTCGGAGAGGGCGGTTCCTCTCCGCGCTGACCCCCGTGCGGCGATCCTCGGCGTTCTCCCTGTGGACCGTGCTCACTGAAGCTGCCTTGACGCTCTCTAGGTCAGATCCCACACCCGAAGGGTGCGGTCCCCGGACCCGGAGACGGCCCGGTTCCCGTCGGGGGTGATCGCCACTGTGAGGACCTCGCTCAGATGACCCCGCAGGAGGCGCAGCTCCTGACCCGAGGCCAGGTCCCACACCCGAACCGTGTCATCACCGGAGGCGGAGACGACGCGATTCCCGTCGGGGGTGACCGCCACCGCACGGATAC
Organism: uncultured Acidimicrobiia bacterium; assembly: GCA_964633975.1. GTDB lineage: Bacteria > Actinomycetota > Acidimicrobiia > Spongiisociales > UBA11373 > CAZWKX01. The sequence goes on from CAZWKX010000004.1 coordinate 73,655, forward strand.
CGTGCCGGTGGCCTTTCAGGATTCTGCTGGTCAGTCCAGTCGTGAGACTCGACACGAGGATCGTGGCGTCGCGGCAACCGAAGACGGCGCTGCTCCCACTGGGGGTGACAGTCACCGCCAGGCTCCCGCCTCCGGCGGCGAGAGTCTGAAGAAGGCGCCCCTTTGTCAGATCCCACACAGTCCCCGTGGTGGAGACGACACGACTTCCGTCGGGGGTGACCGCCACCCCTAGGATGCCACCCTTGCGCTCCTTGAGAACGTGCAGCCTGCGGCCCGAGGTGAGATCCCATACTCGGAGGGTCTCATCGCCCGAGCCGGAGACGGCTTGGCTTCCGTCGGGAGTGAGGGCCACCGCGCTGACCGGGGCTTTGTGACCCTCCAAGGTGTGAAGCGTTGCTCCTGAGGCGAGATCCCATACTCGGAGCGTTGCGTCGTCGGACCCGGAGACGACTCGGCTTCCGTCGGGAGTGACTGCCGCCGCCTTGACCGGGCCTTCGTGACCCTCCAAGGTATGAAGCGTTGCTCCTGAGGCCAGATCCCACACCCGGAGGGTCTGGTCGTCGGACCCGGAGACGACCCGGTTCCCGTCGGCAGTGACGGCGACCGCGTTGACTGCGCGGCCGTGGCCCTCCAGTATGGCCAGAGGCTCCACAGCCGGTGCGGCGGCCGCGACGGCCGTGATGTCTGCATGGGGTGACGCCTCGCTCAAGACGCTGCCCGGCGAACGCCCGGCAGCCATTTGGTATACGGAACAGGCGGAGTAGTCCGGGCTCGACCAGCTGCAGGTGTTGCCGGCTCCGAATTGCGGCGCCTGGCAACGGCCGGCGGTCCAATGGGGACAGTTCTCGGCCATACGCAATTAGAGCACCATCCCGAGTCTGGTCACAACTCGCTGTTTCTCCTAGGAGAGTGGACGCCGGCGGCCCGGGCGGCGAGGGAGCGGTCTTGCCGCTGGGTCGCTCCGGCAAGCGCTCCATTCGGATCGCGGCTTCCGCGTTATGCCGGCCCGCGCCGTCGGAGCGGTGCCGAGTCCGTGGGAAGGGCGGTCGAAGCTTCTCCGGGTCCGGTCCGGGGTTCGAGCAGGAATCGACCGGGCCGCAGCATGGCTCACGGTTGTGCCGTCGTGGAAGAAGGATCGCCCTCGCTGACGACTGCGGCATGGATCTCCCGTATGAGCCCTAGGGCCTCGGAGTTGGTGTCGTAATCGTGCACCGCCAACTCGGCCGTGATCTGGTCGGCGCGTCGAGCCGAGATGAGCAGGATCGCTCCCTGCATCGCGGCGACACAGGACAGGATCAGGTTCAGCAGGATGAACGGGTACGGGTCGAATCCCGTGCCGCCATTGCCCATCATCCACCCGGCCAGAAACACGAGGGAGACGAGGACGAACGTCCACGACCCCATTCCATTTCGGAGATGATCGGCGGCTCGTTCTCCCAACGTGAGTTGGTCCCCGGTCCGCACTCCCGGGTGCCTATGCCACATTCGGCGTCCGGTCTTGAGCGTCCAGTCTTCAAACCACATGAGTTCCTCCCGAATCCGGCTAACGGGAATACAAGCATCCGCAGCCCTCGGCCGAGCCTTCACACCCGCGGTGCCCGGCCGGTCGCCCCGACCGGTGCCTGCCTCCGGAGCGCGGGCGATGGACGCAAGGCACGGGACTAGCGTCCATATCAAAGGAGGCAGCCATGCAGTTCACTGAGGACCAGGCCCGATCGATCGGTGACGAGATAGGCATCGATTGGGATGCTGTGCCTTTCGGTGTCGATCAGTTCAGGCGCGGTCTCGACGTCGAACTGGAGCACGGTTCCCATGACCCGGCCACCGATGTCACCGGAAGCGATCCCATCATCACCGGCAAGATCGCCTGGGCGCATCTCAAGGAGTTCCCGGACTACTACGACCGCCTGGAGAGTCTGGAACGCGAGGCCGAGGAGTACTGGGGCAGCCAGCCGTAGTGTCGATCCCATCGGCGCGGAGGCGGCGCGCTGGCGCCGGACTTCCAGCACTACCGTGGCCATGGGGGAGGACTTCTCCAGCACACCCGGAGGTCCAGATGCCGGTGCCTCGGTGGGTCACTCAGGTCAACAAACGAGGATTCAACAGGCTGGTGCTCAAGAGAGGCACCTGGCCTGTGCTCATACACGTGGGCCGATCGTCGGGCAAGACCTACCAGGTACCCCCCGATGCGCACCCGGTCGACAACGGCTACATCTTCATCCTGGTGTATGGCTCGGGTTCGGATTGGGTGAAGAACGTGTTGGCAGCCGGGACCGCCAGCCTCAAGATCGGCGGTGATGAGCTCGAGTTGGTGTCCGCGAGGCTGGTGACGGAGGAAGCGGCGTGGCGGCAACTGCCTTCTGCCACCAAGGCGCCACCGAGATTCTTGCGGGTCAGCGAGTACCTTTAGATGGATATCCGCCGGCAGTTGCCGGTCTGAGAACTCAGACGCTTCTGCAGAGGTGCCCGAGGCCACTGACCATCCCGGTCTAGCGTTCAGGTTGCAGCTGCCTGCCAAGAGCAGAATGCCGCTGATGGCCGACAACACTCTGGCCGGCTCGCGCTTGTAGCCTTCCGAGGAAAGGTGAAGACGATCGCGGCTATGAGCGCAGTGGGGCCTGCGCAGGTGCCGATGCGGTGGGCTGAGAGCCATGGGGCACCGTTCGGTGGCGGGGACGGAGGAATCCCGAGCAGCAAGACCCGGGTCAGGAGAGGAGGTGTGTGGTGTCGGCGATCCCCGTGTTTGAGATCGGACTGTGGAACGCGTGGTTGTTCGTGGCCTACTTCTACCTGCATCCTCTGTTGATGTTGGCGCTCGATCCTCGAGACATCATGAAGAAGATGGGCTCCGACAAGGAGACGTACGATACGAGAGCAGAACGCGGTCTCTCCAGTGTCATGATGGCGGCGCTGGTAGCCGCCTCGGCCTACTCGATTGGACTCCCGTTGAAACTGGGCAGCGTTTGGTTCTATGTCGGTGTGCCCATCGTCCTGGCCGGGTATGCGCTGTTCACCGTTGCCATGGTGAATATCTCTCGGACTCCGCTCGGTCGGCCTTTCACCACCGGCATGTACCACTACTCGCGGCATCCCATGAACGTGTGGAGTTCGGTGGCTTTGCTCGGCGTGGGCGTCGCAGCGGCCTCGTGGCTCTTTCTGCTGTTGGTGGCAGTGGTCACGGTGTGCATGCTCAGGCTGACCGCCGCCGAAGAGCGCTATTGCCTGGCCCGATACGGAGACGCCTATCGGTCCTACCAGCAGCGCACTCCCAAGTACTTGGGTTTGCCCCACCGGCAACCCCAGTGATCACCCTCAACCGGCTAGGCGACCAGCCCGAACACCCGATCAGTGAACACCAGGCACGCGGTCTGCTCGGGTAGCGGTGAGTGTCACGGGGGTGGGTCTGAAACCCCTCGGGATCCCTGTCGAAAGTTGACCGCTTTGGAGGTCCCGTTTGAGCTCACGATTGCGCCACGAGTGAGGTAGCAGTCGCCCAGGGACCGATTGTGTCAGCTGCCGATTCGGGCGTGAAGTAGAGCCTCCCCGCTGAGGGGGGTCACGGTCATTCAGATCGGGCAGAATGAACGACCAAATCCCGTCCGGCGACTCTGCGTCAGGGACGGGGATCTGCTGCGACGGGGCGGAGGATGATTGGAGGCAAGGGATGCCAGCCGACGGCACCACGATGAAGGCAGCAATCTGCCCGCGGTACGGACCGCCCGAGGTCTTGCGGATTGAGGAGGTCGAGCGGCCTGCCCCCGCGAGCGGCGAGGTGTTGGTGAAGATCTACGCCTCAACCGTCAACTCGAGCGATTGGTTCGTCCGGAGCGGCCTTGCCGGCGGGCCGGTCGCAACACGGATGATGATGCGGCTGATGGTGGGCTTCAGGGGACCTCGCAAGCCAATTCTGGGCTTGGTGCTTGCCGGAGAGGTCGCGGAAGCGGGCGGGGCTGTCGAGCGGTTTCGGCCCGGCGCCCGAGTGTACGCCTTCACCAAGCTCCACTTCGGCGGCTACGCCCAGTACACCTGCCTGCCGGAGACGGCCACCATCGGACATGCCCCGTCCAACCTGAGCTACACGGAGGCGGCTGCCATTCCCTACGGGGGCCTTCTGGCTTTGCACTTCTTGCGGAGGGCGGGCATTCGAGAGGGGCAACGCACGCTCATCTACGGAGCGTCCGGCGCAGTGGGCACGTCGGCGGTGCAGATCGCCAGGCACTTCGGGGCGGAGGTGACCGCGGTGTGCGGCCCAGCAAACCTGGATCTGGTGAGGTCGCTTGGAGCCGACGCAGCGATCGACTACACGAAGCAGCACACCCTCGCCGCCGGCGCCCGCTACGACCTCGTCTTTGATGCAGTGGGGAAGAGGAAGACATCACCGCTGAAGGCGGCGTGCAAGCAGGCGATCGAACCGAGCGGAACGTATCTCTCCGTCGACAACGGCACGCCCAAGCTGTCTGCCCGCGACCTCGACCACCTGACGAACCTTGCCGAAACGGGAGAACTCAAGCCGGTGATCGACCGATCCTTCCCACTGGAGCAGATCGCCCAGGCACACCGCTACGTCGAAGGGGAGCACAAGAGCGGGAACGTCGTTATCACCATCCCGCACGAAGCGGAGTGACGAGCGCGATGGCCACGGTGTGCCCGGTACCTCCGCGACTCGGCCATCCCGCCCCCTCATCGGCGTCCGGTGCACGTACTCCTCCCAGGGGGTGTGTGCTTGAGAGTCGCCACCGCAGGCAGACCAAGGGTCATCGATCACGTTGTGGCTGTGTTTCCCACTCGACACGCTTCAGAACGAGGGGGCCTGCCATGACACCTGCTGTTTGACCTCGGTCGAGCGGCACCGACAGAGCCCGAGCCGGAGGAACTCCTCCCTAGGACGGCCGGCTAGTGTCGACTGTGCCTCGTCGGCGAAGGGCTGGATGATGTCCTCGAAGCGGGTACGGGTTCCTCCGCGATGGTTTGTCCGGCTCGCCTGGTCCACGCATCGTGGGCTGTATCGGATCACCCGCGGCAGTATCGGCCTGTGGCGTCCCAAACCGGGCCGCTGGGGTGCCATGCGCCTCACCACCATCGGGCGCCGTACCGGCAAGGAGCGCAGCGTCATCCTTGGCTACTTCGAAGACGATCCGAACTTGGTGACGATGGCGATGAACGGCTGGTCGGACGGCGAACCGGCGTGGTGGCTCAATCTCCGGGCCCATCCCGAAGCGCGGGTCGACGTCGCCGGCGGTGGGTATCCGGTTCGAGGGCGGGCCGCCCAGGGGGAAGAGCGATCGCGGCTGTGGGCCCGATGGCAGGAGATCGACAAGGATCTCGATGCCTACGCGGCGCTGCGATCCACGGAGACCGCCGTCGTGGTCCTCGAGCCCATGGCCGAACTCGGCTGAGCGCCGACACAAGGGCAGCCCGAACAGCACCCAAAGCTGGCGCGACGCGGCTGTCGGCGATCGGCCCGAGTCCCTCAGCACCCCTGCAGAAACCTATCCAGCCTCTTGTTCAGGCTCGGTGTTTCGATTCGACCCTAGATAGCGGCAGATTGCCAGAAAGGGGCCATCTGACTGGAGTCTGCCTACCGCTTCCGCCAGGCTGGCCAGCGATGCCAACCACGCTCGCCGATCAGCTTCCACTCGCCCCAGCGGAGCCGCCGTTCGTTGCTGCATCGCCCCCACGGCCCTTCATGATTCCACCTGTGTTTCCGACGGGTCAGGTCCTCGACGTAGCGACCGGCGATGGCGGCATCAACGAGATGCTGCAGATCTTTGGAGAGTTCGTCCACTTGCAGGTCGCAGGCATCGCATCCGCAGTCGGGGAATGCCTGGCTCGAGTTCCCAACCCGTATCAGAACACCCGGCATCGAGGTGAACCCGAACACGAGTGGGACTCCGACGCTCGGCGTGAGACGCACTGTCGGCCCCTTGACTCCCTCTGCCCGCTCACGGAAGTCAACTTCAGCGTCGCCCGAGGAAGATTCGACCTCGTAGCTGGTTTCAAGAGTGTCGATCAGCTGCTCGGCGAACTCAACGACAGCTGCGAACCGTTCTGGGTTCGTACTCCTGTGATATGCGCTCGCGTCAGGCAGGTCTTTGTCCATCATCCAAAGGATGGTGAGGCCGCTCATGCTCGGCAAGTCCAGCGCACATCGGGAGAGGCGGAGTGAACCTGGCTGGGGCGGGGGCTTCGAGACAGCAGTCTCTGTCGCCACGGGGCCGTTCTTCCTGTGATGAACTTCTTCTTCTTCTTCTTCTTCTTCTCTTTCGAGAGACCCCGGCGCTGTGCCGGGCCCATGGGTCAGGGTGAATCTGACCGGGAAGGTAGGTGCCTCAGCACCCCTGTCTAGAGTTGATCATTCCCGCGATCGCGTTCATTCTCGCTCTGAGGGTACGAGGCACCTGATCAAGGTGCGGATTGGGCGATTAGCCTCCACGGCGAAGCCGCTTGGGAGGCCCTTGATGGGTTCCAATCCTGCCCAACCTCTCCACACTCTGGAGGGCCACGAGTCCAAGGTGCGGTCGTGCGTGTTCTCTCCAGACGGGCGCCTGATCGTCTCTGGGGCAGCCGGGGAGATGAGGGTCTGGGACGCCGCTACCGGCCAACTTTTGCACGACAAGAGTTATCAATACGGACACCAATTCAAGGGCCAAGTTGTGGCCCGGTTCTCACCCGATGGCCGTCTTATCGCCGC
>CAZWKX010000005.1:0-80053 GCA_964633975.1 uncultured Acidimicrobiia bacterium
GTCCGACTGCTGCGATGTCCGTGGGAGCGACGATGCCCTCTGCCATCAGCTGGCGCATGACACCCATAGTCGCATCCCACCACAATCGAGGGTCTTGCTCTGCCCACAGCGGCTGCGGTGTCTCAAAGGCGTAGTGCGATACCCGCATACTCTGGACTGCGCCAGACTCGTCGATCAACAACGCTTTGGTCGCTGTTGTGCCAATGTCGAGGCCAACGACGTACCGCATCAGGGTCCCCGCTCTAAGTCCTGCTCGACAGCCGAATCGGCATCGGGGTTCTGAGCAACTTCCCAGACTACGCGTTGTCTTGTGTTCTCTTCTCGGTCGAGCTGAGCGATCTGACCGGTGTGTTCGAGCTCGCAGAATCTCTGGTTGACGAACACCTGGCGGACGGCTCCCAGCTTGGGATGCTCACGATCTTCAGCGGGGCCAACGTGCTCAATGAGCAGGCGGCTGTTTTCGAGACGACTAAGCCGCCGGAACGGCGGGGCCGGAGCCCGGCTTCGGAGGAGAGCGGGTGCCGTCGTGGGTGACGACCACTGCGGTGGTGTTCCCCAACGGTCGTCGCCCACGGGGAGGATCGCGGTGCCTCTAGGCGGGAGTTGTGTGATGGCCCACAGTTCCCCACGTTGCCCGTCCATTGAAGACGCTGATCCAGGACAAAGTGGTCCCCTTCCCAGGTCGGACCGCAATCCTTGACGAATCCGGCATCGTAGGTGGGATCGGAGATGGTCAGAAGATCGGTCTCGATGCTTACTTCGCACCGATGGACGGTAGGCCGCCGATTGCAGGTTTAGGCTCTGGGCCTTCCGGCCAAGCCAAGGCAGGACCTCTGGGCTATCGTCGAGCTTGGGTCCAACGAGCCGGGGCCCGTACTCGGCCGCCGGGCTGATCCGATAAGACCCAGGGCTCCGATGGACATTGGAGAGTCGGCTCGTCTTGAAGAGCCAGGCATTTGTCACGTCCCCTGTGTCCCCCGAGACCAAATGACCTTGTTCACACGGTTCTCCAGGAGCTCCTGCCGACCCGACACGGGGTCAGCGGCGACCTCACCTGAAATAACGCGGGCCTCGAGCGAGTCCAGAGTCTCGGAGCCGTCGAGGATCCCCGTACCAAGGTCTCCGGACCAGTCCGCATAGCGTGTGGCGAGAGGTTCCGAGAGCGTCTTCTGCTCGATCAAGTCGGCTGCGACAAGCAGTGCCTTCGCCAGAGTATCGATAGCCCCGATGTGCCCGTGGAATAGATCGGTCCGGTCTATCGACTGACGTCGCAGCTTGGTATCGAAGTTGAGCCCACCGGTGGTGAAGCCGCCATCCCTGAGGATTTCGTAGAAGACAAGGCACATCTCATCAACTGAGTTCGGAAACTGGTCGGTATCCCATCCGTTCTGGTAGTCGCCTCGGTTTGCGTCTAGCGAGCCGAAAATGCCGTTGGCAACCGCATAAGCGACCTCATGGTGGAAGCTGTGCCCCGCCAGTGTGGCGTGGTTTCCCTCGATATTGAGCCGGTATTCGTCGGCGAGGTCGAAGCGCTCGAGAAGGCAATGGGTCGACTGGCTGTCGTAGTCGTATTGGTGCTTGGTGGGTTCGGCGGGCTTGGGTTCGATGAGCAGGGTGCCTTCGAATCCGATCTTTCGCTTGTGTTCGGCAACCATGGTAAGAAACCGGGCGTACTGCTCCTGCTCACGCCTGAGATCTGTGTTGAGGAGGGTGTCATATCCTTCGCGGCCTCCCCAGAGCGTGTAGTTGGCTCCGCCCAGCAGATGAGTTACTTCAAGGGCGTGTTTGGTCTGGGCGGCGGCGTAAGCGAAGACCTCGGGGTCCGGATTCGTCGCGGCCCCGGCCGCATAACGGGGGTGTCTGAACAAGTCGGAGGTGCCCCAGAGGAGACGGATGCCGGTCTCCGACATCTTCTCTTGGACATACGCGGTCATCTCATCGAGATTGCGTACCGACTCGGCAAATGTATCACCGAGTGGCGCGATATCCAGGTCGTGAAAGGAGAAGAAGGGCACGCCAAGCTTGCTCATGAACTCGAAGGCCACGTCCATCTTCTGACGAGCCGCCGCCATCGGGTCTCCGGCTGCCAGCCAAGGGCGATCGAAGGTGCCCGCACCGAATACGTCACTGCCAGGCCAGTTGAACGAGTGCCAATAACAGACTGCCATCCGCATCTGGTCTTCCATCCGCTTTCCCAAGACCATGCGATCCCGGTCGTATACCTTGAACGCCAGGTCGTTGTCCGAGTCGGGACCCTCGAACGCGATCGGATCGGTCACATCGATGAAGAACTCAGACACCATTCTCTCCCTTGGCGCGGACAGGCCTCCAGACCACATATTATGGACTAGCAGCTGCTGCGCCGTAGTCGATCGATGATACGCACCTGCTTCGCGGAGTCTACTTGACCGCTCCATGCGGAGCAAAGACTGCTGCAAAGAGGCTTCATCACACAAACCTGGCAGCAGCATCGTACGAGAGAGCCGTAGGCAGCTAACGACTGCTCGACAGAAGCAAGGGTTGTCGCCTCCCACCGGTGAGCGCCTCGCCAAGATCGCGTCTTGACTTGTGGAGACGCCGTGCACCTGAAGACCGGCTTCCCCTGGCGGGGTGCCGATCGTCCGCACCCCGGGGTATCAACCCCGGAAGCATGGTGGAATCAGGTTGGCGGTCTGCTGGAGAATGCAGTCAAGGGCATCGGAGTGGATCCGGATATCGCCGCCGAACTTGTGCCTGAGGTGCAGGCTGTCTTCATAGATCCGCAGAACTGGCTGCTCTTCGAGGACATGCTGCCCGTCCTGAGGCAGCTTTCCGACATGGGGTGGACCGACACCGTGCTCGCGAATCACGCCCCTGGACTTCCGGAGCTTGTGGATGCGCTGGAGATCGCGGAGTCCATCGACTTGACAATCACCAGTGCCAGCATCCGGTATGAGAAGCCGCATCCCGGAGGCTTCGAAGCCCCTCTCGAAGCAGCCGACGATCCCATGGAGTGGTGGTCGATCGGAAACAGCCTGGCCGCCGATGTACTGGGCGCCGAGCAGGCTGGCATTCCGGCAATCCTGGTGCGCCGACCAGGAGATTCCGACCGTGTCGCAGAGACACTGGACGGTGTATTGAAATGGATTCGACCCCCGGGGGCCGCGGCCAGCTGATCGTTCTGGATCGCCAGGCTCGACTGTCGCGAACTCAGGTATTGTACGATGCAGTGACGGAAGGGCGCAGCTGTATGCGACAGCCGGTGTAGCCGGTAGGGTGATGCGTATCACAGGCAGGGACATGCGGCCGAGCTGGGACGAATACTTCCTCGCGCTGGTGGACCAAGTCGCGGCGCGCGCCACCTGCGACCGGGGCAAAAGCGGCTGCGTAGTTGTACGCGACAAGCGGATCGTCTGCACCGGGTACGTCGGCTCGCCTTCCACCATGCCCCATTGCGACGACGCCGGCCACGATCTACGTCGGATGCTCGATGAGGATGGCGTCATCCGTCAGCACTGCGTTCGTACGGTGCATGCCGAGCAGAATGCCATCTGCCAAGCGGCCCGCTACGGGCTGCCCATCGAGGGCACAACGCTGTATTGCTCGATGGAGCCGTGCCGGATCTGTGCCATGCTCATTGCCAGTGTCGGCATAGTCCGTGTTGTCTCCAGGCGGCGTTATCACGCCGGAGCGGACACACGTCACATCCTGTCGCAAGCGGGTGTGAAGCTCGATGTGGCGGAGGATGCTGTTGAGAACTACGACGCGCAGTAACAGGCGACCCGACCCGGGGGCGGCCAAAGCGAGCTATCGAGTGTGGTCCAACACGACGGTTAGGCTTGCCAGATGCCCTCGCAATCTCGGCTGTGCAAACGCGCCGCGTACTCCAGATCCGCCAGGCTGCTGAGGCCGCACCCCATGCGAAGGAGACGACCAGCAATCGCCGGAGGTTGGAGGCGCCTCGCCGTGCCGATGGCCCTGCTGGTCATAGCGACGCTTGTCGGTGCCTGCACCGACGAGGATCCGACCACCACGACTGAGGTTGCAGAGCAGAAGACGACCACTACCACCACCGAGGCGCCTGCGCCGGAGACGACCGCGACGCTTGGGCAGTATGCAGGTCCCACAGTCGACATCAGGTGGTTCATCGGCTTGGGCGCGGGCGGCGAGCCCGAACAGCTGTATGTACATGAAAATGTCGTGGCGCAGTTCAACGAAACGCATCCGAACATCAACCTCGTTCTCGAGGTGGTCGACACACCTGATGCGTATCAGGTCCTGGCGGCACAGATCTCGGCCGGCAATGCTCCCGACATCGTGGGGCCGGTCAGCATCGGTGGGGCCAACACGTTCTCGGGGGAGTTCCTCGATCTCGAGCCGCTCATCGGCAGATCCGACTTCGATATGTCGCGATGGCCGCCAGCGGCAGTGGAGGCGCTCCGAGAACCGGATGGAGCACTCGTCTCGTTGCCCTTCGCCTCCTACCCGGCCATGATCTTCTACAACAAGACTCTGTTCGATCTCGCCGGTCTCCCCTATCCTCCTGCCGCCTTCGGCGAGCCCTACGGCGCGGGAACGGAGTGGGAAGGTGACTGGACGTTCAGCAAGCTGACCGAGATCGCCACGGTACTGACCATCGATCTCCACGGCAGACGGGGCACCAGTGACGACTTCAGACGGGCGGAGACGGTCCAGTGGGGCTTTGTGTTCCAAGGCATGGATGATCCGAGGGCGCAGGGCAGCCTCTTCGGTGCGGGCACGTTTGTGGCCGAGGATGGATCGGCGCAGGTGCCTGGCCCATGGGCCGCGGCGTGGGAGTGGTACCACAGCGCCATCTGGGATCTCGGGATCGCCCCCAGCCGGGAACAGCTCGACCTCGAGGCGCTTGCCGGTGACGCTTTTGCCTCGGGCACGGTTGCCATGGCCGCAGCGCACTTCACGTACGCCTGCTGCATCACCAACCGCGATGGAACCGGCAAGGACTTCTGGGATCTCGCTCCGATGCCGACGTATGGGGCGACGGCGCATGTCGCGGCCTACACCGAGACTCTGCGGATTCTCGCCTCCACCGAGCACCCGGAGGTGGCGTTCGAGGTGCTCGAGTGGCTGGTGACCGAAGGGGCCTCCGACCTGATCGCCTCCTACGGCGCGCTTCCCGCCGACGGAGTCGAGACCGACGCCGTCATTGCGGCCCTCGATGAGATCTACCCGCAGGGAGTCAACTGGGAGGCGGCGGTGGCGAGCTTGGCCAACGTGCACTCCCCCAGCTACGAATCAGACATGCCGAACTTCGACGAGGCGCGGGCACGGCTCGCTGAGTTCGGTGCGGCGACTCTGACTGACGCCGAGCTCGACATCGATGATGCCATTGCAGCTCTCGAGGACGACCTCACAGCCATATTCGCCGAGTGATGTGCGCCTTCTCACCGGCAGCCGGGCTTACGCGGGAAGTGTCACCTGGCATCGTGACGCCATGAGCGAGTCGTCTCTGACAGGAGCCGCTGGGCGCGCCGAGGTGTTGGCAGAGAGGGTCGGCCGCCGTTCCCGGTTCGCCGGCAGTTCGGCGATCCTTGGGAGCGCTGAGACCTGGGCGCTTCTGCTTCGCACCTGGGTGTTCGCTTCGTGGAAGGTGGCACTCGCCTGATCACCGCTTCTCCTGCTCCTGATGGTGCCGGGATTCATCATTCACGGATTTTCACGCCGGGTAAGTCGGCTGGTCAGCCTGCGCTAGAGGATTGAAGAGCGGGCCGGAGGCACAGTCGAGACAGCGAGTAAAGAGACCAGCGCAGCAGCCAGCGACGGCATCTGCTCGATGCTTGGCGCTCTAGCCGATCTACACCACCACGGCGACCAGGCGAGGAAGCTCATCACAGACGTGGTCGGTTCGGCACGCCTGCTCATCCCCTCTGCCTAGGGCTCGTGGCGCTGGCGCTGCCCCGGATCGTCGTCGTGGCCCTCGCCGCCGTGGTCGGCCTGGTCGAAGAGATTCTGTAGGCCGTTCGCCATGCTTGCAGATGTCCCTCGTCTGTACCTGTGGCCTCGGTATCCTCGGCTCCGCACGACGACCGGAGCCGCATGATCATCGACGGGTTCCACCACCAGCTCCCCGATGTCGACCCGGAAGAGACCCAGGAATGGGTCGACGCCCTCGACCAGATCATCGACGAGGGCGGGCAGGCTCGTGCCCGCTTCCTCATGGCCAAGCTCATCGAGCGCGCCCGCAGCCGCAACGTCGGCGTCGCCGCCGCGGTAAGCACACCGTACATCAACACCATCCCGCCCGAAGAGGAGGCCTGGTTCCCCGGCGACGAGTACCTCGAAAGGCGTATTCGGCGCTTTATCCGCTGGAACGCCGCAGTCATGGTGGTGAGGGCAAACAAGAAGGCCGACGCCATCGGCGGGCACCTCTCCACGTTCGCCTCATCAGCGGCGCTGTACGAGGTCGGGTTCAATCACTTCCTCCGGGGAAAGGCGGACGGCGAACCCGGCGACCACGTCTACGTTCAAGGTCACGCCGCCCCCGGCATCTACGCCCGCGCCTTCGTCGAGCATCGCATCGATGAAGCCGACCTTGACCGGTTCCGGCGTGAGATCGACGGCGGGCTCTCCTCGTACCCCCACCCGCGTCTCATGCCGGGCTTCTGGGAATATCCCACTGTCTCGATGGGGCTGGGGCCGATCAACTCCATCTACCAGGCCCGTTTTAACAAGTATCTCCACAACCGCCGCATCGACGACACCTCTGAGTCCCGCGTCTGGTGTTTTGCCGGAGACGGCGAGATGGACGAGCCCGAGACCCTGGGATCGATCTCCCTCGCCTCCCGCGAGAAGCTCGACAATCTGATCTGGGTGGTGAACTGCAACCTCCAGCGTCTCGACGGGCCGGTGCGGGGCAACGGCAAGATCATTCAGGAGCTCGAGGCCATGTTCCGCGGCGCCGGCTGGAACGTCATCAAGGTGATCTGGGGCTCCAACTGGGATCCGCTGCTGGCCGGTGACGTCGACGGCGTGCTCGTTAACAGGATGAACACCTGCGTCGACGGCGAGTACCAGCGCTACAAGGCCGAGGACGGCGCCTACGTACGGGAGCACTTCTTCGGGCCGGACCCCCGGCTCCGCAAGATGGTCGAGCACATGACCGACGATGAGATCTGGGCCCTGCGACGGGGCGGCCACGACTACCGCAAGCTCTACGCCGCCTACAAGTACGCCACCGAGCTTCGCGGCGCCCCAACCGTCATCCTGGCCAAGACCGTAAAAGGCTGGGCCCTGGGCCCCGACGTGGAGGGACGCAACGCCACCCACCAGATCAAGAAGCTGACCAACGATCAGCTCCTGCTGCTGCGCGATCGGCTGGAGCTTCAGAACGAGATCCCCGATGATGCGCTCATCGAGGGCCTCGAGCCCCCGTACTACAGGCCGCCCCAGGACTCCCCCGAGTTCCAGTACCTCGCTCAGCGCCGTAAGGCTCTCAACGGCCCGCTCCCCAGCAGGGTGGTGAACGTGCGCCGGCCTCTGGGGCTACCCGACCACGAGCCCTTCGCCGAATTCGACGCCGGCTCGGGCACCACCGAAGTGTCCACGACCATGGCGTTCACTCGTTTGCTGCGGAATCTGGCCCGGGACCCCGGGTTCGGTGATCGTGTGGTGCCGATAATCCCCGACGAGGGCCGCACGTTCGGCATGGACGCCCTGTTCAAGGAGCTGGAGATCTACGCCTCGCAGGGCCAGGTCTACGAGCCGGTCGACCACCATCTGCTTCTCTCCTACAAGGAGTCGCAGGCCGGTCAGATCCTCGAAGAGGGCATCACGGAAGCCGGCGCCATGGCGTCGTGGATCGCCGCCGCCACCTGCTACGCCGCCAGAGGCGTGCCCATGGTGCCGTTCTTCGCCTTCTACTCGATGTTCGGCTTCCAACGTGTCGGCGATCTCATATGGCTCGCCGGTGACGCCAGAGCCCGCGGGTTCCTCCTGGGGGCGACGGCAGGCCGCACCACACTGCTCGGCGAAGGCCTCCAGCACCAAGACGGCCATAGTCATGTGCTCGCTTCCACGGTGCCGGTTTGTGAGGCCTACGACCCGGCCTTCGCCTACGAGATGAGCACCATCGTCGAGCACGGGCTGCACCGCATGTACGGTCCGGAAGGCAAGGACGTCTTCTACTACCTGACCCTGTACAACGAGAACTACGCCATGCCTGCGAAGCCGAAGGGGTCCGACGACGGGATCATCGCCGGCCTCTACAAATGGGCCGACGTCCCCACCGGCACGGCGAAGCGTGCCGCCATCCTGTTCTCCGGCAGCCTTCAAGGAGCCGCTCGACGGGCCCAGGCCGAGCTAGCGGAGCACTACGGCATCGGAGCCGAGCTGTGGAGTGCCACCTCGTACAAACGACTGCGCGAAGAAGCACTGACCGCGGAGCGATGGAACCGGCTCCACCCCGAGGAAACGGCACGAGTCCCCTACGTCACCCGCATGCTCGGAGAGCTGCGCGGCCCGGTGGTGGCGATCACCGACTACATGAAGATGGTGCCGGACCAAATCGCTCGCTGGGTACCGACGCGGCTCACTCCCCTGGGCACCGACGGCTACGGCCGCAGCGACACGCGCGAGGGTTTGCGCCGCTTCTTCGAGATTGACTGGGGTCACACCGTCGTGGCTGTGCTCGCGGGCCTAGCCGAGGCGGGCAGCCTGGAGCCGTCCGTGGTCACCGACGCCATCGTCCGGTACGAGATCGATCCGAACGTGGCCGATCCACGGCTCCGCTGATCGGTCCAGCCACGCCCGGCGCCAGCCTCTAGATTCCGGGCCATGCTCCTGCACGATCTCGTGATGACATCGGAGGCCGTGCGTTTGACTTCCTCGCGCTCGGCCAAGATCGAGCTGCTGGCCGCCTACCTGAGGAGTCTGGGCGACGACGAGATAGCGCTTGGTGCGTCGTTCCTCGCCGGGGAGCGCCCGCTGAAGCGCCTGGGCATCGGGTGGCGGACCCTCGAGGAGGTGCAATCGACTCCGGCCTCTCCCCCACCCACGCTGACCATCAACGAGGTCGACACCGTGCTGCGCCAAGCGGCCGCGGCATCCGGCCCGGGAAGCACGACGCGACGTATCGAAGCGCTCGAATCGCTGTTCAACCGCGCCACCGAGCCGCAGCAGGGTTTCCTACAAGCCCTGATACTGGGCGAGCTGCGCCAGGGCGCCCTGGAGGGCCTGGTCGTCGAAGCGATCGGCCGCGCCTTCGAGACACCGACCGACGCGGTGCGCCGTGCCCTGATGGTGAGCGGCGACCTGGGAACGATTGCCACGGCGGCCCGCAGCGGAGGGCGGGAAGCGCTCGGGCAATTCTCACTAACCCTGTTCCGTCCACTACGGCCGATGTTGGCGCAGACGGCTCCCGACCTGGATGCGGCCTTGGCCAGGCTGCCCTCGGCGGCTCTCGAAGCCAAGATCGACGGGGCTCGGACCCAAGTGCACCGGGACGGTGAGCAGGTCGCCGTGTACACACGGACCCTTCGAGACATCACCGCTCAGGTGCCCGAGGTAGTGGAGGCGGCACGTTCCGTTCCGGCACGGCGACTGATCCTCGACGGTGAGGTGGTAGCGCTGCGACGCGACGGCAGGCCTCATCCCTTTCAGGTGACCATGGGCAGACTGGGCGGCAAGATGAGCGCCGATGCGCCGTACCTGCCCCTCACGCCGCTCTTCTTCGACTGCCTCCACCTCGACGGCATGGATCTCATCGATCGCCCCGGTGCTGAGCGTTTTGCGGCCCTAGAGGCTCGTTTGCACCCGGCGCTGCTGGTGCCCCGGGCGGTGACCCATTCTGCCGATGAAGCCGCCGCCTTCTACGAGCGAGTGCTCGACCTGGGGCACGAAGGCGTGATGGTCAAATCACTCGAGGCGAAGTACGAGGCGGGCCGGCGCGGGGCCACATGGCTCAAGGTGAAGCCGGCGCACACGCTCGATCTGGTGGTGCTGGCCGTCGAGTGGGGAACGGGCCGCCGGCGGGGCCGGCTGAGCAATCTGCACCTCGGGGCACGGGATCCCGACGCCGGTGGATTCGTCATGCTCGGCAAGACCTTCAAAGGGCTCACCGACGAGATGCTGGAGTGGCAAACCCGGAGGTTCCTCGAGCTGGAGACGCACCGTGAGAGACACGTCGTCCACGTGCGGCCGGAGCAAGTCGTCGAGGTGGCCTTCGACGGGGTGCAGGCATCACCTCGCTATCCGGGTGGCGTCGCGTTGCGTTTCGGCCGGGTCAAGGGCTACCGGCATGACAAGACGGCCGACGACGCCGACACGATCGACGCGGTGAGGGCCCTCCACGCAGGCCCATGAGCGCGCACCCGTGCTACCGGGCATCTCGGTTGTCTAATGCCGGCCTGAAAACGCCTGGCCTCTGGTGCCTAGTTGAGTGAGGGGTGCGGCGGGAAATCGGCGAAGAACGCCAGGTGGCCGTGCTGCCGCCGCAGCACGGTGCGCCACAGGTCCACCGGCTCACCGGAAAAGGGGTCGTCGGGCCGCGAGTCGAGAATGAACCAGTCGCCGGAGGCCACTTCAAAGTCGAGCTGGCCGTCCGTCCACCCCGCATATCCGGCGAAGACTCGTAGGGACTCGAGAGCACCGACCTCGTCGCCCGGCGTTACCGACAGATCCAGGAGCCCGAGCCGATCGTCTATCGGAGTCCAGGTATCAGACTCGGCTCGGCCGGCGTATTCGGGCAGGAGCCGGGCCAACGCCACCGCCATCTCCGGCTCGACCGGGCCGCCCACAAAGACGACCTCGGGGCCCGCGAGAGCTTCGACCCAACCGGGAAGCAGGTCGCCCACCGGAAGTTCGGCAGGGCGATTCAGGATGAGGCCTAAAGCCCCGTCGTCATCGTGGCGGCACACCAGCACGACGGCGCGCCAGAAGTTCGGATCGATGAGCCCGGGCCCGGCCACCAAGAGCCTGCCCTCGAGCGACACGGCCATGGCATCATCATGCCACCGAAGTCGAGCATGGCGCCATGACCAGCGGGTAGGGTCTCGCACATGAGGACCGGTGAGGCCGCCGGAGCAAGGACCTCGAAGAGCCGGGCGCTCCGCATCTTCAAGACGGTGGCGCCGCTTGCCATTGCCGCCGTGCTGCTGGTCATCGTGCTGCCCCAGTTTGCCGAGTACGGCGACGTGTGGCGGCACGTGCGCTCGCTGACGTTTGCCGAAGTCGTCATCCTCATCGCCTTCTCCGCCTGGAACATTCTCACCTACCAGTTCGTGATGATGGCCGCCCTACCGGGGCTGAGCCTGAGCCAGGCCTATCACACCGGGCAGATCTCGACCGCGGTCACGAACACGCTGCCGGCCGGGAGCCTTGTGGGCGTCGGCGTCACCTATGCCGTGCTGGCGTCGTTCGGCCATGGGGCGGCGGCCATAGCCCTGGCCGCGGTGCTCACCGGGTGGTGGACCACACTGGCCAAGTTTGCCCTGCCTTCGGCGGCGCTGCTGATCCTGGCCTTTCGCGGTGGCACCGACGCCCGCCTCTTGTCGGCGGCTCTCACCGGGCTGGCCCTTCTTGTGGTCTCCATCGTGGCGCTCGTGTTCGTCACCACCAGCGATCGTTTCGCCCGCCTCATCGGCCGGACTCTGGCGCGCTGGTACTCAAGGCTGAGACGCCTGGTCCGCAAGCCCCCGGTCGAAGGCTGGGACGAGCGTTTCAGCCATTTCCGGGAATCGAGCGCAGGCCTGCTGCGGCGCCGCTGGCACCTGCTCACCGTGGCCACCATCGTCAGCTACCTGTCGCTGTTCTGGGTGTTGCTCAGCGCCCTTCGGGTACTCGAGGTACCTCCAAGCGTCATCTCGTGGCCCGAGGCATTAGGCGCTTTCGCCGTCGTCACCCTGGCTACGGCCGTGCCGATAACACCGGGCAGCCTCGGCGTCACCGAAGTCGGCATGGCTCTGGCACTCGAGATCGCCGCAGCCGATCCCCGCTACGACGCCGCGATCGTTGCCGCGGTTCTCCTCTACAGGGCCCTCACCTACTTCCTGCAGGTGCTGCTCGGGATCCTCTCCTACTTCCTGTGGAGATGGCACGTTAACCTGCCGGAGGACAGCGCCGAGAGCGCCGGCGTCTAGCCGAATCGCTTCTCGTAGTACTGCTGATGGTAGTCCTCGGCCTGGTAGAACTCTGAAGCCGGGACGATCTCGGTGGCGATGGGGCAATCGAATCGGCCGGACGCCTGGAGTGTCTCGACCGAGCGCCGCACCGCCACCTCCTGCTCGGCGTTGTGCACGAAGATTACGGATCGGTACTGGGTCCCGACATCGGGGCCTTGGCGATTCACTTGGGTGGGGTCGTGCACGCCCCAGAACAGCTCGAGCAGCTCCTCGTAGCTGATGATCTCCGGGTCGTAGGCAATCTCAACGGTTTCGGCGTGGCCGGTGCCGTTGCTGCAGACCGCCTCGTATGTGGGGTTCTCGGTCTCGCCTCCGGCGTAGCCGACACGAGTGTCGACGACGCCGTCGACACGACGAAAGGCATCCTCGACTCCCCAGAAGCAGCCTGCCGCGAAACTGGCCTTCTCCATGCGCTCTCCCCGGTTGGGCAGGACCGGAGAGTATCTGACGCATCGACCTACACCAGTGTGTTTCCCCAGGTCCAGCGCTCTTGACACAGGGGTTACCTTGTGACCGTCGCCGTAGGAGACGTCAGTGGCCTGGCTCTGGACCGACACCCTTGCGTACCTGCTGATGGAGCACGATGGTGTGGCTCCGGAGCTGCTCCGCGCCTGGATTCGGCGGCCGATGGGTGTCCGTCTCGCTGACGGTACCGATCCGCTGGCGCTGGCGCGCAGCCTGCTGGTGGGACAAGAGCCCGACGCCGACGCCGGAGCCACCGCGTCGGCGGTGGCACGGCGCACGTGACACTCAGACGAAGAGCATTTGGGCACCTTCGCTGAGCTTCAGGAATCGCGCCACGTTGATGGTCTCCTCGACCTCGTCGACGAAGTCGCCGCCGCTGAGCCCCATCATGTCAACCGACGCCTTGCAGGCCCACAGGTGGGCGCCGGCATCGGCAACGTGGGTGATGAACTCATGCACCGTGGGAATGTCGATGCCGGCGATCTTGCGCTTCATCATCCATGAGGCCATGCTCGACATGCCGGGGAGAACCCCGAGCAGCTGCGGCATGGCGAGCGAAGTGCCGCCCATGCGCATGGCGGTGTTGCCCACCGGCGTAACGGTCAGCTTGTCGACCGTCTTCTTGCGGATGATGTCGAGCCCCCAGAAAGTGAAGAAGAGGTGCACCTCGATGCCTTCCTCCAGAGCGCCGTTGGCCATGATGAGAGCCGGGTATGCCATGTCCAGCGTGCCCTTGGAGCAGATGATGCAGAGCTTGCGGTCGGTACTGTCGTCGAAATCGGGGGTGAAGAACCCCTCAGGTGCTGTCGTCATGTCGTCTGGCTCCTTCTGCCTGAAATGCCCTACACGCAGCCCTTGGGCTTGGGAAGCCCGGAAACGTACGCCATCTTGCGGGCCGGCTTGTTGGGGAACAGCTCGTAGAGCTGCTTCGTCGGCACACCGGCCGATGTCGACACCCGCCGCAACGTGGCGGTCTCTCCCTGTTCGGCGAAGTCGGCACGAAGGAACCGGATCACTGCCCAGTGGTCCTCCGTGAGCTCGTCAATGCCGATCTGGCGAGCCAGGAAGCGCGCTATCTCTTCGTTCCACTCGCTGGGATCGGTCATGAAGCCCTCTTCGTTGATGTGGACCTCTTGCCCGGCGATGGTCACGCTGGCCATTCGTCTTCTCCTATTCGTTGTCTGATTCGCTGCCTCCGGGCAGCGCGTCGAGTGCCGCCGGCTCGGCGAGCGACTCGAGAACCTTTAGTGCGCGGCTCATCCCGCGTCGTACCTGCGGGCTGCGCATGCGCCAAAGGAGCCGCAGCAGCCCGATCTCCTCCCCCTGCGTCTGCCGCATCCCCTGAGCCGCCCGCTGCACGAGCCGCATCATCTCAGGCTGCGTCAGCTCCTTCACCGTGTTGAGGATCAGAACGACGTTGTCCCCCAGCCGGACCAGGTCATGCTCGGTGAACGAAGTGACGACACGACCGAGCACGTTCCACAAGCCTCTGGCGAAGGCGAAGTAGCCCCTGCGCTCCATCTCGTCGAGGCGCGCCATGAGAGCGACGGCCACCTCTCCCGTGAGTGGGGCCAGGTCGGCGCCGAGCTGCTGGAGGCTCTCCACCTGGTTGAGGAGCGCCTCCAGATAGGGAAGGTCCCGCAGCAGCCGTTTGGCCAGCCGGAGCAAATCGGCCGGCTCGACGAAGTCGCGGACCTCGTCGAGCTCGCGGCTCGCGTACTCCAGTGCCTCACCGGCGATCGGGGCCAGGTCGGAGCGCAGCTCGTCCCAGCGCCGGCGGCGCTGCGCATGATCCCGGAGGAACTCGCCCAGCGACCCGACCTCGGCGGCCAGAGCATCGATTCTGGATTCGACGGCGTCGAGCCGGTTGGTGGCGGCGGTGGCGGCCATCGAGCTCACCTCACCTTCCCGTACATCAGCATCTCCGCCGGGAGAGGTATCTGGCGGCCTCGCAGCAGGAGGTTCCAGTACACCCAACGGAACATCATCTTTCCCCAATGATTCGTCACCGTCTCTTGGAGCAGCGAGAAGGGGCCGACACCGGGAAGGGGGAACTTGCCGGGCAGCGGCTCGGTGTCGTAGTTGAAGTCGATGAGCAGGCCCTTGCCGTGCCCCGACTCTATGAAACAATTGGAGTGCCCATCGAAGCGTTCCAGCATCTCGAGGCCTTCCACGTGCCTGGGGAAGTTCTCGGCGAAGATCTCCACCGAGAAGTGCGCCACCGAGCCGGCCTTTGAGGTGGGGAGATCGGCAGCGTCACCCATGGCGAAGATGTTGGAGTAGCTCTTGGAGAGGAAGGTGTGCTTGTCGACCGGAACGTGGTTCAGCTCGTCGCCGAGTCCGGAACGGCCGACGACGTCGGCGCCCATATTGACTGGGACGGTGACGAGGAGGTCGTAGGGAACTTCGCGCTCGTCATACGAAACCAGCTTGCGGCTCCCGGTGTCGACCCGCTCGACGTAGAAATCCGTTTCCACCGCCACCCTCTTCTCCTCGAGGATGTGCGACAGGTGGCTGGAGGCGATCGGCTTGGTGAAAACTCCGCCGAGAGGGGTGGCGAAAACCAGCTCCACCTGATCCCGGAGGCCCTTCTCGGCGAACCACCAATCGGCGAGGAAAGTGAACTCGAGTGGTGCCACCGGGCATTTGAAGGGGGTCTCCATGATGTTCACCACCAGGCGCCCCCCTTGCCAGGTCTTGAGCCGTTCGGCCAGCGCCACTGCGCCCTCACGGCTGTAGAACTCGTGCACGGTATCGCGCCAGGCAGGGCCGTCGAGTCCCGGCGTCTCATCGGGCCGCGGGTGGGTTCCGGTGGCAACGACCAGGTAGTCGTATTCCAGCTTGGTCCCGTTGGCCAGATCCACCCGCTGCTTGTCGGGGTCGATGAGCTCGATGCCGGAGCAGACCGGTACGACTCCCTGAGGTATGAAGTCTTTGCGAGGGCGAACGACGTCGCTCTCCCTGTAGATGCCGAAGGGAATGAACAGGAACCCGGGCTGGTAGTTGTGGATCTCGTCCTGGTCGACGATCGTGATCTGCCATTCCTCGTCGAGCCGGGGCCGCAGCTTATTGACCACCATGGTCCCGGCCGTTCCGGCCCCCAGGACCAGAAGCTTCTTCATGTCGGGCTTCCCTTCTCGCCGGCGAGCACGGCGATGGCCTCCAGCCGGCTCATCAAGATGCCTCGCTCGCTCGCCATGTGTGAGATGACGATTCCGACACGTGGGAGGAGTTGCAGCGCGCGGTTGCGCTCCTGGGGGGTGAGGTGGTGCACCTCCTCTATGTGCGCAGCGATGGTCTCGACGGGGGCTCCGGTCTCCGCGGCTATGGCGGCGACACCTGCCGCATCGGGCGGCCATTGGTCGGGGGCGACACCGGCGGCGATGACGACGCCCTTGAGCTCGTCCCCGACACGTATGAGGCTCCTGGCACAGAGGAACCCGAGGTGCGTCGGCTGCCAACGCGGCTCCAGATCCAGCTGCGAGGCAAGTGTCCTCCACCCGCCGGTGCACCGCTCCATCACACCGGGAAGGTGGTGCACCGCGCCGAAGAGGCCACATAGGTTGGTGACCTCGGTGACGACCTGGCCCTCCATGTCGGCCAGGATCACCATGGTTCCCAAGCTCTCGGCGATCAGGTCGGCCAGCGCCTGGGCAGATGCCGGCGGAAGCATGGTGAGAAGATCACCTGCCGGCCGCGGCCCGGAAACTGCGCTTGAGCCTCGCGAGTTGAGCCACTCCAGCACGAGATCTTCCCGAAACCGCCACTGCCGACCCACCTTGACGGCAGGGAGCCGGCCGTCCTCGGCCATCCTGTAGATCGTCGACTTGTCGACGCTCATGAACTCCTGAAGATCACGGGTAGTCAGCAGACGTGCCGCCATCGGTCCTCCTGCATCCTATGTAGTTTAGTGCACTCTATGCAGACTGTAGTAGCCAATACAGGACAACACAAGGCATAGGATGTCGACAGGCTGCACCAGCGGTGGGCCAAATGACCGAATGCCGAGCCCGTCGGGACTCTGCGGTCTCAAGGGGAGGCCGGATCCGGCGAACGCCTCCGCTCGCCGGCCCGTCCGTCACTCGCCGGGTGAGGCGTCTCGATTGTCGCCGCCCGCTCCCCCGCCACGACGGCGCTCGGCGAGCAGGCGCGCCTGCTCGATCCAGCCGTCCCGCCAGATCCGATCGCGGAACGCGTCGAGCTGATTGGCTATCAACTCGACTTCGATCTCGTTGAGGTTCGCAAGCTGCTGGAACGAAGCGATGCCCATCTCGTGCAGTAGCTTCTCGATGGCCGGACCAATGCCTTTGATCCTCTTCAAGTCGTCGGGTCCCTCTTCGACTTCTACCGAAGGCCGGCTTGCCAGATCGGCGATGAGTGCCTCCTTCTCCACCAGGACCTCCTGCTGATGGCGGGTGGTCGCCTCGAGCCGGGCAAGACGGGCGTCCGTGCGCTCGTCGAGTCTCTCGCGGAACCAACGCTCCCAATCTGCGTATGCGTGAGAGCCTCTCGCATCAGACCCGGGAGGGCCACCGGCGGATGCTGTGGGGACGGCGGTGCGCGCTGCCGCCTCCGAGACGGCATCGAGCTGCTCCTGCAGCGAGGCGATACGCTCGTCGCGTCCGAGCAGCTCCGGATAGAGGCGTTCGAGCTGCTCTATGCGCGTCTGTAGGTGCCGAACCTCCGCCTCACGGGCCCGCTGCAGTGCAGCAAGTTCGGCCTCCACCGTGGCAAGGCGCGCCTCACGAGCTACGAGGCGGGCGCGCAGGCTCTCCAGCTCGCTGATGCGCCGCGCCCGCTCCTCGAGCAAACGCCTGGCGGTCTGCAGGTCCAATGTGTCCGCCGGGTCCGACACAGGATCCCCTGCATCGGACGCCGCGCTGTGCCCCTCGTTCTCCACGATTCCTCCCACAGCGGCGACCGCTCTCAGTGTAGGGAATGGGCCCTCACCGCGAAGGAGAGGCGGTGTAGGTTGAGTGGGGATGCAGGTGCGAAAAGCCATTCGGGACGATCTGCTCGCCATCGGCCGGGTCGCCGACCTCACCCACTGGCAGGCGTACGACGGGCTGCTGGCACCCGCAACGATCTCGGGGCTCCTCAGGCGTGACTTCTCGCCTTCGTCGCTGAAGCGACGGCTGCTGAGCGGATGTGTGCTCGTGGCCGAGAATGAAGGAGGCGTCGCCGGCTTCGCCGATGCCGAGGTGGCAGATGGGCACATCCTGCTCAGGAGTATCGCCGTCGACCCGGAGCGAGATGCCGCCACCGCAGCACTGTGCCTTCTTGCTACGGTCCAGGCGCTCGCGCCCGGTTTGCCGGTATGCGCCGACGTGATCTTGGGCAACGTGGAAGGAGAGCGCTTCTACGAGGACCAGGGCTTCGTTCCCGGAGAGACCTTGCACGAGACAGTTCTGGACGAGCCGCTCATAGAACGGCGCTGGTGGCTGTCCGCCTGAGCAGCGCTAGCCTCGGCACATGAGAGACCTCGACCTCGAAGCCCTTCCAAAGGTCGTGCTGCACGATCACCTCGACGGTGGGCTGCGTCCGGAGACGGTGTTGGAGCTTGCCGAGGAGGTGGGGTACACCGGGCTTCCCACCTCGAACCCGGACTCCCTGCGCCGCTGGTTTCATCAGGGGAACGGGGCGAGCCTGCAGGCTTACTTGGAGGCGTTCAGGCAGACGCTCGCCGTCATGCAGACCTCCACCGCTCTGGACCGCGTCGCTCACGAGGCCGTCGTCGACCTGGCCGCCGACGGCGGCGTCTACGCCGAAATCCGCTTCGCCCCCATGCTGCACTGCGAAAAAGGCCTGACACCGGATGCGGTCTTGGACGCCGTGCTGTGCGGGTTGGCCTCGGGCACCGACGCCACCGGAATGCCCGCCTTCGTGATCGTGGTTGCCATGCGCCAGCACACCGACTCACTCGATGTGGCTCGGCTGGCAGCGTCTTTTCGGCACAACGGTGTCGTGGGTTTTGATCTCGCCGGCCCCGAGGCCGGCTACCCAGCCTCGATGCACGCTGCGGCGTGTCGCGCCGCCATCGACGCCGGGTTGCACCTCACCCTCCACGCCGGAGAGGGTGCAGGTGTCGACAGCCTGGCCGACGCCCTGGGCTGTGGCCCCGAACGGCTCGGCCACGGCGTTCGCGTCATCGAGGATGCCCTCGTTGCCGGCGGCGAGCTGACCCAGCTCGGTCCGGTCGCTGCTGCGCTGAAGGCCCAAGGGATCGTCCTCGAGATCTGCCCCTCCTCGAACGTGCAGACCGGCGCCGTCGCTTCCCTGGAGGATCATCCCGTCGGCCTGCTGTACCGAGCCGGCTTCGCCGTCACCCTGAATACCGACAACCGCCTCATGAGCGGGACATCGATGAGCAGGGAGTTCGATCTAGTGATGCGGCACCATGGGTTCACCGTCGACGACCTGCATGCAGTCACGCGCACCGCCGCGGCATCCGCCTTCTGCGAGGAGCACACGCGCCGAGAAGTGCTGGAGCGGGTCGAGGCCGGCTACGGCCGACACTGACCCGCTGCTGAAGCCGGCCGAGCGTACATCCGAGTCTCCCCCGGATGCCGGCGGCGGATCGCCTAGAGCGCGTCCGGCACCGTAACCAGAGCGGCACCGATGAGGCCGGCATTGTTGCAGAGCCGGGCCGGGACGACCTCTGTGCGGGTGCGCACCAAGGGAAGGAACTTCTGGTGGCTGCGGCTCACACCCCCGCCGACGATGATGAGATCGGGTGCGAGGAGATTATCGAGCGCGTTGAAGTACTCGGTGAGAAGCGCAGCCCACTCGCCCCAGGACAGCCCGGCCGTCTTGCGAGCCGTAGCCGATGCTCTCTCTTCGGCCCTTCCTCCCCACATCTCCACGTGGCCGAGCTCGGTGTTGGGTATGAGCGTGCCGTCGACAAAGAGAGCACTGCCGATGCCGGTCCCAAGGGTGAGCAGCAGCACGGTTCCCATCCGGCCCTTGCCGGCCCCGAAGCGCATCTCGGCAATTCCTGCGGCGGCCGCGTCGTTGAGCGTGACCACCGGCATGCCCAGTGCCGCCGCGAGCAGATCCACCGCGTTGACGCCGAGCCACGACTGGTCCAGGTGAGGAGCGGAGTCCACGAGGCCGGAACGGATGACCCCCGGAAGCCCACAGCCGACCGGCCCTTGCCACTCGCAGCTTCGCACGATGTCGGCGACACGATCGATGACCGCGTCGGGCGTCGCCGGCTGGGGAGTGCTGTGCTTGAACCGTTTGGTGACAAGGGCTCCGGTCTCCAGGTCGATGACGGCACCCTTGATCGCGCTCCCCCCGACGTCGACGCCCATTCCCTTGCTCATTCGACCTCCATGAACCACGTGAGTACGGGCCGACGCGCCGCGGCCGCATCATCGGTCCTTCGCACCGGAGTGTGTGCGGGATGATCATCGATCTCCTCGGGCCGGGCACGAGCGTTATCGGCCACGGCGCGGAAAGCTGCAGCGAGACTCTCCATAGTCTCTCGGCTCTCCGTCTCGGTCGGTTCCACCATTAAGGCTTCGTCCACGATTAGAGGGAAGTACATCGTGGGGGCGTGAAAACCGAAATCGAGGACCGCCTTGGCCACGTCCACGGCTCGCAGTCCCGTTTCCCGCTTGAGCGTTGCTGTAGAAACGACAAACTCGTGCATGCAGGGCCCTGGGAAGGGAACGTCGTAGTCGGACCCCATTAGTAGGGCCAAATAGCGGGCATTGAGAACCGAACGCTCGGCGACCCGGCGCAGGCCCTCTCCCCCAAGCGCCCTCATGTAGGCGAGAGCCCGCACCACCACTCCGAAGTTGCCATGCTGGCCGTGCACCCGTCCGATGGAGGCTTCGGGCCGGGTCCAACCCAGGGACCCGTCGCTGCGCTGCTCGGGAAGCGGGCCCGGCAGGTAGCGCACGAGGCGATCCGCCACCGCAACCGGGCCTGCTCCGGGGCCGCCGCCGCCATGAGGCGTTGCGAACGTCTTGTGCAGGTTCGAGTGCACGATGTCGAACCCCATGTCGCCCGGGCGGGCAACCCCGAGAATTGCGTTCAGGTTGGCGCCGTCGTAGTAGAGCAGACCGTCTACGGCATGCACAGCGTCGGCGATGGCGAGGATGTCCTCCTCGAAGAGACCCAGGGTGTTGGGGTTGGTCAGCATTAGCCCGGCGACGTCCTGGTCGAGAAGAGCGCGCAGGGCCTCGAGATCAACCATGCCCCGCTCGTTGGAGGGCACGTGCACGACTTCGTACCCGGCTAGCGCAACCGACGCCGGGTTGGTGCCGTGCGCCGAGTCCGGTATCACCACTCGAGCACGAGGTCCGTTGTGCTCCTTGTGGTAGGCGCGCATGATGAGAAGGCCGGTGAGCTCGCCGGCGGCGCCCGCCGGAGACTGGAAGGTTGCCCGTTTCATGCCGGTCAGCTCGCAGAGGATGCGCTCGGCTTCGAGGAGAAGGGCCAGCGCTCCGGGAACGAGCGAGGCTGGAGCGGCCGGATGAAGGTCGCGGAACCCGGGATGCTCCGCGGCCCAGTCGCAGACCTTGGGGTTGTACTTCATCGTGCACGACCCGAGCGGGTAGGCGCCAATGTCGACGCCGAAGCTGCGATGGGCGAGACGATTGAAGTGAGCGACCAGGTCACGCTCGCTCAGCTCTGGCAACGGCGGCGGCCGGTCCGCCGCCTCGGGTAGGGCGATGTCGCCGACGGGAAGATCTGGGGTGGGCAAGGACCATGCTTTTCGGCCCGGGGACGACAGCTCCACCAGAGTCGGCTCGGCGGCGCCACCCATGAGGGGGCTGCTGCGGGCGTTGCCTCCCGGTTCAGCCACCGGCGATCGCCTCCTCGAGCGCAGCCGTGTAGCCGTCCAGCTCCTGCCGTGTGCGCCGCTCCGTGACGGCAACGAGCAGACCGTTGGCTATGTCCGGGAATTCGTCTTCGAGGGGAACGCCGGCCAGATACCCACGCTCGGCCATGGCCTCGACGGCTTGGCGGGGGTCCATGGGGAGCGACAAGGGGAACTCTCGAGCAAACTCGTGCTCCACGGCCAGCGAGACGCCGGGAAGGCGAGCGAGCCGCTCGGCCAGGTAGTGGGCTCCACGTATCGACCGGCGGCCCAGCTCGGCGAGGCCCTCAGGGCCCAGCCAGGCCAGATGGACGGCGGCAGCGATGGCGTTCAGACTCTGATTGGTGCAGATGTTGGAGGTCGCCTTCTCGCGCCTGATGTCCTGTTCCCTCGTGCGCAGGGTCAGGGTGTAGGCAACGGCGCCGCGCTCGTCCACGGTGCGCCCGACAAGGCGACCCGGAACACGGCGAAGCAGCTTCGAAGCAGCGGCAAAGATGCCGAGCCCGGGCCCTCCGAAGGACAGCGGACTGCCCAGAGGCTGCCCTTCGCCGAAAGCGACATCGCAGCCGGCATGTCCCGGCGGGCGGAGCACGCCCAGAAGCATGGGGTCGACCTGAGCCAGGGCGAGGGCTCCGCGATCGTGGGCCAGGCGAACGGCGGCCTCGTAGTCCTCGATGACGCCTAGGTAGTTGGGCTGAGCGAAGAGCACGGCCGCCGGCGCGCCGTCGGCGTCTTCCTCCCACACGGTACGTCCGGCCTCCACCCGATGCTCCACGATGTCGATGTCCCGAGCGTCGGCGAAGGTGCCGATCACCTGACGAGTCGCCGGGGGCAAGCCCGCCGACACCCAGACGTCACTGCGGCCCGTGGCACCGACGGCGAGGTTCACCGCCTCCAGGGCTGCGCTCGCACCGTCGTACAGGGAGGCGTTGGCCACCGGAAGCCCCGTGATCGCCGCCACCATCGACTGGTACTCGAACAGGGCCTGCAGTACGCCCTGGGAAACCTCGCTCTGATACGGCGTGTACGACGTCACGAACTCGGGTCTCATGGTGAGCGAGCGCACAACGGGCGACAGGTAGTGGTCGTAGATGCCCCCGCCGGCGAAACAGACGAGATCCCGGCGATTCCGGCACGCCAGATCGTCGATGTGCGCCATCACCTCGGCCTCAGCGAGAGGCGCAGGCAGGTCGAGCGAGCCTTGGACCACGACGGCGGCGGGCAGGTGCTGAAAGAGATCCGAGACATCCGACATGCCGAGTCGTCCGAGCATGACGCTGACGTCGGAAGCGGTATGGGGAGTGAAGTCCATCAGCGTTCGACAAACGGAGGGGCTACGCGTCGAGCTTTCACAAAGACGTCCCTGATCTCGACACTGACCCCTGCTTCATCTCCCAGGTCATCGCCGGGGTCGGGCGCCACATATCCCATGCCGATGCCCACCTCGAGACTCGGGCTGAAGTTGCCGCTGGTGACGGCCCCCACCGACTCCCCGCAACGCAACGCGTAGCCGTGCCGAGGGACCGAGCGATCCTCGAAGGCAAAGCCGATGAGCCGCTTGCGAAGCCCGCTCTCTTGCTGGGCTTGGAGGGCCTTTTTCCCGATGAAGTCGTGATCCCAGGACACTACCCAGCCCAGGCCGGCCTCCAGCGGCGTCGTGCCCTGGTCGAGATCTTGTCCCCAGAGTGGATAGCCCATCTCGAGTCTCAGTGTGTCCCGGGCGCCGAGCCCACACGGGACGGCGCCGGCTTCCAGCAGGGCCTGGAACAAGGCCTCGGCAAAGTCGTTGGGAACCGCGATCTCTCCGCCAACCTCTCCGGTGTAGCCGGTGCCGGCGGCCATGAGAGACACTCCGCCGAAGTCGACGCGGTCCACACCAAACCGGCGCGGACGCCACCCGAGCACCTCCTCCAGAACCCGGGGAGCATCCGGTCCTTGCACGGCGATGAGAGCAGACGACTCGCGACGCCTTTCGGCCGTCAGGCCCGGAGCCGCCTTCAAAACGGCGGCGAGCACCCCCTCGTAGTTGGCCGCGTTGGGAAGGACCCAGTACTCCTCGTCGGCGCAGCGCCACACGATAATGTCGTCGATGACGCCTCCATCGGAGTTCAGCATCATGGTGTACTGGGCACGGCCGGGCTCCACGAGAGCAACGTCGTTGCAGAAACGCTCCTGAAGGGTCACCGTCGCGCCGTCGCCCGATATCCAGAAGCGACCCAGGTGGGAGACATCGAAGACCCCACAAGAGCTGCGTACGGCTTGGTGCTCGGCAAGAGTGCCCGCGTACCTCAGCGGCAGCAGCCAGCCGGAGAATACGACGAAGCGCCCCCCCAGCCGCTCGTGGGTGCTGTGCAGCGGCGAGCGGGCCTCGGCGACTGGGCTGCCGATCACGGGGAAAGCCTAGCCTCCGGGCGAGCTCAGCCGGTTTCGACTTCTCCGAGGTTCTTCACCCGAGGAGGGCCGGGGATGCGGGTCGGTGCGGCCACTTGGGTGGCGTTCTCGGCCTCAAGACCGTATTTGACCAGGAGGTGGAGGTAGTCACGCTGGTAGAAGATCTTGCACTGGATGGCCGGATAGAGCTGGCGCAGCCGCCTTATCTTCCGGTTCTTCTTGGTGACGAGCTTCTGGTTCATCGTCGTGATCTCGATGTAGAGGTTCTCATCCGGCAAGTAGAAGTCGGGAGTGAAATAGCTCGTCGCCTCGCCGCTCCCGTTGAAGGAGATGGCAAAGGACCTCGGCTCGTACTCCCAGTCGATTCCATAGAAGTCCAGGAGGCGGGCAAACTGCTCTTCACTCTGGTGGGCGAAGTCGACCGTGTCCGCAGGGAACTGGAAGTCGTCGTTTGCGATCAGGGTCTCACGCCTCCATGGTGGCCGTGCCAGCAGCGGCCACCGGACGCTTGGGAAAGAGCCGATGGATCTCACCTTCGAGCTCCGCTTGCACGGGCCCGACTGCAATGCCGAACACGCCCTGGCCTCTTCGGAACACATCGACGAGCTCGTCCGCGCTGTGCGCCGCGTAGATCGTCGTCCCATCCGAAAGCAGGGTCACATCGGCGAGCGGAGTTGCACTGTCGAGCTGACTGCGCAGGATCTCCATGGCTTGGCGGATCTTGTTGAGGCTCATGCCTGCATCCAACAGGCGTTTGACCACACGCAGCTGCACGATGTCGGAAAAGGAGTAGAGCCGCTGTGAGCCCGAACCGCGGGCCGTTTGGATGGAGGGGGTGAGCAACTGCGTTCGAGCCCAATAATCGAGCTGCCGGTATGTGATACCGACGATGTTGCACACCTGAGGCGCCCGATAACCCATTTCGTCCGTCACGGCCTTGCTCACCTCCCCCGAGAGCTTACACGACCGTAATTCCGCGACGTGGAACTACCGACGTGAAACTAGATGGCGCGCATGCCAGTTGTCAACAACCCCTGTGGAAAAGCGCGGTAGGAACCTCGACAGCTCAGCCGGCGGTGCCGAAATCCTCGGGCGAAACGGACTCGAGGAACGACCGAAAGCGCTCCACCTCGTCCTCCTCCTCTTCGTCGTGGATCTCCACGCCAGCCTCTTCGAGGACTGCGGGGACGACGAAGATGGGCGAACCGGTCCGCGCCGCCAGGGCGATGGCGTCGGAGGGACGCGACGAGACCACTATCTCCGTGCCGTTGCTGCGGAACACCAGGTCGGCGTAGAAGATGCCGTCGCGCAGCTCGGTGACCATGACCCGGTCGACGTTGGCGTTCAGCGCTTCGATAGAAGCGGCCAGCAGGTCGTGGGTGAGGGGGCGCTGTGGCTCGACACCTTCCAGTGCAAACGCGATGGCGGTGGCTTCACTCGCGCCGATCCAGATCGGCAGATAGCGGGTGCCGCCGACCTCACGGAGAAGCACGATGGGCTGGTTCGTGGGTAGTTCGATTCGAACGCCTACGAGCTCGACCGGTATGCCTTCGCTCATGCTCCAACCTTATCACCGGCCGGTCCGAATACCTTGCGGGCCAGAGCGTCCGGATCCTCTTTGAACGTGGCCAGATCGAGCACGGCCCACAGGCCGCGTACGTTGCGGTATCGCCCCTCCCAATCGAGCCCGTAGCCGAGCAGGAACTCGTCCCCCACTTCGAATCCCCTGTACTCGAGGGGAACCTCGAGAATGCGCCGCGTCCGCTTGTCCAGGAACGTCACCGTGGCCACGGAGGCCGGATCTCGCGTCTCCAGCAGGCCCACCAGAAAGGAGAGGGTCAGGCCCGTATCGACGATGTCCTCCACGATGAGCACGTGGCGTCCTGAGATGGAGGTAGCGCTGTCGACCGCTATGCCCACCCGGCCCTCCGAGCCGAAGCGGGTCAGGCTGAGGAAGTCGACATCAACCTGGGGCGGCAGGTACCGGACCAGATCGGCCAGGAACGGCACCGCTCCTTTGAGAACTCCGAGCAGCACCGGCTGCTTGTCCCGGTAGTCGGCACGGATCTGCGCGCCCAACTCGGCAACGCGGGCCGAGATCGTTGCCTGGTCGACAACCTCGGCGAGGAGGCGCATTAGGCGGAGTCACCTCCGAGCACGCCGGGCAACAGGTCCCTCAGCTGCGCGATCAAGGCCCGCTCCGCCGGGGTCGGCGGGTGCTCCGCAGGAGCGCCCCCACCGTCGTTGAGAGGGCCGGCGGCCGCCGCTCGAGCCTGGAACCATTCGGGCATCCCTGCCAGCAGGTCGGTGCCGGCAACGACCGAGTAGAAATGATCCTTGGGCCCGAGAGTGTCGAGGGCGTAGGCAAGCAGCTCCCGTGTGGCCATCATATGGTTCTGGGCACCCATCACGACGGCCACGTAATCGCCGTGAGGGCCGTGGAGATACGAGAGGAGAACGAGGCCTGCCGACACCGTGTCTCCGGTCTTCAGGCCGAGCACACCGGGGAAGCTGCCCAGCAGCTTGTTTGTGTTCTCTCCCTCGATGACCCCACCGCTGCTGAGCTCGAAGATGACGTACTTGGTGCTGGTGAGCGCCACGATGCGCGGCTCCCTGACGGCCGCCACCCCCAGACGGATCAGATCGCGCGCTGTGGTCAGATGGCCCACGGCATCCAGGCCGTTCGGGTTCCTGAGGCTCGTCGAGTCCATGGCGAGCTGCGCGGCCATGTCGTTCATCAAGGCGACGAACTCCTCCTCGCTGCCGGCGACGTGCTCGGCCAGGGCGACCGCCCCGTCGTTGCCCGAGATCACGAGGATGTAGGCGAGCAGGTCCTCGACGGTCCACACTTGCCCCTCCCTGAGCTCGGCCTGCCCGACGAAGCCGACCGGTGTGGCCGCGGCGTTGGCGCTGATCGTGACCAGCTCATCCGGTTCACAGTTGGCGACGACCACCAGCGCCGTCATCACCTTCGTCACCGATGCAGGAGCCCGCAGCTGGTCCGCATTGACGGCAAGCAGGATCGCACCCTCGTCGACCGAGTAGAGCACCCATGCCTCTGCGTCGATCGCTGGAGGCTCGTGATCGGGGAAGGCAGCTATGGGCGGCGGAGGGAGGTTGACGGGTCCGACGTGGAACATGCCGACGGTCAAGGCGAGTGCGGCCAGCGCTTTCATGGCTCCGAGACCAGGCCGCGCAGTTGGAGCCGCACCATCGCATCCTGCATCTCGCGCGCCGCCTGTGCACAGTCGGCCAGGATCTCCGCGGCACGCTGGCGGTTGGCCGGACTGGGGTGCCGCAACAGGGGCCCAGCCAGCTGGGTGAGCAGATCCGTTTCCCGGTTGGCGGCGAGATGCAGCGAGCGCAGATGCCGGGGCTCCAGGCCGTACGAGACGAGCCGATGGGCCGATCGCACGATGATCGCATCGTCGTCGCCGAACTCCGGGCCCTTCTCCCCTTTGCGGGGATCGATCACGCCGTGTTCGACAAGACGGCTGATCAACTCCATCGATACGCCCGCCGCCTGGGCCAGTTCGCTGGCGGTCATCCGTGCCCTGCTGACGGCGAAGTAGGCGTCCGGCGGGGGGCCGCCGGGCAGCGGTAGCGGCGGCTCCTCACCGCGCTCCCAAGTGGCCAGTTTCTTCTTGATCACCTTGAGAGGAAGGAAGTGATCTCGCTGCTGGCGCAGGATGTAGCGCACCCGCTCGATGTCGGCCTTGTGAAACTGGCGATAGCCGGAGCGGCTGCGCGCCGGATGCACGAGGCCTTCAGACTCGAGGAACCTGAGCTTCGAGACCGTGACGTCGGGGAACTCGTCTCGAAGTCGGTCGATGACCTCTCCGATGTTGAGGGTCCTGCCGTCGCTCATGCGCCCCGCGCGACAACGAGATGGAAACGACCGACTATGACCTCGTCACCGGGGCTGAGTGTGGCGATGGCAACTCGTTCCCCGTTCACATATGTGCCGTTGGTCGAGCCGAGGTCCTGCACGATGAGCGTGCCTTGGGAGATCGTGAAGGCGGCGTGGTGGCGGGACACGGTGATGTCGTCGAGGAAGATCGTCGAGTTGGGACTGCGACCGGCTTCACTTGTGCCCTCGCTCAAATCCCAGTGCAAGCCGCGGCGCGGGCCGTCCGTGACGACCAATGCGAACCCGGCCAGGCCGGGGATGCCGGCCGCGGCCTCGAGGGCCCGTATGCGCCGCACCTCCTCGACCGGGTCGAAGATCAGGGTCGGTTCCGGCTCGTCGTCCTCGGGAGGACCACTGGGGGGCTCTTCTCGCTTTGCCATCCCCGGCATGGTAGTGCCTGAACCCTGAACCCTGTACCCGGGCTTGAAGGATGCCCGCGGCACTCCCCCGCGCCGCCCGACCTCTCAGCCCGCCTCCGGAAGCACCATCTGCACCTCGACGGTGGTCCCGGCAGGGGCGGGCGCCACCACGTCGCCGCCGACCAGTTCGCCGTCGACGGTCATCGTGGGCCCGGGCACGTCACCCCGGGACACGGTGATGTTGTAGATCGCACCGCGGAAGCGTCGTGAGACCGAAAAGCCCTCCCACTCCGAGGCGATGCAGGGCGCCACCCTGAGGCCGGCATAGGTGGGCCGGATCCCGATTATCCATTGGGTGGCCGCCTGATGGCACCACGAGGCCGTCCCCGAGAGCCACGAGTTGCGGCCCAGGCCGGCTTGGGGATGCTCGTCGAAGAACACGTTCTGGGCATAGACGTAGGGCTCGATCTCGTATCGCTCGGCCTGATCGTTCTTGGCGGCAGAGTTGATCTGCCAGTAGTACTCGTATGCCCGGTCGCCGTTGCCGAGGAGCGTCTCTGCCATCACGGCCCACGGGTTGGTGTCGAGGAATTAGTTCATCCACTTGGTCGGAGTGCCAGGGTCGGTGATGGCGTACTCGCGGTTCTCGTCGTCGAAATGCCCAAACCTCACCTCACTCTCCGTGGTTTCGTGCGCCGTGAGGCTACCTTACGCGCGGGCCGCCTGGTCCGCCAAGAGCAGCAGCCACGGCTCGCCGGAGACCGGCGAGCCCGGCGCGCGAATCAGTCGAGAAGCGCCTCGTAGCCGGAGGCGTCCAGCATCTCGTCGATGGCGCCGGCGTCGGCCGGGACGATGGAGACGAACCAGCCGGACCCATACGGGTCCTCGTTGACCAGCTCCGGGCGCTCGGACAGAGCGTCGTTGACCTCGTCGATGGCGCCGGCGACCGGGGCGTACACCTCGGCCACGGATTTGGTGGACTCGACCTCGGCGATCACGGCGCCGGCCTCGACGGGCCCGGAGGTGGCGCTGAAGCCGACGTAGACCACATCCCCCAGGGCCTCCTGGGCGTAGTCCGTGATGCCGACCCGTACCTTGCCGTTCTCCATGTGGGCCCACTCGTGCTGCTCCGTGTATCTCCGGTCGTCGGGGACGTTCACTCCACTCTCCTGCGTCTCGGCTTCAGCGTGAGCCTAACGAGCGTCATGCATCATGTGCCGGGCGTCTTCGGCATAGAGGCCGGCCACCACGTAGCAGAGCACGAGGGCGGGGACGACGAAGATCCAGGCCGTCCAGATGTAGAAAGGGTGATTGGTGCCCGCGTACCCGTAGAAGGCGGCGATACCCGTGTAGAGGCCAAGCGTGGCCGCCTTTCCCATAGGCCGCACCTCGATCTTGGCTCTCGTCTTCCAGGCAAGCACGAGGGCCCCGATCGCCACCGCAGACTCACGAACCGTCAGAGCGAGCGCCACGGGCCACGGCAGCACCCCAGCGACCCAGCCTCCTACCACGGCGGCGGCCACCGCCAGCCGGTCTGCCAGCGGATCGAGGAGCTTCCCCAGCTCGGAGACCTGATGCAGACGCCGGGCCAGCTGACCGTCCACCCAGTCGGTGGCCCCGATGATGGCGAGAAGGATGCCGGCCCAAGTGGGGTCGTCGCGCCCGAAGAGCAACCACAAGAAGACCGGGACCATGGCCACCCGGGTCGCCGACACCAGATTGGGTAGCGTCAAGATGCGTCGGCTCACCGGGCCTCCCGGACCCGGAAGGGGATACGCGCCAGCTCCTCCTCATCGTGCTCGATGATGAACACGTAGCCGCCGGCGTGCGGAAATCGGATCCCCAAGAAGTTGCCCACCAAAGGAACCAGACTGGTGGCCCCGGCGGGAAGTGAAGAGGGGGCCCCGACCCGCATCACACCCTTCGACTCGACACCGATCTCGTTGCCGTCCTCGTCCAAAAGCTTCATAGACAGCTCCAAGTCCCGGTTACGGTCACCAGGACCTATCTCGGCGACCAGCACCACGGCCAGACCACGGTGCAGAGCCGGGAACGAGCGGGCACCAATCACGTCGAAGGCCCCACCCAGCACAAACAGCTTGCCCCCAACTACCTGGGCCGCATCGGCGAGCATGGCACTGGTCAGCCTCATCGAATGCCTTCCTTGCCCATGCGCTGCAGGCGGGCGGGCCGGCGGCGCGAATCGGCGTGTATGCCGAGGCTAGCCGACGCGCCTGGGCACCGGCCTGGGCCGGTCCCGGGGCTCAGACGATGGCAAAGATCATGTAGCCTGGCCTCGTTTCGCCATGCTTCCCAGCTTCCTCATCGTGGGCGCCCAGAAGGCGGGCACGACAACTCTGGCCAAGATGCTGGAGCAGCATCCCGATGTGTGTTTCTCACAGCCGCGCGAGACCAAGTTCTTCTACGAGGACACGCTCTTCACCCAGGGGCCCGCATACTACGAGAGGGCCTTCTTCGGAGCGTGGGATGGACACCGCGCCACCGGTGAGAAGACACCCGAGTACCTCTACCTGCCGGAGGTCCCTTCACGCATCGCCGTGACCTTGGGCCACGATGTCGGCATCGTCATAACTCTGCGCAGTCCGGCGGCACGCGCCTTTTCCCACTATCGGCACGGGTTCCAGATGCTCCGCGAGAGCCTGCCTTTCGACAAGGCGCTGGAGGCCGAGCCGGAGCGTATCGAAAGGGACACCTTCCACCGTCTGGCCTTCAGCTACCTGGACAGAGGGCGCTATGCGGGCCAAATCCGGCGCTACCTGGACGTGTTCGACCCCGGCCGCGTCCTGGTCCTCATCTTCGAGGAGGACATCGTGCGAGGCCAGGAGCAGACTGCCCGGAGGCTGTTTGAGTTCCTGGGTGTGGACCCCGCCGCGCCCATCGAACTGCCGATCTCCTTAGGCCGCCCGCGCCTGCCCCACGTCGAGTTCGTCGACGTCGACACCGAGATCCATTCCAGAGAAGGCACTTTGGTGGCGCCGGCGGGATCCGTGGTCTACCGGTTCGCAGGCGGCCGCATCGAAATCGTGCGCCGGCCCTCACGCGCCCAGGCCGCCTATGCCGAGGCCTATCTGCGCAACGTGCCGAGAAAGGTCGATTTGCCGGAAGAGGTGGAAGGCGAGATCAATCGACGACTCGCCGACGACATCGAAGAGACGTCTCAGCTCATCGGGCGCGATGTCCCCTGGCCGAGGTGAAGAAGACGGCGTCCGGCCCCGGCTCGATGCCGGCTACCCCACGACGATGACGCGTCCCACCCCAGACTCCACGTAGTCATCGCCGTAGGCCTCGGCGAACATAACGATGGCCTCCTCGCCGGTGCAGTGGCTGGGGCCCACCTGCTGAACACCGAGATCCCGGAGCTCGGAGATGAGACTCGCAATCTCATCCGGCGCGGTGCTGAGGAGGTGAAAGCCGCCCAGCGCTAGAGCGGTACCCTCCCCGGTGACCTCTTGCGCCCGGCGCACCATCGCCGCGATGCCGGGGTGTGAGCAGCCGGCGACGACCACATTGCCTTGATCGGTGTCCACCACAAGCGCTTGCTCGATGATGCCCGAGCCCAGCTCACCAGTGGTGAAGATGCCGGGGACGATCTCGACCGGATCGGTGACATCGACCACCGTGGTGAGAGCTGCCACGGGATCCCTTATCGCCGCACTGAAGGACGCCGGCATGTACACGGCCGGCGTGATACCGGTCTCCTGCAGCAGGCCCAGCAGCCCGCCGGTGTGGTCGTGGTGATGGTGAGACAGCACGATGACGTCGATGGCATCGACGTCCACACCCAAAAGCCCCATGTTGTTCATGAGGATGGCGGCATCGGCCCCCGTGTCGAAGAGCACAACGCGGTCGCCGTACTCGATGTAAGCAGCAAACCCCCAGTCGCCGGTCAACCGTTCGTCGTACACGACGTTGTCGTAGACGATCGTGATTCGGACGCTGGGCTCCTCGATCGGCTCGATTGGTGCAGCGGTCGTAGCAGTGGCCACGGGCCAGGTGGTGGCAGTGGTAGCGGCGACGGGGCCCACAGTGCTCGACGTTGCGACCGTGACCGGCGTGGTGGATCCTGCCGCATCGGTGCCGCCACATGAGGTCGCCAAGAGGGCGATCAGTGTGGCAGCCGGGGCGACACAAGGGCGAGCGGAGCGCCTGGTGTCCATGGAGCCGGAGCCTAGTTGCTCCAATCGCTCATTCTGGTGGGGCCGCCATTCGCAAGAGCCCAGTCGGCGCGGGGCCTTGTCGGTCGGGCTGGCCGGATTTGAACCGGCGACCTCTTGACCCCCAGTCAAGCGCGCTAACCAAGCTGCGCCACAGCCCGGAGCCGCCATTCTATCGCTGCTCGTCCATCGCCTCCGGCGAGCCCCGTTTCCGAGAGCGTGTCAGCAGCCGGACCGGGGAGCCGGTGAACTCGTACTCGGCGCGAAGCCGGTTCTCCAGGTAGCGCAGATAGTCGGGGCCCAACTCGCCGCCCCGCACGAAGAGCACGATGGCGGCCGGCTCGGTGCCGGCCTGCACCGCGTACAGCACGCGGGCCCGCTTCCCCTTGCGCACCGGGGGCGGGTGCGCCTCCTGCCATGCGCGGATCCTCCGATTCAGCTCGGGAGTCGGGATGCGGGAGCGACGCGCCTCAAGCACCGTGCGCACCGCCGCCGGCAGCCGCTTCAGTCGCGCCCCCGTGAGCGCGGAAAGGCGCAAGACGGGAGCCCAGCCCACAAAGGCGAGCCGGTCGCCGACACCGTCCTCCGTGGCCGCCTTCTGCTCCGGACCGGCGGCATCCCACTTGTTGAGCAGAACGATGAGCCCCGCGCCGGAAGCCACAACCTCCTCGGCGAGGCGCTGCTCCTGATGGGTCACACCTGCCACCGCGTCGACCATCAGAAGGACGATGTCGGACACAGCCAGGGCCTGGCGCGCCCGCTCCACTGAATA
This sequence comes from uncultured Acidimicrobiia bacterium, assembly GCA_964633975.1. Taxonomy (GTDB): domain Bacteria; phylum Actinomycetota; class Acidimicrobiia; order Spongiisociales; family UBA11373; genus CAZWKX01. The sequence continues at coordinate 33,037 of CAZWKX010000005.1, forward strand.
GCGCTCGGTGGCCTCGTCGACCCGCGCCGGCCGGCGAATGCCTGCAGTGTCGTAGACCCGAAACGGCTCCCCGTCGAGTTCAACTACGGCGTCGATGGCGTCGCGGGTGGTGCCGGGCTCCGGTGACACCAGCACGCGCTCTTCTCCCAGCAGCCGGTTCAGCAAGGTTGACTTGCCCACGTTGGGACGTCCCAAAATGGCGAGAGTGGCCAGACTCTCCTCTCCGGGCCCCCCTTCGCCACCTTCGGGCAACAGGGCCACCAGATCGTCGAGCAGGTCGCCTGTGCCCCGGCCGTGGAGTGCGCTGATCGGGTGCGGCTCGCCCAGGCCCAGGGACCACAGCGGGCCCAGCTCCAGATCCACCTTGGGGCTGTCGGCCTTGTTCCCGGCCAGAAGAGTCGGCACCCCGGACCGCTGCACCAGCCGGGCGACGGCCAGATCATCCTCGCTGAAAGCGGCCGTGGCATCTGCAACAAACACCACTACGTCGGCCGCCGACACCGCGGCTTCGGCCTGCTGGCGGATGCCCCCGGTGAGCTCGTCCCCACTCACCGCCCATCCCCCGGTGTCCACAACGACGAAGTGCCGCCCCGCCCATTCGGCCAGGAACTCCTTGCGATCGCGGGTGACACCGGGCTTCTCCTCGACCACGGCGGCACGTCGGCGCAGAAAGCGGTTGACCAGCGTGGACTTGCCTACGTTGGGACGGCCCACCACGGCGACGACGGGAAAGCGGCTCATGTTCGTCGATTATGCCCGGCTCGGGTTGATGTCGGCCGCTACCTACCATTCCGGAGATGGTCGACAAGGTGCTCCTCGCCGAGCCACGCGGGTTCTGCGCCGGCGTCGAGATGGCCATCAAGGCCCTGTCCTGGATGGTTCACATCTTCGAGCCGCCGGTCTACTGCTATCACGAGATCGTGCACAACACGGCCGTGGTCGCCATGTTCGAGCGGGCCGGCGTGGTCTTCGTGAACGATGTCGACCAGATTCCCCCCGGTTCGCCGATCATGCTTTCGGCCCACGGATCCTCTCCAAGCGCCGTGAGGTCGGCCGCCGAGCGCGGCGCGGTGATGATCGACGCCGTGTGCCCCCTGGTCACCAAGGTCCACCACGAGGTGAAGCGCCTCGCCGACGACGGCTACGACATCCTCTACGTGGGCCACCAAGGCCACGACGAGGCGCTAGGCACGATCGCCGAGGCGCCCGGTGCGGTGACGCTCGTGGAGCCCGGGCAACGGATCGGCCGCTTCGAACCCGCCGACCCGGCTCGGGTGGCGCTCCTGGCCCAAACCACGCTTGCCATGAGCGAGTGGCGCCAGGCGCTCGCCGACGCCTCCAAACGTTTCCCCGCCCTCTGGACCGCCCGCAAGGCCGACCTCTGCTACGCGACGACGAACCGTCAAGCTGCCGTCGAGGTCCTGGCCGAGCGATCGGACCTCGTGCTGGTCGTCGGCAGCGCCACCTCATCGAACACCGCAGCGCTGGTCCGCGTGGCGCGAGGGGCCGGCGCAGACGCCCACAGGGTCGACGGCGCCGCCGCTCTACGACCCGATTGGCTCCGCCGGGTCTCGGTCGTCGGCATCACCGCCGGTGCGTCGGCTCCCGACCGTTCCGTGCGCGACCTGGTCGCGGCGCTCAAGCCGTGCCAAGGCGTCGAGGTGGTCCAGGTCACCGACGAGGCCGAGTACTTCCCTCCGCCACCACAGTTGCGGCGCTTCATCGCCGCGCTACAGGCGGCGACGGAGGCCGGCTCGACGGCGCGGAAGCCCGGCCGGCCCGGCCCACTGGATGACGATCGGGCTTGGGATGCCGCCCGGGCTCTCGATCTCTTCGGCTAGGCGTCCGAGGCCAACGCCAGCACCAGGGCCATGACTTCGTCGATCCCCAGAGCCGACGTGTCGATGATCACCGCGTCGTCGGCGGGCTTCAGCGGCGAGGCGGCCCGAGTCGAGTCGATCTCGTCGCGGTACTCCAGCTGGGCGGCAACGGCGGCCAGATCCTGACCTGCAGCCTCCGGATCCAGAGCACGGCGCCTGGTCCTGGTCTCGGCGTCCGCAGTGAGGTACACCTTCACTTCGGCGTCGGGGAAGACCACGGTTCCGATGTCCCGGCCCACGACCACGGCATGACCCCGGTGTCGCGCCACCCAGGCCCTTTGCCACTCGACGGCCCAGCGCCGCAGATCGGGCAGCGCCGATATCGGGCTCACCAGGGCGTTGACCTCGGGAGTGCGGATCGCTTCCGACACGTCCTCCCCGTCGAGCGAGGTGACCTCGTCCTCGTACTCGAAGCAGGAGCCCGCGGCAATAGCCAGCACGGCCGCGGCGTCCTGTGGATCGCAGCCGCTTCGAAGGACTCCAAGGGTGACGGCACGATAGAGCGCCCCGGTGTCGATGTACGCCGCGCCCACGGCGGCGGCCACCGCCCTGGCAACGGTGCTCTTACCCACTCCGCTGGGACCGTCTACGGCGATGACCACGTCCGCTCCAAGACCGTGGCAAACTCGGGCCAGGACACCGAGCTGGCCTCGAAGCCGCGGATGCTCACCTCACCGTCGCAGGCCACGGCGGCCACCGCTCCGGCCATGGCGATTCGGTGATCGCCGCGGGCGTCGACCTCTCCCCCATCGAGCTTCGACTTCCCGGTGACGGTGAAGCCTTCCGCCTGCTCCTCTGCGTCGCCTCCCAGAGCCCTCACCAAGGCAACCGACGCGGCGACACGGTCGGTCTCCTTCACCCGAAGCTCGCCCGCTCCGCTCACGCGGGTCCGCCCATCTGCGACGGCTGCCAGCACACCGACCAGGGGCAGCTCGTCGAGCGTCCTCACCGCAAGCTCGCCGCCGATCTCGATGCCGTGCAGCCCGGCTCCGGTCACGCCGACGTCCCCAACCGGGTCCCCGTGCACCTCACCGATGAAGCGGCGCTGTACTCGGGCTCCCATCTGCTCGAGAACGTCCAGGAACCCGGTGCGGCCCGGGTTCAGCGTCACCGTGCGCACCGCCACCTCGGCCCCGGGCCGGAGCGCGGCTGCGGCAAGCAGAAACGCCGCCGAAGAGAGGTCGCCCGGGATCGGGTACTCCGCTGGAGGCAGGGGCCCGGGGTCGATCTCTATCGACGTCTCCGAGCGACGGCCGGCCCGGCCCAGGCTCACCAGCCACCGCTCGGTGTGATCGCGGAAGCCGGCCGGCGAATCGATCGTAGATCTGCCTTCGGCCTGCACTGCGGCAAGGGCTACCGCGCTGCGCACCTGTGCCGAGGCGATGGGCACATGGACGTGGGCGCCGTGCAGCGCTCCCCCGCCCACGGTGACCGGCGGCGTGCCGTCCGGCCCGATGTCGACCGAAGCCCCGAGAGCCCCCAGCGGCTCGGCGATCCTGCGCATGGGACGCACCATCAGCGAGCTATCGCCCACGAGGGTGCTCTTGAACGGACGCCCGGCCAGAGCGCCGGCCAGGAGGCGCATCGTCGTGCCCGAGTTGCCGGCATCCAGCGCCTTCTTAGAAGGCGTCCACGCACAGACTCCCGGCGAGTCCACCGTGTCGCCGTCGAAACCGACCCCCAGGGCCTCGAGACACCGGCGGGTGGCGGCGACATCGTCTCCGGTCCCCAGCCCGATCACTCGACTCCGCCCCGCCGCCATGCCGGCGAAGATGAGGGCGCGGTGTGACAGCGATTTGTCCCCGGGCACCCGAAGGCTGGCGCGGAATGCCGTGCCGGGAGCACGGAAGGTCGTCACGGGCCCATCATCGCACGTACAGCGAGCGGACTTCGGCAACCGACAGGCGGCGCCACGTCCCGGGCCGCAGCGATTGATCCCTTATGGGCCCGATCGCCGTCCGAACCAGCTCCCGGACCGGATGGCCCACGGCGTCGAACATCCTGCGGACCTGCCGCTTGCGACCTTCGCCGATGACGATCTCCACCAGCGCCTCGGCGACGTGGCTGTCCAGGAGGCGCGCCTCGGAGGCGTGGGCGGGGCCGTCTTCCAGCTCGATGCCCCGGACCAGCCGCCGCAGCGTCGCCGCCGACGGCACGCCGGTGACCCTTGCCACGTAGGTCTTGGTCACCCCGTATCGGGGATGAGTGACCCACTCGGCCAGCTCGCCGTCGTTGGTGAGGATGATGAGGCCTTCGCTGTCGGCGTCGAGTCGCCCCACCGGGTAGACCCTGGCCTCGGTAGGCACCAAATCGACCACCGTCTGACGGCCCCGCGGGTCGGAGGCGGTGCTCAGCACTCCCGACGGTTTGAAGAGCAAGTAGTGCACCAGACCGGGGCGCACCGGCAACGGCACCCCATCGACTTCGACGTGAGCCTCATCGACGTCGATCTTCTGTCCGAGATGGGCCGGCTCGGCGTCGACCGTGACCCGGCCGGCGCGAATCAGATCTTCGGCGGCTCGGCGCGAGCAGAGGCCGGAGTGGGCGATCAGCTTCTGGAGTCGCTCGATGATTCCTCCGGGCGGAAGGGCTGCTCCAGCACATCGACCATGTCGGCGGGCGGCACGTGGTCGGCGAGAGGGGGCAGCTCTTCCAGGGACCTGAGCCCCAGCTTCTCGAGGAACAGCGCCGTCGTGCCGTACAGGATGGCCTGCCCCGGGCCCGGCGCCCGTCCCACGGCATCGATGAGGCCGCGGCGCTCCAAGGTGCCCAGAGCGTGATCGGAGTCCACTCCTCGAATCTCCGAAACCTGCGCTCGCGAGACGGGCTGCCGGTACGCCACCACCGACAACGTCTCGAGCGCCGCCTTGGACAGGCGGGACGCGGTTGCCGTGGTGGCGAAACGTTCGAGGAAGGGACGCAGATCGGGTCGGGTGTACAGACGCCAGCCTGCGCCCATCTCCTTGAGCACCAGCCCGGATTCCCTTTCCTCCAGGCGCCGCCCGAGCGCCGCCAGCGCCTCCTCGACGGTGACGGCCGGGACTTCGAGCACCTCTGCGATCTCCCGCACCGGCACCGGCTCCTCAGCCACGAAGAGAACGGCTTCTACGGCCGCCAGGAGATCGTTCACCTCTGCCATTCGCTCACCAGCCGAGTGTCGGCATCCTTGACGTGCTCGATGACGATCGCCGCCTCTGAGTTCTTCTGGCTCGCCCTCAGGAGGCCCCAGCGAGCCAATTCGAGCACGGCAAGGAAATAGGCCACCACCTCGACGGATCGCTGCAAGTGCGCCGTGAGCCGGTCGAAATCCGTCGACACTTCGGCCGACACTCGGGAGCGGATATCCTCGATGGCGGCACTCACCGACGGCAGCTCCAGGTCTAGGTGGTCGAGATCGGGATCACGACGGCGGCGGAACAGGCCCTTGGCCACGGCGGCGATCTCGTCGGCTCCGACCGCCAGCCGAACCTCCGGCGGCAGAGAGTCGATGCCGGGATCGAACCCAACGTACCGGCCCACGAACCGACTCGTCGCTTCCATACGATGGGCCAGCACGGCGGCGACGTCCTTGTAAGTGAGGCAGGCGAGCAGCCGGCTGAGCAACCGATCGCGCGCCTCGGCGAGGGCCAGCTCTTCGTCCAGATCGATCTCGGCGTCTCCGGGCAAGAGGCGGCGAGCCTTGAGCTGGATGAGGGTAGCGGCGATGAGCAGAAACTCGCTCGTTACCTCGAGGTCGAGCTGGCGCATGGCGTCGAGGTGCCGCAGGTACTCGGTGACGAGGTCGGCGAGGCTCAGCTCCGTGATCTCCACTTGGCGCGCCGTGATGAGCTGGAGGAGAAGGTCGAGTGGACCTTCGAAGACGGCGGTCTTGACGTCGTAGCTCATCGGCCCATCGTATTGCCGCCGCGGCCCGGGGCCCGCCTTTTCATCGCTCGTCCGCCCGGCAGAGCAGGTCCCAATCCGCGACCTCGATGCCGGCCGGGCGGCTGCGATGGTGGTGGCGAGCGAAGGACACCACGAGGTTCTCGGCGCCACCGCTCTCGAGTTCCTCCGCGCCGATGGGCCCGTGCTCGAGATAGGTGCGCAAGCGCCCGCCCGCGGGCAGGTGCAGCAGCCGCAGGCCCGACGCCATCGTACGGCCCAGCACGCCCAGGCGGGCACGGTTCTTGCCCACGTCGTGGAGCAGTGCGGCTCGTGCCAGATCACTGCGCCCGGGTGCTTCTTCCAGCACGAAGCGAGCGCAGTCGAGTGCATGGCGCTGATCAGCCGGCGACTGGCGCCAGAACAGCGACGCATCGGCATCTCGGAGCAGCGGCGCCACCTCGGCTTGCTCCGACGGCGACAGCGACCGCGCCCGCAGCGACTCGAAGAAGCGGCACGCCAGGTGGGTCAAACGCGCCATCACAGGAAAGCCCTCATCAACCAGCCGACCGCGTCGGAGATGAAGCCGAGCCTGCCCTGGAACACGATGAAGATGAGCCCGAACAGGATGAGGAAGCCGTACTGGGAGATCTGGTGGAAAACCTGCCTGCCCTTCTCGGGAAGAACGAGCGGGAGCAGCTTGCTGCCGTCGAGGGGCGGGATCGGCAGCACGTTGAAGATGGCGAGCACGATGTTGATGACGGCGAAACCGAGCAGCACCTTGGCCCATACGCTGACCGTGGTCATGCCAATCCCCAGAGCCGGATACCAGTAGGACACACCGGCGGGAGGGTGCGCATAGGCGTCGAAGAACGGACCGACCTGGAGAGCGACGATCCCCAGCACCAGGTTCGTCGCCGGCCCGGCCAGGGCCACCAGGGCCATCGTCGGGACGGGGCGACGGAAGTACGACGGATTGACCGGCACCGGCTTAGCCCACCCGAACACGGGCTGGCCGGCAAGGGCCAGCGCGCCGGGTATCAGCAGAGACCCGATGGGGTCAACGTGCGGGATTGGATCGAGGGTGATGCGGCCGGCTTGTCGCGCCGTCGGATCCCCAAACCGCTCCGCCACCCATCCGTGGGCCACCTCGTGCAGGATGACGCTGGGCAACAGGATCAAAAGGAAGAGGACGAGGTCGGCCAGAACGTTGCCGGAGATCTCCATCAGGCGCGAGACTCGACCACGAGCTCAGGACGAGTTCTTGTTCTTGCAGTCCACACAGAGCGTCGACTCGGGCCGGAACTCGAGGCGGGCTGCACCGATCTCATTGCCGCAGCTACTGCAAGTCCCGTAGGTGCCGTCTTCAATTCGGCGCAGCGCAATATCGACGTCTTCGAGCGTGCTCCTGAGCGAGTCGATGAGGCCGAGCACCTCGGTGCGCTCGGCGGTGGCCGCGGCGGCGTCGGCGAATCCCTCGCCGAAGTCGTAGTCGCTGCGGAGCTCGCCCGTCTCCGTTGCACCCAGCTCGGCGAGCTGGTGCACAAGATTCTCCCGTTCCTCTCGGAGACGGGATTCGGCCTCACTCGTGGAGAATGTGTTCATATCCCGATCTCAGCTGCGCGGATGACAGGCGGCATAAACCTCTAGGAGGCGGCCTGGAGACACTCGTGTGTAGACCTGTGTCGTACTGATGCTAGCGTGCCCGAGCAGCTCTTGGACGGATCTCAGGTCGGCTCCCCCTTCCACCAAGTGCGTCGCCGCGGAGTGCCGAAGCACGTGCGGAGACACGCTATCGACCGGAAGACCGGCCCTCCGGGCTTGGCGGCGCACGATGGTCCAGACCCCTTGGCGGGTAAGGCGCCCGCCGCGCTGGTTGAGGAAAACCGCACCTGAATCAGCACCCGGCCGGCGCTGCGCCAGGCGATCCGGCAAGTAGGCCTCGATGGCGGCGCGGGCGTAGCGGCCAAACGGGACCATGCGTTGCTTGTTGCCCTTGCCCGTGAGGATCACACTTCCCGCTTCCAGGTCGAGGTCGAGCTGATCCAGCGCGGTCACCTCCGACACCCTGGCGCCGGTGGCGTACATGAACTCGAGAAGAGCCCGGTCCCTGCGCCCCATCGCCGTCGAGGCGGCGGGAGCCTGGAGCAGCAGCTCCACTTCGGCGACGGTCAGGGCCTTGGGAAGGGACCGGGGCAGACGAGGTGTCTCGACGAGCACGGTGGGATCCTCGGAGGACAAGCCTTCGGCAACTAGAAAGCGGTGGAAAGTGCGCAGCGCAGCCACCTTGCGAGCAACCGACGACGGTGCCAGCTCCGTGAGCGAGCGGATGAAGCCCGACACGGAGTCCACATTCGGCTCTCGGCCCTCGAGGTGAGCGGCATATTGGCCTAAATCGCGCCGGTAGGCGGCGATGGTGGCCTCCGAGAGACCGCGCTCCAGGCGGAGCGCTGAGATGAACTCGGCAATGTGCTCGTCGATCACAGCCGGCTTCTCAGGGCGTAGATGCCGAGGATGGTCTTGGCATCCTCGATGGTCCCGGTTTCGAAAGCACGCGCGATCTCCTCGAGGGTCATAGCGACCTTCGTGGAAGCCACCTCCTCGATGCCCTGGGGCTGGGCCGGAACCTCCTCCAGGTCCTCGGCGAGATAGACCCAGGAGATCTCGTCCGTGTAGCCCGGAGACGTGTAGCAGCGGTGCAGGAGCGTGACCTTTCCCGGTCTGAGTCCCAGCTCCTCCGCACACTCCCGGGCCGCGGTGGCCTCAGGCGGCTCTCCGGCCACATCCAGCTTCCCTGCGGGCAGCTCGAGCAGCACCCTGCCGGCCGGAGCGCGGAATTGGGAGATCAGATGCACCCGCTCCCCGTCCCAGGGAACCACCACGGCCGAACCCGGATGATGCACCTGGTCCCGAGCCATCCAGGCGCCGTCTCCGGCCACGTGGTAGGAGCGTTCGAAGGTCAAGAAGCGACCACGCCCGAGACGGCGCCGACCGAGAAGCTGGAACACCACGGTCTCAGGGAGCGTCGGCCCGCTCCTTGGCCCGCTCTTCGGCCGGGATCGCAGCATGCCGGCGGTGCTCCTTGGCCGCGGCCATAAACCCGGAGAAGAGCGGATGCGGCTTGTCGGGCCTCGACTTGAACTCGGGATGGAACTGTGAAGCGACGAAAAACGGATGCCCGGGAAGCTCGATGATCTCGACCAGCTGATCGTCCGGCGACAGCCCGGACAGCAGCAGGCCGGCCTCGCTGAGATCCTTGCGATAGCGGTTGTTCACCTCGTAGCGGTGGCGGTGCCGCTCGTAGACGAGCTCCTCGCCGTAGAGACGCCGCGCCAGCGAACCTTCGGAGAGCTTGGCTGCATACAGGCCCAAGCGCATGGTTCCGCCCTTGTCTTCCACGCCCTGTTGTGTCCCCATCAGGTCTATGACGGGATGCGGGCTCGTGGGATCGAACTCGGCGCTGTTCGCCTCGTTGAGGCCCAGCTGCGATCGGGCGAACTCGATGACGGCACATTGCAGGCCGAGACAGAGGCCCAGGTAGGGGATCCCGTTCTCACGGGCATAGCGGGCCGCCTGGATCTTGCCCTCGATCCCCCGAACCCCGAAACCACCGGGCACGACGATGCCGTCTACTCCCTCGAGGTAGGAAGGAGCCAGCAGGCCGTTCACGTCGTCGCTGGGAATCCAGCGCAGATCGACGGCGACATCGTGCGCTACGGCCCCGTGGCCCAGCGCCTCGACGACCGACAGGTAGGCGTCCGGGAGATCGACGTACTTGCCGACCAGCCCGATGGTGACCTGCTCCGTCGTGCCGCCCATACGCTCCACCAGCGAGCGCCATCCGTCCAGGTCGGGCGGCGGGGCCTCGATCTCCAGCTTCTTCAAGACCACGTCGTCGAGCCCGCCCTCGTGGAGCACGAGCGGAACACGGTAGGTGCAGTCGACGTCGGGAGCAACGATGACCGCGGCCAAGGGAACGTCGCAGAACAGGCTGATCTTGCGTCGCGGGGCGTCGTCCACAGGGCGGTTGGAGCGAACCACTATGGAATCGGGCTGGATGCCGCGGCTGCGCAGCTCGGCCACGCTGTGCTGTGTGGGCTTGGTCTTCAGCTCCTCGCTCGGGGCAATGTAAGGCATCAGCGTGAGATGGATGTAGACCGTGTTCTTGGGACCGACGTCGTTGCGGAGCTGGCGGATCGCTTCTAGGAAGGGAAGAATCTCGATGTCCCCCACCGTGCCGCCGATCTCGCTGATGACGATGTCCGCCTCGGTGCGCTCCCCCAGTCGGCGAATGCGGCTCTTGATCTCGTTGGTGATGTGCGGGATCACCTGCACGGTGTCGCCCAAGTAGTCGCCCCTTCTCTCCTTCTGGATGACGGCCAGGTAGACGGAGCCGGTCGTGACGTTGGAGTCACGATGGAGGTTCTCGCCCACGAACCGCTCGTAGTGGCCGAGATCGAGATCGGTCTCGCCTCCGTCGTCGGTGACGAACACCTCGCCGTGCTGGAAGGGGTTCATGGTGCCCGGGTCGACGTTGATATAGGGGTCGAGCTTCTGGTTGACGACGCGCAGGCCTCGGGCACGAAGGAGCCGACCGAGGGACGCTGCGGTGATGCCCTTTCCCAGGCTCGATGTCACGCCGCCGGTGACAAAGACGTACTTGGTCACAACCGTGTAATCCCTGGTGGCTCGGCGCATGGTAGCACCGGCCCAGTGAGGAACCGGGCTCAGTGCCGAGACCGGCGCCGACCCGCCAGCTCGAGAAGCTCCGCAGCGTGACGCCGGCCCCGCTCGCTGGCGGGCAACCCGCCGAGCATACGCGTCAGCTCGCCGAGGCGATCATCACCCTCGACCCGCCCCACCGACGCCTTCGTGCCGACACGGTCGACGGCCAGCTGGGTATCGGCAAATGCAGCCACCTGGGGGAGGTGGGTGACCACGAGCACCTGGCGATCCGCTGCGAGCGCGGCAAGCTTCTCGCCCATGGCGAGAGCCGTGCTGCCCCCGATACCGACGTCGATCTCGTCGAAGGCCACCACGGGGGCCTCCGCCACTCCGCCGGCGAGCCGCATGGCGAGCACGAGCCGGCTCAGCTCCCCTCCGCTGGCGATCCGGCTCACCGGCCCGGCTTCTATCTCGACATCGGACGAGAAGCGGAGATCGATGGAGTCCGCACCGTGGCGGGAGGGCACGGCGCTGCCCACTCGCAGCTCGACCACGGGCCGGCCGAAGCCGAGATCACGCAGATGCGCCGCGGCAGATTCGGCGATCTGCTTGGCGGATCGCCTTCTTGTATCGGCCAGGTGCTCCCCGGCTGCGGCGAGGGCCGTTTCCGCCTCCGCGATCTCGGCGCTCACCTGGTCCGCCCGGTCGAGGAGCCCGCTGATGCTCTCGGCACGCGCCCGGGCACGGGCACCGAATTCAAGGACCTCGACCAGCGTGTCTCCGTATTTGCGCTTGAGATCGGTGAGCACGGCAAGACGCAGTTCGGCTTCCTCGAGGGCGTCAGGGTCGTGCTCGACGGCATCTCCCAAGCGGCTCAGCTCCGCAGCCAGCTCCCCGGCCTGTGAGGCCAAAGCGGCCGCATCGCCCGCCAGCACGGCGATGGAAGGATCGATCGCCCCTGCCCTGCGCAGCAGGTCGACCAGCTCGCCAAGACGATCACCGACACCGTCCTCGGCGCTGAGCAGCTCGTGGCTCGCTCCCAGATCGGCGGCGATCTCCTCGGCATGCCGGAGCCGCGCCAGGGTCACCGCAAGGCTGGCGTCCTCGTCGGCCCCGACGGCGGCCGCTTCTATCTCCCGAGCCTGGTGACGGGCGAGGTCGACCTCACGCTCCAACTGGCGCCGGTCCCCTCCTATCGCGTCGGCGTCGGCCCGGAGCCCTTCGACGAGGGCCCAGGTTTCCTCGTATAGGGCCAAGGCGGCCCGCCCGTCGGCGTCGAGACCCCCGTCGATGATGGCCCGAAGCACCGACTCGCGCCGCAGAGAGACGTGCTCGTGCTGGGCCACGATCTCGACGATCCCGTCCAGGCGATCAACGAGGCTCCGCAGGGGCACCATCGAACCGTCCAGGTACGCCTTCGAACGGCCCGGCGCCACCCGCCGCGCCGCCACGATCTCCTCACCGTCCACCAGAAAACGCCCCTCGACGCGGGCTTCTTCACCGTCGGGCCCGATCTGGTCGGAACGGGCGGCATCGCCCCGCAGAAGCCTGAGAGCGCCGAGAAGCAGGGTCTTGCCTGCCCCAGTCTCACCCGTGACGGCCACAAGGCCCGGCCCCGGTTCGATGTGCGCACGGGCGATGACCCCGAGGTTCTCGACGACCAGCTCGTCAAGCATCGTGAAGACCGAACCTCTCGCGGAGAGCCCTTCCGAAGTGCCGCGGAGACAGCACGATGAGGTGAGCCGGGCAGGGACCACGTGCGACCTCGACCCACTGTCCAGGTTCTAGCTCGCCGATGGAGCGGCCGTCGACGTTGACGCGGGCAGGACGGTCGCCCTCTGCGCTGAGCTGGAGGCGGGCGGACGCTCCAAAGACGAGCGGCCGGGCGAAGAGGTTGTGCGGAGCCACGGCAGTGACCACGAGCACTTCGAGCTCGGGATCCACCAGAGGGCCGCCCGCCGAGAAGGTGTAGGCGGTCGATCCCGTCGGTGTCGCGACCACAACGGCATCCGCCCGGTAGCAGACGAGACGCTCTGCGCCGACGGACACGCCGATCTTCACCACGTGCTGGCTGAGCACCTTCTCGACCACTACGTCGTTGATCCCGGCGACCGGCTCGGCGCCGGGCATCGTCGCAGCCACCGTCATGCGAAGGGATTGCTCGAACCGGCCGTCCCTGAGAGCATCGAGGGCGGCCCCCACCTCTTCAGGCTCCACCGCGGTGAGGAAACCGACGTGCCCTGCGTTCACCCCGAGCACAGGCAGCCCGGTGGCCAGGCCCAGGCGCACTGCTTCCAGCACGGTGCCGTCCCCTCCGACGGCCACGATGACGTCGCCCTCGGGGACGGAGTCCGGAGACCGGACCTCGGTGCCGGCGACGCGCTCGGCATCTGCAGGAGTAGCGGTGACCGTCATGCCGCGACGGCCCGCCTCGCCGACGAGTGCCGCCGCCGCGGCGGCGGCTCGATCACGGCTGGGATGGACCACCAGAACCAGTTTCATCCGACCGCTTCCTCGATCCTGCGGCGCGTCAAGGAGGCTGCTTCACCGAGCCGCCCTGCCACGAAGAACTCCACGTTTCCCTTGGCCCCCGTGATGGGCGAACGAACGACGGACCTGGCCCCAATCCCCGCGGCGGCAAGGGCGTCGACGACACCGGCCACGGCACGACCGTGCAGCACAGACCCGCCGACGATACCGCCCTTGCCCACGTTCTCCCGTCCTACTTCGAATTGTGGCTTGACAAGCACAACGTAGTCGCTGCCGTCCCGACCGCAGGCGGCGAGGTTCCCGGCGAGAAGCCCGACCGAGATGAATGACACGTCGACAACGACCAAATCGAAGGGTGCTCCGAGAGCCTTCGGGCCGGCGTAGCGGAAATTGGTGCGGTCGTGCACGGTGACACGCTCATCGGTGCGCAGACGCCAGGCCAGCTGGCCGTAGCCCACGTCGACCGAAGCCACCGCAGCGGCTCCTCGCTGGAGGAGAACATCGGTAAACCCTCCGGTGGAGGCGCCCACATCCAAGCAGCGGCGCCCCTCGGGATCAATGCCGAAGACGTCGAGGGCGGCAGCGAGCTTGGCTCCGCCTCGGCTGGCCCATTCGGCGACGTCGACGAGCGACAGGCCCGTCGTCTCATCGACGAGAGTGCCGGGGCTGGGAATCGGGATACCCGAGACGCGCACCCTGTCCTCCTGGATGGCACGGCGAGCGGCGGCTCTGCTACGAACGACGCCGCGCCGCACCAGCTCCCGGTCGAGACGGCGACGGCTCAGTGTGCAGCCTCTTCGGATGCAGTCGAATCGAGACCGGCGGCCAATGCCGAAGCCAGGGCGTCCGCGATCTCCGCAGCTTCCGCCGGGTCGGCCGTCTCGAGGGCGTGGAGCAGGCGCTCGATACGCGTATTATCCATAGACGCATTATCACCCGGCGGGACGACAGGAAGCTGGTTTTGATCCCGATACGGGATGTGAATCCCACCCGAATCCGCCCTTTCGGCACATGGGCGCTCATCGTGGCAAACGTCATCGTGTACTTCGCCGTGCAGCCCGCCGCAGGCCCCGACCAGAGCTCTCAGCAGGAGTACAACCGCTTCATATACGAAAACGCCGCCATAGCGTGTGAGCTGACCACCGGCGAGCCTCTCAGCGCGGACGAGATCAATTCGGGCCAGTGCTCGGACGTGGACGCGGGCGCGCCCTACTTCTCCGACAAGAACATCTGGCTGGCGGTCATCGTCTCGATGTTCCTGCACGGTGGCATCGCCCACATCCTCTTCAACATGTGGAGCCTGTGGATCTTCGGCAACAACGTCGAGGAGGCATTCGGCACGTTCGGCTACCTGCTCCTCTACCTGGGCACCGGCATAGCCGCCACGGCGGGGTTCGTGCTCTTCAATCCCGACCTGACCATCCCCCTCATCGGCGCCAGCGGCGCCATAGCCGGAGTCATGGGCGCCTACATCGTGCTCTTCCCCCGGCACCTGGTGCTGACCCTGGTCTTCTTCTACATCGTCGCCTTTCCCGCCGCGCTCTTCCTCGGGATCTGGTTTGTAGGGCAGTTCGCCCTGGTGAGCAGCACGGAAGGCGTCGCCTGGCAAGCGCACGTGGTCGGCTTCCTTGCCGGCATGGCCGTCGCCCTCCTGCTGCGGAAACGGTTGCTCGCCAACACGCTCAACCCCGATCCACCGCGGCGTCAGGACTCCTCAGTCTTCTAGAGCAAGAGCGCGGGCAGCTCGACCAGGCTCCCTATCACACGATCCGACGCCAGCTCCGCAGGCACGTCCGCGGCATCGGCGGTCACCCCGGTGAGCACGAGCACGCTGTTCCAACCCTCGAGGCCGGCCATGGCCAGATCCGTCTCGGGCCGGTCTCCGACCACCCACGTGGGCCCAGCGCCCAGATGCCGCCGGATCACGGCACGCATGGGCTCGTGAGGTTTGCCCGCCACTTCGGCGCGGCGGCCCGACGCCGTCTCCACCGCCGCCACGATCACCCCGGCACCGGGCCAGTAGCCCTCGGGAGTCGGGTAGGTGGGATCGGTGTTCGTGGCGATCAAGCGGGCCCCCTTCTCCAGCGCCCGCATCGTCGACCTTACGGCCTCGTAGTCGAAGCTTCGGCTAAGCCCCACCACCACGGAGCGCGCCTCCTCGGGAATCCGGGTGACTGAAATCCCCATCTCATCCAGAGTGCCGGCCAGTCCGGCCTCCCCCACGGCGAACACCGGCTGGTCGCCGGGGCCAAGCATGTCTGCCACCGCCATGACGGAGGTGATCACCTGGCCGGCGTCGGCCGGGTAGCCACAGCAGGAGACGATGTGCTCTGCGACACCCTGCGGCGTCAGCATGCCGGCATTTGTGGCGAACAGGAGCCTAAAACCCGCTTCATCGAGCCGCTCGAGGGCGGCCGCGGCGCCGGCGATGGGATGCCCGGCCAGGTACAGGACACCATCGAGGTCGCAGACTATGTTTCCCCGCTCCGCCGGCATGCACTGCTCCGCAACTCGGCTGTCCGCCCATCGGGCGCGCAGGACGCTACCACCCGCCGGCGTTGGTGCCGCCCGAGGCGCCCTCCCCAGTCAGGTCCCGATGTGCGCCCCGAAACGCTCAACGGTGGCGGCGAGCTGGGCCACGGTGAGGCGCAGAGACTCCTCGCTGACCCGCTCGTCGTTGCCGTGGAAGAGGGTGAAGAACTCGCCGAAGGGAATCCGATCGTCGAAGACGGCAACGCCGTACGCCACCGTCCCCCGGCTGCGGAAGAACCGGGCGTCCGTGGCCACGGGGATAAGTGATGGGATCAACCGCCGCCGACCGGTCACCACCTCGAGGCCGTCCGCGATGGCCTCCCACAACGGCCCCTCGGGCCGGGACCCGTTGGGCCGTGTGATCTCGAGCCGTTCCAGGCGCACGTCTTCGTCCCGGCCCAGGACACGGCGCAGGTGCGCGTCCACGTCGTCCTCGTCCTGTCCGGGAAGGGCACGCACGTCCATGCGGGCTTCGGCGTGATCCGGCACCACGTTGGTTTGCACGCCTCCCTCCAGCGTGTTGACGCTGACCGTCAGATGGGTGCAGGCGTGGACCCATCGGGCAAGGCCCCGATCGGTGCGGAAGATCTCGCTGATCACATCATCCACGAGCTCGGCGTCGAGGAGCCGTCTGCGGAGGGGGTCCGCGGGTCCCCAGGCCTCAACTAGGCGCCGCCACTCGGCCGTGATCACGGCCCCAGGCGGGTTCTCAATGAGCCGGGAGACTGCTCGGGTCAACGGGACCAGTGCGCTGCGCGTGCCGTAGGGCTGGCTCCCATGGCCGGGAATCCCGTCAGCGACCAACCGGCGCCACTGGGGACCCTTCTCCGCGACGGTGACCGGCAGGCCCGGCCCCTCCTCCCCGGTGAGAAAAGGTGCACCCGTCTCGGTGACGAGGTACTCACAGGCAACGTCCTCCCATCGGTTCTCGACTAGCCACCCGCTTCCCAGCCGACCGGCGGCTTCCTCGTCGGCAACGGCCAGCAGCAGGAGGTCGCCGGGAAGGGGCGGCAGCGTTCCATCGAGATAACGCCTAAAAACTGCCGCCATCACCGAAGTCTGGTTGAGCATGTCCACGGCCCCGCGTCCCCAGACGAAGCCATCGCGGCGCTCACCCGAAAAAGGAGGGTGACTCCAGCCGTCGGGACGCGCCGGCACGACGTCCGTGTGCCCCAGGAGCATCAGCCGAGGCGCCCCGGGCCGGCTGCCCGGCACCCGGTAGAGAACGCTCTGGCGTCCGGGGTGAGGCTCGAACACCCGGCCTTCGGCTCCCAGGTAGGCGGCGAGAGTGGCCACCGAACGATGCTCCCGACCACTGTCGGCCGTCCCATCGTTCACACACTCGTTCCGAATCAACGAGACAAGCAGCTCAACGACCTCTCCGGTCGGAATCGTCACGGCTCTCCCTTCGATCGAGACGACGTGGGCGCGGCCCGGCGAGGCACGGCGATGCGGCGAGCGGTCAAACGACTCGGCCCGGGACTGGTCGTCCGGCAAAGACCGGGAAGCGCGCCGCCGTCCATGCGGCGGTGCCCACGGGCGGCGGACCTTGGGTTGAAGCTGGGTCCTGCCAACCCGTTTCCGAGGGATCGATCACGAACAGCGATGCCGACGTGCCTTACGGCACCAGCCCCGACTTCCATGGGACGTCAGCGTAGCCAGAAGGCTCAGACGCAGTCCCGGCAGAGGGACTTCCGCTTGTCCGCGAGCTGGGTGACCCGCTTCACCAGGAAGCACGAAGCGCAGACGAACTCGTCCGACCCCACGGACTCGGCCTCGGTCTCGAGAGCCATGGCCTCGCGTCGGATCTGTCGCAGCTCCTCCGCTTCGTCGACCGGGAGCACTTCGGCGGCCTCATCCTCGGTGAGCATCTCGAGCTCTTCGGCCTCCAGCTCGTCGAGCGCCTCTTCTTCTTCCTCCTCCTCGTCGTCGTCCTCGTCCTCGTCCTCCTCGACGTCCTCCTCCTCCTCGTCCTCCTCCTCCAAATCGGAGAAGTCGTCGGAATCGTCGAGGTCCTCCTCTAGAACATCGAGGTCGTCCTTGAGCCAGTCCTCGCTGGGCTCTTCGGCGTCGAACTCGTCTTCATTCGGGGGGGCGTCGGAAGTGACCAATCCAACTCCTCGGGATCAGGGCGGCCGGAGTATAGGTCCCCCCATCGGGAATCGGGAGTCAGATCTTGAATCGAAGCGCGCCGGGTTCGATACGCACAGTGACGGGCGTCTCGCCCAGGTAATCGCCGTCGACTTCGATGGGCCAGGAACGGTCGGTCTCGATGGTGACCGAGGTGGATCGGTAGCGCCTCACCGCCTTGTGCGACAGATGCGATCCCCTCTTGACTTTGGGGAAGAGGGAGAGGGCCGCCCACTTCCAGCACGAGAAGAGCTGCACATCGAAGAAGCCGTCGCCGAGGGCCGCCCCCGGCGCGATGTTCATGCCGAACCCGAAGTACTGGCCGTTGGCCACAACAACGGCGAACGCCTTGCCTTGAAACGACTGACGGTCGGCAGTCAAGTCGACCCGGGCGGCGCGAAAGCCGGGCAGGGTCAGCCAAAACGCCGCCTTGTACCTGGACTTCCCCAGGCGACGGGTGACCCGCTCCGCGGCACGCACCGTGCCGGCGATCACTCCGACGTCGAGAACGTTGAGAAACCGCCGGATTCCCCACTCGCCCTCGGCGACGCCGACGTCGATGCTGTAGGTGGCGTCGCCCTCGAGGTGAGCCGCCGCCTCCTCGAGGGACTGGGGCATCCCTACCGACCGGATCAAATCGCATCCGGAACCCGCGGGAAGCACTGCGATCACGGGCGGTTCCTCCCACCGGTGGCGCAGCAGAGCGTCGGCCATCAGACTCGCCGTGCCGTCGCCGCCGACGGCTAGATAGCGGTCGGCACCGAAGGCGATTCCCTCTTCGACCAGTGATCGCAGGTGTTCCGGGGAGTCCGAGGTATGGATCTCGGCCGGGATTCCGCGCTCCTCGAGCGCGGCGTGCACACGACGCTCGACCCGCTCCCGGCTTCCCGCCGCCGGATTCACAATGGTCCACCAGGTCATATCGCTCCTGCTGCGGCGACGACACCACGATCGACGCTAGCAACCGCCGACCTCATGGGGCGCTCCAGCCCGGGCACAACCTCGGCGATTTGCAGCATGAGGTCGATGAGCTGCCTGCAATTCCTCACGAAGTCCCCCACTCCACTCGTGCCCTCCTCGAACAGCTCGCGCAGCTCGCTCCCCTTCGCCCAACGGTAGGCGATGTCGGCAAAACCGACCTCCGGCGGTCTGCTGACTTCGAGACCGGCCTCCTCTTCGTCGGCGGCGAGGCGTTCCCAGGTATCGGTCACCATGCCGACGCAGCGCTCGAGGCTCGAAGTCGGGAGGCGCCGGGAATCGGCCTCGGCCCGCGGCTCGTACGTGAAAATGGAGACGAGCGCGGCAACCTCGGCCGTAGCCAGCCCCTCGAACAGCCCCTTCCCCAGAGATTCGGCGAGAAGCAAGTCCAGCTCGTTGTAGATGAAGCGCAGGCGCCGGCCCGCCGCCGTCAGCGCCCAGCCTTCCGCGTACCCCCGATTCCCGAGAATACGGAGAACGGAGTTGAGCCGAGGCACCATTCCTTCGCTGACGGCCGCCTGCCGGCGGCCGAGCCCTTCGATGCGTCGCTCGCGTCTTCGGATCGATCGCACCGCCTCCAGATGGCGCTCCAGGCGGGGACAAGCCGCGGCTCCGTTCCCTTGGCCGGCGCCGCGCTCGAGCGGACGACGCGGTATGGCATCGCCGGGGGACCAAGCAGCCAGCAACGCGGCGACACGGTCCCGGTATCCGGGCTGTCGCGGCTCCGGCGGCATGGGAATCCCGAGGTGCCCCAGAACCACCGCGGTCACGGGCAGATCGTCCGATGCGATCCGGTGCAGGCGCCCATCGGCAGTGAGGGTGAGAAGACGCGGGCGTCGGCCGCGCCCACTAGCCATGACGACGTAACGCTGGCCAACTCCGTGCCCCCACTCGAGCACGTCACCGGGTTCGGCCTCGGATACAAACCGGCTCATCACCCGGCTGCGGTCCTCCAGGCCGCTCTCCGCTATCGCCCACACATCTCCCAGCTCGCACTCGGCGGCTTCACGATCAGCCGCCAGCGCGGCCTGCTCCTCCGCCATCGAGGCCGCCGACTGCTCGGCGGATCGCTCATCCTGAAATCGGGCGAACGAGGCGTTGAGAAGCTCCTCGGCCCGGGCCCGGGAGTACGAGGCGATCAGATTGGCCACCATGTTGTAGCGGGGCACGAACACGGATCGCAGAGGGAAAGGCCCGGACGCGGCGATGGCGGCCACTCGCTCGAAAGGGAGATAGGGCGTGTGGAGCACAACGGCGGTGCCCAACATGTCTATCCCGCGCCGACCGGCGCGGCCGGTGAGCTGCGTGTAGTCGCCCCCGCTCATGAGCGCGTGCCCCTGACCGGTGTACTTCGACAGGTTCTCGAGGACCACGGCCCGAGCCGGCATGTTGATGCCCAGAGAGAGCGTCTCAGTAGCGAACACGAGCTTGACCAGCCCGGCGGCAAACAAGCGCTCGGTGGTCTCCTTGAACGCGGGCACCAGCCCGGCATGGTGGGTGGCGACCCCAGCCTCCAGGCCGGCGAGCCAATGCCCGTAGCCGAGCACGGCGAGATCGTCCACGGAGAGGTGCGCCGTGCGCTCCTTCGCCACTCGGTCGATGGCCTGTGCCTCTTCAGGCGTGGCGAGCCGCAAGCCGGCATCGACCACGTGCTGGGCGGCCGCGTCGCATCCTGCTCGGGAGAAGATGAAGTAGATGGCCGGCAACAGTCCCCGGCGATGAAGGAACTCGCATGTCTCGACTCGTCGCGGGGCGCCGTAGCGGTGGCCACGACCCCTGTGCAACATGCGCACGATGCGCTCGTTGGGGCGACCCTTGTCGAACGCGGGGAGCATACGAAGCGCTCCCCGCTCCCAGCGATCACTCAGCAGGTACTCGGAGTCGAGGGGCACCGCCCGCTTCTTCTCGACCACCAGGCTGGTTGGTCCTCTCCTGCTCCTCACCCAGTCGGCGAACTCCTCCGCGTTGGCCACCGTGGCGGACAGGCAGACGAGTGGGATGCTCCGGTCCAGGTGGATGATGATCTCCTCCCACACCGGTCCCCGGGCAGGGTCGGCCAGGTAGTGCACCTCATCCAGTACGACGACCCCGACGCCGTCCAGCTCGGGGCTGTGGGCGTACATCATGTTCCGCAGCACCTCGGTCGTCATCACCACGATCGGCGCGCTTGCGTTGATCGAGTTGTCCCCGGTGAGCAGGCCCACCGTCGCGGTGCCGTGCTGCCGGCACAGGTCGCCGTACTTCTGGTTCGACAGAGCCTTAAGAGGCGTCGTGTAGATCGCTCGCCGTCCGCGGCCCAGCGCCCTCGCCATCGCGGCCTCGGCGACCACCGTCTTGCCCGATCCCGTCGGCGCAGTAACCACGACGGTCTCTCCCCGATCTATGGCACCCGCTGCGTCTGCCTGGAACCGATCAGACGAAAAAGGCAGCAGCTCCATGTACTCACGAGCGGTCACCGCCGCAACACCAGCCTCACCAACCAGATGGTCGCCTCATAGAAGACGTACAGAGGGGCTGAGAGCAGGAGAAGGGTGAGCGGATCGCCGCTGGGTGTGACCACCGCCCCGACGGTCACGATGATCAGCACGGCCCAGCGCCGGCCCCGGGCCAGGGTGCGCCACCCCACCAGCCCCATCGCGGCCGCGGCAAAGAGGAACACCGGGAACTCGAAAGCGAGGCCGAACACGAGCAGATAACGCAGCGCGAACGTCAGGTAGTAGTCGCCGCCGATCACCGGCTCTATTCGGTCCGAACCGAAGTCGAGGAGAAAGGCGATGCCGCGCTCCAAAGACCAATAACCGAAAGCGACTCCGCTCAGGAAAAGGAGGATGAGCACGCCGACTACAGGGAGAGCCCGGCGCTTCTCCCGCCGGGTCAGCGCCGGGCTGATAAAGGCCCATACCTGGTAGATGACGACCGGGCTGGCAAATACGAACCCGGCAAACAGGGAAAGGCGCATGAAGAGGGAAAAGGCCTCGGTGGGTCGAAAGAAGGCGAGCTGCCTTCCTTCCGCGTAGCTCTCGTAGGGCGCGACCAGCAAGTCGAAGATCCAGGTCCGGAATACGAAGGCGGCGATGCTGCCGATGATCACGGCGGCGCTGGCCTTGATGAGTCGATTCCGCAGCTCCGTGATGTGGCTCATGAGCGGAGCCTTCTCGCTCACGGGCCGCGCTCCCCGGGCTCCTCTGCCTCCGGCTTCTCCTTGGGCTGCGCCTTCTCGGGCTGGCCGAGCATCGACTCGATCTCGTCCCTCATCTCCTTGAGCGGTGCCACCGCCTCGCGGTACTCGTCCCTCACCTCTTGGAGCGGAGCGATGGTGTCGCGATACTCGTCCTCGATCCCGCTCTTCAGCTCGGCCGTGGCCCGGCGCACGGCTCGTATCATCGCTCCAAACTTGCGGGCCAGCTCGGGAAGGCGCTTGGGGCCTATGACGATGATGGCGACGACGGCGATGGTGGTGAACTCAGCGGGGCTGATGCTGAACACTCGGCCATGGTAGAGCCGGAGATCCAGCGACACGGAGAGCGGCCCCGAGGGGCCGCTCCGCGTATCCGTGTGCACACCGTGTTTACAGGCGCAGGTGGTGGCGCCACTCATCACCATCGAGGGAACTCACAAACTCCCTGATCTCCGTCTCGGTGATGGGTCCGGAGTCATCGACCACCTCGTAAGCGACGCCGGTCGCCAGGAGGATGCTCACGACACGGTGGTTCGCCGGTCGGCTTTGCAGCTGCTCGCAGTGCGGGCAGGCAAAGACGTAGGTCCCAGTCCCTGAGGAAGGGGTGAGGTGAAGTGAAAGGTCAGTGGGAGCGAGTTCGACGTCGCCGCAGACGGGGCACGAAGTGCGGATGGTGGTCATGTGCCAGGCTCTCTGTTCCGGTGCTCTGCCGCGTGTATCGGGAGGCTTCCCAGGACCCTGAATGACCATTGGAGCTAATAGTCCAAACGGGCTAGCCAGCGGCACCGTAGCGGCGGAGAATCCTCGACTTGAGGTCGCTCACCGCCTCCTCGACCTCGGCGCCCTCCAGCAGGGTCGCGGCACCGCCGAGCCGTACCAGGAGACGGGCCGCCACGGACGGCACGGCGGCAGAGAACCGGACCACCTGGGCTACCTCTTCCTGCGAGACCACATCGACCGGGTAGTAGTCGGACACCCACGCGGCTGCCGGACCCAGGCGGATGAGAGCGGTGACGTCGTCGACCCCAGGGCTGTATCTGATGCCACCCGGCGCTTCCTGCTCGGCGGGGACAAAACGCTCGCCCGTCGGTCGCACGCGGCGAATCCGGTCGAGCCGGAACACCCTTTCATCGCCGGCGAGGCGGCAAAAGGCCCTCAGGTACCAGTTGCCCATGGCCGAGTGCACGCTCCAGGGCTCCACCCGGCGAACGGTGGTCTCCCCCTTGGCCAAGGACGTGTACTCAATCTCGACCACCTCTCCACGCGCCGCGTGACCGCTCAGCAGAGCCACACGCTCGGGTTCTGCCGCCAGCTCAACCGATAGGGCTCCCTGCTCCGGCATCAGCACCCTCTCCAGCTTCTCGACGGCCGTCCCGAGCGCCTCAGGTGCGGTACCCGAGGACATCAGCGCCATTCCGGCGGCGAGCAGCATGAGAGTCTCCGCCGTCGTCAGTCGCAGAGGCGCGGCGAAGTAGTCGGCCAAGTCGACAACCACCTCGTCACCGTCGATGTAGGCCTCCATGAGGTCTCCCGGCCCGTAGCCGGGAAGGCCGCAGACGAAGACGAGATTCAGGTCGCGCACGAGCTCTGCGCGGGTGTACCCGAACCGCTCGCAGACCTCGTCCACCGTGGCGCCGGGGTGGGCGATGACCCAGGGAACCATGGCGAGGATGCGAGAGAGCCGCCTTGCAGCACGCGCGCTGGTCACGAGGCTCTCACATGCTCTATGAGGCGTTGCCGCACCTCGGCCGGTGCCACCACCTCGGCGGCGTCCTCGAACCCGATCATCCACCCGATGAAGGCGTCCACATTGGCAACGGGCAAGCGGGCGCTCAGCCCGCCGGCGCCGAGTTCTTCGACCTGGGCTGCCCCGGTGAGCTGCCGACGCGCCCACCACGCAACCTCCGGATCGAAGCGTGCCTCGACCATGACCTGCTCCTCACCAGCCTCCCAAGGGGCCTCGGGGAGCACATCGGCGACACGGAAGCCCGGCGGAGGCCTGAAGGCGTTCTCCGGCCCGGTGACCTCGAGCTCCTCGATGCGGTCCACACGGAACGAGCGAACGTCGTCTCCACCCGCCGGCGAGCCCGCCAAGTACCAGTGGCCGCGGCGGTGCGCCAGGCCCAGCGGGCGCAGGCGCCGCCGGCGGGTCCTGTAGGTGAACCGGACCAGGCGCCGCTCCACCACGGCGCCGAAGAGCGCAGGCAAGTAGTCGAGGGTCTCGCCCAGCTCTGCAGCCAAGGGCTCGCCCCCGGACCCGGCACCGGCCCCTCCGAGCTTGAGCACGGCGGCCCTTCCCGGCGACTGCCCCCCAAGCCGCACCACCTGGGTCGCCAGCCACAGGGCGGCGCGCTCGGCATCAGTAAGACCAGGGTCTTCGAGCGCGTATTCCTGGGGGCGCACCACGTAGCCCTGTTCGACCTCCCAGGCGTCGGTGTAACTCAGGCGCAGCGGTACCCCAAGGTCGCGCAACAGCTCCTTGTCGCGCTCGAATGTCCGGCGGAACGCCTCATCACTCTCCTGGTCGTATCCGGCGACGGTGTGCCGGATCTCGTCGGCGGTCACGGGTCGTTCCACGGTGAGGAGGAAGGCAAGCAGGTTGAGCACACGCTCGACGACACGCTGCATCGCCAGCACTGTATCCGGACGGGGCCACGGAAGGGAGCCTCAGGCTGCGAGGGCGCTCAGAGTGCGGCGATCAGCTTCTCGACACGCTCATCGATGGCCCGGAAGGGATCCTTGCACAGCACGGTCCGCTGCGCCTGGTCGTTGAGCTTCAGATGCACCCAGTCGACGGTGAAATCCCGCTGGCGGGCCTTCGCCGCCTTGATGAACTCGCCGCGGAGTCGGGCTCGTGTGGTCTGCGGCGCATGGAGCAGAGCCCGCGTCACATCGTCGTCGGTAACGACCCGCTCCATGAGCCCGCGGCGCTCCATGATGAAATAGAGGCCCCGCTCCCGGGTGACGTCGTGGTAGGCCAGGTCGACGAGCGCCAGGCGCGGATGGGCCAGCGGCAGCCCGTGGCGAGCGCGGTACTGATCGATGAGATGGAACTTCGCCACCCAGTCGCACTCCCGGGTCAGCGTCATGGGGTCCTTCTCCAGGCCTGTGAGCAGGTTCTCCCACATCTCGACTGCCGATTGGACCTGAGCGGGGAAACCTCGGGTCCGGGCGTAGCGCAACACCCGATCGAGGTACTCCCACTGCATGTCGAGAGCCGACAGCTCCCTGCCGTTGGCGAGCCGAACCTTGCGACGGCAGGTGAGATCGTGGCTGACCTCGCGCAAGGCCCGGATCGGGTTCTCCAGAGTCATGTCGCGGAAGACGACCTCGTCCTCCAGCATCTGCAGCAAGGCGACCGTGGTTCCCACTTTCGTGTAGGTCACGTATTCGGACATGTTCGAGTCGCCGGCGATCACGTGAAGCCGCCGATACCGCTCCGCGTCGGCGTGAGGCTCGTCCCGAGTGTTGATGATGGGACGGCTGCGGGTAGTGGCCGACGACACGCCCTCCCAGATGTGCTCGGCCCGCTGCGATATGCAGTAGACGGTGCCGCGTGCCGTGTGCAGCAGCTTGCCGGCGCCCGAGTAGACCTGCCGGGAGACGAAGAACGGGATGAGCGTCTCCAGGACCCGCTGGAAATCGCTCTGCCGGGTGATCAAGTAGTTCTCGTGGCAGCCGTACGAGTTGCCTGCCGAGTCAGTGTTGTTCTTGAACAGGTACACCTGGCCCCGGATACCCTCTTCGTCGAGACGCTGCTCGGCGGATTCCAGCAGGGCCTCCAGCACCCTCTCTCCGGCCCTGTCGTGAGCCACCAGCTCATACAGGCTGTCGCACTCGGGCGTGGCGTACTCGGGGTGGCTGCCGACATCCAGGTACAGGCGAGCCCCGTTCTCGAGGAAGACGTTCGAGGAGCGACCCCACGAGACGACCCTGCGGAACAGATACCGGGCCACCTCGTCCGGCGACAGACGGCGCTGGCCCCGCAGGGTGCATGTCACCCCGTACTCGTTCTCCAGACCGAATATCCGTCGTTCCACGCCGAAGAGGGTACCCAGTGCCGGAGGTTTCGGGGTGCAGCACCGGGCTCTGGGTACCCTGTGCCGGGACACCCATGGCTTCACACGACCATCTCACACCTCTGGCCATCCTCCCGGACCTGGCCACGGCCCAGCTGTTCTCCGCCCGCCTCGACGCGGCCGGAATCACGGCCCGCCTCCGCGGCGAAGCCCTCGGGCCTTATCGCTTTACGTTTGGGGCCATGGCAGCCACCCAGGTATGGGTTGCCGAGGACGACATGCAGGAGGCTCTGGAGCTGCTCCACGATGCCGGCCTGGCCGAATTCGCCGAACCCCGCAGCGCCGACCAGCCGCCGACCCGCGTTCCCCTTATCCTCGGCGTCATCGGCTTCGTGGCGCTGGTCCTGCTGGTGCGCCTGCTGCTCTTGCTCTAGCCGGCCATCTCGGCGGCCGACAGCCGCCGGAAGGCCCTACGCCCCAAGGTACGGTCCACGACGGCGGCCTCCCAGTCGCTCGGAGCAAACTCTCGATTCGTCGCTGCCGTGAACGCTCCCTTGGCCCAGGCCGCGGCCTGACCCAAGTCGGCCCCCGGAGCGAACCGCTCCTCGAGCAGCGGCACCAGCTGCTCCGCCTGGCCGCCGATGGCCGAGTAGTGCTCCTCGTCGTAGAGAGTGCCGTCGTACATGACCCTGAAGAGGCGGTTCTCCTCATCGGTGAGCCCCACTTCGGCCACCATGATCTCGACCTCGTAGGGCTTCACCTCTTGCGTGAAGATGTGCCCCAGCGCATGGGAGTAGGCATTGGCGAGCCCTTTTGCGGTCACGTCGCTGCGGGCGTAGGCAAAACCCTTCAAATCGGCGTGGCGGATGCCGGCGACGCGAAGCGCCTCGAATTCGTTGTACCTGCCCGCCCCGGCGAAGACGATCCGGTCGTATACCTCGCCTATCTTCTGCAAGGTCCTACTCGGATTCTCCGCCACCACCAGGATGCCGTCCCTGTACTCGACGGCCAGGATCGCCTTGCCCCGTGCAATTCCCTTCCGGGCGTACTCGGCCCGGTCCTTCATGAGCTGCTCGGGAGGCACGTAGAACGGGAGGGTCATGAGACTGCTCCCATCACTTCGCGGGCGGTAACGGCGACCTCCGCTTCCTCGACCTCGCGATACCCCTCGGCGGAAACGACGACGACGTTGGGGAATATGCTCCGCTGCAGATCGGGCCCGCCGGTGGATGTGTCCTCTTCGGCGGCGGCGACGAGAGCCTCGATGGCCAGCCGCAGAGCCTCATCGTGGCTCATGTCGTCACGGAAGGCGGTGCGGATGTAGAGCTTGGCGTCGCGCCCTCCCGATCCGGTGGCGGCGTAGTCGGTCTCCTCGTAGCGGCCGCCAACCACATCAAAGCTGTAGAGCCGCCCGCTCTGCTCCAGCTCGTCGTAGCCGCAGAAAAGAGGCACCACCACGAGGCCCTGGAACGCCATCGGGAGATGGCGGCGGATCATGGCGGCCAGGTGATTCACCTTGCCCTCCAGGCTGAGGCGATTGCCCTCCAGCTTCTCATAGTGCTCGAGCTCGGTCTGGAACAGCCGGATCAGCTCCGCAGCAACCCCGGCCACACCGGAGATGGCGACCGCGGAAAAGGCGTCGGCGGGAAAAACCTTCTGCACGTTGCGGTGGGCGATGATGTTGCCAGCCGTCGCCCGGCGATCGCCCGCCATAATGACCCCGTCGGCATAACGGAGGGCGAGAACGGTAGTGGCTTCGGGCGCCTCCAAGCCGGGGCCGCGACCGCCCGCGTCCCAGCGCGGCTCCAACCCGCGCGCCCTCAGCAATGCGCCGAAGCTCTCCGGCGGGCTGATCTCGTCGTGGGGAACACCCTCGAGATTCACTGGCCCCCCTTCTGCACGTAATTGTTCACGAACTCCTCGGCGTTCTCTTCGAGCACGGAGTCGATCTCGTCGAGCAGATCGTCGATCTTCTCGGTGAGGTCGCTACGAACGCCGACTGGAGTCTCCTCGACTTCCTCTTGTGCGGGACCCTCCCGGCGGATCCGCTTCCGCTCCTGTTCAGCCATGGGCTCCTCCGAGGGCACGAATCAGATCGGCGGCGGAGGGAGATCGGTCGATGACGTCAGCAACCCACTCTCGGCCACCGCGCAGAGGCTCCATCATAGGCACCCGCTTCAGGCTCTTCTCCCCGACGTCGAACACAAGCGAGTCCCAATTGGCCGCGACGATCGCGTCTGCGTACTTTTCGACACACTGGCCCCGGAAGTACGCACGGGTCCGCTGGGGCGGGCTGACCGCGGCCTCGGCCACCTGCTCGGCGGTGAAGAGGCACTGGATCATGCCCGCGCCGGCGAGGCGGTGATAAAGGCCGCGGGCGGCATCGACGTCGTGATACTGGAGATCGAGGAGACGCAGCTTCGGATCTTGCCAGGAGAGCCCGTGCCGGTCGGCGTACTCGCGGAGCAGGAGCAGCTTGGCCGTCCAGTCGAGGCGATCGGCGGTGAGGAGGGGATCCCGCTCGAGATCGGTGAGGATCTCCTCCCACACGAGCAGCACCCGCCTCTGCTCGGGCAGCAGATCGGTCTGCTCCGCGTAGGCGTTGACTCGCTCCAGGAAGGACCACTGAAGCTCGATGGCGGTGGCCGTGGAATCGTCGGCGAGGCGTATCGGGGTCTGCAACGAGACATCGTGGCTCACCCGCCACACCGACTCGACCGGCTGCTTGAGGCGGATCGGCTCACCCAGCGCCCCGGCTTCAAGGGCGGCAAGCATCAGCGACGTAGCTCCGAGCTTCAGATAGGTCTGGACTTCGCAAAGGTTGGCGTCGCCGATGATCACGTGAAGGCGTCGGTACTTGCCCGGTTCTGCGTGAGGCTCGTCCCGGGTGTTGATGATCGGCCGCTTGAGGGTCGTCTCGAGGCCGACCTCTTCCTCGAAGAAGTCAGCCCTTTGCGTGATCTGGTACTCGACGGGGGGCCGATTGTTCTCGCTCCCCACCTTGCCCGAGCCCGTGAAGATCTGACGGCTGACCATGAACGCGGTCATGTGGGCGACGATGTCGCCGAAGGGAACCGAGCGCGCCACGAGGTAGTTCTCGTGCGCCCCGTAGGAGTTGCCTTTGCCGTCGCTGTTGTTCTTGTGGATCAGGACCCGCTGATCGGGCTGGAGGATCTCGTGCGCCGCGGCGACGGCCCGAGCCAGGACCAGCTCTCCGGCTTTGTCGTAGAGCGCGGCCTCGAGCGGGTCGTAGCACTCGGGCGTCGAGTACTCGGGATGAGCATGATCCACGTAGAGCCTGGCCCCGTTGGTCAGCACGACGTTCAGGAGACCGCTCTCGACCTCGCCCGCACCCTCCACACCGTATCCCAGACCGCGCGCGTCGCGACCGGGAGTCTCCTCTTCATACGACCACTGGATGCGGCCTCGTCCACCGGCGTAAGCGTTGATGACCAAGCTGGAAGCCAGAACGGGATTGAAGTCCGCCTGCCGAAGGATGGTGATCCCGAACTCGGTTTCAGTGCCGAGGACCTTGTGCGCAATCGCATCGGTCACAGGTACTGGCCTGTGGTAATGGCCTCGATGCTGCGGTTCTTCGTATCGTCGACGAGCGTGCGCACATACACGATGCGCTCACCCTTCTTGCCCGAGATGCGCGCCCAATCGTCGGGATTCGTGGTGTTGGGGAGATCCTCGTGCTCACGAAACTCCCGCTTGATGGCATCGAGGAGATCCGCCTTCTGTATCCCGGCCTCTCCCCCGGCGATCTCACGCTTGATCGCCGCTTTTTTGGCGCGGCGCACGATGTTCTCGATCATCGCCCCGGAGGAGAAGTCCTTGAAGTGGAGCACTTCCTTGTCGCCGTTGGCGTAGGTGACTTCGAGGAATCGGTTGTCCTGGGTCTCGGCGTACATCGCGTCGACCACGTCGTCGATAAGGGAGCCGACCAGCGCGGCACCGTCGTTGCCGTGCTCGGCCAGCTCGGCTGCAGCGAGCGGCACGTCGTCGGTCAGGTAGATGCCGAGTATCTGGCGGGCCGCCTCGTAGCTCGGACGCTCGATCTTGATCTTCACGTCCAGCCGTCCCGGTCGGAGGATCGCCGGGTCGATCAGATCCTCGCGGTTGGAGGCCCCGATCACGATGACGTTCTTGAGCGCCTCGACACCGTCGAGCTCAGAGAGGAGCTGGGGCACGATGGTCGACTCCACGTCGGAGGAGATGCCGCTTCCCCTGGTCCTGAAGAGGGAGTCCATCTCGTCGAAGAACACGATGACCGGAACGCCCTCGTCCGACTTCTCCTTGGCTCTGGCGAAGATCAGGCGTATCTGACGCTCGGTCTCGCCCACGTACTTGTTGAGCAGCTCCGGGCCCTTGATGTTGAGGAAATACGAGCGGGCGTCCTCGGACCCGGTCTTGTCCGCCACCGCTCTGGCCAGGCTGTTCGCCACCGCCTTGGCGATGAGCGTCTTGCCACACCCGGGGGGGCCGTAGAGAAGCACACCCTTGGGCGCGGGCAGGTCGTAGATCTCGAAGAGATCCTTGTGCAGGTACGGGAGCTCCACCGCATCGCGGATCGTCTCGATCTGCCTCTCCAGACCGCCTATGTCCGAATACGAGACGTCGGGCACTTCCTCCAGCACCAGCTCTTCCACCTCCGGGCGCACCAGTCGCTCGAAGACGATCCCGGTTCTGGGATCGAGACGCACACTGTCGCCTACCCGAAGAAAGGCGTTCTCCATGGGCCCGGCCAGGCTGACCACGAGCTCCTCGTCACCTCGTCCCAGCACGATCAGGCGGCCGTCCCCCAGCATCTCCTTGACCGTCACCACCTCACCCTTCGGCTCGAAGTAGCGGACGTCGATGACGTTCATAGCTTCGTTGAGTAGGACTTCCTGCCCCCGTTCCAGCTCCTTGACCTCGATAGACGGCTCAACGCTCACCCGCAACTTGCGCCCGCCCGCGATCACGTCGATCGTCCCGTCCACGTTGAGCTGCTCGACGACGCCGAAGCTGTTGGGCGGGGCGGTGAGCCTCTCCACCTCGCTGCGGAGAACGGCGAGCTGTTCACGAGTCTCTTCGAGTGCCGCGGAGAGCCGGTCGTTCTGCGACACCGCCTGGGTGAGCCGCCCCTTCGATTCGATGAGTCGTTCCTCGAGCACACGGATACGACGCGGCGCATCCTGGAGGCGGCGCCGGAGGACGCCGATCTCCTCTTCGAGCATCTTGATGGTCTGCTGGAGCTCCTCGACGGAGCGCTGCGGTTCGGGCATGCAGATCCTCGACGACGAGAAGCGAAGTATACGGCGGGGCTTTCTCTGGACCGATCACCCGGTTGCTTGTGGAATGGGTCCCGCTCGTTACAATCGAGACCCGGCCGACAGACTCGGAGTTCACTGAGATGAAGGTTTGGATCGACCAAGACCTATGTACCGGCGATGGCCTCTGTGAGGAGATCGCTCCCGACGTGTTCGTGCTTCTCGACGACGGCCTCGCCTACGTGCGCGAGGGCGAGAAGATCTACGCGGAGTCCGAGGGCAACTCCCAGGGTGCCCAGGGCCTGGCGGAGGTCCCCGCCACCCTCGTGGACGCCGTTGTCGAGGCGGCGGAGGAATGCCCCGGCGAGTGCATCTTCATGGAGGAGTAGCACCACCAAAGCCGCCGACCCCGCCGGAAGAGCGGGGTCGGGCGCGTCAGGCTTCGGGCCTGATCTTGCGGGCGACGTTGATGAATCCGGTGTGCCCGATCATGCGGTGAGAAGGCCGCACCGAGCGCCCCTCCGCCACCCACTCGCGCAGCAGCACTTCGAAGGCACCGATGTCGGCGAAGCATTTGGCGTGCCGCAGCTCCTGGTGGAGACGCTGGACCTGCGGGACCGTCGGCAAATAGGCGGTCAAGACCCCACCCAATTGAAGCCCGTTCGCCGCGGGAGCGACCACGTGCCACGGCTCCGGCACGTCGAGCACGAGCCGTTCGGGCGCCACGCTCTCGACCAGATCCTCCACCATACCCACGCGCAGGTCGAGGTTCGGCGGGAGGCACCCGAAGAAGCGCGTGATCACAGCGCGGGCCACCGCGGCGTGATCCTCACGCTCGTCGACGCTCACGACGAGCCCATCCGGACCGACGGCCCGCACCAGCGCCGAGGTCAGGGCACCGGAGCCGGTGCCTGCTTCCAAGACCGTCATGCCCGGACCGATGTCGCCCCAGTGCAGCATGGGGCCGATGTCCTTGGGGTAGATCACCTGGGCGCCGCGCCGCATGGACAGGATGTAGTCGGCCAGGCGCGGACGCAGCGCCACCAGCCGGCCGCCCGCCGACGTGCGGAACACGGAGCCTTCCTCGCAGCCGATCACATCGCCGTGCGAGAGCGAACCGGCGTGGTACTGGAATCGTCCGTCGGGCTCGAGATCGACGAGGTAGTGCCGCCCCTTCCCATCGATGAAGAGACAGGGCTCCCCCGCAGCGAAGGCGCCCATCACCGTCCCGCGAGGGTGAACGGCAGAACGATCGAGAGCACGAGGGCGGCGCTGACCACAACGACCAGAATCCTGACCATGCGCCGGCGATTGCGGAACACGCCGACACTCTAGGCCGCGCCTCTATCATCGGGCCCATGAATCTCGTCAGCAGCGGAGCCCGAGCCTTGGCCCGAGGAGCGCGCTCCGGCAGCGCGGCCCTGGCCGGACTGGGGGCGACGCTGCTGGCGGTCGGGTGGCTGCGGCGCCGACCCAAGCGTGTACTCGTCTACTCGAAGACGCTCAAGAAAGGCGAGGCGCTCCGCGTCCGGCTGGTCGAGCCCGACGACTAGGGATACCCCCGGCTCCTAGCCGAGGCGATACACCTCGACTCGCGCCTTGCCCTTCTTGCCCTTACGGCGACCGAGCAGGTAGACGAGCAACGCGATCCCCACCGCGCCCACCGCAGCAACTACGCCGGCGCGAGCCGCACCCTTGGTCTCATCGACGATCTCCCGTATCTCGCGCAGCTTCGCCTCGAGGTCGGCTCTTTCCACGCTCACTTGACCGCCCTCCACATGATGAACCCGGCTGCCGCGAACACGCCGATGGCGGCGATGACGTAGCCGAAGCCACTCCAAACGGCGCCGTCGGGAAGAAACCCGACGATGACCCGCATCGCGGCCACCGCGATGAACAAGGCGGCGAGCACAAAGATCAATGAAGCGGCGAAACCCAGCCCGGCCAGGCGGCCCAGCCGTTTCGCCGGCTCCACCGTCTGTTCCTTGACGTACCGCTTCGCCAAGTCGACGAACTCGCCGACGAGCTCGGGGAGCTCCTTGACTCTCGCCACTACGACCCTTCCGACGCCAGGAGCCGCCGGAGCAGCTCCGTCTCTCGCTCCATAACCTCTAGCCCTTTCTTCAGACGCCGCGAGGCGTCTCCTGCCTCAAGAAGCTCTTGAAGCTCGGGCCAACTGATCTGCAAATGAGAGGCTACCTCATGTGATGCAACCACCGGGTCCTTGCTGAGCCGCCGGTACACGTCGCCACCGAAACCTGCTTCCGCTCTGACGGCCATGTACCGCGACAGTGCTCTCTCGACGGCATCGAGGGCCACCGGGACACCGGGGCCAACTTCGTCGACTTCGATGACCTCCGCCCGCGTCTCGCCACCCGCCGATGCCCCCGGCGGGACCCGCACCAGATGCTGTCCGTGCAGCCGAATCATGGCGTCGCCGCCATCGAGGGCCCTCACTCCCAAGACGCGAGCCAGCGTGCCCACCTCATGGGGTGAAGGGTCCTCCGAGCGCAGAATCACCACCATCGAGAGTCCCGGCCGGAGGTCACCACGCGACCTACGCAGCGACATTCGGGTGCCGGGCACCAGCACCCGGGCGATCGGCACGATGAGAAGCTCGGCAGCCACGGTCATGCCATCGTACGGACTCCGCACGGTGCTGCATGGCAGCCGCTTGCGGCTTCGGTATGCTCGCCGCGCATGACCTCGCCGCGCCGGGTGCGCAAGAACACCGTTCTGATCCTCGCCGGACAGGCGGTGACACTTCTGGGCGACTACGTCGCGCTCCTGGCCCTTCCACTCTTCGTCTACCACGTGTCCGGCTCCTCCCTCGACCTGGGCCTGACCACCGCGTTCGAGACGCTGCCCACCGTGCTCTTCGGGTTTGCGGTCGGGGTGGTTCTCGACCGCGTCCCTATCAGGCGAGCCCTCATCATCGCCGATCTCGGCCGAGCCGCCGCCTTCGCCGCCCTGGCCGCCGCCGCCGCCTCAGGAGAGCCGCGCGTCTGGATGGTCTTTGCGGTGGCCTTCCTGGCCGGAAGCATGGCGGTGGCATTCGACTCCGGGTTCCAGGCATGGATACCCTCCCTGCTGCCGCGGGAGGCACTGGTGGGAGTGAACACGAGCCTCCAGGTGATCCGCACCAGCGCCTGGACGCTGGGTCCTCTGCTCGCCGGCGTCCTCGCGGCCCGGGCCGGGGGGTTCCAGGCTGCTTTCGGCCTCAACGCGGCCACCTTCTGCGCCTCGGCCATCTTCGTGGTCGCGCTGCGCGAGGTGTACCCCCGGCCTCGTCTCGAGCATCTGCCGTGGCTTCGATCCTTCCGCGTCGGCATCGCCTACCTGTGGCGCCAGCCTCACCTGCGAGTCGCCACCGGCGCCGCCATGGCCTTCAATCTCACGTTCGCACCGATGGAAGCCTTGCTGGTGGCGCTCGCTGAAGATCGCCTCGACATCCCCGGCCGCCTCATCGGCTGGTTCTTCGGAGGCCACGCCTTGCTCGGCGCCCTCGGCCTTGCCGCGGCGCCCGTGCTGGCCCGCCGGTTCGGACTGGGCAGGGTGTTCGTCATCGGCTTGTTCTTCCTCGGAGCCGGCTTCTTCGCCCTCAGCGTCACCGCTCCCGCCATCGCCCAGTTGTCTCCGGTCGCATCGACCGTCGCTTCGGTGTTCCCGGCCGGACTCTCGGTCGCCGGAGTCTCCTTCGCCAACGTGGCCTTCACCACGCTGCGCCAGCAGATCCCGCCACAGCATCTGTTGGGACGGGTCACCGCGGCCTCGCGCACCCTGGCCTGGGCCCTCCTGCCGGTCGGGGCGACCGTCGGCGGAGCGCTCGGTCAGGCTTTCGGCGTCTCGGCCGTGTACATCGGGGCCTCCACCGTGCTCCTGGTCGTCGCGCTATCCCTCGGCACCAGCAGCCTCTGGCGAGTCCGCATCGAGCCGCGGGGCTCCCACTTGGATCAGGCACCATCCGGGTAGCCTCCACGCCCAATGGCGCGTTTCCACAGAGTCCTGTCCACTGCTCCGGGAACCCGGCCGCAGGCGTTCGGCCTGGCCGACTGGGGATTGCTGGCCACGGCGGCACTGATTTGGGGCTCGTCGTTCGTGCTCATAGCCGAGGGCGTGGAGGTGTTCGCCCCTCCCGTCGTGTCCTGGGGACGGCTGGTCCTGGGCGCCCTGGCCCTCTCCCTTGCCCCCGCCAGCCGCCGACCCATCGACCGAGCGGATTGGCCGCGCGTCATCGTCCTGTCCCTGGTGTGGATGGCAATCCCGCTCCTCCTCTTTCCCATCGCACAGCAGTGGGTGGCCTCCGGCATCGCAGGGATGATCAACGGGGCCGTGCCCCTCTTCGCCGGACTGGCGGCCGCCGCATTCCTGCGCCGCTGGCCCGGTCCATGGCAAGCGGCGGGCCTGGCAGTCGGCTTCGGGGGCGTCGTGATGGTGTCGTGGCCGGCCGCCTCCGGTGCTTCGGGAAGCCCGCTGGGCGTCGTGCTCATCCTGCTGGCGGTTCTCTGCTACGGCCTGGCCGTCAATCTGGCCGTCCCCCTGCAGCAGCGATACGGCGCGCTGCCGACCCTGCTGCGCTCCCAGGTGGTCGCCATCGTCGTCGTCACGCCGTTCTTCGTCGCCGCCCTCCCGTCGTCCGGCTGGGCCTGGTCGTCTGC
Organism: uncultured Acidimicrobiia bacterium; assembly: GCA_964633975.1. Lineage (GTDB taxonomy): Bacteria > Actinomycetota > Acidimicrobiia > Spongiisociales > UBA11373 > CAZWKX01. Next base: position 68,683 of record CAZWKX010000005.1, read on the forward strand.
GGGAGCCGTCTTCCTGCTGGGCGTGCTGGGCACCGGGGCCGCCTACGTGGCCATGACCGTGCTGCTGGGACGCGTCGGCGCCACCCGCGGTTCCATCGCCACCTACTTCATCCCCATCGTGGCCATCGCCCTGGGCGCCCTCCTGCGGGAGGAGCGGTTTCACCCGGTCTCCCTGGTCGGCATGACGCTCGTCTTGTTGGGGGCCTGGCTCACCAGCCGTCGCGAGCGCTGACACCCGCCGACACCGAGCGAGCAGCTTCAGGGCTCCCTCAATCGGACCAGATAGAGGCCAGCGCGGCACGAGCCATAGCCAAGTGGCCCAGCTCGTTGGGGTGCATGGTTCCTGCCGTGTTTCGGCGCGCGTCGGGTCCCTGCAGCGCCGCCGACTGGGCGGCGGTGCGGTACCAGGTGATGCCCGGCTCCCCGGCCTCGGCCTTCACGTTGAGGCGCGCCGGGTGACGATACCAACCGTCGGGGAAAGCGAGCCGATCGGGGAACGGGCGGTCGTAGTAGCCCTCGGGGTATCCGTAGTCCGGCCAATTCCCACAGTATCCGTGCCCGGCGGCAAAGGCCTCGGCGATTCCCCCGACGAAGGTCCAGCCGTGCCGCCGGGCCGCCTCGGCCAGGGTGCTGTTGAGCGGCCCCAGCACCCGGAGCCGTCCCAGCTCCTGCTCCGCGGCGCTGATCTCGTGAAAGCCGAAGGGCGGTGTCGTGTCTCCCACAATCTCGCTGCACGTGCCCCGGCCTCCGGCGGCACCGGTCGGATCGGGGTACTCCATGACATAGACCTCGTCGACGTCGAGGGTGCCGATGGCCTCTGCAAGCCGGTCGAGCTCGCCGGGAAGACCGCGCAGGCCGGGCAGTCGCGGCCCGTCGGTGGTCGTGGTAGCCCGGCACGTGACCGGCGGCCACACCTGAAAGCCGAGAGACGACCCCCGTCCCCAGTCGCCGTCCTCGACCGCCGCCCACACGTTGGCGAGGTCGGTCTCATAGCAGAGTGGATCCATCAGCTCGTCGGCATCCACGAGGCCTCTGATCAGATGTGAGAAGCCGATGTCGTTGCCCCCGATGGACAGAAGCAGCACGTCGATCTCACGCTCGCCGACGAGGGCGGCAATCTGGTCCATCTGAGCCACGGGGAGATCGGGACTCTGCCCGTCGAGCAGGCCCCGGGCCACCGTGGCACCGCTTGCCGCCACCGAGACGAACGTCACCGACGAGCCGGGGTCGGCCTTCTCCAAGGCGAGTGCGGTCAGCGCCGGCCAGGCCACGGTGGAACGATGGGCGGCGGCATGGGCGCCGGCCACCGCCGGGTCCGCCAGACCGTCGGCCCACTCCGCCGCCTCCCCGTTGGGCAGCCGATACCGCTCGGGGTTGCCCTCGCCGGAGGCATACGAGTCGCCGATGGCCACCACCAACAGGTCCTCGACGACGATCCCCCTCCTTGCCCGCCCCGTGACGACACCGTCTGGCAGCTCCGCCGCCACGGTGAGAGTCACCGTGTATTCACCCTCGGGCAGATCCACTCGCGCCAGCGGCCCGAAGCTCTCCACTTGAGCGACCGGCTCACCGCCGGCCTCGATGTCCCAGCGGTGCCGCATCGATATCGGCACATTCACTCCCCCAAGCGTCACCCTCGAGGCCGATGCGTCGAGCACCACGGTGAACGTGGCCTCGGGGCAGGTGCCATCACAGCCACCGGGCCTCCGGCCTGACACGTATTCGGCGGTGTTGGGCAGATCGATGATCCCGTCGCCGTCACCGTCGATGCCGAAGCGGTCGGGCATCGACATCTCGAACGCGGGGAACACCATGGGCGCCTCATCGACCTCGGCGGCACCGGCGACGGAGAACGCCACGGCCAGGACGAGGAACCTCAGAAGAGCAGCCATTCCCCCAAGTATGCCCCACATGCGGCGTCATCCACGCTTCACCGCACCGCCTTGGACCGGCGTTCCTCGCCGGGTCTTCTGCATCTTCGGCAGCGGCTCGTCGTCTTCTACCTCCGGCCGGGCGGAAAGGCACGGGGAAGGCGTGGAAGAGGCGACGCACGGCGGATGGCGGCCGTAGTGCGGCCCCGATGCGAGCGCTGGTGAAGCGCGCTCGGGCGCCGAGCCTGGAAATGGCCAAGTGGTCCCGACCCATCCCCGCTCCTGGTGAGTGTCTCGTCAAGGTCAGGGCTGCGTCCCTCTGCGGGACCGATCTCCACATCCACAACTGGGACCCATGGGCCGCGGAGCACGTGAAGCCACCCTGGTCGTAGGCCACGAGATGTGTGGTGAGGTGGTCGACCAGCGCTTGTGGGCCAACGCGGCCCGATTCAAGGAGGCCATGGCGGGAGCCGGATTCGACTTGGGCGGCAGCCAGACCCCGATAACCCCGGTGATCCTGGGTGAGGCCTCCTTGGCGCAGGAGTTCTCCCGCCGCCTCTTCGACGGTGAGGCGGTCTTCGCCCAGGCGATCGGCTACCCGACCGTGCCTACCCGACCGTGCCTAAAGGAAAGGCGCGGACCCGGGTGATGCTGTCCGCGGGCCACAGCAACGCGGACTTCGGCCGAGGCTTCGAGGCATTCACCAAAGTCGGCGTCGAGCTGGGCGTGGCCCGCTGAAGCCGGCCCCGGCGAACTCGGGACCGCTACTCCATCACCCGCAGCGTTCCGGGAACGTCCATGCGCCGCATCTTGCGCAAGGTGAAGATCGGAGCCAGCGCCACCGCCGCCACACCGAACAGGAACACAAGAGCGAGGCTCTGCGGGCTGATTGCGACGATGAGGCCGAAATCCGGTGCCGTTTCCGTCGCCACACCGGTGACGAACCAGTGCACGATGCCGTAGCCGGCCACCAGCCCCAGCGCCGTGGCCATGAGCCCGAGCATCGCTCCCTCCACCATGGCCATCCGCAACGCGGTCCGCACTCGCACTCCGAAGGCGAACATCGTGGCGTGATCCCGCGCCCGCTCGTCGAGATTGAGGCTCGCCGAGTTGAAAGCGATCACCAGCGCCAGCAGGAACACGACGAACTCGATGGCCCGAAACACCCCGACGAAGTCGCTGAAGATGCCGCGCAGAGTGTCCGCCGCCACCAGAGCCGGCTGCACGGAAGACACCGCCTCGACCCCGAAGAGCTCCCTCTTGACATCATCGATCGTTCTTCCCTCGGCGGGGGTCACGCTCACCTGGTTGACCATGCCGGCCAGGCCCATCATCTCGGCCTGGGAATCGTCCATGTAGAGGGCAAAACGATATGGATGCCTGTGAATCCCGAGCACCTCGACCTCGGTCTGCGCCAACGAGAAGGACAGCACCCCGGTGCGCACCGGGTGGCCCAGGGTCACGGTGTCACCGACGCCCACGCTGAGATCTGCGGCCGCCTTCCGGGAGATGAGCACACCGGCACGATCCCCGGCCGCGGAGCCTTCAACCACCGTCGGGAGCCACCGGGTCGTCCCGAAGTCGGTGATGCCGATGAGCACGTCGAACCCGGTGTCGCCGGCGGAGAGCCGGCCGGGCAGCTGCAGCGACGTCTCCGCGATTCCCACCACAGATGAGTCGACGACAGAGGCGACCTCGGCCGCCGTCTCCGGGTAGACCCAGTTCAATTCCACCAGCATCCGATCTTCGATGCCGGCGGTGATCTCCTCGTCGCCGATGTCCAGCGTCTTCATGAACGAATCGATCATGCCGAGCAGGCCCGCCGCCACTGCTATGGCCGCGGCGATTCCGAACGCGGTCAGCACGGTGCGGCGTGTGGCCCGAAAGAGGTTGCGGAAGGGAAGCCGGCGGAAGGTGTTGCCCAGATCCGGCCGCCGACGCCGCCACGGCACCCGCACCTTTCTGGCGAGATGCGCCGTCTTGATCGCCTCGATGGGACGCACCCGGACCGCCCGCCATACCGGCACGACCGTGGCCAGGAAGGGCACGAGCACGCCTATCGCGGCGGCGCCGGCAAACAACCCCGGCTTGAAGTCGGTTTGCCATATGGGCAGCGGCAGCAACCTCTCCAGTAGCGGCTTCATTCCCACCGACAGCGCCACACCCACCCCTATGCCAAAGACCACGCCGAGGACGGCGATCTGGAGCCCGACCAGGAGCGGCCGCACCGCGATCCTCCGCGGCGGCACCCCCAGGGCCATTGCGATGCCGATCTCCCGCCGCTGCGCCTCGACGAGCCGGGTGGTGAGATTGAAGGCGGCGGCGATGGCCCCAAAAAAGACGAGAACGGCGAAGAGGTTGTAGAGCTGTTGGTCGTTGTCGATGTCGGCGTATATCGACGAGTACACGAGATGATCGTCCCTCGGGATGACATCCACCCCGACATCCGGCAACCAGACGGAGAAAGCCTCTTCGATGACGGCCGCAGCAGGCTCAGCCGCCTCTCCATCCGGCACCCTGACCACGAGGTCGTTCACCAGAGCCGGAAAGCCGGCCAGCTCTTGGGTCGTTTCGAGCGAGGCGAAAACGGCGACGAAGTTGGCGTGCAAGAAGTAGCCGGCGCCGTCATCGGGTGTGACGATGAAGTACTCCGGTGAGGAGACCTGGCCAACGTACTCAAGGGTGCGGTTGCCGCTGATCCCGATCGTCCCCGCCTTCGGAAGCTCGTAGTACTCGGCGAAGTTGCGCTCGATCACGGCGACCGCTCGCCCGGCGTCACCGGCCGCGAGGCCCCGCCCGGCTGTGGGCCTGAGACGATCGATGCTGGGACCGCCCTGCGCCACGGGCACGCCGATGAGAAGGCCGGGAACGAGGATCGACTGCGTGTCGGTGCTCGCATCGACCTGGATGTCGATTCGCAGTCGCTCCTCGCCACCGGCGATCACACCCGTGGGCAACTGGCCGAGCACGTCGAGCAGGGTGCCCTGCTCGACGAAAGAGCCGGCTGTGAGCCTGACCTCGACGTCGTGGAAGCCGACGACTTCGAATGAGGCATCGGCAGACGCCTTCCGCCACCGAGCCACACTGCCCAACCCGGCATAGGTGCCGCTACCAAGGGCGATCACGAGAGCGATGGCGGCAACCTGGATCCAGCGCGAGCGGATATCCCGCCACGACCAGCGCAACCACAGCCCGAGGTTTCTCACAAGCGCCGCCTCACCAGTGAAGCTCGCAGAGCTCGGCCCGGCCGTTGGCCGGCGGCCCGTCGCGGTTGATGCGCCCACCGCTCAGCTCGACCACCCGATCGGCGATACGAGAGATCTCACGATTGTGGGTGACCACCAGCACGGCCTTACCCTCGGCGGCCTGCTCCTGCAGCAGCTCGAGGATCTGCACCCCGGTCTGGAAATCCAACTCCCCCGTAGGCTCGTCGGCGAGCATGACCGGGTTGCCCGTGGCAAGGGCCCTGGCGATGGCCACACGTTGCTGCTCACCGCCCGACAGCTCGTGGGGGAAGCTGTCGTCTCGCCCGGCCAGCCCGACGCTGGCCAAGATCTCATCGACCCCGGGGCCCTCGCCGCGTCCCGAAGCGTCACGCCCGAACCGCACGTTCTCGGCGGCGGTGAGGCCGGGGAAGATGTTGAAGCTCTGGAAAATGAAGCTCACCGTGTTCCGGCGGAACTCGAAGAGCCTCTTGCGGGACGCCCGTGAGATGTCGGTGCCGCCCACGACGATGGTGCCGTCCGTGGGACTGTCCAGAGCACCAATGAGGTTGAGCAGCGTCGTCTTGCCGCTACCCGACGGGCCCAGCACGACGACGAACTCCCCGGAGGCAACCTTCAAGTCCACGTCCTCCAACGCCCTGACCTCGGCCGCGCCTTCACCGAACACTTTCGAGACGCCTGCAAGCTCGATCACCGGCTCTTCTCCTTCCGCCCGCGCTGCTGCTCCTCGAACTCCGCGATGAGAACCGGCATCTGCTGCTCGAGCCAGCCGTAGAAGTCCCTGATCTCTGCCAGCATCTCAACGACCCGCTCCCTCCCGGTGAACTCCTCCATCCCCCGAGCTGCCAAGTCCTTCAACTCCGATATCACCGCCGTGCGCCGGCCCAGTAGAGCGCCGAACCCCCCGGACTTGGCCCGAAAGTAGTAGCGGCGCTCGCCGCCTACCCGTATCCGCTCCAATGCCCCCTGGCGCAGCAGGTATCGTGTCGCGGTGCTCACCGCGCCCGCGCTCGCCTCGAGACGATCGCCGATGTCATTCGCGGACAGCTGGGCCTCTTCGGCAGTGGCGACCGCGGCCCAGACCCGTCCCGCCATACGCGGCAGGCTGAGCAGCTCGAACACCATGCCCCAGTCCTCGGCGTAATGCAGCTCCCTGACGTGTTGCTGATCATCTACTGGTTCCTGCATTTTGAAGTTTCAGGATACACTGTAATCTCTGACGGCTCAACTTCGGCTTCGCCGGGCCCATCCGGCGATACCCACAGAGCCGGCCCGGAGGGCTCGCGGCGCCAGCCGCCTGGACGCGCAGCCCACCACCGAGAGTGCCCGCCTGGGCCCGCTCCCCCGCCATTGCCCTCACCCAGCCGAGCCCAAAAAGGGCTAGTCACCCCGTGTCTCCTGGAACCCTCCTCCAGTTAACGACGACCCGATCCGATGCGGATAGTGGCAGTACCGACTACGAAGGGTAACCACCATGACCATCGTCTCCTCCAGACGAAACCTGGTGGCTAACGCGCTGCTACCGACTGTGGCACTGACGGCGGTCCTTTTCCTCCTCCCCGGAGCCACGACGCCGGATGCTCCAACTGGGCTAGGGAATGGCGACCAGACGGCGCTTGCCAGTGCTTCCTGGAGCAGCGTGAACCCCCCGCAGCACGGGCTGCCAATTCTTCGCCTGCCCGTCCCTGTGAGCGCCTCATGGAGCTAACGGTCATGTGCGAGGGTCTCTCCTGGCGTTGAAGCCAGGCACAAGCCGAGAACTCCCCCGCCGCCGGGGGAGTTCTCGCGTCAGGGCTGCTTCCGCCCGTCCCCCGCTGTCCTCCGCGTGGGGGCACGTCGTGCAGGGACTAGCTCATCGTTGCCAGGACGCATGGTCAGTTCGCGCTAGCCCATCGATTCACCGTCTCCTGGCACGTTCGCGCTAGGTCATCGGGGTGGCTCACAACCCTCCTCCAGATCGAGGCCGGAAAACGTCGATGCACCCCCGACTACTGAAAGTGGTTAGGGCCAGTTCCTAGCAGCAGAGACGATCGGAGGAACGTCTTGCCGAAAGCAACACGAGCACTCAGCGGTCTCGTAGCCGCGATCACTGTCGTCGCCACAGTGGCCATTCAATCCCCCACCGTCTCGATGCAGCGCGTTATCGTGCGCGAAGCAGAGGGAACCGGCGACGCCCCCGAGCAGTTTGTCGCCGATGCCGGCGGCAGTGTGCTCCAGCCACTCGACATCATCGGAGGCTTCGTCGCCGAAGTGCCCGACGATGATGTGGCGCGGCTGGCGGCACTGCCCGGCGTCATCGAGGTCACTCCGGACTCGTCCGTCTCGCTTCTCACCGAAGGATGGGACGAGTTCCAGGATCCGAGCTACGACAACTCGGTAGCCTACCGGGACCTCGCCACCAACATGGAGAAGACTGCCATCGCCGCCGGCGCGGTGAACTACTGGTACTCGGGCTACATGGGCGACGGCATCGACATCGCCCTGATCGACTCGGGTGTGGTGCCGGTGCTGGGCCTCACCACCTCCAACAAGGTGGTCAACGGGCCCGATCTTTCCTTTGAGTCCCAGGACGACGAGCTGCGTTATTTGGACACCTACGGGCATGGGACCCACCTGGCCGGGATCATCGCCGGTGAGGATCTGGAGACGCCCTGGCCGTGGAACTTCGGGTCCAGCAGGTTCTTCGGCGTGGCTCCCCACGCCCGCATCATCAACGTGAAGGTGGCCAATGCCCAAGGGGCCGCAGACGTCTCCCAGGTCATCGCCGCCATCGACTGGGTGGTGCAGCACCGCCACGACAACGGGATGAACATCCGGGTGCTCAACCTCGCCTTCGGCACCGACAGCACGCAGTCCTATCTGCTCGACCCTCTCGCCTTTGCAGTGGAACAGGCATGGCTCAAGGGCATCGTCGTGGTGGTGGCCGCAGGCAACGACGGCAACAGCTCCCTGCTGCGCAACCCCGCCATCGACCCGTACGTGATCGCGGTGGGTGCCAGTGACACCTGGAACACGCCTTGGAACAGGCGCGACGACCGGGTGACCTCGTTCACCAGCTGCGGCAGCGCGCAGCGCCACGTCGACATCCTGGCGCCGGGGCGCTCCATCGCCTCGCTGCGCAACCCCGGGTCGCTTGTCGACGTCGAATTCCCCGATGCCCGAGTCAGCACCCGCTACTTCAAGGGAAGCGGCACATCCCAGGCGGCGGCAGTGGTCTCCGGATCGGTCGCCCTGATCCTCGATCGTGAGCCCTGGAGGTCTCCGGACCAGGTCAAGGCCCTGATCACGTCCACGGCCGATCCCCTCTATACGTCTCAGTCGTGCCGGGGCGCCGGTGTGCTCGACCTCATCAACACCATGTACGCCTGGCAGCCCTACACCAACCCCACCCAGACCCACCCGCGGGCCAACGGCCGGGGAACGCTGGAGGGGGCCCGGGGCACCTCCCACCTGGTCCACAACGGGGTGGAGCTCCGAGGTGAGCAGGACATCTTCGGAAAGCCCTTCAGCGGCGTTTCCTGGTCGCAGGCCGCCGCCGCCGGGGTCTCCTGGTCCGGCGGCACCTGGAACGGCTCATCGTGGAGCGGAGCTTCCTGGAGCGGAGTCTCCTGGAGCGGAGCTTCCTGGAGCGGAGTCTCCTGGAGCGGAGTCTCCTGGAGCGGAGTCTCCTGGAGCAGTGTCTCCTGGAGCGGCGCCTCCTGGAGCGATGCAACGTGGACGGGGAATCACTGGACCGGTGCCTCCTGGTCGAGTGCTTCCTGGAGCAGCGTTTCCTGGTCCGGCGACGTCTGGAGTGGTCTGAGTTGGAACTGAATCCAGCTCGGATTCTGGAGACCTACACGGGCTACCTGCCACGATCGGCCACGCCCGTAGTCAGCCGGATTCCCTCACCCCCTCCTGAGGGAGTGCCGATACAGCCCCGACACCGGATTGGCCAGCAGATGACGGAGAAAAACGCGCCTGCCGCCGGCACAGCCCGCCGCGCGCGGCTTCGGACGTCCGGGGCCGCGCGCGTCTGGATGTTCACGGCTGGGCTGGCTGCAGCCGCCGGGGGCCTGATCTGGGCCATCGGGTCGCTGCCGCGTGTGCTCGCGTCGCCCGAGATCCCTTGGTGGGGACTGGCCGGCCTGTTCTACCTGGCCGAGCGGGCCGTGCTCCACCTCAGGTTCCGCAACGACGCTCATTCGTTCTCCATGAGCGAGATCCCTCTGGTGGTCGGCCTGTACTTCGCCTCTCCCCTGGCGCTGGTGCTCGGGCAAGCGATCGGCAACGCCTTGGTGCTCAGCGTTCACCGGCGCCAACCCTTGGTGAAGCTGGGGTTCAACGTCATCCAGTTCGCCGTGCAGACTTCCATCGCAATCCTGGTCTTTCGCGGCATCACCTTTCTGGGCGACGCTCTGGGCCCGGTGGGCTGGGCGGCTGCTCTCGCCGCTGCGCTGACCGCTCTCTTCATTGCCGAGTTCCTCATCAACATCGTCATCCGCCTCTCCGGAGGCCGGCTCAGCACCGGCGAAGCCCTTCAGCTCTTCGGTCTCTCGACGCTGGCCACGGGGATGAACGTGATCCTCGCCCTCATCGCCGTCATCCTCATCGACTTCCGGCCCGACACCGCATGGCTGGCCCTGGCGCCGCCCGCAGTGGTGTTTCTCGCCTACCGGGCCTACGTATCGCAGCGGGAAGAGCGGGCTCGCCTCGAATCCATCTACGAGGCGACCATCGAGCTGCACGCCTCGCCGCAGATCGACGCCGCCCTCCCCGCCGCGGCCAAACGGGCACGCGACATGCTGGACGCCGGGTACGCCGAGATCCTCCTGTTCCCTACCGGCAGCGAACACGTCGCCTACCGAACCACCATCGGCAACGGCACCACTCAGGTCATGCAGCCGGCGCCTCCGCAGGCGGCTGCATCCATGCGGCGCCTGGTGCTCGAGCACCGGGCCGGGCTGGTGACCTCGCCCTTTGTGCACGTCGCCGGCCCCGGAGACAGGATCGAGATCGAAAACGGAGTCGTGGCCCCTTTGCTCATCCGCAACACGCTCGTCGGCGTCATGCTCGTGGCCAATCGATTGGGTGACATCAGCACTTTCACCAACGACGACGTCCAGCTGCTGGAGACCCTGGCCAGCCAGGTGGCCGTATCGCTGGAAAACGGCCGCCTCGAGGATTCTCTGGCGCAGCTGACCCGCCTCAAGGAGCAGCTCGAGGAGATGATCCGCTCCAAGGACCAATTCGTCGCTTCGGTGAGCCACGAACTGCGCACCCCGCTGACCGCGGTGGTGGCCCTCACCGACGAGCTGCGGCACAACCGCAACACTCTCGACGAGGCAGAGGTCGAGGAGTTCATGACGCTCATCGCCGAGCAGAGCGTCGAGATCTCCAACATCGTCGAGGACCTGCTGGTGGCGGCCCGCGCCGACATCGGCACGCTCGCCCTCAAGATCGAAATTTTCGACACAACCGCCGAGATCAGAGAGGTGCTCGATCGCTTTCGCTCTCCCGACGGCCGCAGCGGAGCCGACATCGGGATAGTCGGCTCCGCTTCCGAGGCCTCGGCCGACCGGCTTCGCGTGCGTCAGATCGTGCGCAACCTGCTGCAAAACGCGCATCGATACGGTGGAGAGCGCACCTGGATCGAGCTATCCGACCGCGGTGAGCAAATTACCGTCGCCGTCATCGACGACGGCGACGGGGTGCGGCCCGGTGAAGAGGAAGTCATCTTCCAGCCCTACCGTCGCTCGGAGAGCGCGGCCAACACCCCGCTCTCGGTGGGTCTGGGCCTGGCCGTCTCTAGGAAGCTGGCCCGCAGCATGGACGGCGAGCTTCGCTACCTGCGGCGGGAGCGCTGCACGGTCTTCGAGCTCACCCTACCCCAGGCCGCCGCGACCATCCGCCTGCCGCACCTGCACTCCTGAGCCCTCGCTAGGACGCGGGACTTCCTACCCTGCCCTCGGTCTCGGCCGGGAGCAACCATTCCAGCGATGGCTCCAGACAGCGGCGGCGTAGTGAGGCGTGAGCTCATCGACGGCTGCACCGCCATCGTGCGGGGTGCTCTCGATGCCGGCTGCGACTTCTTCGCCGGGTACCCGATCACTCCCGCTTCTACGATCCTCGGCATGATGGTCCGGCAAATGCCGTCGAGCGGAGGCGTCGCCGTGCAGGGAGAGGACGAGATCGCGTCGATCGGCATGTGCATCGGTGCGGTGTCCGCCGGTGCACGAGCGATGACCGCCACCAGCGGCCCCGGCATGAGCCTGTACAGCGAGAACATCGGCCTTG
>CAZWKX010000006.1:0-1715 GCA_964633975.1 uncultured Acidimicrobiia bacterium
CTGGGTGTTGCCCAGCACCGTGCCCTGTGGAGTCCGGACTTTCCTCGACGCCGAAGCGCCGCGGCCGCCCGGCGGGCTCACCAATACAACGGTAGCTCTCGGCGGTGGCCTTGAGTAGAGGGGGAGGGAAGAGCGCGGCTGCTTCTCGCTGCGGGTCCGGAGTGGCTGAGCGGCTTCTAGTTGTCGAGCCGTTCCTCGAGGTTGGCCACCCAGCCGGCGGGGAGATGCCAATGGCGGCCGCCGGCCACCATCAAGCTCAGGTAGGAGGGCTCCGGTCGGTACTCGCCGTTTTCCGACTCGCAGACGTGGATCACGACCTGGTGACGTCGGCCCTCACGATCCATGGCATGCGTGGTGCGCGGAGCGCGGCCCTCGTCCGCCTCGCGGCTATTGACGGCGGTCAGATCGCGGTCGCCGATGGAGAAGACGGCGCCCCACACGGCGTTGCCCGCCTCGGGGTGTACGGAGGGCATGCCACCGTCTCCATTGGAAATGGGAAAAGTCAGTCGCCACTCGGGAAGGTGGGCGATAAAGCGGAACTCGGCCTCCGGCGCCACCTCGGCCAGCCGGCTCGGCTCGATGTTCGCGTCGTAGGCGAAATAGAGCAGAGCTCCTCCTCGTACCGTGCCGCACGATTGTACCGTCCCTCGTTGGCATGAGTGCCCGGTGGCCGCCTCTGAGGGAACTTCACAGCACCTTCACCGCGTCCTTACGAGCGCCTGGTAGCAAACAGGCAAGCGACATGAGGTGGAGGACATGGCGAGCCCTCTTTGGCTGGTGCTCGAGGACGAGCGTCCGTGGGCGGCATACGGAGCATGCCGCGGCGCCGATCCCAATCTCTTCTTCCCCAGTCCCGACGGCGATGCAAGCGAGGCTATGAGGATCTGTGCCGGATGCGCAGTCCAGGCGGAGTGTGCCGACTGGGCTCTCGAGATGCAGCTCTCCTTCGGCATCTGGGGAGGCCTCAGCGAGCGAGATCGTCGTCGCCTTCTTCGGTGCAGCGCCTGATTTCGATTGGCTGGGCTCTCGTGGCCGGGCAGAATTGCCCGTAAGCCACAGGAGAGCTCGATGACCCACCACCCCGTTCGGCCGGGACTGGCCGACCCCAAGGACTTTCTCGACATCGATTCGCTGCTCATGGATGAGGAGCGGCTCATCCGAGACACCGTGCGCCGGTTCGTCGCCGACCGCGTGCTTGCCAGCATCGCCGAGTGGTTTGAGGTGGGCAGGTTCCCGGTGGAGCTCGCCGGCGAGATGGGGGCCATAGGGCTGCTCGGAATGAACCTGGACGGCTACGAGTGCTCGGGGACCAGCAACGTAGCCTACGGCCTCGCCTGTACCGAGCTGGAGTACGGCGACTCCGGCATCCGTTCGTTCGTTTCGGTGCAGGGTTCGTTGTCCATGTTCCCCATCTGGTCGTACGGCTCCGATGAGCAGAAGCAGCGGTGGCTGCCGCCGATGGCGGCCGGCGAGACGATCGGCTGCTTCGGCCTCACCGAAGCTGATGCGGGCAGCGACCCTTCATCGATGCGCACGTCGGCGCGCCGGGACGGCGCCGACTGGGTACTCAACGGCTCGAAGATGTGGATCACCAATGGCGGTATCGCCGACGTCGCCGTCGTGTGGGCCCGGACCGACGACGGAATCCGCGGCTTCATCGTGCCCACGGACACTGCCGGGTTCACGGTCAACGAGATCAAGCACAAGATGTCGCT
>CAZWKX010000006.1:1725-28345 GCA_964633975.1 uncultured Acidimicrobiia bacterium
TGCCCGCGGTGGCCCGGATGCGCGCACTCGACCCGGTGACCTCGGAGCTGGTGCTCGACAACGTGCGTCTGCCCGAAGACGCCGTGCTGCCCGAAGTCATCGGTCTCAAAGGGCCGCTGTCGTGCCTGGACGAGGCTCGCTTCGGGATCCTGTTTGGAGCGGTGGGGGCGGCGCGCGCCTGCTTCGAGGCAGCGCTCGACTACGCCGGTGAGCGGGAGATGTTCGGCCGGCCCATCGCCTCCTTTCAGCTCATCCAGCAGCAGCTCGCCGAGATGATGATGTCGGTGAACCGCGGCATGCTCTTAGCTCTGCACATCGGGCGCATGAAAGACGGGGGCCCCATCGACCCGGCGCATATCTCAATGGGCAAGCTCGACAACGTGCGCAACGCGTTGGAGGTGGCCCGCACGGCTCGGTCGGTGCTCGGAGCAAACGGGATCACGCTCGATTACCCGGTCATTCGCCACATGAACAACCTGGAATCCGTGTACACGTACGAGGGCACCAACGAAGTGCACACGCTGATCCTCGGGGAGGCGTTAACCGGCCACTCCGCGTTCTCCTAGTGATGCTTGCCCGGCGGCGGTCGATGGAGACGGCTCCGGGCGGTGACCGAGTCGCTACTCTCCGGCAACAACTGCGAGGTGGTGGAACGATGAGCGAGCAAGCCTTCTCTTGGCCGGAGGTGCTCAGCGTGCTCGGCGCCGGCCGGGCTCTGAGTGAGGCCGAGGCCTTCGCCACCATGAGCGAGATCATGCAGGGTCGGGCCGAACCGTCTCAGATCGCGGCCTTCATTGTGGGGCTGCGTATGAAGGGGGAGACGGTCGAGGAGATGACCGGCCTGGTGCGGGCGATGTACAACGCCGCCGTCACGGTGGACGTTGGAGAGATCGTCGTCGACACGGCCGGCACCGGAGGCGATCGTGTGGGCACCTTCAACATCTCAACTACGGCGGCGCTCATCGCCGCGGGAGCCGGCGCCAAGGTGGCCAAACACGGGAACCGGGCCGCCTCGTCCAGGGCGGGGTCCGCCGATGTGCTCGAAGCCTTGGGTCTGCCGATCGACCTGGCGCCCGAGGCGACGGTTCGGCTGGTCAAAGAGGTCGGGTTCGGTTTCTTCTTCGCCCCTCTGTACCACCCCGCCATGCGCTTCGCCGCGCCGGTGCGCAAGCAGCTCGGGATCCCCACCGTCTTCAACTTCCTGGGCCCGTTGGCCAACCCCGCTCGGGCCACCCGCCAGGCCATCGGCGTCTCCGACGCCCGGATGGCCGAGCGCATGATCGGTGTCCTGCAGGCGCTCGGCAGCGAGTACGCCTTTGTGTACTACGGCGAGGACGGGCTGGACGAGCTCACCACAACGGGTCCGTCGTACATCTACCGCCTCAAGGACGGCGAAGTGACCCACGCCGAGTACACGCCCGAGGATTTTGGTGTGCCCAGGGCGGAGACGGAGGAGCTGCTTGGGGGAACCGCCGAGGAGAACGTCGTCATCGTGAGGAGCATCCTCGCCGGGGAGAAGGGTCCGAAGCGGGATATCGCCGTCGTCAACGCGGCCCCGGCCATCGTCGCCGCCGGCATCGCCGACGGCTTCGCCGAAGCCATGGGCATCGGTGAGGAGTCGCTCGACTCCGGCGAGGCGGCTTCGGTGCTGGACAACGCCATCTCGCTTGCCCTGCAGCTGCATGGCAAGTCAGACACGTAGCATCGCGAAGGTGACCGTCACCGCCGAGGATCTCATCGCGGGGCTGCGCCGCCATGGGCATCGGGTCACGCGCGCCAGGCGCACGATCTGCGAGATCCTGGCGGCGGAGCCGAACCAGCACCTGCGGGCTGCCGACATAGGCGACCGGGCCGGAGCGCGGCTCGACCTCTCAACGGTCTACCGAACCCTCGATGCGCTGGAGAGCATCGGGCTGGTGGAGCACGTCCATCTGGGCCCGGGAGCCAGCGCCTACCACGTGGCGCCCTCGTCTCGTCATCACCATCTCGTGTGTGAGGTATGCGGCCGTGCCGTTGACATTCCGGTTGGCGACCTGGAGCGGGCTATCGAATCGGTGACGACATCCCACGGTTTTGTGGCCCACAGCGCCCATTTCGCCATCGTGGGCCGGTGCGAGGAGTGCGAGCGGCGCCGAGTCTGATCCAAAGCAGCCGGGGGTAGGCTGGGTGGGCGTAATCGGATGCACCGGCGGGTCCGGCGCACGCGTTGCCGCCGGTTGGAGGTGGCGATGCCGAAGCTCTGCAGCAGGTGTGGGAACCCGGTAGGTGAGGACGCGAGGTTCTGCCCCAGCTGTGGGCAGAACCTCGGCCGGGAGATGGCGGCCGGAGCCGGCGTGACCGGGATGCCGGCAGCCGAGACACCCGAGGCGCCACCGCCACCCGGGTCACCTCCGGCGCCCGGAGTTCCATTGGCACCCGAGCCAGCAGTTGCGGCCGCGCCGCCACCTCCGCCACCCGACTCGAAGGGATCGAGACTTCCTTGGGCGGCATGGTCGCCCAAGCAGCGGCGCCGCTACGGTCTGCTGGCCCTGGGCGGGATTGCCGTGATCCTGATCATCGTGCTTGTCGTGGCGCTCTCTCGAGACGGGGGCAACGCCGTGACTGCCACACATGAATCCGGCGTCGAGATCGTCGCTGAAGTGGAGAGCGGTGGCGCAGTCTCGGTGAGCGCGGTCCAGGTGCCCGACTCCGAGCTGCCGCAGCAGCTTGCCGCGGATGGCGCTTGGCGGTTCGATTTCTCCGGGGAGCTGAGCGGAGTAGCGGCCGTGACGATTCCCGAGCCCGACCAGACCAACTACGGCGTCATGGTCGAATTGAACGGTCGATGGCAGCCGATCTCGTTCACCCGTACCGGCTCAGGGGACATTCACGTGGAGATCGGAGCCGATCAGATCGATGCGGCTGCCTTCGGTGCCGCGGCGTCGGTGGCGCTGGCAGGCGGCGAGTCCCCCATGTCCGCCGCCCGAACCGACGGTGGGGATCTTTTCGAATGGGGTTTCCGTTTGGCCATCGTGCTGTTCGACAGCGTGGAGGCGGCCGCCGACTACGCCTTGGACCAGGCGGGCGGCCTCTACGGGGAGTGGTCGGGCTACATCGCCGATTACGCCTCGCCGGCGATGTGCTCGCAGCCGCTGGCCGGCGTGCAGTTCGACGACGACGCCAATGCCAAGGCGCTGCTACAGGTGTGCGTGGAGGATGGCCCCGCGGGTCCCGTCGTCCTGGTCGCCAACAACACTCGTTTTGCGCTCGAGGTCTTCGCGACGGGCGCCGATGTGCGCCACGAGGGCGGCGGCGCCGACGTGGCCGCGCTCGGTGGACGGGGTGTCGTTGTCAACGGAGGCGATACCACCAAGTGGACGAGTGGAGGCCTTTCGGTCACGTTCACCGCCGAGTTCACCGAGTACGCCTTCCTGCGGCAATTGAGTGTGTGGATCGTCGATCTTATTCCCGCCGGATCGGAGGTCATGCAGCGGGGAGAGGACCTCTCAGACGCCATCTCGCTCCTTCAAGATGCGCTCAAGGCGGGGAGTGGCCTGGACGCCGCCATCGATCACCTGTCGGCCGGCGACTACGGAGCCGCCTTCCGAGATGTCGTCGATCTGCTCACCCAAGAGGCGGTCATCGAACAGCTCGTCGAGAACGGCTGTATCGAGCGGCTCGTCGGCTTTCGCCTCGATGAGGAGATGCTGGGCGAGGTATTCGACGTGCTCCAGCTGGCCGGGTCGGTGGCCGACCTGGGCAGCCTCCTGTACACCACCTGGCAGACCGGCGGCTACGTGCGCGGCGAGGTCACCGTGCATCTGCCGGAGACCAACGCCTCCGGGGATCAGAGCACGGCGGTGCAACAGACGACGACCACATCCCGGCCCTTTGTCGAGATCACCCATCTGGGGTCGATCACGGCTGCGGAAGCGCCTCACACGTTCACCTTCGAGCTGCCCGACTCCTACGACCGGGTGCTGTGCACCACATACGACCCCGACGATCCCGACTCCAGTGCCAAGTATGGGGGCTGGCAGGCGTGGATGGAGGTGAACGGCTCCCGCGTCTTCGAGTGGGTCGAGTACGACGGCACCGACTCGCTCTACAAGGACTACCTGAGCGGGGAGACCGTCTACGGGAGCACCGGTGTCGGCGACTGGTTCGACATCACCGGGCTCGTCGATCCCGGCAGCAATGAGATCGTCTTCTACCACTACAACGAGGGCCCAGGGGTGGGTATCAAGATCTCCGTAGAGGGTGGGGGAGCGCAGACCGGATCCACAATTCCGGGGAACCTCGGAACCGGGGATGTGCAGGTCACCCTGCTTTGGGATTCGGTGGCCGACCTCGATCTCCACGTCATCGATCCCTTCGGGGAGGAGGTGTGGTTTGGTGAAGCGCTCTCTTCGAGCGGCGGCGAGCTGGACGTGGACATGCACGGGAACTGCGAGGGAAGCTCGAACCCGGTGGAGAACGTCTTCTGGCCGCCGGGTGAGGCTCCGCGTGGGTCTTACCGGGCCGGGGCGATGTTCTACTCCACATGTGAGGGGGGCGGCACGGTTTCGTTCGAGATCGTCGTGCATCTCGACGGAGTCGAGCAGCCCAGGTTCGAAGGAGCCGTCGAGATAGGACAGTCGGTCTTCTTCGATTTTTCCTATTGAGGGCAGCGGCCCTCGTGTCTCCGGGGCGACGCGGCCAGGCATTCGAGCTGGACCGCTCACCTTGACCCTGCGGCTGGCACCTGTGCGCCGCCGGTGAGCTCGTGGCCGAGCTGCCTGCTAGCGAGAGCCCTCCGTGGGGTTCTCACCGGGCACGTAGAGCCTGCCGTGTTCGGTGCGGTACTGCTCGTCGTGCTTGACGATCATGGTGTCGGAGTGGAGGCATTCCCCGTCCCGGACTCCCTCGAGCACGACGCCGATACCCTCCTAGAAGAGCTGCGCCGGTGCGCCGACCAGCCGGGCCACGAAGGCGGTGTTCTCCTCGAGGCTGAGGCGCGGAAAAAGGCCGGGGGTGTGACCTATGAGGCCGATGCGGGAGCGAACGCCCACCGGTTCCGGTGAGGTCAACGAGGCGCCGATCACACGACCTTTGCCCGAGCTGGGGGTGAGCAGGGTGGCGAAGAGACGCAGCAGCGTCGTCTTGCCTGATCCGTTGGCGCCGACGAGGCCGACCGACTCCCCGTTGGCGACCGTCAGATCGAGATCGCGCAAGATCAGGGTGTCACCGATGCGCGCACCGATCCTCTTGAGTTTGACGAGTGCCGACACGGACGGTGAGTCTGCGGCGGGGTCGGGCGCTTGCTTCGGCGCAGGGGGCCGGGGGAGGCGGTGGTTCGCGGATGCGGAGGGCGGGGACAGAGAGCCCGGAGTTCAGAGTTCAGAGTCGGTATTGGGCTATCTGCATTCTGCGTTCTGGGAGCACCGGCTACTTGGGTTGGGCACGCGCGCTCAGTACATCGAGGACCCGGTTTGGCCCCACTCCTCTTTCGGCGAGAAGCACGAGCAGGTGGTAGAGCAGATCCGCCGCCTCTTCAGCCAGGCGAAGATCGTCTGCCCGACCGTGGGCGTGATCCTTGGCGGCGAGTGCGGTCTCGACGGCCTCTTCGATCACCTTGCGGGCGACGGCGTCGACGCCGCTCTCCAGCAGGCGCGCGGTGTATGAGCCCGCGGGGCGAGTTTCGGCCCGCTCGGCGATGACGCCGGCCAGGCTCTCCAGGCCGGCGAAGCCGAAAGGCTCGGTTTCGTCGGGGTCGGAGAAGCAGGTGGCGGCGCCGGTGTGGCAGGCGGGCCCGGCCGGCTCGACCTCGATGAGAAGGGCGTCGCCGTCGCAGTCGGTACGGATGCGGCGAACTGCCATCGTGCTGCCGCTCGTCTCACCCTTGCGCCAGAGCTCGTTGCGGGATCGGCTCCAGAAGTGAGCTTGGCCGGTGCGCCGCATGGCCTCCAGGGCCTCCCGGTTCACGTAGGCGACCATCAGCACACGGCCTGTGGTCACGTCCTGCACGATGCCGGGCACCAGGCCTACGGCGTCGAAGACGGGTTCGGGAGGGCGCATCACGGTCCCCGGACCGGAATCCCGGACGCGGCCATGACGCGTTTCACCTCGGAGATCTCCACCTGGCGCCGGTGGAAGATCGACGCGGCGAGCACGGCCTCGGCGCCGCCGACGATGGCGGCTTCCGCACAGTGCGTGGCGTTCCCCGCTCCTCCCGAGGCGATGACCGGAACCTCGACGGCATCGCCGACGGCACGCAGGAGATCTAGGTCGTAGCCGGCCTGGGTGCCGTCTCCGTCCATGGAGGTGAGCAGGATCTCACCGGCTCCGAGATCGACCCCACGCCGGATCCATTCGAGTGCGTCGACTCCGGTCGGAGTGCGGCCGCCGTCGATGACGACTTGCCACGACCCTTCTGCAACCCGTCTGGCGTCGACGGCGAGCACAACGCACTGGCTCCCGAATGCTTCGGCACAGCGGCTGATCAGGCCGGGGTCTCGCACCGCGGCACTGTTCACGGAAACCTTGTCGGCGCCGGCGCGCAAGGCGGCGCGCATGTCGTCGACGGAGCGGATGCCACCGCCGACGGTGAGCGGGATGAACACCTCCGAGGCGGTTCGTCGCACCACGTCGAGCATGGTGGCCCGACCGTCGGATGTGGCGGTGATGTCGAGGAAGACGATCTCGTCTGCTCCCTCGGCCGAGTAGCGGGCGGCCAGCTCCACCGGGTCGCCTTCATCGGTGAGGCCGACGAAGTTGACACCTTTGACGACACGGCCGTTTGTGACGTCGAGGCAGGGAATGACGCGTTTACGCAGCACGCGCCGCCTCCTCACACTCGGCGACGAAGTTGGCCAGGAGTCGCAGGCCGGCAGTGCCGCTGCGCTCGGGGTGGAACTGCACTCCGACCCGACGTCCGGAGCGGGCCGCCGCCACGAAGGGACGCCCGTGGTCGCAGACCGCCACAACGGTTTCGGTCGAGCTCGGAACCGGTGCGTACGAGTGAACGAAGTAGAAGACCTCACCGCTGGGTATGCCCTGGAAGAGAGGGTCGGGGCGCAGTACGACGATGTCGTTCCAGCCGATGTGGGGCAGGCTCGGCGCGCCCGTGAGCCGTTGCACCCGGCCTGCGATCAGCCCCAGACCGGGTGCAGAGTTCTCGTCGCTGCCGTCGAAGAGGAGCTGCAGACCTACACAGATGCCCAGAAGCGGCACTTGTGCCGCGCCGAGTGGCTCCCCGAAGCCCGCGTCGGTGAGACGTTCGAAAGCGGCTGCGGCGCTGCCGACACCGGGCAGCACGATGCCGTCGGCCCCGGCCAAGGCGCCGGGGGTCTCGATCACGACCGCTTCGGCCCCCGCTCGTTGCAGCCCTTCGGCTATCGAGACCAGGTTGCCGGCCCCGTGGTCGACGACGGCGATACGGGTCACGTGGCGTCCTTCGTCGATGGGATGCCGAGACGGCGCTCATCCGGTGCCACTGCGGCGCGAACGGCGCGGCCTAGGGCCTTGAAGGCTGCTTCGGCGGTGTGATGGTCGTTGGCCCCCGATGCGGACAGGTGCACGGTGAAGCCGGCGGTGCGGGCCAGTGATTCGACCGCGTGGGACACGTTCTGGGTCGAGAGCGCCCCCAGACGCTCGCCGCGGAAAGTGATGTCGACTGCGGCGTACGGCCTACCCCCGGCGTCGATCGCGGCGGTGGCCAAAGCGTCGTCCATGGGGACCGAGGCGTCTCCGAAGCGCGTGATACCGGCGCGGTCCCCTAGGGCCTCGGCGATGGCACCGCCCAGGACGAGAGAGGTGTCTTCCACGGTGTGGTGGTCGTCGACGTCGAGATCGCCGCGCGTGCGCACCTCCATGTCGATGAGGGAGTGGCAGGCGAACGTGGTGAGCAGGTGATCGAAGAAGCCGACTCCGGTGTCGACCTTGGCTTCTCCCGAACCGTCGAGGTTCAGGGTAACGCTGACTTCGGTCTCGGCTGTGGTCCTCTGCAGGCGCGCCGATCGGGTCATGGCAGATTCACCTCCAGGGCGGCGAAGAGCCGCTCTTGCTCTTCGGGTGTGCGTACGGTGAAACGCAGGTGGTCGGCCAGGGGGCCGTCGGAAGGGAAGGGACGGACCACGATCCCTGCGGCGGCGAGCCGGACGGCGATGTCGGGGGCCTGAGGGCCCACCCGGCAGAGCACGAAGTTGGTGGCCGATGGGTACGGGGTGAGGCCGACGGCGTTGAGGCCGGCAGCGAGCCGATCTCGTCCTGCCACGATACGGGCCACATTGTCCTCCATCCACTCGGGGTCGCGGAGGGCGCGCAGCGCCAAAGCGGCCGAGATCGTGGACACGCTGGCCGGCGGCCGCAGGGTCTCGAGGATGTCGGCAAGCTGCGGGGGGGCCAGGGCGTAGCCGACCCGGATGCCGGCCAGCCCGTAGGCCTTGGACAGAGTGCCCAGGACGATGACGTTGTCGCGATTTCTCATCAACTCGCCGCGGCTCTCGCCGGCGAACTCTGCGTAGGCGGCGTCGACTACTGCGACGCCGCCGGCCGCGCCGAGGATGGCGTGGACGATTTCCGGCCCGAGCCGATCACCCGTCGGGTTGTGGGGCTCGCACAGCCAGGTGAGGGCGGCGCCGGCACAGGCGTCGAGGAACGGCCCGGTGGGGAAGCCGCCGACGGGAAGCACCGGGCCTCGCTCCTCTCGAGGGATCTCGATGAGCTCTGCGTGGTGCTGGAGCGAGGCGATGCGGTGGAGGCCATAGCTGGGGGAGTCGCAGACGGCGATCTTGCCGGGTCCGAGGAAGGCGTGGGCGCAGAGACGGATGAGCTCGTCGCCTCCGGCGGCCACGACGACGGATTCAGGAGCCACCCCGTGGATCATGCCCAGAGTGCGGCGCAGCTCGGCATAGTCGACCTCGGGGTACTCGTTGAGCTCGGTGGCGGCTCGCGCCGCCTCGGCCCTGACCCACGAGGGCAAGAACGGAGAGGTGTTCTGGTCGAAGCGGATGACCAAGCGAGGATCCAGTCCGGCGCGCGCCGCGACGGCCGCCGTCGTCGGCTGCCATCGGTAGCGAGGTGGCGCCGTCATTCCCCTGCTCCTTCACCATCAAAACGCACTTCGACCGCCGCCAGGTGGGCGTCGAGGCCCTCCGCGGTGGCGATCTGTTGCACCACGGGGCGCAGGGCGGCGAGCCCTTCACGGGTCAGGCGCTGCACTTGGCGCCAGGAGCCGAAGTCCTCGACCGATAGAGGCCCCGTCGAGCAGGCAAGACCGCCGGTGGGGAGCACGTGGTTAGCCCCACTGGCGTAGTCGCCCACGGGCTCGGGCGCCCAGGCTCCGACGAAGACCGAACCTGCCGAGGTGACCCGCTCCACTGCGGCCTCGGGGTCGGCGAGGTGGATGGTCAGGTGCTCGGGTGCGTAGGCATCGGCGAAAGCGAGGGCTTCCTCCAGATCGTGGGCGACCGCAACCAGGCCATGCCCGGCTAGGGCTTGCTCCACGACCTCTCTGCGGCTCAGTTGCTGCAGCTGGCGCATGGCCTCGGCCACCACCCGGTCGGCGACGGCGGAATCGGCGGTGACGAGAAGCACCTGAGAGTCGGGCCCATGCTCCGCCTGGGCGAGCAGATCGGCGGCGACGAAGACGGGATCGGCGGATGCATCGGCGAGCACCAGGGCCTCGCTGGGCCCGGCCGGCATGTCAATGGCGCAGCTCCCGGCGACGGCCAGCTTGGCAGCGGTGACCCAGGCGTTGCCCGGCCCGACGATCTTGTCGACCGGCTCAACGGTCTCGGTGCCGTAGGCGAGGGCGCCGATGGCCTGGGCACCTCCCATGGCATAGACCTCTTTGATGCCGAGCAGCGCGGCGGCTGCAAGCGTCACGTCGGCAACCGCGCCGTTCGGACGCGCCGGTGTGGCAACGGCAATGGAGCGGACGCCGGCGACTTGGGCCGGGACAACGGTCATGATCAGCGTCGACGGCAGCGGCGCCGTCCCTCCGGGCACGTAGCAGCCCACCCGGCGCAGCGGAGTCCAGCACCTGGACACTCGAACCCCGGGCCGAACCTCAACCGTGCAGTCGTTGGGGCGCTGGTCTCGGCACACTGCGGCCACGTTGTACGCGGCGTCGCGCAGGGCGGCGACCAGCGCGGAGTCGACACGGTCGGCGCACGCGGCGATCTCTGCCGTGGGGAGGCGTGCGGTTCCGTTTCGTCCGCCCCCGTAGTTGCGGCCGGCCTCGGCCAGGGCGATGTCGCCGCGGCGGCGGACGTCTTCGACGATGGCTGCGGCGTGGCCCAGAACGTCGTTGTTGGGGACGGCGGATCGGCTGAGCAGGGCGCGTCGCTCTGCAGCGCTCAAGGAGGCGAGATCGAGTCGGCGGATCATACGATCAGTTGTTCGATGGGGAGGACGAGGATGCCGGTGGCTCCGGCATCCTCGAGTTCGGGTAGGACGTGCCAGAGTTCGTCGGCGTTGATGACGGAGTGAATGGCAACCCGCGTGTCGTCGGCCAGCGGCATGATGCTTGGTGAGGCGAGCCCCGGGATGAGTGTCTTGATCGTCGGGACGGCTTCGGCCGGGGCGTTCATCAGCAGGTAGCGCTTGGCCCGGCCGGCAACGACTGCACGCAACATGGTGGCCACCTGGCCGACGGCGCCGTTGCCTCCCGGGGGACCAATGAGCACCGCCTGCGATTCGAGCAGTGTGGCCAGTGGTCGAAGGCCGTTCACCAGCAGGGTGCTGCCCGAGGAGACGAGGTCGACGACGGCCTCGGCGAGTCCCAGCTTGGGCGCGACCTCAACGCTCCCGCGCAGCGGCACGATCGTCACGCTGAGCCCGCGTTCTTCGAGCAGCCGGCTTGTGAGCAGGGGGTGGGCGGTAGCGACGCGAGAGCCATCGAGGTCCTCGAGCTTCTCGGCTTCGGAGTCTTTGGGCACGGCGGCCGCCAGCCGGCACCGGCCGAAGCCGAGTTCGGCGACGATCTCGAGATCGGCCCCCGCCTCTTTCAGCAAGTCGAGCCCGACGATGCCGGCGCCGGCGACACCGTCGGCAACCATTTCGACGATGTCTTCGGTGCGGACGAGCAGCAGATCAACGGGGACGTTCAGGGCCGGAGCCGTCAGGGTGCGCTCTGTGATCTCGAAGATGAGACCGGCGTCGTGCAACAGATCGACGCTCGGCTGCATGAGGCGGCCCTTGTTGGGCACGGCGAGCTGAAGGCGTCTCATTCGCCCTCTCCGGCGAGTCCGAGCCGATTGAGAGCGAGGCGATAGCCGCCCCTGCCGTGCTGGAGCCACTGGTTTATGCGGGTCACCGTTGCCGTGGAGACGCCGG
The DNA here is from genome assembly GCA_964633975.1 of uncultured Acidimicrobiia bacterium. Lineage (GTDB taxonomy): Bacteria > Actinomycetota > Acidimicrobiia > Spongiisociales > UBA11373 > CAZWKX01. Next base: position 13,024 of record CAZWKX010000006.1, read on the forward strand.
TCTCCTCGGCGATGGGGCGGTAGTGCTCGCCCTGCTCCAGCAGGCGAACTACGAGCCAGCGGCGTGCCATCTCCTCCAGCTCGCGCAGCGTGCACAGGTCGCGGAAGAAACGCTCGGCCTCGGGTACCGAGTCGAGCGTGAGGATGGCCTCGAACAGCGCGGTGGTGTCTCGGCTCGTCCAGTCCTCTTGAGTCGTCATGCGGCGACCTCCAAACTGTTGTATCGTGCTAGCGTGCTACAACATTCAGACATGATACAGCGTGTTTTGAAAGAGGCAATTCAGGAGGCACCGTGCAGGTGATTCCGGCGGTCGATGTGCTGGGCGGAGCCGTGGTGCGGCTTCGCCGGGGTGAGTACGGCGCGGTGACCAGATTCGCCGACGATCCCGTGGCGGTGGCCCAGGAGTACATGTTGGGTGGGGCCGGCCTCGTGCACGTGGTCGACTTGGAGGCGGCGCGGCGAGGCCGGGGCGCCTCGCAGCTCTGGCGGCGGCTCGGGGAGGCCGGGGTGGCCTACCAGGCGGGGGGAGGCATACGGACTGCCCGTGATGCCGAGGACGCGATCGCCGCAGGGGCGGCGCGCGTAGTGGCCGGCACGACGGCGGTATGGGAGCCGGAGCGGCTGGCCGAGATGGCCGATGCCATCGGGGGCGGGCGTCTGGTGGCCGCCGTCGACGTGCGTTCAGGGCGAGCGCGCGGGGCCGGATGGACCGACGAGGGACGCCCGGCCGAAGAGGTCGTCGGGCGGGCGATTGATGCCGGGGCGGGCAGGATCATGGCAACTTCGGTACAACGGGACGGGACCCTCGACGGCCCTGATGTCGGACTGCTCGAATCGGTCATGGCCGTGGCCCGAGGGGTTCCAGTGATCGCCTCGGGTGGCGTCGGCAGCCTGGCCGACGTGGTCACACTCGCCCGCACCGGCTGCGAGGCCGTCGTGGTGGGAAGGGCACTGCTCGAAGGGCGTTTCTCACTTGAGGAGGCGGTCGCCGCCGCTCAGGGGCGATAGCGGCACAGACGCGGAGCCCGGAGCAGCATGCCGGTGAGATCGGTCGAGGAGGCTTTCGGCCCCGGCCGCAAGAGAGCGAGACCCGGCGGGGCGTGGTCTAGTGGGCGGAAGCGGTCCGGAGCGAGGGCAGCTCGATGTGTTCCAGCACCGGCACCGGGAGCACGGGAAGCGCGAGCCGGCCGGTCACGTCGAGTGGGCGAACCGAGCCGGTCATCAGCCACTGCCAGACAAGGTGTGCTTCCTCGGCATCCGCCATTGAGGCAGGGACCTCGGGGAGCGCCTCGTCGCTTCCTGAGGATGCAATGACGAGAGGCGGGGACGAGCCCGGTCTCCAGGCGCCGGCGAGCCGGCCGGCCTCCACGATGGCGCCGCCGTCCTGGTTCTCCGCTCGGATGGTGCCCGCTTCGTTGAGGGCGCGCCAGGTGCGGCGATGCTCCAAGGCGCGTCCAAGTGCCGCGTGGCGATCGCGTACCCAGGCCGCCTCCTCGAACCGACACTCTGCGGCCAGCTGCTCGATCCTGACGACGAGGCGATCGAGGAGGATGGAGGGGTCCCGCTCGACACCGGCGATCAGCCGATCCACGACCTTCCGGTACTGAGGCTCGGAGAGGGTGCCGTCGCAGGGACACAGAGCCACGCCGAGCTGGGCGAAGGTGCATCGAGCGTCGCGAGATCCCGGTGCGCCCGTGCAACGGCGCAGCGGCAGGGCATCCCAGATCGCCTCGACCACCAGCCGGGCGCCATGTCGGCCGCGGAACGGACCAAGGTACAGAAGGGCCTCGGGCCGCGGCGAGCGAGCCAGGGCGAGCCGGGGGAAGGGCTCTTTGGTCAGCCGGACCCAGTGCGGGGAGCGGGACGGCTTGGAGCGCCGATTGTGCCTGGGACGATGGGCGTTGATGAGGCGGATCTCGGTGACGGCGGCCTCCAGCTCGGTCTCACAGACGCGGTGTTCGATGGTGTCGAGTTCCCGAAGCATCTGGGCCACGGTGCGGCGGGTGTCGCCGTAGAAGTAGGAGCGGACCCGGCTGCGGAGGCTCTTGGCCTTCCCCACGTAGAAGACCTCGCCGTTGCGGTCACGGAAGAGGTAGACGCCGGGTCGGCGGGGAAGCTTGTCGGCAAGCCGGATCTTCCCGTAGTGGGGCGTGCCCCGCGCCGTCGGGAGCGCAAGGAGGTCCTCGAGGTGGGTGACGCCGAGGGTTCCGGCACGTTCCAGGAGGCCCCAGAGGACGTGGGCTGTGGCCTTGGCGTCGTCGAGAGCGCGATGGCTGGGCTGCACCGGCGATCGGAAGTAGCCGGCAAGCGTGGACAGCTTCAGATTGCGGACTTCGGAGCGCAACAGGCGGCGGGCCAGAGCGACCGTGTCGATGGATCGATTGGCCATTCGGCCGTAGCCGAGCCGCTCGGCTGCTGCGTTGAGGAACGAGAGGTCGAAGCGGACGTTGTGCCCCACCACGATCGCGTCGCCGACGAACTCGAGCAGGGAGGGAAACGCCTGTTCGATCGGGGGAGCCTCCACGACCATGGCGTGGGTGATGCCGGTCAGCACGCTGATGAACGGGGGGATCTCATGTCCCGGGTTCACCATGGTGTGGAAACTGGACTCGAGGGTTCCTCCCCGGTAGCGCACGGCGCCGATCTCGGTGATTCCACAGTCGGTCGGAGATCCGCCGGTGGTCTCGATGTCGAGCACGCAGAAGGGCACCTCGAACAGCGGCGCCCCCATGTCTTCGAAGCAGCGCTGCAGGGCGAGGGTCATGAGAAGACGCTAGACCGAACATGCGTTCGATGTCAACGAAGCCGGCTCTGCAGGGCCGATGTCGGGTCCGGATTCTGGGGCCGGGCCGGCGCCGGGGTACTACGGGGTGGTGGAGTTCCGGTCCAGGAAGTCGTAGACCGCGGTGATGTCGGCACTGGGGAAGGCGCCTGTGGGCATGGCGGCAGGAACATGGCTGTGAGCGCTGGGCGAAGCCCACACCTGGCCCTGCCAGCGGGCCGCCGACGCGATGCTCGGCTTTCTGCAGCAGGGGCCGTCGGGGCAACGGGAGACGGCGTGCCGTGTGGTGTCGGAGCCACGGAAGGCGTCGGCGTCCTCGGCTGTAGTGCCGACCGTGATGGCGTGGTGGCTGTCGCTGTCGGCTTCCAGGTGTGTTATGCACCAGAACGTGCCCTTGGGGGTGTCGGTGTACTGGTGGTGCACGGCGAACTTGTCGGCGCTGTGGAACACCTGCCGTGTGCCCCATTGGCGACAAAGGCGCTCGCCCTCGACACCGCCGTCGATGGCGGTGGGGAATGGCACCCCGTCGTTCTCCATCGCCTTCCAGATGACTCCCTGAGCATCCGAACGCACGAGATGGGTTCGAATGCCCAGGAACCGGGTGGCGAGGTTGACGAAACGATGGGCGGCGGTCTCGTACGTCACGTAGAAGAGCTCCTTGACGTCGCCTACCGACAGATCGCTCTCGGAGCGGGCGCTTCCCAGGAAGGGGACCGCGCCGCTTTGTGGCACCAGCACGGCGGCGGCGAAGTAGTTGCACTCGATCCGTTGCCGCAGGTGCTCGAAGAACGACGAAGGCTCCTCGTGATCGAGGGCGAAATGGCCGAGTGTCTGCAGGATGACGGCGCGCGCCGATCGGGTTCTCAGCGCGTCACGCTGGGGAATAAAGATGCGGCGGCGGCGAAGATCCGTGACCGACCTCGCCGAGGCGGGCACGTCTTGCACCTGCTGGATGGTAAAGCCGAAGTGGGAGGCCAGATCGTTGAGCACGCGCTGGGGAAGGGCACCGGTCCCGGCGTAGCCCACTGCCGCCAGCGCCTCGGCGGCCAGCTTCTCGATGGGCCCCAGGTAGAAGTCGTGCTCGCGCATCTCGCGCCGAAGTGCGATGTTGGCGGCGCGAGCATCGGCAACCGCCGGTGTCGCCGGCATGTGGACCCGCTTCAGCTCTTCGTAGAGCGTGAGCAGATGCTCGAGCATCTGGTCGTCGACTGCAGCAGTCGCCTTGACGTAGGGGAGGCGAAGTTGGCGGTAGAGAGGCTCCTGCTGGGCGCGCTCCAAACCAACCTCGAGGCGAGATCTGCGATCGGGCAGCTCGGCGCGCAACAGGTCGGCGGTTCCGACGTCGAGGGCCTGCGCGAGGAGGTCGATGAGCTCGGCACGAGGCCGCCGTTTGCCGCTCTCGAGCATGGAAAGGTACGGGGCCTGTTTGTCGACCCTGGCGCCGAGCTGCTTGAGGGTGAGACCCCTGGTCTTTCGGTAGTGGCGCAGCCTGCGCCCGAAGACGAGGGGATCGAGGGTGAGCAAACCCATGGCCGCCTCCTCCGGCAATTCCGGCATTAGTTGCAGAGCGCGAGCCCTTCTTTGCAGTCTACGGGTGAATTCGCTGGCTTGTTTGTGGGAGCGCGGGCTTTTTCGGCCCGTCACGCAACTCCTTGTCCTGCGAGGCCGGGTCCTGCTCGTCATGCCGACGGGCACCGGTCCGCGCCGCCGGGCGCTGCCGGCTCCTAGCCCACTTGCCGCTGCCGCGCCGCTTCGAACAGCACGATGCCGGCCGCCATGGCGGAGTTGAGGCTGTCCACGGAGCCGGGCATTGGAATGAGCGCCTGGAGATCGGCGGCCTCCATCCAGGCGCTGGAGAGCCCGTGCTGCTCGCTGCCGACGACGATGGCCACGGAGCCGGTGAGGTCGGTCTCCCAGTGAGGGCGTGTGGCCCCGGGAGTGGTGGCTACGGTGCGAACGCCGCGTCGGCGGAGCCAGGCGATGGCATCGGCGGTGGATGTGACGGCCAGAGGTATGCAGAAGAGGGTTCCCAGCGAAGCTCGCACGACGTTGGGGTTGAACGGGTCGGTGGTGGGGTCGCAGACGATGATGGCGGCTACGCCCGCCGCCTCCGCAGTGCGGAGCATGGTGCCCAGGTTGCCCGGCTTCTCGATGGATTCGACGACCAGCACCAGGGCGTCTTCGCCCAAATAGATGCGGTCGAGGCCGGTGGGGAACTGCCGAGCCACGGCGATCAGGCCCCCGGGCTTGTCCCGGTACGAGGCCTTGTGGAACGGCACCTCGCCGACCTCGACGATTTCGGCGCCGCCGGCCGCCAGCCGCCCGACGAGCGCCTCCTCGTTGTGACCCAAGTACAGCTGAGGGCAGGTGAAGATCTCGAGGACTTCGGTTGCCCCGTCGGCGGCACGGCGAAGCTCGCGGTCTCCCTCGATGAGGAAGAGGCCGCTGCGGTCGCGGTAGCGGCGGGTGCGCAGACGCACGAGCTGCTTGATTCGCGGGTTCGACGGACTGGTTATCGGGTCGGCGCTCACCAGCTGCTTCCGCCGCTAGAGCCGCCTCCAAAACCTCCTCCGCCCCCGAAGCCGCCGAAGGACGTGCCACCTCCCGAGGATCCCCACGAGCTGCCGCCCCAGGATGATCCGCTGCTGCCGAACCCGCCGCCCCCTCCGAAGCCGCCCCACCACGACTTGCCGTCGCCGCTCCAGGACTTGTCCTTGTATACCGGCTCCCAGCCGTAGGAGCCCTTGGTCCCCTTGGTGACCGTCCAGTGGTAGTAGAAGAAGGTGAATGGATCGAAGTCCCCGTAGGTGGCTGGGATGGGCTTGCCGGTCCAAGAGTCGGTTTGCCGGCTTGTTCCCTCGTGGGCCAGCTCGGGGGCGAACCGGTCGGCGTCGTCGATCTCGGAGCGGGCCAGGGCCTGTCGCTGGGCGGCGTAGGCGAGAGCGAAGGCACGGGGGCCGCGCCTGTCGGAGGCGCCAAAGGCCGCGGCGATGTCGGCGTAGGAGCCCTGAAGGCCTAGCTTGGCCAGGGCGGAGCGCGCTTCGAGCCAGCGGCGGATCGCCTGTGCCGGCTCCAGGGAGACGGCGAGGATGCCGGCCACGGCGCGGCGGGTGTCGCGCTCGAGGCCTTGTGCGGTCAGCTCGCGCCGCAGCCCTTCGTAGACCTCGATGCCATCGTCACGGCGGCGTAGCAGGGCCGCCGTGATCGAGACGGGCAGATGCATCTGGCGTGAGGCCTGGCGCACCCTTTCGATCTCGTCGGGGTCACGCAGGCCGGCAAGGGCGTATTCCACCGCCTCTGCAGGCGGGCTGTTGGCGGCGCGGCGCTCGCCGTAGGCGGCGAGGAAGTCGTCGACGTTCCCCTCGTCGTGGTTCATGAGCAGCAGGGCGGCAATGGCGGGGATCTGCAGGCCGTCGCTCTCCAAGGCCTTTCCCTCACCCTCCAGGCGCTGGCGAAGCTTCTCGTAGGATGCGAGGGCGGCATCGGTGTCGTCGTCCAGGTCGGCCAGAGCGGCGGCCACCGCGGGGCGGGTGACCGACTCGGGGAGGCCTTCGTAGAGGCGACTCAGCCTGTCGGTCTTCTCCTGGGCCGTCGTGTAGGCGGCATCCAGCTCGTTGAGCGACTGGGACAGCGGAACCGAACCGTCGAGAGCGGCGGCGGCACGATGAAGCCGCTCGCCTAGGTCGGTGACGTAGGTGGGGCCGATCTCGGTGTCGGTGAGGGCGTCGGATATGGCGTCGGCCGTGCGCTGGCGCGCCGAGGCCACCCGGTGGGGCCGCAGCGCCTCGACGAGGCGGCGCAGCTCGACCAGGGCAAGGTCGAAACGATCTTCGGCGCGACGGGGAACGTCGAGGGCTTCTCTCGCCGCCGCCTGGACCGCGTCTTCGAGGAGACGCCGTTCATCGGAGGCGCGCAGCTCCAGGGACACCCGCGTTTCGTCGATGAGACGATCGCGTTCGAGCACGGCCACGGCGCCGCCGTACCAGAGGGCGCGCAGTGTCTTCTCGTCGCCGCCGCTGTGGCGCTCTATCAGGTTGTTGAGCACGGCGATGGCATCGTCGGTGGGAACTGCGAGGCTGGCTCGCTTGGCCTTGATCGAGTACTCCTCGATGAGAGGCATCTCCTGGCCGCTGGCCTCGAGAGCGGCCAGCTCGGCGTCGATGCGCAGGGATCGTTCGTCCTTCAGGCGTTGTGTGGCGGCCTTGCGGGAGGCGGCGACCGCCCCGGCTCCGCCCGCCGCAACCAACCCGCCGAGGACGATGGCGATGATGAGGCCGGCGTGGCCGCCATCGTCGCCGGACGCGGGTGCCAGAGACTCGCCGCCGAGGATGGAATCGAGGCTGCCGAGGATGGCGACGATGCCTCCATCGAAGTCTCCTGCACCGAAGAACTCGTCGCCGGAGGTCGCTACAGCAGTCAGTTGCGCGCTCAAATCCGAGAGGCCGTCTCCGGTGACTATCGCCGTCCGTCGCTCCTCGAGAGCGACGAGCACGACGATGCCGTCATCGGCGGCGGCGCTCCCTACGCGCCAGGTGTTCCCAAGGCCGACGGCGAACTGCTGCGGGGTCAGGTCTCCGGAGCTGGAGACGATCACGACTGCGATCTCATTCCCATGTTTGGCGATGACCCTTCCGGCGACCTCCTCGAGGTAGGCGTCGTCCCGGATGACACCGGCGGCGTCGGTGACCCAGCCGTCGCACACAACGCCTTGGTAGACGGGGCAGTCTGCCGGCTCGTCTTGCTGTGCCAGAGCAGAGGCCGGCTGGAGCACGGCGAAGAGGGCGAGCAGAAGTACGAGGCGTCTCACAGGGTGATCCTCCCGAGCTGGGTACAGGCCGCCATCAACACGATGATGCCGTCACCGGGCGCCGGGTCAAAACGATTCGCGCCACCGGTCGACCCGTGTGGAGAAGCGCTCGACGGCATCGGCGTCGACCTCGAAGCCGAGACCGGGGCGATCCGACAGCTCGATGGCGCCTTCCTCAACGGTCCATGGATCGCGGAGCAGGTCGGTGGTAAAGAACCGGCGGGGCGGTGCCAGGTCGGCTGGGGCGGTGGTCCCGGGCAGCGTCGCCGCCGCCAGGGCCCCGGCGCGTCCGATGCCGCTCTCCAGCATGCCGCCGACCCAGGCGCCGGCACCTGCCGCCGCGGCGATCTCCAGCACTTGGCGGCTGGCCCGAAACCCGCCGAGCCGCGCCGGTTTCACCGCGACCATTGAGCATGCGCCTGCTTCCAGGGCCCTTTGCGCCGCTTGGGGGCTGATGATCGACTCGTCGAGGCAGATCGGCGTCTCGATACGCGCGGCAAGCTCTGCACTGGTCTCGGTGTTGTCGGGATCAAACGGCTGCTCGATGAAACACAGGCCCAGGTCATCGATTCTTTCCAGGGCGGGGATATCGGCGCTGGAGAAAGCGCCGTTGGCGTCGATGGCGAGATCGGCGCCTGCGATCTCGGCGGCGACGGCCCGCACCAGGTCCAGGTGGGTCGGCGAAGTCACCTTGAGTTTCACCCGGCGATACCCGGCGGCAGCCGCGTCGACGGCGGCCGCAAGCACCTCGTCGGTGGATCCGAAGGGAACCACCGCACCGATGGGAATCCTGGGGTCCCGCCCACCGAGGCGCTTCCACACCTGGAGGCCGGCGATGTACCCGGCCAGATCGAGATACGCACACTCCACGGCGAATCGAGCCGATGGCGACGGGATACCGTCGAGAACCGAGTCGAGCCGGTGATCGTCAGGCACGGAGAGGCCGAGAATCTGATCGGCCGCCTCGGCAAGGGAGCCGCCGGCGGCAGCGTAGGTGTCGGCGCCGTAGCCGGGGATGGGCCCGCACTCGCCCCATCCTTCGGCACCGCCGGCGCCCAGGCGCACAAGCGCGAGCCGTCGCTCTCTTATCTCTGTGGCGGCCGACCGGAAGGGATTATGCAAGGGGACCACGACCTGCCGGATCTCCACCGCGTCGATCAACGTCATGGCCCGATGGTACGCAGCCCGGAGCCGCTCGCACGGTGGCGCCGGACGCCGGAGCGCCGCGGCCGCCGTCGGGGTCGGCATACGCCCGCGGACGGCCGCCGGAGGTTCAGGTGACCCGGCCGTCTCCGTGGCCGAAGTTCCGATGGGCGCCGCTTTCCAGCGCCTCTCGGAGGGCATCGAGGGCGTCCCATGCCTCGGCGAAGGAGGTGTAAAGGGGAGCCAGCGCCATGCGGATGACGTTTGGAGGACGGAAATCCGCCACCACCCCGCCCTCGGCTCGCAGCCAGCGGCTCAGTGAGAGCCCTTCGGGATGCACGAAAGAGAGGTGCGACCCGCGCCGCTCCGGCTCGCGAGGAGTCCCGAGTCCGACCCCAAGGGGGGCAAGCCAGGCATCGTAGAGCTGGAGCATCATTTCGGTGGCGGCGAGGCTCTTGCGCCTGATTCTCTCGATTCCCGCCTCAGCCGTCATATCGATGCCGATGGCGGCGGCCGACACCGCCAGGATGGGCGGCGAACCGACGAGGAAACGCTCGATTCCCGCGGCCGGACGGTACTCGGGCTCGAAGGCGAATTGGTCGCCGTGGCCGAACCAGCCCCAGATGGGCTGGCGAAGCATCTCCTGGAGTTCCCGTCGGACGAACAGGAACGCAGGAGCGCCCGGTCCTGCGTTCAAGTACTTGTAGGTACAGCCGACGGCGAGGTCGGAGCCGGCGCTGTGCAAGTCGATGGGGACCGCTCCCACCGAATGGCTGAGATCCCACAAGGAGAGCGCTCCGACGCGCCGCGTCTCCTGGTTGATGGCGGCCATGTCGGCAAGGGCTCCCGACCGGTAGGCGACGTGGGAGAAGCTCACCAGCGCCACTTCTTCGTCGAGCGCCGCGGCCACGTCGGATGCAGTTGGGCCCGCCACGGGATCGGAGTCGATGAGTCTCAGCTCCATGCCCCTCGCCGCGGCGATGCCCTCGAGCAGGTAGCGATCGGTGGGGAAGTTGCCGGCGTCCGTGGCGACGGCAGTCCTTCCGGGCATGGCGTCGAGAGTGGCAACGGCCAGCTTGTAGAGGTTGACGGAGGTCGAGTCGGAGAGGGTCACCTCGTCCGGTTCGGCGCCTATGAGGCCGGCCAGCTTGGCGCCGACACGCTGCGGGAGATCGATCCAGCGCTCCCAGGATTCGACCAGGCCGCAGCCCCACTCGCTGACGAGGGTGAGGAGCAGCTTCTCGACCGTCTCCTTCGGCAAGCGGCCCAGCGAATTGCCGTCCATGTAGATGGGTCCCTGGTCGGCGAGCAGGAACCTGTCGCGAAAGGGAGCGAGGGCGTCGGCCCGGTCCAGGCTTTCGGCATCGGCTCGAGACGGAGGCTTCATGTGGGATCCGGAAGGCGAGGCTCGTGGCGGTGGCCGCCCCACGGCGGAGTCGGCGCCGCGTTCGTCACGTCGAGTGCGACGAGCCGCCCGCGGCCGAACGGAGCGCCTCGACCCGGTCGGTCCGCTCCCAGGAGAAGGTGCCCTCGCCTGCTTCACCCGGGGTGCGGCCAAAGTGGCCGTGGTACGAAGTCGGCTCGTAGATGGGCCGGAGCAGGCCGAGGTCGGCGATTATGCCCGAGGGCGTGAGCGGGAACACGTCTTTGACGGCACCCTCGATGGTCGCTTCGTCGATGTTGTGCGTGCCGTGGCAGTCGACCGTCACCGAAGTGGGCTCGGGCATGCCGATGGCGTAGGAGAGGCGTACCTCGCACTCTTCGGCAAAACCTGCGGCGACGACGTTCTTGGCTATGTACCTGGCCATGTATGAGGCGGAGCGGTCGACCTTCGTGGCGTCCTTCCCCGAGAAGGAGCCGCCCCCGTGCCGGGCCCAGCCTCCGTAGGTGTCGACGATGATCTTGCGGCCGGTGAGCCCGGTGTCGGCGCCGGGTCCTCCCAGTTCGAAACGGCCGGTTGGATTGACCAGCACGGTGATGTCGTCGTTCCACCATTGGCCGAGAGTCGGCTTGAGGATGTGTTCGACCGCCGCGCTCTGCAGCTCGGCGGTGTGGTTGCTCCAGGAGGGGGCGTGCTGGGTGGACAGAAGGACCGAATCGACGGCCACCGGCCTCCTGCCTTCGTAGAGGATGGTCACCTGCGACTTGGCGTCGGGGCGGAGATCGGGAATGAGGTCGTCGGTTCGGGCTTGGGCCTGGCGGGCCACGATGTGATGGGCCAGCAGGATGGGCAGCGGCATCAGCTCGGGGGTCTGATTGGTTGCGTGGCCGAACATCAGTCCTTGGTCGCCGGCTCCAAGCTCTCCGTCGGCGCGGCCGTCGACGCCGCGGGCTATGTCGAGAGACTGAGGCTGGATCAGGCTCTCATAGAGAGCTTCTTCGGCGTGGAAACCCTTGTCCCAAGAGTCGTAGCCGATGGCGGCAATCGTGCTGCGCACCACTCGTTCCAGGGCGGCCTCGTCGGGGATGGAGGAGCCCGAGATCTCCCCGGCTACAACGATGTGACGCCCGGTGACGAGGGTCTCACAGGCGACGCGGGCGTTGGCGTCGGCCTTGAGCACGGAATCGAGCACGGCGTCGGAGACACGGTCGGCGACCTTGTCCGGGTGGCCCATGGCTACGGACTCGGATGTGTAGCTGTGGAGCCGCGTCTGCACCTGCTCCGCCTCTGTGTGTTCGGCGGCGAGGATAGCCGTGGCGCGGGGGACTCCGTCGCACCGGCCAGGCGGTCCACAAAACTCCGGGTGGATCTCCGAAGTGGAGCCTGGCTGGCCCGTCGCCGTCTCCACGGTCCTACACGGAGGCCAGGGCGGCATCGAGCTCCGTGAGTGCCGCCTTGGCATCGGCGAAGAGCATCAGGGTGCCGTCTCGGTAGAAGAGAGGGTTGTCGATGCCGGCAAACCCAGGGGAAAGACTGCGCTTGATGACGACCACGGTGGCAGCGCGGTCGACCTCGGCGATGGGCATGCCGTAGATGGGGCTGCTCGGATCGTCCCTGGCCGACGGGTTGACCACGTCGTTGGCGCCCACAACCAGCACGACATCGGTGCGCGGGAGCAGCGAGTTGGTGGCATCGAGGTCCAGAAGCTGCTCGTACGGCACGTCGGCTTCGGCCAGCAGCACGTTCATGTGACCGGGCATGCGGCCCGCCACAGGATGGATGCCGTATGCCACCTTCACCCCGCGCCGTTCCAGGCCGGCGGCCAGGTCGCGGAGGGCGTGCTGGGCCTGTGCCACGGCGAGGCCGTAGCCGGGGACGACCACTACCTGCGAGGCGTAGGCGAGGGCGATCGCGACGTCGTCGGCGGTGGTCCTGCGGACGATGCCGCCGGTGGTGACGGCGGCGGCGCCTTCGGTGCCGAAAGCACCGAAGAGCACGTTGGAGAGGGGCCGGTTCATGGCTCGGCACATCAGCGTGGTCAGGAAGACGCCGGATGCTCCGACCAGGGCGCCACCGATGATGAGGGCCGAGTTGTTGATGACGAACCCGGTGCAGGCGGCGGCGAGCCCGGACATGGAGTTGAGCAGCGCGATGACCACCGGCATGTCGGCGCCGCCGATGGGTATGACCAGCAGTATGCCCAAGAACAGGGCGAGGCCGGCACCTCCCCAGAAGGGAACGATCTCATGGGTGGCCTGGGCCCAGGCGCCGATGCCGATCAACCCGCCGGTGAGCAGGAGGTTGACTAGGCGCTGTCCCGGATAGGTGATCGGGGCGCCGCGCACGATGCCCTGGAGCTTGGCGTAGGCGACCAGGCTTCCGGTGAAGGTGACGGCGCCGATGGCGACCGAGAGGATGATCGTGAGCATGGTCTCGGTTCCGGCGGCCTGTCCGTCGGCCCGAATGAACTCGGCACCGGCGACAAGAGCCGATGCGATGCCCCCGAAGCCGTTGAACAGCGCCACCAGCTGCGGCATCGCCGTCATCTTCACCCTGACCGCCGCCACAACGCCGATGGCGGACCCCACGGCGATGCCCGCGGCGATCACACTCCACGAGACGTCGCGTTCAACGAGGGTGACGACGACGGCGAGGAGCATGCCGCCGGCGGCGATGGTGTTGCCCGAGCGGGCGGTGCGAGGCGACGAGAGCCGTCTCAGGCCGATGATGAAAGGGACCGCGGCCACCAGGTAGAGCAGGGCGCGCACGTTGGGGCTCATGCCTCCGGTTTCTCCTTGGCGCGGCGAGGCCTGTGGAACATGGCCAACATGCGGTCGGTCACCAGGAAGCCGCCCACCACGTTGATGGTGGCGGTGGCCACTGCGACAAAAGCGAGCACGGTGGCCAGGGTGTCGGAGCCGCCGCCCGTGGCGATGAGCGCACCGACGATCGTGATGCCCGAGATGGCGTTGGAGCCCGACATGAGCGGCGTGTGCAGGGTGGGTGGGACCTTGCTGATGACCTCGAAGCCGACGAAGGCGGCGAGCACGAAGGTGATGATCCCGACGACGACGGGGTCGAGCATCAGGATGCCCCCTCGAGGGCCCGGCGCACCTCGTCGGAACGGATCTGGCCACCGGAGGTGATGCAGACGGCGGCGGCTATCTCGTCCTCAGGGTCGATGACCAGGCTTCCGGTGGAGGTGAGGTGCCGGATCAGCTCGGTGACGTTGCGGGCGTACATGTCGGAGGCGTGGCCGGAAGTGCGGCTGGGCAGGTCGGTGGGGCCGAGCACCTTGACGCCGCCCACATCGATCTCTTCTCCGGCGACGGTGATCTCGCAGTTGCCGCCCGTGGAGGCCGCCAGGTCGACGACGACGCTGCCCGGACGCATGGCCAGGATCATCTGCCGCGTGATGAGCACGGGTGCGGCCCGCCCCGGCACCTGGGCCGTGGCGATGACTATGTCGGCGTTGGCAACCTGGTCGGCGAGTGCCGCCAGCTGGCGATCGCGCGTCTGCTCGGTGACCTCTTCGGCGTAGCCGTTGATGGTCTCGGCTTCTTCGGATAGAGGGCCTCCGACGAAGGTTGCGCCCAGGCTCCTCACTTGTTCGGCCGCGGCCGGCCGAATGTCGTACCCGGCGACGACCGCCCCAAGGCGGCGGGCGGTGGCGATGGCCTGGAGGCCGGCGACGCCGGCGCCGATGACCAGCACCCGAGCCGGGGGGATCGTGCCGGCGGCGGTCATGAGCATGGGCAGGAAGCGGGGAAGACGGCGGGCCGCCAACAGGACGGCCTCATAGCCGGCTGCGGTGGCCTGGCTGCTGAGGGCGTCCATGGCCTGGGCCTGTGTGCTCCGAGGCACCAGCTCCATGGCGATGGCGGTGACCCCCGCTTCGGCGAAGCGCCGCATCTCGCCGGGGCTCCCGAGTGGGTTCAGAAAGGCGATCACGGCCGCCGTTGGTGCCACGTCGTCGATCGTGACCGGCCCCACCGCAACGACGAGGTCGGCTCGGACCGGCTTGCCGTCTGTGATCTTGGCCCCGGCCGCGCCGAAGGCATCGTCGGTGTAACCGGCGCCGGCTCCGGCGCCGGACGGCACGATGACCGAGTGGCCGTCGCTGATGAGCGAAGAGATGCTGCGGGGCACAAAAGCGACACGCTGCTCGCCGGGGCGCGATTCGCGGTGGACCCTGATGAGCATGTTCCTTCGCAATCTACCGCCGACGGGGGAGCGGTGTGGCGCTAGGGCGGCGGGTGTGGTGCCGTCGTCGGCGCCTGCGGCCCGGTGATCCGCGGGCCGGGCGGCCAGCCCCAACGCCGAGGCTCTAGGAGCCCGTGGCCCAGTTTGGGGCGTCGCCGAGTAGATCCCGCGCCGCGGTCGGACCCCAGGATCCGGCCGGGTACTCGTGAACGGGCAGCTCGGCATCGAGGATCGGCGCGAAGATGCGCCACGACTCCTCGACCCAGTCGCTGCGAACGAAATGGGTCTGGTCGCCTTCGATGATGTCGCGCAGTAGGGCCTCGTAGGCCTCCGGAACCTCCCCGAACGCCTCGGCATAGTCGAAACGAAGCGGCACCGTGCGCAGCCGCGGAGTCTCGCCGGGCTCTTTGACCTCGATCTCCAGCCTGAAACCTTCATCGGGTTGGATGTTCAGGTACAGGACGTCCGAGTACTCGGGGCAGTCCTCGGCGATGCCGTGGAACAGGCACACCGGGGGCGGCCGGAAGGCAACGGCAATCTGGGTGGTGCGTTCCGCCATGGCCTTGCCGGTGCGCAGGTAGAACGGCACGCCCTGCCAGCGCCAGTTGTCCACGAAGAGCTTCATGGCGGCGTACGTCGGCGTCGTCGAGTCGGCGTCGACGCCGTCGAGAGACCTGTAGGCCGGGATGCCCGCACCTGTGGTGTACTGACCGAGCACTGTGTCTTCCGGCCGGACGGGACGCATCGATCGCAGCACCTTGACCTTCTCGTCGCGGACTGTGGGGGCCTTCATAGAGATGGGCGGCTCCATGGCTACCAGGGTGAGCAGCTGGGCCAGGTGGCTCTGGATCATGTCGCGGACCGCTCCGGCTCCGTCGTAGTAGCCGCCGCGCCGGCCGATGTCGATGGCCTCGGCCACGGTGATCTCCACCCGGTCGACGCGGTCGCGATTCCAGGAGGCCTCGAACAGGGGGTTGGCGAAGCGGAACACGAGCAGGTTCTGCAC
>CAZWKX010000006.1:28355-67440 GCA_964633975.1 uncultured Acidimicrobiia bacterium
CAGGTAGTGGTCGATGCGGTACACCTGGGATTCTTCGAAGTACCGGTGCACCGTGTCGTTGAGCACACGGGCGCTTTCGGCATCGTGCCCGAACGGCTTCTCTACGACGAGGCGTGACCAGCCGGGGCTGTGCTGCAGTCCAGCTTTCCCCACGCCCTCTATGGTCTTGGGGAAGGTAGAAGGCGGGAGGGCGAGGTAGAGGACCCGGTTCCCGGGGAGTTCGTGCTGCTTCTCCACCTGGCCGATCCGCTCGGCCAGCTTTTCGTAGGCGGCCTCCCGCGGCTGCCGGTGGAAGTGCACTCTCTCATCACACCAGGCGTCGGCGTTGCCGTAGCCGGCGCGGGACAAAGCGTCTCTTGCATGGGCACGGAAACTTGCGTCATCCATGTCTGACGACCCGACGCCGAGCAGCACCACCCTCGATTCGTGCACCAGGTGGTACAGCGCCGGGAGCAGCTTGCGTGAGGTGAGATCTCCGGTGGCGCCGAAGACGACAAACAGGTGCCTCTCCAGTGGCCTGCTCTTCATCCGGAGTCGCTCTCGCCGGGCCAGTCGGTGTGGAAGAACTCGCCGCGGGGACGGTCGGCCCGCTCGTAGGTGTGGGCTCCGAAGTAGTCGCGCTGCGCCTGAATCAGGTTGGCGGGGAGGCGCTCGCTGCGGTACCCGTCGTAGAAGGCCAAGGCGCTGGCGTGGGCGGGCATGGGCACTCCCGCCTCGGCGGCGCGCGCCACGGTTCTCCGCCAGCCCGGCTGGGCGGCACCGACCGCCTGGGTGAAGAAGGGATCCAGCAGCAGGCTGGGCAGTTGCGCGTTCCGTCTGAAGGCCTCTTTGATCTCATCGAGGAAAGCGGCTCGGATGATGCATCCCCCCCGCCACAGGAGCGCGATGGATACGAAGTCGAGATCCCATTTGTGGTCGACCGCCGCCTGTCGCATGAGGGTGAAACCCTGGGCGTAGGAGACGACCTTCGAGGCGTACAGGGCGTGTTCCAGGTCCTCGACCACCTCGTCGCCGTCTCTGACGATCGAAGGCTCCGGCCCGGGCAGCACGGCCGCGGCATTCGTGCGCTCTTCCTTGAGCGCCGACAGGGATCTGGCGAAGACGGCCTCGGCGACCAGCGTGGCCGGAGTGCCTAGGTCCAGAGCGGAGATTGCGGCCCAGCGCCCGGTGCCCTTCTGGCCGGCTGCATCCAAGATCTTGTCGAGAAGCAGCTCGCCGTCTTCGCGCCGGGTCAGGATGTCTGCGGTGATCTCGATGAGGTAGGAGTCGAGCCGGCCCGTGTTCCAAGAAGCGAACACGGCTGCCATGTCGTCGCAGGCCATGCCGAGCCCGGCGCGCATCACGTGGTAGGCCTCGGCGATGAGCTGCATGTCGCCGTACTCGATCCCGTTGTGCACCATCTTGACGAAGTGGCCGGCGCCATCGCCGCCCACCCAGTCGCAGCACGGTGTGCCGTCTGCCACCCGGGCCGCCACCGTCTGGAGCATGTCCTTGACGATCGGCCATGCCCGCTCCGAGCCCCCCGGCATAATCGACGGCCCGCGGCGAGCCCCTTCCTCGCCGCCTGAGATGCCGGCGCCCACGTAGAGCAGCCCGTGCGCCTCGACGGCATGGGTGCGACGGATGGTGTCGCGAAAGTGCGAGTTGCCGCCGTCGATGATGACGTCCCCCGGATCGAGCAGGGGGATGAGTTCGGTGACTACGGCGTCGACGGGGTCGCCCGCTTTCACCATCAGCACCATGCGTCGTGGCGGGGTGATCCACCCGACCAGCTCCTCGAGGCTGTAGGCAGCGGCGATGTCGACGCCGCCGGCCCGCGAGGAGGTGAACTCCTCGGTCTTGGAGGCGGTGCGGTTGTAGACGACGACGGAGTAGCCGTGATCGCCCAGGTTGAGGGCGAGGCTGCGCCCCATGACTCCCAGGCCGATGAGTCCGACATCGGCGTTTCCGGCCACCGATCCTCCTTCGTCCCCGTGGTCAGGCAGGGTAATGGCGCCCGGATTGCGCCGCTTCCGGCTTGCGCCGGCCCCTTCTGCGCTTCGGGCTTCTCCCTCGGCTAGGGCAGCTCCGGGAACGGCGGCATGGCGGGTTCATATAGCCAGGCATAAAAGAAATCTTCCAGGTCACGGCCGCTGATGCTCTCGGCGACTGCGATGAAGTCGTCGGTTGAAGCGTTGCCGTAGGCGAACGTGTCGGCGTAGGTGCGAATGATGTCGAAGAAGACATGGTCGCCCAGCTCGGCGCGCAGGGCGTGCAGGGTCAGCGCGCCGCGCAGGTAGACGGAGTCGCCGAAGAGCTCGAGGACCCCGGGATCGCCGGGCGGATTCAGGTCGGTTCCCGCCATTTGCCGGTAGATCTGCTCGGCGTAGGAGAGCATGGCTTCCCTCCCTTCGGTGTGCTCGATCCAAAGCCACTCGGCGTATGAGGCGAAACCCTCATTGAGCCAAATGTCCTGCCAGGTGGCCGGCGTGATGCTGTCGCCGAACCACTGGTGAGCCAGCTCGTGGAGCACGACGATCTCGAGGATGTCAGAGCCGATCCAAGCGTCGCCGAACACACTCAGGGTCTGGTTTTCCAGCGCTGCGGGCAGATTGGGAACGAGGGCGTGGCCGTAGGTGTCGAAGGGGTAGGGGCCGAACAGGGTCTCGAGGTACTCGATCATCTCGCCGGAGCGAGCGAATTCGGCGACACTCAAGGGGTCGACCCAGGCCGGCAGGTAGTCGCGGATGGTGACGCCGGGAGGGCCGGGCCGCTCTACGCGCTCCATCTCGGCGACCACGATTGTGGCCAGGTAGGTTGCCATCGGGTAGGGCATGTCCCAGACGTAGGTCAAGTCGCCTTCATCGCCGACGCTGTGTGTGGTCGACTGCGTCTGGTCCAGTGAGCCGTTGGCCGCAACAACGTACGGGCTGGGGACGGTGATCCGGAAGGTGAAGGTGGCTTTGTCGGAGGGGTGGTCGTTGCAGGGGAACCAGGTGCGGGCCGCGTCCGGCTCGGCGACCACGTAGACGGCCTGGCCCGTGTGCAGCCAGCCGAAGGGGAACGAATCGGAGGCGAAGTGCCAGGTGTTCGGGATACCTCCGTAGGTGAGAGTGGCGGTGAAGGCTTCACCGGCGGGGAGGGCCGCGGCCGGCACGACGGTCAGCTCGCCGCCGTCTCGTGAGTAGGTCGCGGCTGCGCCGTCGACGGTCACCTCCTCGAGGGTGAGTCCTATGAGGTCGAGATTGAACGCCGAAAGGCCTTGAGTGGCGGCGGCTTCGATGGTGACTTCGCCGTGGAGCGCGCCTTCTACGGGGTCGACGGTCAGATCGAGGGTGTAGTGCTCGACGTCGTAGCCGCCATTGCCGAGCATCGGGTAGTAGGGGTCATCGAGGCCCTCGGAGCCCGGTGAGAAGCCCGAGTCGAGCGAGGTTGTTGTGGTCGAGGTGGTCACCTGGGTCGTGGGAGGTGCCTCGAAGGTGGTCGTCGTCGTGGTGCTGGTGGACGAGACGGCCGTGCTCGAGCTGCATGCTGCAGCGAACACAACGAGCGCGACGAGCCCCGAGGTTCGCCGTATCACAGAGGCAGGCTACCGCGTCGGTATTCACGGCACCGACCCGACGTCGCACCTGGGTGCCCATCACCTTCCGGGCCGCCATATCTGTCGCAGACGATTCGTACGCTTCTGAAGGAAGACGGAAACACCCTCGAAGCCAGCAGAAGGATGGGAGGAGCCATGCTCATTGACTGCGACCGCTGCGTCGGCCGGCACTCCGACGCATGCCGCGATTGTGTCGTGACCCACCTGCTCCACGGTTGGGTCGGGCGCATCGAGGTTGGCGAGCGGCAGGCCGAGGCTCTCGAGGTGCTCGCCGATCACGGCCTGGTGCCGCGCCTTCGGCTTCATCGGCGCGCGGCGAACGACTGAACGGCCCTACGCTGTTGCTGTGGATCTGGTCGAACGCATCCGCGCCACGGCGGTGAACTCGGGTCTCGTCGATGTGGGCATCTGCGGAGTCGAGACGTTCTCGGAAGCGTTGGAAGCCATCAAGCTCCGGATCGAGGCCGGGTTCCATGCTGGCATGGCCTTCACCTTCGGCGACCCGGCCAGTGCCACGGACGTGCGCGCCTCTTTTCCTTGGGCGGAGCGGCTCGTCGTCGGAGCCCTTGCCTACCTTCCCGCCGCCGGGTCTCCCGGGCCGGCCGTGGCCGGAACGGCCCGCGTGGCCCGGTTCGCCGTTGAGGACTATTACCTGCCTCTGCGGCGCGGCCTCGAGGCGGTAGCCCACGTCATACGCGAAGAGGGAAGCAGCGCCGAGATCGTCATCGACGACAGTCGGCTGATGGATCGGGTGGCCGCGGTGCACGCCGGCGTCGGCTGGTGGGGCAAGAGCGCCATGGTCCTGGTCCCCGCGTACGGCCCTTGGGTCCTTCTGGGCAGCGTCGTCACCGACTTGATACTGCCGACCGACCGGCCCATGTGGCGGGACTGTGGTACGTGCACCGCCTGCATGCCGGCGTGCCCCACCGGAGCCATCGTGGCCCCGGGGGTAGTCGATGCGAGGCGATGCCTCTCCTACCTGGCCCAGTCACCGGGAATCATTCCCCGCGAGCTGCGCAGCGTTATGGGCGACCGGCTCTACGGCTGCGATGATTGCCTTGAAGTCTGTCCGCCGGGGGGGCGGCTGCTCGAAACGGCTACCGAGAGGCGCGGACGGGTCGATGTGGCTGATGTGCTCACCGCCGATGATGCCAAGCTGCTCGCTCGCTTTGGGCACTTCTACATACCGGATCGAGAGGTGCGGCATCTCCGGCGTAATGCTCTCGTCGTCGTCGGGAACACGGGCGATGCCGAAGCCGTGCCCCTCGTGTTGCCCTTCCTGGGGCACCACGACTGGCTGCTTCGGCTCCATGCCGCCTGGGCGCTGGGGCGCCTGGGAGGTGCTGCCGCCCTCCTCGCGCTACGAATGAGGTCGAGCGGAGAACGCCGCACGGAGGTCACTGAGGAGATCCTCCTGTCGCTGGCTGATGCCGAGGAGTCGGCTTGACGTCCGGCGAGGCCGTCACCGTCCCGGATCATGGCTGAAATCGATTTCGAGGATCTTGCCGCAGGGTACGAGCACCGGCCTCCAAGCCCGTCGGCACTGTGCCGGGCACGCGGGGAGGCGCGGGCGGCAAACCTGGGGCCGGGTCGGCTGGGCGTCGATGTCGGAGGTGGCCGGGGCCATCATGCGGCCGAATTCGCCGCCACCGGCGCCGCCGCAGTGGTGATCGATCTGTCGCCGGCGATGGCCGCGGCGGCAGCGGCTCATGCCGGTGTCGAAGCCATCGTCGGCGACGGCCGCCGCCTTCCGCTGGCGGCCGGGATCGCCGACCTCGTGTACTTCCATCTGTCTCTTCAGTACGGGGGCTGGCCGCGCATGCTGGACGAGGCGTCCCGGGTGACACGAGATGGCGGGCTCGTCGTCGTATGGACCTTGGCGCGGGAGCACTTCGCCGAGAGTTTCCTTGCCGGTTGGTTCCCCTCGGTGGTTGCGATTGACGAGACCCGGTTTCCCGACCCTGCTCAGGTGGCGGCACACCTTCACGATGGCGGGTTGATCGAAGTGGAGGTCGGCGGGGAGGTGGAGACCGTGACACGGCGGGCGGGGGAGTGGAGACTGGCGGTGGAGGGAAGGTTCGTCAGCACCCTTCAGATGCTCGATGCCGAGGAGGTTCGCAGTGGCCTCGCCGCGTTCGCCGCCGCTCATCCGGACGACGACGAGTCCCTCTGCTACCGGCTGGTGTGGAGGCGCGTGAAGGGACGAGTTGCTCGCTAGCCTTCGTGGGACCGGCGGTGAGGAGTATGACGTGGAAGGGACTGTGCGCTGCACCGAGACTACGGCTTCCCCGGAGGTTCTCTTCTCTGTTGCCGCCGACCTGGCCGCCTATCCCGAGTGGGCGAGTGGAGTCCGCACCGTCGAGGTGCTCGCCGTCGATTCCGAGGGTCGGCCCAGCAGAGCGCGTTTCGAGATCGACGGTTTCATCCGCAAGATCTCCTATGAGCTGGAGTACACCTACGACCCGCCGCGGCGATTGGAGTGGAAAGCCGTTCCGGGCCCGGACATCAAGGCCATGGACGGGTATTACGAGTTCGAGCCGCTCGAGGGCGGGGGCACGCAGATCCTGTACGCCCTCAGGGTGGCGCCTGCCTTTGTGGTGCCCGGCTTCCTCAGGCGGCAGGCCGAGAAAGAGATTGTGAAGCGGGCGGTCCGCGGCCTCAAGCAGTACGCGGAAGACATCGAATCCGGGGCCGTGTCCTCGGATTAGGAGGGCTATGCGACCCCGGAGGCCCGCTCGGCGTGCGGGCCTCCGGGGTGCTGGTGGGCGTCTGGGAGGGGATCAGGAAGCGACGTCCACCTTGACCTTGCGGGGAAGTACCTCGGGCCGACGAGGAATGACCACCTCGAGCAGGCCGTTGTTCGTCTTGGCCGAGATCTCCTCGGCGTTGAGGCCTTCGGGGAGCACGAGCGTGCGCTTGAACTCTCCGCTGAAGATCTCGCGACGGTGGTAGCTGCCTTCGTCGATCGTCTCATCGAATTGGCGCTTGCCGGTGATCGTGAGTGTGCGGTCCTCGACTGTGATGTCGATGCCGTCGGCGGCGACGCCGGGTACCTCGACACGTACGACCAGGTCCTTCTCTCGATCGAAAGCATCGATGCGTGGCCACCAGCCGGCACCTGAGGCCGTGCCTCGCTCCAAGAAGCGGTCGAGCTCGCCGAAGAGCGAGAACGGATCAAACCTGACCAGATCCATGATCTTCTCCTTCCGTGACCTTTCTTAGGGCTATCATAGCTATAAACCTGATAGCACTCAACCTATATTCCCTGAGTAGGGTCTTCAAGCAGTTGGTCAGGCGCCGAAAAGTCCGGTGCTGCGGCGACGACGCCCGAGGGCGAGGCGTAGCCCGGCCGAGGCCGTGATGCTGCAGACGGGTTCCGATAGGCTGGGAGGTCGAAAGGGAGCTGAGGTGGCGGTTCTATCGACATTGCGCGATGCTGCTGCGGCCGTGCCGGCCGTGATCAAGCTGGCTGCACGGCTCGCCGTCGATTCCCGAGTGGACCTGCGGGCGCGGCTGGTCGTCGCCGGCGCCGTCGGCTACACCTTGCTTCCGATAGACATCGTGCCCGATTGGGTCCCGGTGCTGGGGCGACTCGATGACGTCGTCGTGGCCGCGTTGGCCATGAAGATCCTGCTGGATGAAGCCGGTGAGGAGGTCGTACGAGAGCATTGGGATGGGAGCGAGCAGGCGTTGCGGGCCTTCGAGGAGATCGTCGAGTGGCTGGCCGGCGCCGTGCCCGCCCGTCTGCGTCGGCTGGTTGCGGGAGGGCTGCAGCCTTGAGCGCAGGCAGGGCCGTGATCGGGGCTGCGCTCGTGGCGGTTGGGGTCTTACTCCTGGCCGACGTCGCAGGGCTCGCCAAGGCCGGGGGGATCATCGCCGACTGGTGGCCTCTCCTGCTCGTGGCTCTCGGGATCGTGCAAGCGTCCTCGGGCGGGGGATTCGGGGTCGTGTCCACGGTGCTGGTGGTCGGTGGGATCGTGCTGCTCGGGGTCACGACGGGCCTGTTCGGTGAGGACATCGGCGGTGCGGCTTGGGCGGTGGCGCTGATCGCCGCCGGTGGCTGGGTGCTGATGGGATGGGGACGTCGCCGCTCGTCGGCATCGGCCGAGTCGGAGCTGTCCGGCTTGTCCATCTTCAACGTGGTGAAGCTGATGAACCGGTCACCGGCGCTTCGTGCCGGGGCGCTCACCGCCGTGCTCGGGACCCTGCGCATGGACCTGACCCGTGCCACGCTCGACCCTGCAGGCGCCCGGGTGTCGGCGACCGCGGTGCTCGGGGCCATCGACATCATCGTTCCCAAGGGATGGCAGGTCGAGGTGCGAGGCCTTCCCATCTTCGGCGGGTGGGACGACACGACCTCCAAGGCCGAACACGGGTCGGGCTCAGCCGTGTTTCGCGTGCAGGCACTCGTCGTGTTCGGCGGGGTTGAGGTGAAGCACCACAGCCGTTGGATCTGACACATACAATGACCCCTCGTTTGCGAGGAGTCGAAGTGGAGTTCCGCCGTATCCCAAACCTGCCTCCCTATGTGTTTGCCGAGATCGACGCGCTGAAGGCGGCGGCGCGTCGAGCCGGCGAGGACGTCGTGGACCTAGGATTCGGGAACCCCGACATCCCGTCGCCCGACAGCGTGATCGACAAGCTCTGCGAGGCGGCGCGCAACCCCCGCAATCATCGCTACTCCTCGTCGCGTGGCCTGCCCAATCTGCGCAAAGCCGTCGCCGATCGGTATCGGCGACGCTTCGGCGTCGAGGTCGATCCCGAGACCGAGGTGCTCACCACCATCGGCGCCAAGGAGGGCGTGGCGCATCTGATGTGGGTGCTGGTGCAGCCCGGCGACGGCGCCGTGGTTCCTGAGCCGGCGTACCCCATTCACGTCTATGCGGCCGTTCTCGCAGGAGCCGAGGTGCACCGGGTTCCGATAGGGGTGAAGCCGGACGTGTACTTCATGCACATAGCCGAGGTGTTCCGCACCACATGGCCTCGCCCCCGTGTGATCGTGGTCAACTTCCCCCACAACCCGACGACGGCGTGCGTGGATCTCGACTTCTATGTCCGTCTGGTCGATTTCGCCAGTGAGCAGAGGGCCTTCATCGTCAGCGACCTCGCCTATGCGGACATCATCTACGGCGACTACCGGCCGCCGAGCCTTCTTGAGGTACCCGGGGCCAAGGACGTCGGCGTTGAGCTCTACACGCTCACCAAGGGCCACTCCATGGCCGGCTGGCGCGTTGGGTTCGTCGTAGGCAATGCCAAGGCCGTTGCCGCTCTGGCCCGGCTCAAGTCCTACTTGGACTACGGGACGTTCCAGCCCATCCAGATCGCTTCGATCATTGCGCTCAATGAGGAAGACGAGTACCCGAAGAAGATCTCGGAGATCTACCGGGCCCGCCGGGACACGCTGGTCGATGGGCTCAACCGCGCCGGCTGGGATGTGGAGAAGCCGAAGGGGACCATGTTCGTGTGGGCCAAGATCCCCGACGCATTCGTCAAGATGGGCTCACTGGAGTTCTGCAAGCTGCTGCTGCGTGAGGCGAAGGTGGCGGCGAGCCCCGGCCTCGGCTTCGGCCCCACGGCCGACGGCTACGTGCGGTTTGCCTTGGTCGAGAACGAACACCGCACCGCACAGGCGGCGCGTGGGATACGCCGGGCCCTGGAGAAAATGTGACGGCCTAGTCGGAGCCGTTGGCGTGCAGGTAGAAGTGCTCCAGGTACTCGGCGGCCATGCGGGCGGAGCCGAACGACGGCGCGATCGAGGCCATGGCCTCCTGCATCATCTCGATCCATTCCAGTGGGACGCCGTTGGTGCGGGCGTAGTAGCGAGGAGCGATCTCGTGCTCGATCAGGTGGTAGATCGCCTGCGCGTCGGCCCAATCGGTTTCATGGGGATCACCCAGCGCCCATCCATTGGCCCCGTTGAACGCCTCGGGCCACCATCCGTCGAGCACGCTCAGGTTCAGGGCGCCGTTGGCCGCCGCTTTCATGCCCGAGGTCCCGCTCGCTTCCATGGGCGGTCTGGGTGTATTCAGCCAGACGTCGGAGCCGCCCACGAGATGGCGTGCCAGCTCCATGCTGTAGTCCTCCACAAATACGACGTGCCCTCTCAGCTCCGGGCTCTTGGCCATTCCCCAGACTTGGCGGATGAGATCTTGGCCTTCGCGGTCGGCGGGATGCGCCTTGCCGCTGAAGATGAGCTGCACGGGACGCTCCGGATTGGTGAGTATCGCCTTCAGGCGATGCCAGTCGGTGAGCAGCAGGCCGGCCCGTTTGTAGGCGGCGAACCGGCGGGCGAAGGTGATCGTGAGTCGATCCGACGGCAGGAGATCGGCGACGCGGCGCAGCTCATCGGGGCCGGCCCCGTGACGCGCCAGCTGGTCGCGCAGCCTCCGCCGGATGACGCGCAACATTCGCTCTTTCTGGGAGACGTGCGCCTCCCAGATCAGACGGGGTGGCAGTCGGCGGACCGCGGCCCACGCCTCGGGGTCCTTGGGCGACCGCCTGGCCCAGTCGGGTCCGCATGCCGAGGCGATGTGCTCGCTCATGGGTCCGCCCACCCAGGTGGGCAGATGGACCCCATTGGTGACGGCTCCAGCCGGACCACCGATGATGTGCTGCCAGTCCCGGGTGATCACTTTGCCGTGACGCTTGCTGACCCCGTTAGTCGAGGCCGAGAGGCGGATGGCCAAGGCTCCCATGTCGAAGGAACTGGGATCGGCGGCACGGCTCAGGTCGCCCAGCTGCCGGTCGGAGAGACCGGGCACCCGGCCGCTGAGGTACTTCATGGCCAGGCCGAGGTCGAAGGCCTCGTTGCCGGCGGGCACCGGGGTGTGCAGGGTGAAGACCGAGTGCCGCTTCACCTCCGCGACGGCGTCGTCGTAGGAGTGCCCGGCCTTGAGGAGGCGTGAGAGGCGTTCGATGAGGGAGAGCGCGGCGTGGCCCTCGTTGACGTGCCATGTTGACGGATCCATGCCGACGGCTTGGATGACCCGGACTCCTCCGAAGCCGAGCACGATCTCCTGGCACAGGCGCATCTCTCTGCCCCGGACGTAGAGGATGTGAGTGATCGCGCGGTCGGCGACATCGTTAGAGGGGAGGTCGGTGTCGAGCAGGAGCAAGGGCACTCGGCCCACGTCGATGCGCCAGACGCCGACATCGACGCTGCGTCCCGGCAGCTCGACGGGAACGGTGAGCGGCTCGCCGAATCGGCTGAGCACTCGGCGCAGAGGCTGGCGCGCCACTTCAATCGGTCGGTAGTCGTGCTGCTGGTTCCCGTCCGGATCGACCGCCTGGTGGAAATAGCCCCGGCGGTAGAGCAGGCCGACTCCAATCATCGGGATGCCCAGGTCGGAGGCGGCCTTTGCATAGTCGCCGGCGAGCACACCCAGGCCACCCGAGTAGAAGGGCAGGGTGTGATGCACCCCGAACTCCGTGCACAGGTAGGCGAGGCCGCCCGGCAGCGAACCGGCATGGTTGCGGCGGTACCAGGTGTCCTCCTCGTCCATGTAGGCGTTGAAAGCTGCAACGGCCCGCTCATAGAGCTCGACGAACGAGTCGTTGTCCTCGAGCACCTCCCATTGCCCCGCTGGCACCGTCTGCAGCACGGTGAGGGGGTTGGGCGAACGAATCCAGTCGGAAGGGCTGACCCGCTGCCATAGTTCGCGAGCCTCCGGCGTCCAGGTCCACCACATGTTGTACGCCAGGTCGTAGAGATGCCCGAAGGACTCAGGCAGCGAGACCGGGGTCCCGGCCGCCACGGGGATGGAGGGCAAACTGCGCGAAGGATCCATGTGGTCCGTAGTCAGGGCCGCTCAGAGTACAGGATGCTGGCCCGGCTTCCACTACTCGGGTTTCCGGCCCCGGGATAGACTGCCCCGACTCATGGCGTTCCCCGACGGCACCGCCGATTTTCGCAGTGACACCGTGACTCGGCCCACGGAGGAGATGCGCCGCGCCATGGCCGAAGCCGAAGTCGGCGACGACGTGTACGGCGAGGATCCGACGGTCAACGCGCTCGAGGAGGAATCCGCAGCGGTCGTGGGCAAGGAGGCGGCACTGTTCGTCCCCTCCGGCACGATGGGCAACCAGATCGCCGTCAACCTCCACACTCGACCGGGGGATGAGGTCCTCTGTGTCGACTGGGCCCATGTGCGCAACTTCGAGCACGGCGCCGCAGCTGCCATCTCCGGGGTGGCGTTCCGCAACGTCGTGGGGGACCGGGGCACCATCGCTCCCGGAGATGTCGAATCGGCGTTGGAATGGTCGGGAGGGCGCATGCCCCGGGTGTCGCTGCTGGTGTGGGAGAACACCCACAACGCTTCGGGCGGATCGGTGCTCGCGCAGGACGTCGTCGAGGAGTCGTCGTCGGCGGCGCGCCGTCGAGGTCTTGCGATCCACCTCGACGGTGCGCGGCTGTTCAACGCCTCGGTGGCGGCGAGACGACCGGCATCCGAGCTGGCCGCCGTGGCCGACAGCGTGATGTTCTGCTTCTCGAAGGGTCTGGGGGCGCCGGTGGGCTCGGTGCTCTGCGGTCCCGCCGAGTTCGTGTCGGAGGCGCGTGAGGTCCGGGAGCGTTTTGGCGGTGCGATGCGGCAGGCCGGTGTGATCGCAGCCGCTGCTCTCGTGGGCCTGCGCCGGCGGGATCGGCTTGCCGAGGACCACACTCTCGCCGGGGAGCTGGCCGAGATGCTGGCGGATCAGTTCTCAGGGGCGGTCCCGCGGCCTCCCGAGACGAACATGGTGTTGCTGGAGGGCCAGCACATCCCGGGCGGTCCGGAGGTGTTCCGCCGGGCGCTCGCGGAAGAGAGCGTGCTGGTTGGCTACATCAGACCCGGGGTCCTGCGTTTCGTGACCCACGGCGACGTCGACGCCGCCGATGTGGAACGGGTGGCCGCGGTGGCGGCAGTGCTGACATGAAGACGGTCAACTACTTCCAGGGAGAGGTGATCGACATCGTCCGGCGGCTCTTCGCCGCCGAGGACGATGCACTCGCCGATGCTCGCCGCCGTGCCGAGGAGAACGGAGTCCCCCTCATCGAGGTCGCTCCGGAAGACGGCGCCATCCTCGGGGTCGTCGTGGCCTTGCTGCGGCCTCAGCTGGTCGTCGAGATCGGCACGCTCTTCGGCTACTCAGGTACTTGGATGGCCCGTTCGCTGCCACCGGGAGGCCGGCTCGTCACATTCGAGGCGAAGCCGGAGCATGCGCAGGTGGCCCGGACCACCTTCGAGCGGGCCGGAGTGGCCGACAGAGTCGAGATCATCGTGGGCGATGCCACCGAGACGCTGGCGCGGGTGACCGGACCCGTCGACCTTGTGTTCATCGATGCCGACAAGCCCGCCTATCCCCAGTACCTGACTTGGGCGCGGAAGGCGCTGAGGCCGGGCGGGGTCGTGATGGCCGACAACGCGCTCGACAGGGGCCGCATCGAGAATCCGGACCAGCTGCCCCGAACTCGCGCCGTCTGGGCCTTCCTGGAAGCTCTCTCTTCCGATGCGGCCTGGCAATCGGCCATGATTCCCACCCTTGAGGGCCTCGCCATCGGAGTGCGCACGGAGGCGCCTTGAGCTACGCGATCCTCTTTCCCGGCCAGGGCAGCCAGGCCGTGGGCATGGGGTCGGACCTCTTCGCCGCCCGCCCCGATCTCCTAGGCGGAGCGGCGGATGCCGTTCTCGGATGGTCGCTTCGGGATCTGTGCCTCGAGGGCTCGGAGGACGAGCTGACCCGCACCGAGAAGGCGCAGCCGGCCCTTTACGCGGTGTCCTACACCCTCTGGGACGAGCTGCAGTCCCGTCTCGATCACCCGCCGGGAGCCGCTGCCGGGCACTCACTGGGGGAGTACACCGCGCTGGCCGCCGCCGGAGCGATGTCGTTCGAGGATGGGCTGCGCCTGGTGTCGGCGCGGGGTAGGGCCATGGCGGCCGCCGCCGGCGTCGAGCGCTCCGGCATGGCCGCCCTGCTCGGGGGTGAGGAGGGCGCCGCGGAGTCGCTCGTCGCCGAGCGCCGTCGCCGGGGTGGCCGGCTGTGGGTGGCGAACATGAATGCCCCGGGGCAGGTGGTCGTGGCCGGAGCGCTCGACGACATCGCCTGGGTCGTCGAGGCCGCCGGCAAGCGGGGGTTTCGTGGGGCCGTGCCGCTCAAGGTGGCCGGCGCTTTCCACTCGCCGTTTATGTCCACGGCCGCCGCTGAGCTGGCCGATACGATCGCCACCGTCGAGTTCGGAAGGACTGCCTTTCCGGTCTGGGCCAACACCACCGCTCTTCCTCACGGCGCTGATGTGGGCGCCACGCTCCTCGAGCAGCTGACGGCGCCGGTCCGCTTCGCCGAGATGCTGGAGAACATGGCGGGTGCCGGCGTCGAGCGGTTTGTGCACGTGGGCCCGGGGGATGTAACCGCCGGCCTTGCCAAGAGGTCCGTAAGGGGTGCGGAGGTTCTCGTGGTGTCGAATCGGGACCAGGTCGACGCCGCCGCCGAGGTGCTGAGCTCATGAGGGAGGAGGAGCCGCGGTGCGCAACGCGGTCATAACGGGTTGGGGCAAGTGCTTGCCGCCGGCAGTGCTCACCAATGCCGATCTGGAGACGCTGACCGATACGAGCGACGAGTGGATCAGCACCAGAACGGGAATCAAGGAGCGGCGCATCAGCCACGTCGACACCTCCGACCTGGCCACCGTCGCCGGACTGCGGGCCATCGCCGCGGCCGGCCTCGAGCCCGACGACATCGACCTGGTTCTCCTGGCGACCTGTACTCCCGACGGCCTCGTGCCGAGCACTGCGGTGCGGGCCCAGCACAAGATGGGGATCGGCGGGGCCGGGGCCATGGACCTCAACGCCACCTGCTCCGGTTTCATCTACGCTCTCACCACTGCTGACCAGATGATCGAGACCGGTGCCCTCGACCGGGTGCTCGTTATCGCTGCCGAGAAACTCCACTTCTGGATCGATTTCACCGATCGGTCGACGAGCGTCCTTTTTGGCGACGGCGCCGGCGCCGTTGTCGTCGAGGCAACGGACGATCCGAAGCCGGGACTGCTCTCCTTCGAGTTGGGCGCCGACGGGTCGGCGGCGGACATCCTGTGCGTCCATGGCGGCGGCACTGCGGGTGTGCCCCGACGCGAGCAGTATCAGACCATGCACATGGAGGGACCTGCCGTGTTCCGCCGTGCCGTCGAGGTCATGGGCGACGCATCAGAGCGCGTGATCGCAGCAGCCGGGCTCGAGCGCAAGGACGTCTGTCTCCTGATCCCGCACCAGGCCAACATCCGCATCATCGACGCGACGGCGCGCCGGATAGGACTGGCACCCGAGCAGGTCTACGTGAACATCGCCTCTTACGGCAACACCTCGGCTGCCACCATTCCTATCGCGCTGGCCGAGGCGCTCGAGGAGGGCCGTGTCTCGGCGGGGGATGTGATCGTCTTCGCCGCCTTCGGGGGCGGCCTCACCTGGGCGGCCGCGGCGTATCGGTGGCCATCGAGGACCGAGCCCCTCGGTGTGAGTGATGCAGAGCTGCCCCAGACCGACGCTACTGCCGTGGAGCTGCTGGAACCCAACATCGCCCTGCATGGGAAAGGGGTGTAGATCATGAGCCGAGTGGCACTCGTCACCGGGGCCGGTCGGGGAATCGGCCGGGCCATCGCCGGGAACCTGGCCGGCCTGGGCCACCGTGTGGCGGTGAACGATCTGACGGCCGACGCTGCGGCCGCCACGGTGGCAGCCGTCGAGGCGGCGGGAGGCGAGGCGGTGGCCGCAGGTGCCGACGTCACGGATGAGGCCGCAGTCGCCAAGATGTTCGAAGAGGTGGCGGATCGCCTCGGTCCGGTGGAGATCCTCGTCAACAATGCCGGGATCACACGCGACAACCTGGTGCTGCGTATGTCCCCTGATGACTGGGACGCGGTGCTGAACACGAATCTGCGTGCCGTGTACCTGTGCACCCGGGCTGCGCTTCGATCGATGCTGAAGGCTCGCTGGGGGCGGATCGTGTCGATCAGCTCGGTCTCGGGTCTTCGCGGCAATGCCGGCCAGGCCAACTACGCGGCGGCCAAGGCGGGCCTCATCGGATTCACCAAGACGGTGGCCAAGGAGGTTGGCTCGCGCAACGTTACGGTGAACGCGGTGGCTCCGGGCTTCATCGAGACCGAGATGACAGCGGAGCTGCCGGCCTCCGTGCGGGAGGCGCTGCTGCCCGCCATCTCGTTGGGCCGGTTCGGCACGCCGCAAGATGTCGCTTCCGCCGTCGGCTATCTTGCCTCCGACTCGGCTTCGTACATCACCGGTCAGGTGATCGTCGTCGACGGTGGATTGGCACTGTAGGAGAGAGGACCAATGGAACGGCCCGAAATCGAGAAGAAGCTCGTCGAGTTGCTCGTCGATGAGCTAGGCATCGATAGCGAGAGCATCACGATGGACGCCACCTTCGAAGAGGATCTCGAGGTCGACTCGCTTGGCGTTGTCGAACTTCTGATGGCGCTCGAGGACACCTTTGGCGTCAAGATCCCCGACGAGGAGGCGGAAGCCATCTCCACGGTCGGCGAGGCCGTCGATCTGGTGATGCAGAAGCTCGGAGGCTGACCACGTGTCCGACCGCCGGGTCGTCGTCACCGGGCTCGGCGCCGTCACGCCGCTTGGTCTCGACGTGGCCACCACCTGGCAGGCCATGCTCGCCGGACGTTCCGGCGTGCGCGAGATTGCCTCGTTCGACGCTTCGCCCCTGGCGGTGCGAATCGCTGCGGAGATCCCGGACTTCGATCCCGACGATTGGATGGGTCGCCGCGCCGCTATGCATCTGGACCGCTACGCCCAGCTCTTCTGGGCTTCGACGAAGCAGGCGCTGGACGATGCCGGCTTGGCCTTCGAGGAAGACGACCCGCAGGCGCAGCGCGCCGGTGTGGCCCTAGGCAGCGGCATCGGCGGCATCATGACCTTCCAGGAGTCGATGGACACGATGCGGCAGAGGGGGCACGACCGTGTCAGCCCCTACGCCATTCCCCGCATCATCTCCAACATGGGGGCGGGAGTGGTGTCGATTGATTTCAACCTACTCGGGCCCAACGTGTGCTCGGTGACGGCGTGTGCCGCCTCGGCCAATGCACTCGGCGATGCCGCCGAGATCATCAAACGCGGCGACGCCGACATCATGGTTGCCGGCGGAGCCGAGGCCGCCGTGTGCGAGTTCGCCGTGACCGGGTTCATGCAGTCTCGGGCTCTGAGCAGGCGCAACGACGATCCGGCCGGGGCTTCCCGGCCCTTCGACAAGGACCGTGACGGCTTTGTTATAGGTGAAGGGGCGGCCACGCTCGTGCTCGAAGAGCTCGGGCACGCGCTGGCCCGGGGAGCGAACATCTATGCGGAGCTCATCGGCTACGGGATGTCGTCGGACGGCTTCCACATGACCCTGCCTCGTCCCGGAGGGGCCGGGGCGGCATGGGCCATGAAGAACGCGCTGGGAAACGCCGGGCTCGACGCCTCCGACGTCGACTACATCAACGCCCACGGTACCTCAACGCAGGCGAACGACAGCGCCGAGACCGCCGCCATCAGGACCGTGTTTGGGGATCATGCCGACGGGCTGCCCGTGTCCTCGACCAAGTCGATGACCGGCCACCTGCTGGGCGGCGCCGGAGCGCTGGAGTCGATGGTGTGCATCTTGGCCCTCCGCGACGGGGTCGTGCCGCCGACCATCAACTACGAGATTCCCGATCCCGAGTGTGATCTCGACTATGTGCCCAACGAAGCTCGCCAGGTGAGGGTGCGCCGTGCCATGACCAACTCGTTCGGTTTTGGGGGCCACAACGTCGCTCTGGTGTTCACCGCCTGACTCCGAGCACGCGTAGGTACCGGGGGAGCGATAGTTTGCGGTACACAAACTTGCTGAAGATGGGCTTCGGGAGCGAAATGAAGCCTCTTGCGCGGTGCCGGCGAGCCGGCACCGGGTAGGGTCGGCGAGTAGAGATCAATAGGAGCAGAGAGCAAGAGGGAGGAAGCATGGCAGGACGCACGAGAGGCCATGGAGGTGTCGTGCTGGTACTGATTCTGGCGCTGGCGCTGCTGGCTGCCGCCTGTGGCGACGACAGCAGCGTCTTCGGCTTGGGAAACGACACTTCGACCACCGCCGCCGGGGATCAGACGACGGTTGCCGGGGAGCCGACGACCACGGGGCCGCAGCCGGAGCCGACGACGACCACGAAGCCGCAACCGGAGCCGACGACGACCACGGAGCAGCAGCCGCAGCAGACCACGACGACGACAACGCAGCCACCGCCGACGGCAGTCCTGTTGCCCTCGTCGCAGGCCTACTACAGCGAGTTCACTCTGATCTCCGGCTTCATTCCCGACCCGTGGCAGTACGGTCCCGCCAACGCCGGCTCGACCGATCCGGTAGACGTGAGCTATCTGGGGAACCCAAGCTGCTACGGGTACGCCAACGACATCCCGGACTTCGAGCTGTCCTACACGGCCGGCTCTCAGGATCTGCTGCGCTTGTACTTCGTGGCAGACGATCCCTCCGACGACACGGTGTTGATCATCAACGATCCGGTTGGGCAGTGGCACTGCAACGACGACTCGTGGTCGACCTACAACCCAACGTTGGACTTCGCCTTCCCGGCGTCCGGTGTCTACGACATTTGGATCGGGACGTACCACGAAGGCGAGTTGATCAGAGGAACGTTCTACGTCACCGAGGTTGACGCCAACCACCCGTAGGAGGATCGACGGCGGCTGAGATCGACCGGAGGCGGCTCGTTAGAGCCGGCGACTGCTTCGCGGCGCGATAGTTGGCGATCTGCGCATACGGGCAGGGGAGCCGTCGGCGTCCCCGAGGACGAGGCCTTTTCGTTTGGCGTCGCGACTCGGCTTTCCGTGACCGTTTCTCCGGGCACCGGCCGTAGGTCGGGCGCCGGCGGCTAGGGTTCGGCCTGCCCCGACGCCGATTGGCCTTTCATGAAATGAGCACCGAGCCCGGCCGCGATCGTGTGCCGCCCTGGGTGAGGGTGCTGCTCGTCCTCATACTCCTGTACCTGTTCCTTGCCGGGGTCAAGGCGCTCGAGAGCGGCATCAGGGAGTTCGGGGAGGACTTGACCGATTCGCTGTTCGAGCGGGTATCCAACCCGCTCGCCGGGCTGTTCGTCGGTATCTTGGCCACGGTTCTGGTGCAGTCGTCATCGGTGACCACGTCAACGATCGTCGGTCTCGTGGGGGGCGGTGTCCTGCCGATCGAAGTCGCTGTGCCGATGGTCATGGGAGCGAACATCGGGACCACAGTCACCAACACTCTCGCTTCACTGGGGTTCCTGAGGCGCACCGACGAGTTCCGCCGTGCGTTCGCCGGAGCGACGATGCACGACTTCTTCAACATCTGCAACGTGGTCGTCATGCTCCCGTTCGAGCTGCTGACCCGCGGGCTCACCAAGATCGCCCAACGGATGGCTGATCTGCTCGGCGGCGTGTTGAGCTTCGGACACGGGGAATCGGGTGGACTGGTCCAGACGGCGGTGAAGGCGCCCGTGCGGCTCTTCGAGAGTCTGCTGGACAGGCTCGGCTGTGGGGATTCCGTGACGGGAGCCCTGCTGCTCGTGTTCGGGCTGGGCTTGATCTTCCTGGCCCTCGCCTACATCACACGAAACATGAAGCTGGTGATGGCGGGGCGCATCGAGCGCTCTCTCAACGCGGTGCTGGCCAAAGGCGGAGGCGCGGCGGCCATTGTCATCGGGATGATCGTGACCGCGGCCGTGCAGTCTTCGAGCATCACTACGTCGGTGCTGGTGCCGATGATCGCCGCCGGCGTCTTGACTCTCCGCAATGCCTACCCGGTGACACTCGGCGCCAACGTCGGCACCACGATCACCGCCCTGCTCGCTTCGCTTGCCATCGAGAACCCGGCGGGCCTGGTGATCGCTCTCGTGCACCTCTTGTTCAACCTGTCCGGGCTGCTCGTATGGTATGTGATACCGGGCTTGCGCGGCATTCCGTTGGCGTTGGCGGAGCGGCTGGCGTTCGTGGCCGAGAAGAGGAAGTCGTTTGTTGTCGTGTACGTAGTCGGTGTATTCGTGATAATCCCTCTTGTGGGAGTGCTGGTCTTCCAGTAGGGGAGGTATCGAGATGGTCTGGGAGTTCTTCAAGGCGAGCGGTGATCAGCAACTCGAGGAGATCGA
Source organism: uncultured Acidimicrobiia bacterium (assembly GCA_964633975.1). GTDB lineage: Bacteria > Actinomycetota > Acidimicrobiia > Spongiisociales > UBA11373 > CAZWKX01. The sequence continues at coordinate 48,083 of CAZWKX010000006.1, forward strand.
GGGACTCATCGTCGAGATGTTGCTCGATTGCCGGCACACCTTCGATCTGGCGGTCAATGCCGTCGTCGGCGGCACCGAGGCCGCGGCCGTGGGCAAGGAGATCAGGAAGTCCGATCGGGGCGTCAACAAGGCCGAACGTAGGGTGCGCCGGCAGCTCGTCGTCCACGTGTCCGTCCGCGGCGAACGGGCCGATCTGCCCCGGGTGCTCGTCACGACGAGCATCATCAAGGACATAGAGCGCATCGGCGACTACGCCAAGAACGTGTGGGACCTGGCGGACGGCGGTATCGACCTGTCCCACGCCGACGACATCGACCGGCTCGTGGAGCTGCGCGACCGAACGTCGCAGCTCATCGGCGAGACGGCCCGCATCATTCGCGAGCGCGATGCGGAATCCGCCGAGTCGCTGCTGAAAGGGCTCGATGATGTGCTCGACGAGTACGACGAATGTATAGAGGCGCAGATCGAGTCCACCGATACGCCGCGTGATGCCGTCCCGCGCGCGCTGCTGTGCCGCTACCTGAAGCGGATCACCGCCCACCTGATGAACGTGCTCACATCTCTCGTAATGCCGTTCGACCGCCTCGACTACTACGACGAGGACAAGGTCGACCGCGACTAGCCGATCTCAGTCGGCGATGTCGACGAATACCCGAGGCGTGCCGTGCCATCGTGCTGCATCGGGGTCTGCTGCGTCGAGGCCGGCGCAGCGCCGGCGGAGCCGTCTAGGGCTGCGTCGGCACCATCTGCATGGTATTCGAGCCGAACTGCATCTCGTGGGGGGTCCCCGGGCAGTAGGTGATGCTGGCTCGTACTTTGACCACGCCGTAGGTGGCACTGTCCTCGACCATGCTTTCCAGCTGCTCGGGGGTCAGGTGCAGGTGCTCACCGGAACCGATGGTCTGCCATCCCTCCTTGGTCTCCACTTCCCATGTGATCTCGTAGGGGACGCCGGTGGCTCCACTGCGGTCGGCGGCATGGAGATCGGCCCCGCTCTCCTTGTTCACACCGACGGCGGCGGGAACGTCGGGTTCGAGCCGCCTCAACTCGCCGCGCAGGTCCTCGATGCGTTGGTCCCGCTTCGTCGACTGCGGCAGCTTCTCCATGTCGGAGATGGCGTTCTTCAGGCGCGCTACCTGTTCCTGCTTGGGATCGGGCACCGAGCCGGGGACCGGGTTGGCGCAAGTGACGCGAGCCCCCAGGGCACCGGCTTCCTCGGCGAGTTTCTCACACGGATCCGGCTTCTTCGATCTGGCCCACAGGCTGATGAGGAGTAGGGACAGCAGGAGCAGGATGCCGATCACTCCTCCGATCACGTACATCCAGGGGAAACCGCCCGGCTTCGTCGTGTCGCCCTGCGCCATGCCTTGGGCTTCCTGCGCCGTGTTGGCGGTATCGGCGCCGGTTCCTGGTTCCGACGTGGAGTACCAGGGCCAGGCCTCCATCGCAGTTGGTGCTGATCCCTCTTCCGTCGAGAAAGGATCGACGGTGTCCATCGCTGTCGGCGGCGTCTCCTGTTGCTGCGGTTCGGGGACGAATTGGGCCCAGAAGGGCTCGGATGTGTATTCGACCCCGTCTACGACGACGCCGACCACCAGCCGTACCGGCCCTTCGGGAAGCTCCAAGATCACCTCGTTGGCGCCGGGATTCACACAGGGAGGGCTGCTCGCCTCCTCATCGCAGCTGTAGCTGAACGGGCCGTCGTATTCGCAGGAGGTGCAGCCTTCGGCAGAGCAGAGCGCCATGGTGTCGCCGGCCTCGCACAATTCGCCGTCCCCGTCGTCGCGGACGGCGAATGCCTCCCAGTCGGTGCCGGGCTCAGCGCACGGCAAGCACTCGAAGGCGAGGTAGAAGGTCTCGCCGTCGTGCATGGCCTTGGCCACGACGGGGAGGTCTTCGGTTGGGAGCTCGGCCGCCTCGTCCCATTCGCCCGGTGCCAGCTCTCCGTCGATCACGGGGGGTATACACCAGGGCACCTCCACGGTGGTCTGGGCCAAGGCGCTGGCGGCCGGTACGACGAGCAACACTGCGGCCGGGAGCACGCTGCGAGTCCATGGACGCACCCCACACCCCCTCTTAGCGGGCACTGCACGCTCTTGGTATGCCGTCCCGATCACGAAGCGTATTGGAGACCGGCCGGCGCGGCAACTCGGCAGCGCGTCGACGAGGCCCGTGCCGACGGTGGCTAGCCGATCAGGGTCAGCGCCCCGACAAGGTGGTAGACGAGCAGGAGGGCCAGGCCGCCGGCGATTAGCAGCGACATCTCCAGCACCCGCCGGTAGCGGCGCAGAGCCCAGATGGCTGACACGACGAGAACCGCAGTCGACAACTTGAAGACCCCGGCGAGCACCGGATCGATGCCGATCAGCCGGGCCATGATCGGGTTGGCTTCCGAAGCTCCCAGGTCTAGGGCTCGCAGGGTGAGCAGGAGGTCGGCGATGCTGAGCGCCAAGACGGCAGCCAGCACCACGATGAGTGACCGGGATCCGCGACGGTAGCGGTCGAGCAGACGCCATTGGGCTTTGCGCAGCAGGCCGGTGGAAGACCGTCGCCGTTCGAAGCCGCGACGACGCTCCGGGTAGTGCAAGCACAAGCGCCGGATGCGACGATCCCCCATGGTGCGGCGGTCGGCCGGTCGGCTGGTCCCCATCGGATGTCTTCTCAGGGTGTGAGCCTACGTCATCGGGCCGCTTTGCGCTCCGAGCTGGGAGCTGCCAGCGCCATGGGGCGCGGCAAATGAGATACCTTGAGCGCTGGTCGCGGGAGAATCTCTAGTGACGTGCCCCGCGCACGAGGCCGGGGCCGGCTTGGTGGGAACCCGGGCGGTCACTCAGGCCGTCACAGAGACGATCCAACACAGGAAAGAGCCATGACAAACCAGAACGCGGGAGGCCGGCGCAGCGCTTTGTGGTTCGGCCTCACCTTTATCGTGATCGTCGGAATCGTCGTGTCGGTCGTAGTCCTCGTTCCCGCGAATGAGGCGGCGGCCGAAGAGAGCCTCGAGCCGTTCGACTCCTGCGATGCCCTACTCGCATATGCCAAGAGCGAGGCCCTCGATCGGGTTACCGCTTGGGGCCTCGAAGGTGGTTGGGGCATTCCCATCCTGATGGACGGTGTCGGCATCGCTGAAGAAGCGGCACAGCCCGCTGCGGATTCCGGTGTCGGGGGCGATACGGGTGAGCTGACTCGAAACGAGACGTCGGGATACTCGACCACCAATGTGCAGGAGGCCGGCATCGACGAGGCCGACCTGGTGAAGACCGATGGCGAGCGTATCGTGGTCATCTCCGGACAGACGCTCTACGTGCTGTCGACCGACCTCGAGATCCTCTCCACGCTCGATCTGTCTCAGGAGGGGTGGTTCTCCGAGATGTTCCTCGTCGGCGATCGGGTGGTCCTGCTCGGCGACCACGGGGGTGTCGTCGGCATGCCAGGCGAGCGTTTCGCCTCGGTTCCCTACTACGGCGGCATTGCCGCCATCGCCGAGGTCGATCTCTCCGACTCGTCCGCTCCCGAGCTGCTGCGCACCACCTACATCGACGGCAGCTACCTGTCGGCTCGCCTGCACGGCGACGTTGTGCGTGTTGTGGTCTCGTCCTACCCGACCGGACTCGAGTGGTCGTACCCCGTCGGTTCCGGACTGCGCGCCGAGCGTGAGGCCCTCCGCCAGAACCAGGCCATCATCGAGGCCTCGACCATCGACAACTGGCTTCCCTACTTCGTTGCCGTTGATCACAGAGACGGCAGCGAAGACGAGGGTCTTCTCCTTTCCTGCGACGACGCCTATCACCCCAGGAGCTTCTCCGGCTTCGGGATGTTGACCATCGCCGCCTTCGGCCCTGATGGACTTGGAGACAGCACGGGGGTCATGGCCGACGGCGAAACGGTCTATGCATCCAGCGGCTCCATCTACGTCGCCACCAACCGTTGGAACGACCTGTACACCGACGAGACGGGGTCGGACGGCGTGCGGACACAGATCCACGCCTTCGACATTGATGGAGCCACCACCGACTACGCCGCTTCGGGCTCGGTGGCCGGCTACCTGCTCAACCAGTTCTCCATGTCCGAGTGGGATGAGCACCTGCGGGTGGCCACAACCACCTCGGAGTGGCGGGGGAGCAGTGAGGATTCGGAGTCGCAGGTCGCAGTCCTGGGCCGGTCCGGCCGGGAACTCGTGGAGGTCGGACAGGTGGGTGGTCTCGGCCACGGCGAGCAGATCTACTCGGTTCGTTTTGTGGGCCCGACCGGCTATGTGGTCACCTTCCGCCAGGTCGATCCGCTCTACGTCATCGATCTCTCCGACCCGGCCAACCCGCAACAGGCCGGAGAGCTGGAGATCAGCGGCTACTCGGCCTACCTGCACCCGGTGTCCGAAGGCCGGATCCTGGGTGTGGGCCAGGACGCCACCGAGGAGGGCCAAACGACCGGCACCAAGGTGGCTATGTTCGACGTCTCCGATCCGCAGAACCCGCAGCAGCTCTTCACCTACTCCCTCACCGACGCCTGGTCGGAGGCGGAGTGGGATCACAGGGCTTTCCTGCTCTGGGAAGACACGCTGGTGATGCCCCTCGAGGTATGGGGTCGCGAGGAGCTCGTGTCGGTGCCCGATTCCGATGAGGCCGGGACCGGCGGAGCCACCGGAGTCGCAGTCGATGAGGTGTACGCGGAGGATTGGTTCAGCGGTGCGCTGATGCTGCGTATCGGCGACGGGTTCCAGGAGATCGCCAGGGTGGATCATCCCGGCGGAGTGCGCCGCTCTCTTGTGATCGGCGAACGGCTTTACCTGGTTGGATACAGCGCCATCCAGATGGTGAACCTGGCCGACGGTTCGCCCATCGACGGCGGCCTGCTGGAGCTTGACGGCTTCTAGGCCGCAGAGAACGGAGGGGGCCGGCAGTCTGTCGGCCCCCTCGGCGCGTCAGGGGCAGTCCGTCGGAGGAAACGGCTCGGCCGGAACGTTGGGGTTCCACACCTCACGTTCCGACCAGGGGGATCCGGCTGTGAGCGAGATCACCGTGCAATGTCTGGGCTTGTTCTGTGTAAACCTGGTCAGCCCGACCCCGGTGAGGCGCAGGCGGGCCGCCTGGACCGGGTCTTGGTGCGAGACGACGACGGCGACCCCGCCGGGGTGGGCAGACCCCAGTTCGGCGACGGCGGTGGCCATTCGCTCGGCAACGGCACTGATGGACTCGGGCGAGAATGGCAGCTCCTGAGGGTGCTCGAGGTAGGCCTCGAGCTCTCCGGGGAACGCCTTGGGCAGCTGCTCCCAGACCACCCCGCGCCAGCGCCGGCCCAGAGCCCATTCGGTGAGTCGCTCATCGCCGTAGGCCTCGAGCCCCAGCGTGTCGGCCAGGATCTGTGCCGTCTCCATGGCGCGCTCCAGCGGAGATGAGACGACGGCGTCGACGGCAAGGCCGCTGAGGTGGTCGGCGGCGGCGGCCGCTTGTCGAAGGCCGGTCTCGCCCAGGACGAAGCCGGGGAGATCGCCGTAGACCAAATGGTCGGGGTTGTGGACCTCGCCGTGGCGTACGAGGTGGAGCTCGCGCAACACGAGGCGGGAGTGTAGGTACGGTGGGACCGTGCAATTCTCCGAGCCAATCGCCCACGTCGACATGGATGCCTTCTTCGTCGAGGTGGAGCGGTTGCGACGTCCGGATCTTGTGGGAGTGCCCGTCGTCGTCGCCGGTCTGGGGAGACGAGGTGTGGTGTCCTCGGCGTCCTATGAGGCGCGGCGCAGCGGAGTCGGGTCGGGGATGCCCACGGCCCATGCCCGCCGGCTGTGCCCGCGAGCCAGGTTCCTGGCGCCGGACCACGGCGTCTATTCCGGTGCTTCCCGCCGCGTGTTCGAAGTGCTGCACTCATTCACGCCGAGGGTGGAGCCCGTCTCGGTCGACGAGGCGTTCTTAGACATCGCCGGACTGCGTCTCAGCTACGAGTCGCCGGTGGCGGTGGGGGAGGCGATCCGCACGGCGGTGAGGCAATGCACCGGACTGCCGGCGTCTGTGGGCCTGGCCGCATGCAAGTTCATCGCCAAGATGGCGAGTCGTGCAGCAAAGCCCGATGGGCTTTTCCTAGTACGGGCGGGAACGGAGATCGAGTTCATCCACCCCATGCCGGTGCGCAATCTCTGGGGGGTTGGCGAGTCCTCGTACTCCAGGCTCGAGGAGCTGGGGGTGAAGACGATCGGCGACCTTGCTTCGTTCCCTCGAGCGACGTTGATGCGGCGCTTGGGAGTGGCGGCGGGCGCACACGTCTGGGACCTGGCCCACGCCCGCGACGGGCGGCAAGTGGAGCCGGAGGCCGAGCGGCGGTCGGTCTCCGTGGAGACCACCTACGAGCGGGACATCAGCGGAGCCGAGGCGCTTGAAGCCGAGCTGCTGCGCCACGCCGATCGTCTGGCTGCACGCCTGCGGCGGTCTGCCGAGGTCGCACGTAACGTGGGCATCAAGGTGCGATTTGCCGATTTCACCACCATCACCAGAAGTGAGACCCTGCCGGCGCCGATAGATACGACGCATGGGATCTTCGAGGCAGCTCTTCGCCTGCTGAAGCGAGCCGAGATCGGTGACCGGCCCGTACGTCTGTTGGGTGTCGCGGCCGGCACACTCGACGACGCGGCGGCGCCCAGGCAGCTCGAGCTGGGTCAGCGGCCTTGGGAGGATCTGGAGTCGGCCGTCGATCGAGTCAGGCGTCGCTTCGGGCGAACGGCGGTTGGTCGAGCGCGTCTCGTCGACCCTGCGAAGCCTCCCAAAGTGAAGTCCCAGAAACTAGCAGAGAACCCCCAAGACCTGGTCTAGGACCCTCGGGTATACTTCGCCTTCGATCGCCGGACGAAACCATGCCACTCGACGACAGAGAACAGCGCATCCTCGAAGAGATAGAGCGTCAGTTCTACGAAGAGGATCCGAGACTGGCCGAGACGGTCAGGAGCACAACGCTGGCGAGCATCTCGGCGCGGCAGCTCAAGTGGGCGCTGCTCACCTTGGTGGCAGGCGTCGGGCTGATGCTCGGTTTTTACACGCGCAGCACGCCGGTGGCGCTGCTCGGGTTCGTTGTCATGGTGCTGTCCGTGGCGTGGATCGCCGCGATAGTGCAGCGGCGGAGTGGTGTTGGTCGGAAGTCGGCCCGGGAGAAGATGGGCCGCCTCGGGCGAAGGTGGCATCGGCGCGACTAGCCTGCGCCGCACCACGCGGGAGTGGAAAAGTACAGGACTCGCCGGGGCGGGCCTGTTGGGGATCTTGGGAGGGAGAGTGGCCTTGGAAGGCTTCACCGCACAGCAGACGTGTCGTTTCACCGGTTGCACGCCTCACCAGCTGCGGTATTGGGATCATGTCAGCCTCGTCAACCCCAGCATCCAGGGCACCGGTGGCCGCCCCGGACGCCGCCGCCTCTACTCCTTTCGTGATCTCGTGGCGCTGCGCGTCGTCAAGAGCCTGCTCGACAATGGCATGTCGGTGCAACGGGTGCGGCGCGCGTGGGAATACCTGCGGCGGACGGCCGACATCGACAATCACCTCGCCGAGGTCAAGCTGGTCACCGACGGGAAGAGCATCTTCCGAGTCGCCTCCAACGACGATGAGGTGATCGACGCCCTGCGCTCCGGACAGCTCGCCTTTTTCGTGGCCATCAACGAGATCGCCCACGAGGTCGAGGAAGACGTGACCCGGTTCGAGCTCGATCGCGAGCGGTTCCTCGAGATGCTTCGACGCGGTGAGGAAGACGTCCTCTCCGAAGCCGCGGGCGGCTGAGCCCCGGCCGGTCACGTCATTGTTCCGGTTGCCATCTCCCCGGTCTCAGTGAGCGCAGCCGGTAATGGGCCATCAGGCGCTGTCCGGGTGAGTAGTGAACACTTAGACGGCGCTCGGTTTGTCTGAGCGACGCGGTTGCCGCCCTCACCTCGGCCCGGCCGTACTGGCCGGGGCCGTAGATGATTGAGCCGTAGGCCTGCGCCAGGGGCATCAATGAGATCTCCGTCGAATTGGCGACTTCCACGGGTGTTGCCGACGCCAGCGGCTCTCGGCCCAGATCGGTGAGACGGTCTACTGCCTCCCGCCATGCCGCGGGGACATCGCCGGCGGCCAACTGGTGCAGGCGGACGCGACGGCGGATCCACTTGATCGCCGGGATCAAGGTGGCAACCAGGATCGCGATGAGTATGGAGACGACGAGCCAGACGGCAATCCTCGCCACGGGGATGGAGATCACGTTGTCCGAGCCCGGGGTCTCTATGTCCGGCATCTCCGGGATTGAGTCCTCGGTGAAACCGCCGGGACCGTAGTCGGGATAGCCCCACAAGGGGTTGAAAAAACCTGCGGAGCCGACGCTGCCCAAGTACTGGTAGACGTCGAAGGGCCAGCTGGCGATCGTGGGGGTTTCGGTGAAACCGCGGGGCGTGGGATCGAAGGGGACCCAGCCCTGCGTGGGCATCCACAACTCCACCCAAGCGTGCGCGTTTCGTGCACGCACGACGATGCTGCCGTCGGGTTGGCTCACGCCGGGGTTGAAACCGAGCACGACGCGGCTGGGGATGTCGATAAGGCGCGCCAAGACGGCCATCGAGGTGGCGAACTGCTCGCAATAGCCGGTTCGATAGTTGGGGCTCGTGGGGTCGAGCAGCCAGGCGGTGAGGTCGGAAGCGCTGTGGCCCGGATCGATGTCGGTGCTGTAGCGGAAGGCATTGGGCGATCGGAAGAACGCCTCGAGGGCGAGGGCCTTTTCGTACTCGGTGGTCAAGCCCGCAGTTTGCGTCCGAGCCAGCAGGGTGAGGTCGGGGTCGAGGTCGCCCGGCAGGCTCAAGTAGGTTGCGCGATTCGGGAGTACAAAAGTCTGAGGAGGGTCTGCGGCTTCGACATCGAAGCCGCCCTCCTCAGCGGCGGCCTCGGCGAACAGCGGCGAGGGAAGGCCGTCGGCGCCGAGTGCGAGCACGTCGAGGTCCGGGTCGGGGACCGACGAGGTCACCTCGTACTGCATGCCCCGGTAGGTGCGCAGGCCGAAGTGGAGGGAAGCGTCGTCGATTTTGACGCGAACGCCTCCTTCAACGTAGCGGTCTTCCGACGTCAGCTGGAGCGGCGAGTAGGCGGCCGGGAGCCAATCCTGTCGGAGGAACTGGACCTCGACGGTCTGGGTGATCTCGTTGGTCGGTCCATGGAAGGCGGAACCGGGATCCTCGAAGTAATCGATGTCGGCGGGAGCACGCACCACAGGATGATCGCTGTACCACTGTTGGCCGTCGAAGGCGTCCAGCGTGAGCAGTCGCCAGTACACCTCGTTGGCGTGAATGCCGCCCACGACTTGTGCCTGGAACACGGGGATGTCCGTCTCGGCCACGAGGTCCTGGTGGATGCCGACGAACGGGTTGTACGAGAGGCTGCCGAAGAACTCGCCTCTGAGCGACGAGGGCACCCGCCAGTCGACGATGCCTCCGGATGGGACGAGTGAGGCGAGAGCATTCGTCGAGAGGAGGGTGAGGATGAGGATCACGGTGAGGGCGACGCCGGCGAGCGAGCGGAAGCTGCGTCTTGGCGACTCCGCGGGCGGCTGTGTGCCGAACTGTCCGGTTCCCTGCGCACGCCGGTCGGAAGCTACGGCGATGAGTGAGCAGCCCATCAACGCCAGGAGCGCGACGGTCCACCAGCCGCTGGCGCTGCGATCCATGGTGGAGAACTGCAGATAGAGGACGTATGGGGCCAGGACGGCTACGTAGGGCTTGTTCCGGACGAGGCCCCACACTATGAGGATGCCGAGGAGCCAGAACAGCAGGGCGAGCAGGGCGGTCAGCCCGTCGGTTGGCTGGACCGGGGCGCTGCCGGAGCGGATGGCCGTGCGAGCGGTTTCGAGCTCTATGCCCAGGTCGCCCAGAGATGTGAGCGCGGGAAACGCCCCCCACGTGAAGAGCGCTCCGGCCACCACGTGCCATGCCGCGGCAACGCGCAAGCTCGACTGGATGGGGCCGAGGATGAGCCAGGTGAGCAGCGCACCTATGAGGAGAGCCGCCGAGACCTCGAGGAACCAGGGAAGCCCTCCTTCTGAGGGACGGAGCAGCCTTCCCAGGCGGGCGAGCGCAAGGATGGCGCCGCCCGCGGCGGCTAGCCAGCTGAAGCGGTAGACCATGTTGCCTCCATTGCAGCGCGCCAGGCAGGGGCCCACGGCGTGAACGAGCCAACCATCACCGCCACCGCGCCGGCTCCCTGGAAACTGGCCACGGAGCCTTTGATGCGATCGTCGACGGCCATGACGATCGTGCGACTGAAGTCTTGGGCCAGGGCGCGGAACACCCCGAGCATGCCCTCATCGGGGATTCCGGTGACGACGACAAAGGCGCCTCCCCCGACACCGTGGCGGCGCAGGCGGCGCACGGTGCTGCGGAGGTCGAGCCTGTCGACCGTCTGCACTGTGGCCAGGATCTCCATCGCCTGGGCGTAGCGGCTGCCGGAGCGAGGCAGTGGCGAGCGCTCAGTCGTCCACAGCTCGGGGCTGAACCCTCCTTTGTGCAGGTGTGCCACCACCGAGGCCGCGCCTCGTACCGCGTGCTCGAAAGCCTCGTGGGTCGGGTATCGATGGGAACGCTGGTCGACGAGCACGAGGGCGCGTGCCTGCCAGGGCAGCTCGAGCTGCTTGATCATGAGCTCGTCGCGTTTGGCCGATGCCGGCCAATGAACCTGTCTCAGGTCGTCTCCGGTTTGGTATTCGCGCAGGGTGAAGAAGTCCTCGCCGCCGCGAGGCGCGTACGAGGGACGGGTCGACTGAACCGAAGAATCGAGGCCACGAACGGTGGGCAGCCCGTAGAGCTCCTCGATGCGGGGGAGCACCAAGAGCCGGTCGATGCTGCCGGCGAGGTTTTTGCGGTCGCAGAGAGCAAAGGGGTCGGAGACCGATACCTGCACCGGGCCGATCTGGTAGATGCCGCGCGAACGGCACACGATCTCGTAGCAGGCGGACAGCGGCTCCCCTGCGTCGGCGCGGGCGGCGGCGAAGCGGGCGGCACCGAGGCCGTGCACGGTGTCTTCGAGGATCAGGTTCCACAGCCGGCGCCTTGGCTTCAGGGTGGTCTCCACGAGGACCTCGCTGCCTTCCTGCACCTCCGGCGGTCGGACGGTTCTGGAGCAGGCGACGTCGAGAGCGAAGCAGCGCGCGAACAAGAAACCGAAAAGCACGGCGGAGAGGAGGAAGATCGCCGTGGCCAGCAGCTCTATCTCGCCGAAGACGACCCACAGCACGACGAGAGCTGCCGACACCCCCAGTGCGGCCCACCCTCTGACGGTTGGCATCAGGCGCGGGTCCTGGTCCCGGGGACGGGCATGCCCTGTGTGATGCCCTCGAGGATCTGATCGACCGTCGTGCCTCGCATCTGAGCCTCCGGTCTCAGCACCATACGGTGAACGAGCAGCGGGTGCAGCAGTGTCTTGACGTCATCGGGTGTCACGTAGTTGCGGCCCTCGGTGGCGGCACGTGTGCGGGCGGCCCGCTGAGTGAACAGGGCTGCCCTCGGCGACGCGCCGAGGAGCAGGTCCGGGTCCTGACGTGTTGCCTTCACCGTGTCGACGATGTAGGTCTTCACCGGCGGCGACACGAAGATACGCTGGGCGATCTCGATCATCCGGAGGACGTTCTCCTCGCTGATCACCGGCTCCAGCAGGTCGTAGGTGGACCTGATTCCGTGGGTGTCGAGGATCTCGAGCTCCTTCACCCGTGATGGGTAGCCGATGGTGAGTCGCATCATGAACCTGTCGAGCTGAGCCTCGGGCAGGGGGTAGGTGCCTTCGTGCTCGATGGGGTTCTGTGTGGCGATCACCATAAACGGCGGGGGCAGGGCGCGGGTCACGCCGTCGATGGTCACCTGGCGCTCCTCCATGGCTTCGAGGAGCGCGGCTTGGGTCTTCGGGCTCGCCCGGTTGATCTCATCGCCCAGGGCGATGTTGGTGAACACGGGGCCGGCACGGAACACGAAAGTGCTCTGTTCCCGATCCCACACCGACACGCCGGTCACGTCCGAGGGAAGCAAGTCGGGGGTGAACTGGACACGCTGGAAATCGCAGTGGATCGAGCGGGCCAGCGACTTGGCCAGGAGCGTCTTGCCCACTCCGGGCACGTCTTCGATGAGCACGTGCCCTTCGGAGAGGAGGCAGAGGACGATGAGGTCGATGACGGGCCGCTTGCCTTGGATGACCCGTTCGATGTTGCTTGAGATGACCTGGAACTGCTGGGAGAACCAGGCGAGCTCGTCCGGCTCGACCTGCGGCGCGGTCACGATGCTCGGCCTCCTTCGTCGGGTCCTGGCCTGACGAATCAGGTTATCAGCGTGGGGCCGGTTCGCGGTCAAGGCATCTGCACCGGCGGCGTATGATCCCGGCGTGATGCTGCGTCTTGGCTTCTCGGTGCTCTTGCGGCCGCGGTTGTGGCCGGAGGCGCTGCGGGCCGCTCAGGCTCACGGATGCAAGGAGTGGTGGAGACGGCTACTATTCGTGCCGGAATCGGAGTACCTGGCCTGGAGAATCGACACGGCATACGGAGAGGGGGATGCCGAGGTCGATCCGGGGGATTTCGTCCGGTACCTGGAGTGGAGGCGGAGACAGAGGGTGGAGTGAAGGGAGACGGTGCCGTGTCTGCCGAGTTGCTGCGCAGCGAGCTACTGGCTCTCGCGGGTGTGGCGGATGCACGGGTGGAGACGGCCGGCGAAGCGCCGACCGGAGTGCACATTCGTCTGGCGCCGGAAACGAATGCAGACGCGGTGCGCTCCGAGATCCAGCGCATACTGGCGGCACACGGCATGCGGTCGCGTGTAGCGGTCGGATCCGAGTCGGAGCCGGCGTCGACCCCGGTCGAGGCTCCGTTGGCCGGCGAGGTCCCGTTATCGCCGCCGACCGCGGGCGCCACCGCCGCCGGGCTGGAATCGGTGCGAGTCGAGGAGAGCGCCTCGGGTGTGATCGTCACCGCGACCGCCGGGGACGGCAGGATGGAGACAGTCATGGGCGCCGCCACCGAAGAGGACCTGGTGCGCACGGTGGTCGCCGCAGTCGGGACTCTGGCCCGAGGGATCGCTCCCGACGTCGTTGCCGTCGAATGGACGGAGGCGGCGGGTTCCGAGGTGGTCACCGTCGTCGTTGATGGGCCCGAGGGCTCTCGAAGTGCTGGGGCATCACTCGTGTGCGCAACCAGGCCGTTTGCCCTCGGCCGGGCGACCTGGCAGGCGCTGCGACAGGGCTGAGATCAACCGGCGGCGGCCCGATTCGGGTCGCCGGCCTTCTCCTCGACAAGGGTCACGACGATGTCGGTGTCGTCCTCGCCACCGGGCCTGGGGAGCCGAGGGGCCGGGGCGGGGGTGGAAGCGATCATCTCGGCGTGTTCTCCGAGACGAGTGAGCACGTCGCGGATCAGCATGCGTGCCGGGTCCGGGCTCTTCGATCTGAGAATGGCGACGTCATCCGGCTCCGTCGAGAGGATCCGGACGCCTCGAGAGCGGAGATCCCAGAGCATGATCTCCTGGATCACGAGATCTGATGAGAGAGTGTCGAGGCCCGGCAGCAGCACGGCGTCGACGTTGCCGGCGCTGATCACGCCGAGCAGGCTGCGGTAGCCGTCTCGACCCAGCGCGTGTCCCTCGTGTCTGCTGTCCTGGCACACGGCGACGATCTGGAGCCCCTGGGAGGCCGCGTGGCGTCGAAGCTCCTCCTGCTGGGCGAACACGGAACGATCCACCGTCGGGTCGGACGACTCACGAACGTAGCTGGCAACACGCAAGGGTTCCTCCCTCCAAGACAAGTCTACAACTCAGAGTGGTGCTGCGGCACTCAGAGTGGTGCCAGCTGGCTGGCGGCCGTTGCGCTGGTACGATCCGCGCGCTATGGGACACGCTCTGGTGCTCAACGCCAGCTATGAACCTCTGTCGGTGGTGTCGGCGCGCCGGGCCGTGGTCTTGCTCGTTCATGAGAAGGCCGAGCTCGTCGAGTCACACGACAGGCATTGGTCGTCCGAGAAGCTGTGTATCCCGGTGCCGTCGGTGATTCGCCTGCTTCGGTATGTTCGTGTCCCATACCGGCGCAGGGTGCCGCTCAACCGACGCGCCGTCTTCTCCCGCGACCGCTACCGATGCCAATACTGCGGAAGCCAGGCGGAGAACCTGGATCACGTCGTTCCTCGCTCTCGGGGAGGGGCCCACACTTGGGAGAACGTCGTGGCCGCCTGCCGCCAGTGCAACACACGCAAGGGGGATCACATCCCGCGCGAAGTGGGCATGCGGCTGTTGTCTTCGCCCAGCGCCCCGCGTCAACACGGGTGGTTACTCATCGGACTCGGCGGGCCGCCGCACCCGTCTTGGCATCCCTATCTGGATCTGGCGGAGGCCGTGTAGGGCTCAGTCCTTGTCCGAATCCGCCCCGTGTTGCTGCTGGTCCTCCATCTCGGCCTTAAGCCGGCGCCGACGCTTGCGGAAGGCGCGCCACGCCCAGCCGAAGACGGGTGTCACCAGGGCTCCGGCGGCGAAGGTGATCGCCAGGATGAGCCACAGAGGGGCGCTGCCGCTGAGCCCGGCGAACCCGACCTTGGTGGACTTGGTGTTCGAGAAGATGAGGATGAGTACGAGTGTGACCAGGACGGCCAGGAATATCATGGGCCCCATCCACAGATTTGGCCGTTCCCGCGGCGCCGCGGCACCCGGTTCGTAGTCGTTCATCGATGCTCCCTTTCGGTCTGGGTCCAGCTTACGCGGTCGGGATGCCCTCCCAGGGATCCCTGCCGATCCAGTCACGGGCATCGAGCTTGGATCCCGAGGGCTCGGGCGCCAGCGGATGGGCCAGTCTCAAGAACAAGGGGGCGATGTCGGATGGGGTGGGAAGCGTTGCCGGATCTTCGTCCGGCATAGCGGTGGCACGCATCGGGGTCTGAGTGCCGCCCGGGTTGACCGAGTAGACCCGGCCGTCCCACTCTTCGGTGAGCACCTCCAGCCAGCCCTCGAGAGCTCGTTTCGAGATGGAGTACATGCCCCAGCCGGCGCGCCCGGCGCGACCCACGGTGCTCGATACCCCGATGACGACCGGCGCGGTGCCGTTGTCGAGGAACGGCACCAAGCGCTGGTGCAGGAAGTGGACGGCCGACAGGTTCACGTCGAGCACGCGGTTCCAGTCGTCGGCCGGGTAGTCGACCAGGCGCCCGGCGTCTCCAATGGGCCCCAGGGCTCCGGCGGCGTGGATGGCGACGTCGAGTACGGCTCCGGCGTGCTGTACCGCGGTGGCCACTGCACGTCGGCCGGCATCGCTCGTGATGTCGGCTGCGATCGACCGGGCGCGGCCCGGCTCGGTGGGCGCCAGGGTCTCGGCGAGGGCCTCGGGCCGGCGGGCCACGGCGAACACGAGGGCGCCGTGAGCGGTGAAGGCTCGAACCAGCCCGCGTCCGATGCCCGATGAACCACCGGTGATCATCACGCGGCGTCCGTCCAGCATGTTGGGGGAGGCTACTCGGTGCGAGACCAAGCTGCCGCGGCAGGGGGCCGAGAGAGGGACGGGTGGGGAAAAAGGGTTTGCAGGTGGGGCAAAGGGGAGTAGAGTGGCGAATTGTGGTGAGACGTGGGTGGAGCCGTCGTCGGCTCCGCCTACCCGGCTTCCTCGGTGGAGGAACCGGGTGACATGACGGAGATGAGGTACTTCAGTCGTGTTCCTTGGCGAGTACCAGCACAGCGTTGACGAAAAGGGCCGGCTGGTCATGCCCAGCAAGTTCCGGCCGCGGCTGGCCGACGGCCTGGTCGTCACCAAAGGCCGAGAGGGCTGCCTGTTCGTCTTCCCGGCGAAACAGTGGGAGGACGAATACACCTATCTGATGGATCTGCCGGGTGACGAGCGCGCCACCCGCGAGAGGCTGCGGGTCGTTGTCGGCAGCGCCGACCAGCAGCGTCCGGACAAGCAGGGTCGGATCCAGCTCTCAGTGCCGCTGCGTACATACGCCGGAATAGACAAGGAAGTGTCGATCATCGGAGTCGGCAATCGGCTCGAGATTTGGGACTCCGAAGCTTGGAGGGTCGAATCGGAGAAGGCCGACAAGGCCTACGCCGGTGTCGGGCCACCTGCTGGAGGGGAGGGGATCTGAGTGGATCGCTCCTCTCCGTGTCTTGCCGTCGGCTCACCTTCAGCCCCCCGGATGCCACGTGGAATGCCCCTCTTTCCGCCCGCTTCCTACTTGGCGCCAGCGCTCCGGGGGGCTGAAGGTGAACCGAAGCGAACGTCCGTATCACGTGCCGGTCATGGCCGACACGGTGGTCGAGATGCTCCGTCCTCTCGGGAGGGGAGTGATCGTCGATGCCACCTTTGGCGGCGGGGGTCATACGCGGGCTCTGCTCGCGGCGATGCCGGACATCCGGGTGGTGGCCGTGGACCGGGATGGGGACGCCGCGGCGCAAGCCGCCCGGCTTGCCGGCCGGGTGGCGTTTCACCAGCAGGATTTCCGCAAGCTCGAAACGGTGATGGAGGAGGAGGGCCTCGATGAGATCGATGGAATCCTTTTTGACCTCGGCGTCTCGTCGCATCAGCTCGACGTGGGGGACCGAGGGTTTTCCTACCGAAGAAGTGGTCCCCTCGACATGCGTATGGGACCGGACGCGGCCCTCACGGCAGGTGAGATCGTCAACTGCTGGGATGAGCGCAGCCTCGCCGACGCGATTCGCCGCTACGGCGAAGAGCGGTGGGCGAGCCGCATCGCCAGAGCCATTCTCGCCGCGCGTCCCCTCGCCGATACGGCGCAGCTCGCCGAAGTCGTGTCCGGAGCCGTGCCCGCTCGGGCCCGGAGATCGGGTCACCCTGCCCGCCGCACGTTCCAGGCTCTCCGTATCGTCGTCAACGACGAGCTGGGAGCACTCGCCGACGGCCTCGACGCCGGTATCCGGCTGCTGCGGCCGGGAGGGCGCATCGTGGTGATCTCCTATCACTCGCTCGAGGATGGTGTGGTGAAGCGCCGCTTCCGCGCCGGTGGACGCGGCTGTGTCTGTCCACCGGGTCTACCGGTCTGCGGATGTGGCAGGAGCGCCGAGCTGCGCCTGCTCACTCGGAGTCCGCTGAGGCCGGAGCCGAAAGAGGTGATGGCCAATCCTCGAGCGAGGAGTGCCCGCCTTCGTGCTGCCGAGGTGGCGGCGTGACAGCCCGCCCCGGGTACGTCGGGGGGGCGGAGCCACCGGCACTGCGCGTCGTCATTGGACGCCGCGTCGGGCGGGTTCCCCGGTTGAGGGGCTGGCTCCTGCTCACTCTGACTGTGGTGGCGGCGTTCTTCCTTCTCATCTATTCCCGCGTGACCCTCGACCACTCCGCCTTCGTGCTCGAAGACGTGGAACAGCGGCTCGAAGCTGCAGAGACGCGGTACTGGGAGCTTCGGCTGGAGGCCGCCGAGCTGCAATCGCCCGATCGCATCACCCAGCTCGCCCGGGATATCGGGCTTGTCTACCCATCGGAGGTGCGCACCGTCGAGGTGAGTGGCATCGCCATTCCAGGCGGAGACGTGGAAGACCGCTGGGTCGACCTCAAGGCGCTCCTCAGCGCGCAGCCATGATCCGGCGCCCTGGGCCGGGGGCTTGAGATGAGCCGGCCATTCGTCACGGACCTGCGGAAGCAGCGTTGGCTCAACGCCCGCCTCATCGCGGTCGGCTCCGTTCTGGCCGTCGCCTGGGTCGCCATCGGGTTCCGGCTGGTCGTCGTGCAGGCCATGGAGTCCGAGAAGTACGCCGAGCTGGGTCTCGATCAGCGGCTATATCGGGAGACCTTGGCTGCCGACCGGGGCACGATCTTCGATCGTGACGGGCAAGAGCTGGCGGTGACGATCGATTCGGTCACGATCTACGCCAACCCACGTGAGATCGCAGACCCCGAGACGGTGGCCCATCTTCTCGCGCCGCTGATAGGCCGGGAGCCGGCACAGGTACAGGAGCTGCTCGCCACCGATGCGAGCTTCGTCTACGTGGCTCGGCAGATGGAGAGGGAAGATGCCGAAGCCGTGGAAGCCGCCCGGCTGCCCGGCATCTACTTCCTGAGCGAACCGAAGCGGGTCTATCCGGTGGGCAGCCTCACCGCTCACGTCATCGGGTTCGTGAGGCCCGACGACAACGTGGGCATCGAGGGCATCGAGTACCAATACGACGCCGCTCTCGCCGGCGCTCCCGGCGAGTTGCTGGTTGAGCGGGACCCGCAGGGCCGGACCATTCCCCAGGGGGAGTACTCGGTCGTCCCGGCCGAGCCAGGGAGTGACCTGGTCCTCACCATCAAGACTGAGGTCCAGTACGTCGCTCGCCAGGCGCTCGAGGCTGCGCTCGAGCGCACCGGGGCGCGCGCCGGCTCGGTCGTGGTGCTCGATCCCCGCACCGGCGAGATACTGGCCATGGTGAACCTGCCCACCTATGACCCGAACGACCGGCAGAATGTCGATGCCGACGTCGTCCGGAACCGAGCCGTCACCGACGTCTTCGAACCCGGCTCGACGCAGAAGCTCGTCACGGTGGCCGCGGCGCTCGAGTCCGGCGTCGTCGGACCGTGGACGACCCTGGAGATCCCCGATCGTATCGAGATCGAGGACACCGTTTTCGAGGACTTCACCGAGCATCCCGACGTACTAACGGTCACCGAGATCGTGGCGCAGTCCTCCAACCTGGGCACGATCCTGCTGGGGGAGATGCTCGGTGCCCGGCAGCTCCATGCCTACATGTCGGCATTCGGGCAGGGACAGGCCACCGGCATCGACTTCCCGGGAGAGGCCGATGGTGTGTTGCGCCCGGCCGACGAGTGGTGCGTCACGACCTGCGTGGCCGGCACCTCCATCGGCTATCACGTCTCGGTTACGGCGCTGCAGCAAGCAATGGCATACGCGGTCATCGCCAACGACGGAGTTTGGGTCCAGCCGCACCTGGTCGCCGAGATCGTCGACGGGACGGGCACACGCCAGGCCGTCGAACCGGAGCGACGCGTTGTGGTATCGGCGGAGACGGCGCGGAGCATGCGCAGCATGCTCGAGGCGGTGGTCGCCAGCGGCACCGGCTCGCTTGCCGCCGTCGAGGGCTACAGCGTCGGCGGCAAGACGGGCACAACGGAGAAGTACCTGACCGACGCCCAGGAGTACAGCGAGAACGACGTGGTGGCTTCCTTCATCGGCCTTGCCCCCATCGACGATCCGAGGATCGTGGTGGCGGTTGTTCTCGATGCGCCGCAGGAGGACGCAAGCGGCGGCCGCGGGGCGGCCCCGGTGTTCTCCGAGGTGGCCTTGGCCACGCTCCACCAACTGGGGGTGCCTCCCGATGCCGAGTGATCGAGTCAGCCTCGGGGACCTCGCCGGCGGGGCGGGCGGTCGCCGCGGCGGCGATGCGCGAATCGTGGGCACCGACGTCACCCACGACT
>CAZWKX010000007.1:0-60716 GCA_964633975.1 uncultured Acidimicrobiia bacterium
GGGGGTGCCTCCCGATGCCGAGTGATCGAGTCAGCCTCGGGGACCTCGCCGGCGAGGTGGGGGGACGCCTCGTCGGCGATTCGCGAATCGTGGTCACCGACGTCACCCACGACACACGATCGGCAGGTCCCGGCGTGCTTTTTGTTGCGGTGCGCGGTTTCCGGACCGACGGCCATCGCTACATCCCTGAGGCGCGTGCCGTCGGCACCGCCGCCGTCTGCTCGGAGCAGGACCCCGGCGACGGCGGGCCCGCCATCGTCGTTTCCAACACGCGAGCGGCGCTGGGGCCGCTGGCGGCGCGTGTGCACGGATATCCGTCGCGGCGCCTGCGCGTCGTGGGCATCACAGGCACCAACGGCAAGACGACGGCGACGCACCTGCTCGAGGCGATCGTGTCGGCTGCCGGGCTGGTGCCGGGATTGGTGGGCACGGTGGGAGCGCGTATTGGCTCGGCCGCCGTCGAAGTGCCGCGCACCACACCGGAGGCTTCCGATTTCCAGCGGCTTCTGGCCTCCATGGTGCATGCCGGGGTCGATGTGGCCGCCGTGGAAGTGTCGTCGCACGCCCTGGCTCTGGGCCGGGTGGCGGCCACGCGCTTCGCTGTGGTCGCCTTCACCAACCTCTCCCAGGATCACCTCGATTTCCACGGGAGCATGGAGAGCTACTACCAGGCGAAGGCGGCGCTCTTCGTCCCCGAGCTGGCCGGCCGCGCCGTCATCTGGAGCGACGATCCGGCCGGACGCCGCCTGGCCCAGGAGACCGAGTTGCCGGTGACCACCGTGGGTCTCGACCCGCAGGCCGACGTGTCGGCACGCGCCCTGGAGATGAGGTTGGACGGATCGTCGTTTGTGCTCACAGGGGCGGGGGAGGAAACGGATGTCGAGCTGAAGCTCGGCGGGGACTTCAACGTGGCCAACGCCCTGGTGGCCGCGGCCTGCGCTGCCGCGGTAGGCATAGGCTCCGATAGCATCGCCGCCGGAATCGCTTCGGTCGGTTCGGTGCCGGGCCGTTTTGAGATCGTTGACGTGGGGAAGGAGTTCGCCGTTGTCGTCGACTACGCCCACACGCCGGATGGCGTGGCTTCAGTCATCGCCGCGGCGCGTCCGCTGGTCGGCGGGTCGCGAGTGATCGTGGCTCTCGGCGCCGGAGGCGATCGGGATCGGGCCAAGCGGCCGCTGATGGGTGCGGCGGCGGCTCAGGCCGACATTGCATTCTTCACCTCGGACAATCCCCGGTCCGAGGCCCCGGCCACCATCGTGGCGGAGGTGGCTGCGGGAGCCGCTGGTCAGCCCGCCGAGGTCCACGTCGAAATCGACCGGCGCCTGGCCATCAGGAGCGCTCTCGCTGCTGCTCGACCCGGCGACGTCGTGCTCATCTTGGGCAAGGGCCACGAGGCGCGGCAGGAGTTCGCCGACTACGTCGTGGCCTTCGACGATCGCATCGTTGCGATGGAGGAGGCCGCGGCGTTATGAAGTGGGGTCTCAACACCATTGCGGCCGCCGTCGGGGGAGAGGCCTTCGGCTCGGCCGAGGTGACCGGTGTGGCCACGGACTCCCGGCATGTCGTGGCCGGCGATCTCTTCGTTGCACTCCACGGCGAGAGGGCGGACGGCCACGACTTCATGGCCGACGCCCTGTCGGCCGGCGCCGTCGCAGTCATGGTGGAACGCGGACGCGCCGCGCCCGGCGTCGACGCGGTCGAAGTGACCGACACGCTGGAGGCCCTGCGGCTCATGGCAGTGGCACGGCGCAAGGAAATCAGCATCCCGGTGGCGGCCGTCACCGGTTCCTCGGGGAAGACGACGACCAAGGACATGCTCGCTGCGGCGGTTGGACCCGGCGCCCACGCGGCCCTTTCGTCCTACAACAACGAGATTGGGGTGCCGCTCACGGTGCTGACGATGCCGGAGGACGCCTCGGCCCTGATCGTCGAGGTCGGCAGCCGAGGACGTGGTCACATAGCTCTTTTGGCGCCGGCCGTGCGTCCAGACGTGGCCGTCATCACGCACGTGGGCCGGGCCCACATGGAGACCTTCGGCGATGTCGAGAGCGTGCTCGATTCGAAATGGGAGCTGGTGGAGGCCTTGCCCGCCGAAGGCGTCGCCGTGCTTCCGAGAGAAGATGGGCGTCTTGTGGAACGACGCGGCGAAGCTCCGCGGCTCACTTTCGGCGAGGTGCCCGATGCCGACGTGGCGATTGCGCGGCTCCGTCTCGACAGGTGCGGCCGGCCGACTTTCGAATTGCGCCGCGGGGGGGAGATCGCCGAGGTGTCGCTACGGGTCGCCGGCAGGCACCAGGCGCGCAACGCGGCCGCCGCCGTGGCCGGCGCGTTGGCGCTGGGTGTCGAGTTCTCTGTGGCCGCCGGCCGGGTGGGCGAGGCAGACCTGTCGCCGTGGCGTATGGAGGTCATCGAGGGTGCGATCACCGTGATCAACGATTCCTACAACGCCAACCCCGACTCGATGGAAGCGGCGCTGCGGACCGTTGCGGCTCTCGAAGGCCGCCACATTGCCGTGCTCGGCAGGATGCACGAGCTTGGCGACTTCGAGGAGTCGGCGCACCGGCAGGTAGGCGAGCTGGCTCGGAAGCTCGGTTTCGCATTCGTCGTGGTCGTCGGCGCCGATCCCGGCATTGCGGCAGGGGCCGGGCCCGTCGCACGTAGTGTGGGCAGCACCGAAGAGGCGCACGGCGTGCTCCGAGGGCTACTCCGGGAGGGAGACCTCGTGCTGGTGAAGGCGTCGCGCGCCGAGGGCCTCGAGGGGCTGGCGGCGACCATCGCGGGAGGTGTCGCGTGATCGTCATGCTGCTGGCGGCGGCCACTGCCTTCGGGGCCATGTTGATTATCACTCCGATTGCCATTCGCATGCTGCGGGCGCGGGCCATCGGCCAGTTCATTCAGGAAGAGGTCGAAGGCCACATGCACAAGCGGGGCACCCCGACGATGGGTGGCCTCGTGATAATGCTCGGCGTCATCGCCGGCTGGTTCGTGGCGCACATCGATGCTCGCACCGCCGAGGGCCACTGGCGTCTCGGCTTCCGGGACTTCGGCCTGCCCGGCCTGCTCGTGCTGCTGGCCTTCGTCGGTATGGGAGTCATCGGCCTTCTCGACGACTACTCCAAGGTGCGCCGAGCCCGCAACCTCGGGCTCAAGAAGCGCTGGAAGTTCCTCGGCCAGCTCGCCATCGCCGGCCTCTTCTACTGGGGGGCCATCAGCTTCGGGGTGAGCACGGAGCTCTCGTTCACCAGGCCGCTCGGCCTCGATCTCAACGGCGTCTATTGGCTCTGGGTGCTGCTGCTGCTCACCGGGACGGCCAACGCGGTGAACATCACAGATGGTCTCGACGGCCTGGTGTCCGGGTCGGCAGCTCTCGTGTTCGGCGCGTTCACGATCATGTCGTTCTGGCAGTTCCGCCATCCCAGCTTCTACGGCACGACCGACGGCACTCTCGAGCTCGCCATCGTGTCTGCGGCGCTGTTCGGTGCCGTCCTCGGTTTCCTGTGGTGGAATGCGGCGCCGGCGAAGATCTTCATGGGCGACACCGGCTCGCAGGCGCTGGGGGGCGCCATGGCGGCTCTGGCCCTGCTCACGAACACCCATCTGCTGCTCGGCATCGTGGGCGGGCTCTACGTCATGGTGACCATGTCGGTGATACTCCAGGTGATCGCTTTTCGCATCTGGGGAAAACGCATCTTCCTGATGGCTCCCCTCCACCATCACTTCGAACTCAAGGGATGGCCGGAGACCACGGTCATCGTCCGGTTCTGGATCATCGCCGCGCTATCCATCGGTCTGGCCCTCGGGGTCTTCTATTACGACTTCATCGCATCGGGAGGTGTGGGATGAAAGTTCTTGTCATCGGGTCTGCCGTGAGCGGGCGGGTTGCCCTGGGCCTGCTCGAGCACGAAGGCCACGAGACGGTGGCCTACGACGCAGACCCGAGATCTCTCGTCGGGCTCGAGGGCCGAAGGCAGACTCACGGTGGAGACTGGGATCCCAAGCTGCTGCGCGGGATCGACCTGGTGGTGGTGAGTCCCGGCGTGCCCGAGCACGCCGCGCCGATCCAGGACTCGCTCAGTGCAGGTCTTCCGGTCTGGAGCGAGATGGAGTTGGCGGCACGGCACATCGACGCCCCGCTCATCGCCATAACCGGCACGAACGGCAAGACGACGACGACCGACGTGGCCGCCGAGATGCTTAGCGCCTCGGGTCTGCGCACCCGAGCCCTGGGCAACATCGGGCTGCCGCTCAGCGACGCCGTGGACGGCGATTGGGACGTGCTCGTGGTCGAGGCATCGAGCTTCCAGCTGCGCTTCATCGACGAGTTCCATCCCGAGGTCTCCGTGCTGCTCAACCTGGCGCCCGATCATCTCGATTGGCACGGTACCTTCGACGCATACGCGGCCGCCAAGGCGCGTATCTGGGAGAACCAGGACTCCAACGACGTCCTCATCTTCGATGGCGACGACGCCGGAGCGGCCGAGGCGGTTGCCGACGTCAGAGTGCCCCGAGTCGAGGTGAGCGGATCGCGCCGCCCTCACGGGGGCAGCGGACCGGAGGACGGCAAGCTGTGGATCGGGGCCGCTGCACTCGATCTCTCCAGCATGCAGGCCTCCAGTCCGGCGTTCCTCGTCGATATCGCCGCGGCCGGCGAGGCGGCTCTGGCAACGGGGGCGACCCCGGAAGCGGTCCTTGAAGTCGCCCGGGACTACAAGCCGGGCCGGCACCGGCGTCAGGAGATCGGCAGCTGGGGCGGGGTGCTATGGGTGGACGATTCGAAGGCGACCAACCCGCACGCCGCTGTTGCCGCCATCCGTTCCTACCCTTCGGTGGTCCTCATTGCCGGCGGACGCAACAAGGGCCTCGAGGTCGCTCCCGTGGCGCAGGAAGCGTCGGTGCGCTACGTGATCGGGATCGGTGAGGCGGGCCAGGAGATCGTGGACGCCGCCAAAGCCGGGACCGTCGCCGCGAACCTCGAAGAGGCGGTGGCCGTCGCAGATGGCTGGGCGGCCAAAGGCGACACCGTGCTTCTTGCTCCGGCGTGTGCCTCCTTTGACATGTTCGACTCGTACGTTCAGCGCGGGGATCTGTTCGCCAATGCCGTGAGACGCCTCAAGGAGGGATGATGGCGACGCGTGTGGTCTCGATCGCGGCGACGAGGACGGCCATGCGGGAGGCGCAGCGGCTGGCTCGCAGCTCGTCGCGTCTGTCCATTTTTGTGCTCGTCCCCATGGCGCTGCTCATCATCGTTGGGCTGGGTGCCTTGCTCTCCGCATCTTCGGTGCTTGCCCTGCGGGAGACCGGCGATTCCCTCTTCTACTTCAAACGCCAGCTGATGTGGCTCGGCGTCGGGATCCTGGCTCTCACCGTGGCGGCGGCCACACCGCTGCGCTGGTGGCGGCGCATGGCGTTCCCGATCTTCACCGTCACGGTGCTGCTTCTCGTCGCTGTGTTGTTCGTCGGCGAGCGGTCCTACGGGGCGACGCGCTGGCTCATCGTGGGGCCCGTGTCCATCCAGCCGTCCGAGTTGGCCAAGCTGAGCACTGTGCTCTTCCTGGCCACGCTCGTCAGCCGTCGCGAGGGTTCGATGCACCGCCTCCGTGATTTCTTCTGGCCGGTGGCCGGCTCTCTCGGCATCGTGGCTTTCCTCATCGTCTTCCAGCCGGATCTGGGAACGACCGTGCTGGTGGCTGCGGCCGCGTTCGCCGTGCTAGCCGCCTCCGCGGCTCCGATGGGATATGTGCTCGGCGGGGCACTTCTGGGGGGGTCGGCCGCTCTGGGGCTCGCCGCGACCTCGCCGGAGAGGTGGGAGCGCATCATCTCGTTCTTCCAACTGGGCTCGGACCCGCTGGGCAGTGATTATCAGGCGATTCAGTCGCTCGTCGCCCTCGGAACGGGTGGGGCCTTCGGCGTCGGCCTCGGGGCGAGCAGGGCACGCTGGTCGTTCCTCCCCAATGCCCACACCGACTTCATCTTCGCCATCATCGGTGAGGAGACCGGGCTCGCCGGATCACTCGCCGTGATTGCGCTGTTCCTGACCATCACCGTGGCCGGCATGATGGTGGCCTACCGTTCATCGGACCGGTTTGGGCGACTCGTCGCCGTCGGCATCACGACGTGGCTGGTGACACAAGCGCTTGTGAACATCGGAGGCGTGGTCGGCGCCCTTCCGATCACAGGGATTCCACTGCCGTTCCTCTCGATGGGCGGAAGCGCTCTCGTGACCGAGATGATTGGCGTGGGCGTCCTCATCAGCGTGCTGCGGGAGCAGGGCCCGACGCTGCGGGGGACGGTGTGACCATCGTGCTGGTGGCCGCCGGGACGGGTGGCCACATCTTTCCGGCGTTGGCAATCGGGGAAGCTCTGGTGGAGCGCGGCGTGCCACGCTCCCAGGTGGTGTTCTTCGGAGGTGATCGCCTCGAGGCAACGGCCGTGCCCGCGGCCGGATTCCCCTTTGTGGGTTTCAGCCTGGTGAGGCTCGAGAGGTCCTTCACGCCGCGCAACCTGCTCATTCCCGTAGCGGTGCGACGCACGGCCGGTGCCATGGCCCGTGAGTTGACCGCCCGCCACGTCGGGGTGGTGCTCGGCATGAGTGGATATGCCACGGTGCCTGCGGCGCTTGCCGCCCCGCGTTCCGGAGCGGCGCTGTTCCTTCAGGAACAGAACGCGGTGCCGGGCCTGGCGGCTCGGTTCGCCGCCCGCCGGGCCCGGGCCACGTTCCTGGGGCTGCCCGGGGCCGCGCAGTCGCTCCCGAGGTCGGTGCTAACCGGCAATCCTCTGCGTCCGGAGATCGTGTCGTTCGATCGGCAGCGGCTTCGGCAGGAGGCGCGGCACCGGTACGGCATCGCCGCCGAATCGACGGTGTTGGGCGTTGCCGGGGGGAGCCTGGGCGCCCGGGTCCTCAACGAGTCGGTTGCGGCCGTGGTGGAGCGGTGGAAGGCAGGGCCGCTGACCGTGCTCCACCTGACGGGTCGAGAGGCGGCGGCGGCAATGACCCGTCGCTCCGAGGCGGCGCCGCTACCGTGGCTGTGCCTGCCCTTCGAGGAGCGGATGGATCTCTTCTACGCCGCGGCGGATCTCCTGCTCTGCCGGGCCGGGGCGATGACGGTGAGCGAAGTGGCGGCCACGGGCACCCCCGCCGTGCTCGTTCCTTTGGAGCGTGTGGGTCAGCACCACAACGCGGCCGCTCTTGAGGATGTCGGCGCCGCCAGGGTGGTGCGGCAGGCGGAAGTCTCGCGCTTGCCCGAGATCGTGATCGAGCTGCTTGGTGATGCGGATGTGCGGGCCGGAATGAGTTCGGCCGCAGCGACGGTGGCGCACCGCGACGCGGCTCATGTGATTGCAGCGCACCTCCTGGAGGCGGCGAGATGAGGGGAATCGAGCATTACGCCCACATACATGTGATCGGGGTGGCCGGTGCGGGCATGAGCGGGCTGGCCAAGCTGCTGGCCCAGGCCGGCCACACGGTGACCGGGTCGGACCTGAAGCCGGGGCGAGCGCTGGTCGAGCTATTGGCTCTGGGCGTCGAGACGTGGGTCGGGCACCGTCCCGAGGCCGCGGCCGCATCGGATCTTGTGGTCGCCTCGTCGGCCGTGCCGCAATCCGATCCCGAGATCGTGGCGGCCGCCGAAGCCGGCGTCGATGTGTGGCAGCGGCCTCGGCTGCTTGCGGAGATGACGGCCAAGGAGCCGGCTCTCGGCGTGACCGGGACACACGGCAAGACCACGGCGACGGCTTTGCTGGTTGCCGGGATGCGGGCTCTCGGCCGTGACCCCTCCTTCATGGTGGGGGGCCATCTCGGCGACCTGAACACGAATGCGCATCGTGGTGAGCCGGGGCTGTTCGTGCTCGAAGCCGATGAGGCCTTCGGCACATTCTTGGATCTGCATCTGGTCGGCCTCGTCGTTACCAACATCGAGATGGACCACCTCGACTACTACGGATCACTGCCGCAACTCGAAGATGCCTTTGCAGACGTGGCTTCACGAGTCGACGGGCCGGTGCTGGCCTGCATCGACGATCCGGGAGCTCACCGG
The DNA here is from genome assembly GCA_964633975.1 of uncultured Acidimicrobiia bacterium. GTDB lineage: Bacteria > Actinomycetota > Acidimicrobiia > Spongiisociales > UBA11373 > CAZWKX01. The sequence continues at coordinate 8,034 of CAZWKX010000007.1, forward strand.
CTGGCGGCCAGGATCGAGAGCACCGTCACGTATGGCACTGCCGAGGCGGCCGCCTGGCGAGTGGTCAACGTGCGTCATGGGGCCGGCGCGGTGCGGTTCGATCTCGATCATGGTGGTGAACAGGTAGATGTCTCTGTTCCCCGTCCCGGGCTCCACGTGGCTCGGAACGCCGCCGGCGTGCTGGCTCTGGTGGGTGAGCTGGGGTTCGACGTGGGCGCGGCCGCATCCGGCCTGGTCTCCTTCGGCGGGGTGCGGCGACGTTTTGAGGTGCGCGCCGAGATTGCCGGCGTGACCGTGATCGACGACTACGCCCATCATCCCAGTGAGGTGGCCGCCGTCATCGAGGCGGCCCGGCTGGGTGCCGAGGGGCGGATCGTCGCCGTCTTCCAGCCGCATCGCTTCAGTCGCACGGCGCAGCTCGCAGGTGAATTCGGGTCGGTGCTCGCCGGGGCCGATCGGGTCTTCGTGACCGACGTCTACAGCGCCGGCGAAGCACCGGTGCCGGGGGTCAGCGGCCGGCTTGTGGCCGATGCAGCTGCCGCCGCCGGAGCCGATGTGTCGTATGTGCCCCGCCGGGCCGAGCTGGCCGAGGCCATCGTCGCAGGGGTCCGCGCCGGCGACGTCGTGATCTTGATGGGTGCCGGCGACGTCACCATCGTCGCCGACGAGCTGGCGCCGCTGCTCGGGAGCCCGACGTGAGCAGCCTTGGCGATCTCCTCGCGGAAGGGCTCTTGAGGGAGAACGTGGGCCTTTCGTCCCTGACGACCTACAAGCTCGGAGGACCAGCTCGCTACATGATGGAGGTCGACGACGAGCAACACCTGCTGCGCCTGGCTCGGATTCTGCGCGAAGATCCTCACCCGGTGATGGTGCTGGGCCGGGGTAGCAACGTCGTCATCTCCGCTGCAGGGTTTCCTGGGGTTGTGGTCCATCTGGCGCTGGCGGGCTTCCGTGTAGGGGACCACGGCACCGTCGAGGCCGGTGGTGGCCTGCCGCTTCCCGTGCTGGCGCGTCGCTCGGCTGATATGAATCGTGGCGGCTTGGAGTTCATGGCGGGCATACCGGGCTCGGTGGGAGGAGCCGTTCGCATGAATGCCGGGGGCCACGGCTCCGACACGGCCGGATGGCTCGTGCACGCACGGGTCGTAGACCTGGGGACCGGGACCGTCAGCGAGCGTACTGCCGACGATCTCCAGCTCGCTTATCGGCACAGCAACCTCTCCGACACCGATGTCGTTGTGGCCGCCACGTTCCGCACCGTGCCACGGAGTCGTGCCGAATCGGAGAAGCTCATCCGTGAGGTGGCCCGCTGGCGCAGACGGCATCAGCCGGGGGGGACCCTGAACGCCGGCAGCATTTTCAAGAACCCGCCCGGCGACACGGCGGGGCGCATCATCGACGAGCAGGGCCTGAAGGGCTTCCGCGTCGGTGACGTCTGGGTCTCCGAAAGACACGCCAACTTTTTCGTGGCCGGACCCGCGGCCACACCGCAGGACATCCACAACCTCGTGGTGGCGGTCCGCCGTCGAGTGCATGAGGCCACCGGCGTCGAGCTGGAGCCCGAGATTCGGTTCGTAGGTCCGTTCGCGCCATGAACGATCACATTCGGCGCCTGGGCGAGGAAGACATACCCCGGACGGCGGTGCGCCGGCGCCTCCTCGTGATCGCCGGCTTCGTGCTTGCCGTCGCCGCCGCTACCGCCATCGCCGTGCTCCACTCCCCGTGGATGTCGGTGCAGGAGATCGAGATCGTCGGCGCCCACCGCGCCGACGTGGCGGGCCGGCTGGCCGATGCCGGAATCGGCGAAGGAGCCATCATGATCTGGCTCGATACGGCTGAGGTGGAGGCGGCGGTGCTGGCCGATGCATGGGTGCGAGACGTTCGCGCCGAGCGCATCTTCCCCAATCGCCTCGTTGTGGAAGTCGTCGAACACACCGGGTCCGTCTGGATCGGTGGCCAGGACAGCTGGATGCTCGTGGCTGAAGATGGCACGGTGCTGGAAGTCGCCTCGGAGCCGGGAGTCGGCCTGCTCGCGGCTGATCTGCGGTTTCTCGATCTTTTGCCGGGCGAGCGGCCCTCGGACGATGCGTGGCACGAGGTCGTGGCCATGGCCGAGATGCTGAGCCCGGAGGTGGCGGCCCGGACCTTGCTGTCGTGGAAGGGTGCAGAGGTCTGGACGGTCTTGGATGGCCTGGATGTGCGCCTCGGGCGCATCGTGGACTTCGACGAGAAGGCACGGACACTGGAAGCGCTGCTCGATGAAGATCTGCCGTGGGGGACGGTCGTCGATTTGGTCGCGCCCTCGCGTCCCGCGATCAGCCTGCCCGGGCATTCTGCCGACATGCCCGTCGGGGGAAGCAGCGAGGGGGAGCCGGAAGTTTCAAGTTGAGGTTGAGGGTGTGATCTGATGTACATAGTGACGACGTCCTCCCTAGTAACCTTCTACGGAAGGTTCAGGGCACGCGCGCGCCACGTTTGAAGGAACCTGGATGACGACGGAAGCACAAGGTCTGCAGGCCTACCTGGCTGTGATAAAGGTCGTTGGCGTCGGCGGCGGCGGCGTCAACGCGGTCAACCGCATGATCGAGGCAGGCTTGCGCGGTGTCGAGTTCGTTGCCATCAACACCGACGCTCAGGCTTTGCTCATGTCCGACGCCGACATAAAGCTGGACATCGGGCGCAACATCACCAGGGGCTTGGGGGCCGGCGCCGACCCCGAGGTGGGCAGAGCGTCCGCCGAAGACCATCGTGAGGAGATCGAAGAGGCGCTCCGCGGATCGGACATGGTGTTCGTCACAGCAGGGGAAGGTGGCGGCACCGGCACCGGTGGCGCTCCCATCGTCGCCGAAGCCGCCCGCGGCATAGGGGCCCTGACTATTGCAGTGGTGACCAGGCCCTTCGGGTTCGAGGGACGGCGTCGCTCGGTTCAGGCGGAGCAGGGTATCCAGGCGCTTCGCAATGCCGTGGACACCCTGATCATCATTCCCAATCAGCGCCTGTTGGAGCACGGGGATTCCGGCCTTTCTATGCTCGATGCCTTCCGCCTCGCCGACGAGGTACTCCTCAACGGCGTGGGCGGCATCACCGATCTGATCACCACTCCTGGCCTCATCAACGTCGACTTCGCCGATGTGCGCTCCGTGCTTCACGGCGCCGGCTCCGCGGTCATGGGCATCGGCCGGGCCTCCGGCGAGGGCCGGGCGGAGCAGGCGGCACAGCGGGCCATCAACAGCCCGATGCTCGAGGCATCGATGGAGGGCTCGAACGGGGTGCTGCTGTCGATTTGTGGTCCGGCCAACCTGACGCTGCAAGAAGTGAATCGCGCCGCGGTGTCCATCGCCGAGCACTGCGATCCCGATGCCAACCTTATCTTCGGTGCCATCATCGACGACTCACTCGGCGATGAGATCAGGGTTACGGCCATCGCCGCCGGCTTCGAGACCGAACAGGGCCGGCCGGTGCCGCGCTCCCGCGCCGCCAGAACGGCCATTGCCGACCTGCCGCTGGAGCCGGCCGAGCCGGGCGACGCGTTCGACGATCTCGACATCCCGGATTTCCTCAAGGGATGATCCTGGTCCCCGGTTTCGCGGGGGCGGCATTCGGCACTGCCGCAGATGGAGACCGTTCGGATCCCGAGGCGCGTCGTCGCATAGCCGCCGGTCTCGGCGTTCCCGCTGCATGGGCTTGGCTGCGGCAGGTTCACGGAAGCCGGGTGCTGCAGGCCACCGGGCCGGGTCTCGTCGGCAACGGTGACGGCCTGGTGACGGCGGCGGCCGGGCTGCCCCTGACGGTGGCGACGGCCGACTGCTTCGCGGTGATATTGGAGGGTGAAGGCGGAGTCGGGATCGCCCACGTCGGGTGGCGAGGAGCCGCCGCCGGGGTGGTAGCCGCCACACGCCGGGCTCTGGAAGGGCTGGGCGTACGTCCTAGGCGTGCCGCCATCGGACCGGGCATCGGGCCCTGTTGTTTTGAGGTGGGGGCCGAGGTCGCCGGCCGGTTCGCCGGTCATTTGGGCCGCACCACTTGGGGAGCGCCGAGCGCCGACCTGGTCGGCGCATTCGAGGCCGAGCTGTCCGGGCTCGACGTGTGGAGAAGCGGCGCGTGCACCATGTGTGGTGAAGGATTCCACTCGTTTCGGCGGGACGGCACCGGAAACAGACAGACTGCGCTGGCATGGCTGACGGCCTGAGCGCGGTCTGGGCAAGGGTCGCGGCGGCCGCGGCTCGCGCTGGGCGTGCCGTCGAGGACGTCACGCTGGTGGCGATCAGCAAGCAGGCCGATGCAGGGGCGATCCTCGTCGCCTACCGGCAGGGGCATCGTGACTTTGGGGAGAACAGAGCGGCCGCCCTTCTGGAGCGGGTCAAGCTGCTGCCGAGTGATGCTCGATGGCACTTCGTTGGGAGGCTCCAGGGGAACAAAGTGAGGCGGGTGCGTCCCGTCGCCTACCTGCTGCACTCGCTGGACAGGCCCGAGCTGGTGCACTACTGGGTCAAGGGTCCCGGCTTGCCTCCACCCGTTCTCGTGCAGGTCAACGTGGCGGCGGAGCCGCAGAAGGCCGGCGTGGCCGTCGAGGAGGCCGAGGCTCTGGTGGAGCTTGCGATGAGATCAGGGCTCGATGTGCGGGGTCTCATGACGATGCCGCCGCCGACCGACGACCCCGAGACGTCTCGTTCTCACTTCCGCACATTGGCCGCGCTCGGGGATCGGCTTTCGAGGCGGTGGCCGGGGCTGACCGAGCTTTCGATGGGCATGACCGACGACTTCGAAGTTGCGGTAGAGGAAGGTGCCACTATCTTGCGGGTGGGACGAGCTATCTTTTGTCCATCCCCCGACGAGCGAGGGCACACGTAATGGCAAGCTTGTGGCAGAGGACCCTCTTCTATCTCGGTCTTGTTGACGAGGAAGAAGGCGGCTACGAGGCGCCGGCGGACGAGTCCGTCCAGGTGCGGCCTGAGTCCTATGGGGCGGGACAGGCCCTGCCGCCGGGGCAGGGACAGCGGCGGACGTACCCGCCCACCGACTCTCCCTACGGGGGCCGCCGAGTGGAACCGCCCATGGCGGCGCGTCGACGCACCGTGTCCGATGGGGCTCTGACCGACGCCGGTGTCATCGTGACTCCCGCCGAGACCTCTGCGGTGCGAACCGTGACCGAGCAGGATCTGGAGACCGAGATCATCACGGCCCGCTCGTACTCGGATGCTCAGAAGCTGGCCGACCAGCTCCGTGCCAGCGTCCCCGTGATCCTCGACCTCCGCAAGGTGGAGCCGGCGATGGTGCGCCGGCTGGTGGATTTCGCCAGCGGTCTGACCTACGCGCTCGGCGGCACCATGAGGAAGGTCGCCCAGGGGGTGATTCTGGTCACGCCGGCCAACGTCAATATCACCCGGGATGAGCGACGACGCTTGGAGAGTCTGGGCTACTACGACTCGGGCGAGATCTCGTAGTGGACGTTGTCGTCTTCGCCATAGAGATTTACATCCTGGTCATCATCGTGCGGATCATCCTCGAATGGATCCCCGTCGACTACGACCACCCGGTCGGTCGCGTTCGCAGCGTCCTGCGCGCCGTCACCGAACCGGTGCTGGCTCCGGTGCGGGTCCTCGTTCCTTCGATACGTATGGGGGACGCGGCTCTGGATCTGTCGCCGGTGATAGTGGTGATCCTGCTGGGGCTGATCGCCGGCCTGCTTAGGTGAATCCAGCCGGTTCAGCGGGTCGCGATGTCGATGGCGGCGGCCTCACCCTCGATTTCGACGGTTTCCCCGATTCCCGTGCTCTCGACGACTTCGACGGCCAGAACTTCGGCGGCGATCCAGTCGCCGTGGAGGGCCATGGCCTCCGCCACCCGCGCCGATTTGCTGGACCAGCCGAGAACGATGCGGTCCGAGACGTCGAGACCGTGGGCGCGCCGCAGGCCCTGGACCACCTTCACGATCTCACGGGCCAGCCCTTCGAGTGAGAGCTCGGGAGTGACCGCGGTGTCCAGGGCGACGGACACCAGCTGGTCCGCGGCAACGACGACTCCTTCAAGAGGCCGGCGCCCCACGGTGACGTCGTCGAGGACGATCACTTCACCGGCCACGCTCAGCTCCTGGCTATCGAGAAGGCGGGCCACGGCGTTTTCGTCGAGCGCCTCGATGGCCGCGGCGATTTCCGGCATGCGGGCTCCGAACCGGGGGCCGAGCACTCTGTAGTTGGGTTTGGCGCTGATGTGAGCGTGCGCCCGCTCGTCTTCGCTCGTGGCCACCGTCTTCACGTTGAGCTCATCGCCGATGAGGTCGGCGTGTGCCTCGACGACGGCGCGCACGTTGTCGTCGTGGCTCACCACGGTCAGCGTCTGAAGGGGCTGCCGTACCCGGAGCCCGTGGGAGCGGCGCAGGCCGCGAGCGAGAGTGACGACCGAGCGGACCACGGCCATGGATGCCTCGAGCGCGGGGTCGATGAGTTTGGCCCCGGCCTGCGGGTAGTCCTCGTGGTGCACGCTGGCGGGGCCGTCTGCATTGGATCGCTGTCCCACCACGAGTCCCTGATACATGACTTCCGTGACGAATGGCAGCACAGGGGCCATGAGCTTGGTGAAAGTGACAAGAACTTCATACAGGGTGGCAAACGCCGCCTCCGTGTCGCGTCTGGCTGCCGTCGATTCGGCGTCGCGACGGCGCCAGAAACGGCGGCGCGAGCGACGGATGTACCAGTTCGTGAGATCGTCGACAAAGTCGACGAGCGGTGGGATCACGTTGTAGAGGTAGTACCCCTCCATCTGCTCGTTGACCTGTTTCACAAGGCTCTGGAGCACGGAGAGGATCCAGCGGTCGATCTCGGGGCGATTGGAGGGCGGTGGGGCCGTCTCGAGATCGACGACCGAGATGTCCTCGGCCGAGGCGTAGGTGGTGAAGAATGAATAGGCGTTCCAGAGCGGCAGCATCACGGCTCGCACCACGTCGCGCACCCCCGAAGGGGAGAACCGCAGCGGCTCGGCCCGCACCACCGGCGAGTTGATCAAGTAGGTGCGAAGGGCATCAGCGCCGTACTCCTCGATCAGCTCGAACGGGTCCGGGTAGTTCTTCAGGCTCTTGGACATCTTGCGGCCGTCTTCGGCGAGGATGAGGCCGTTGACGACGCAGTTGCGGAACGGGATGTCGTCGAAGAGGGCGGTGGCCAGCACGAGCAGGGTGTAGAACCAGCCTCGAGTCTGGTCCAAGCCTTCGGCGATGTAGTCGGCGGGGAATCGACGGGCGAATTCGTCTGCACCCTCGAACGGGTAGTGGTGCTGGGCGTAGGGCATGGAGCCCGACTCGAACCATACGTCGAGTACCTCTGGCACCCGGCGCATCTCCCCGCCGCAGGCACATGGGAATGTGACCTCGTCGACGACGTGCTTGTGCAGGTCGGTGAGGCGGACGCCTGATCGTTCCTCGAGCTCGCCGATAGAGCTGATACAGACCTTGTCGTCGCACGATGAGCACTCCCAGACCGGGATGCACGAGCCCCAGTAGCGGTTGCGGCTTATGGCCCAGTCGCGGGTCTGCTTGAGCCAGTTGCCGAAGCGCCTCTCTCCAACATGATCGGGAACCCAGTGGATGCGCTCGTTGAGCTCGACCATGCGCTCTCGAATGCTCTCGACCCGGATGAACCAGGTAGGGATGGCCTTGTAGATGAGAGGCGTGCCGGTGCGCCAGCAGAAGGGGTAGGCGTGCACGATGGTTCCGCTCTGCACCAGGATGCCCCGCTCCTTCAGCAGCCCCATCAGCACGGCATCTGCGTCTTTGACGAACATGCCCGAGACGTCGGGAACCTGGTCGGTGAATCGGGCCTCGGCATCCACCGGGTCGACGAGAGACTCGATCCCGGCCGCTTGAAGGGCGTAGAAGTCGGCTTCGCCGTAGGCGGGCGCCATGTGAACCAGCCCGCTGCCCTCGTCGGTTGTGGTGTCCTCGCTGTCTATGACGACGAAGGCGCCGCGTTGCCTCTCGTCGGCGAAGTAGCCGAAGGGCGGCTGGTAGCTGGTGCCCAGGAGATCCGCCCCCGCTCCTTCGGCAGAAGGAGGGGGCGCCTCCGCGCCCCAGAAGGCCTGCACCAGATCGGCTGCGACCCAGTAGCGGCCCTCGAGGCCGTTGATAGGCGCGTCGATGCGCACGTAGCGGGCGTCGCTGCGCACGGCGACCGCCAGGTTGGCGGGGAGTGTCCAGGGGGTGGTCGTCCAGACCAGCAGATAGTCGCCGAGCTGTGCCGGTCCGTGGTCCTCTATCACGCGCAGCCGGACCGTCAGTGACGGGTCCTCCACGTCGCGGTAGTCCAGGTTCGCCTCGAAGTTGGAGAGCGGTGTGGAGGCCCCATACGAATAGGGGAGCACCTTGAAGTCGCGGTAGACGAGGCCCTTGTTCCAAAGCTGTGCGAACACCCACCACACCGATTCCATGAAGCTGAGATCCATGGTCTTGTAGTCGTCTTCGAAATCGACCCAGCGGCCGATTCGGCGCGTGATGGCTTCCCAGGCCTCGGTATTGGCATCGACCCGTCTGCGGCAGGCTTCGTTGAACTTGGCCACTCCGTAGGCCTGGATGTCGGAAGGACCCGACAGGTTCAGTTCCGCCTGAACCTCCATCTCGATGGGAAGGCCGTGGGTGTCCCACCCGAAGCGGCGCTCCACCCGGTGGCCTCGCATCGTCCAGTACCGGGGAACGATGTCCTTGAGAACGCCGGCCAGCAAGTTCCCGTAGTGAGGGCTGCCGGTCGGGAAGGGAGGGCCGTCGTAGAAGGTGAATTCGGTCTCTTCCGGGCGCATCGCCACCGATACCCGGAAGGCGTCAAGGCGCTCCCAGAGGTCGAGGATCTCCTCCTCCTGCGCGGGAAAGGAGATGTGGGGGGAGACTCGTGTGAAGGGTGTACGCCTCGCCATGGTGTCCTCGGTTGCCGTCCGCCGGGACGAGCGTGGCCCGCGGTACCACCCGGCTTGCCACCCCGCAAGGTGACCGCTCCTCTTCCCCATGTCGGCGGGGGATCCGGCGGGCTCTACTGAGGCGACCAGGCCTGTTCTTCCCGCAGCTCCGGGGTGATGTCCGCTCCGGCTGTGGATCCCGGGCGGCGCGTCCCCTTCAACGCCGTGGCGGGGGATGGTAGCGCACCACCGTGGGCTTGCGGCGCTCCTCCCGGCGGCCGGCGACGTTAGCCTTTCAAAGCGTGTCCGAGCTGAGAGATGTGGTTCGGGCCGCTCCCAACGGGGTGGTCGTCGCGGTGTGGGTCGTGCCGCGTTCGAGTCGCGACGAGGTCAGCGGCCTTCACGGTGGCGCGCTGCGAGTGCGCGTAAAGGTGCCTCCGGAGCAGGGCCGGGCCAACAAGGCAGCCGCGTCGCTTGTAGCCGGCGCTCTCGGGGGGCATTCCGGCGAGATCCTTTCGGGCGGAACCTCGCGGCGCAAGCAGATTCTCGTCACCGGAGTCGGCCTGCCGGAGGCGTTGCGCATCCTGGAGTCCCTACTGGGCCGTTAGGCGATCCTGGGCGGCTTCGGCGTGCTAGCCTCTGCGGCCGCCACAGGAGGTCATGTGGGTAGAGATCTTGCTCGGTCCACACTCGAGCGGTTCCGCAAGAAGCTCGAATTCGAGCGCGAACGCCTCTTGCAGGTCATTCGCGAGATCGAGGAGGAGCGTGAGGAGGTGCGCCTCACCGAGACCTCCTCGGAGCGCAGTCCCGATCCGAACACCGCCGAAGGTGGCTCGTTGGCGTTCGAGATGGAGAAAGAGCTCTCACTGGCCGAGAACGCGGCGAGCCTGCTCGATCAGGTCGACGAGGCGCTCGAGCGTATCGACGGCAAAGGCTACGGCAATTGTGAGGTCTGCGGGGGGGCCATCCCTGTGGCTCGCCTGGAGGCGCTTCCCTACACGAAGCTCTGCATCGAATGCGCCTCGAATCGCAAGTGAGAGTGCGCCGGACCGCGCTCCTGGTCGCCGGAGCGGTGCTGCTCGTCGACCAGCTCCTGAAATGGTGGGTGGTGAGCACCCTCCCAGGGAAGCCGGTCGTGATCATCAAAGGCTTTCTTCAGCTCGCCTACATCACCAATTCTGGTGCCGCCTTTGGGCTCCTGCGCGGCGCCGGCTCCGTGATTGCCCTGGTGGCCATCGCCGCCGCGGTCGTCATCGTCATGGTCGTGGGGCGTCTCCCTGAGCGGTGGGAGACAATCGCCATGAGCCTGGTGCTGGGTGGGGCGTTGGGCAATCTGGCGGACCGCCTGTTTCGCGGGCCCGGATTCCTTGACGGACAAGTGGTCGACTTCATCGACTTTCGCCACTTTCCCGCATTCAACGTTGCCGACAGCGCTATCACGGTGGGCGCTGCTCTCATAATCCTCCTCGCCCTGTCGGGGCGCCGTACTCTTGAGCCCGATGGAGCTGATACGGACTGAGGTGCCCGATGAGCTGGGCGGTGACCGGGCAGATCGAATAACCGCCGTGGTCGCCGATATGGGCCGATCACTGGCTCGGCGGCTGGTTGAGGAGGGCAAGGCCCTCTTCGACGGAGAGCGGGTCGCTCCACACCAGCGCATCGGAGCGGGCGTCGTCGTGGAAATCGAAGCCCCTGAGCAGACGCCGGTCCTGGAGCCGGAGCACGTGCCGTTTGCCGTCGCATATGAGGACGAGCACCTCGCGGTGGTCGACAAGCCTGCGGGAATCGTCGTGCACCCGGGCGCCGGAGCCAAGCGAGGGACACTGGCCGCCGGGATTCTGCTGCGGTGGCCTCAGGTGCGCGGGGTGGGCGACGAAGATCGCTGGGGCATCGTCCATCGGCTCGATCGGGGCACTTCGGGGCTGCTCGTGGTTGCCCTCAGGATGCACGTGCTGGAAAAGCTGCGCGAGATGGTGGCTCGTCATGAGATCGAACGTGGCTATCTGGCCCTGGTCCATGGGGCCTTCGAGGCGACAACCGGGAAGATCGATGCCCCTATCAGCCGGCATCCTCGGCGACGGGGGCGCATGCGTGTGGACGCGGCGGGACGCCCTGCCCGGACCCGCTATCGGGTGGCGGCCTCTTGGACGGGGCCGGAGCTCTCATTGATCGAAGTTCAGCTCGAGACAGGGCGCACCCACCAGATCCGGGTCCACTTGGCGTCGATCGGGCACCCGGTGGTCTCTGACCCGACCTACGGGCGCCGGGACGGGATCGCCGGACGGCAGTTCCTGCACGCGGCGAGCCTCGCTCTCCGGCATCCAGTGACGGGATCGCGAATCGAGGCAGAGTCGACGCTTCCCGACGATCTTCGATCCGTGCTGGACGCTCTAGGCGGCCCAGCGACGGGAAGAGTCGACGCGTTCTAGCCGAAGAACGTGCGCGCCACCTCGAACAGCTCGTCGTCGACGCCGCGTGTCTCGGCGCAGGCTTCGGCAAGGGGGATGGGGACGATCTTGGCGCCGCGCAGAGCCACCATCAGTCCCCCTTTTCCCACCACGGCGAGATCGGCCGCGGCGGCTCCCAGCCGGGTGGCGAGCACTCGATCGAAAGCCGTCGGGGTTCCTCCCCGCTGCAGGTGACCAAGCACGGTGACCCTGGTCTCGAAGCCGGTGAGATGTTCGAGCACAGGGGCAACCTGGTAGGCGACCCCGCCGAGGCGCTCGAACCCGAAGATGTCCTTCTGCACCTCGAGCTTCTGCGGCGGCTGGATGCCTTCGGCCACGACGACGATCGAGTAGTGGCGGCCCCTGCGGTGGCGGCGGCGCACCACCTTGGCCACCTCTTCCAGGTCGAGCTGGATCTCGGGAATGAGGATGGCGTCGGCGCCTGCGGCCATGCCCGCATACGTGGCGATCCAGCCCTTGGTCCGGCCCATGACCTCCACGACGATGATGCGGTTGTGTGCCTCTGCCGTCGTGCTGAGCCGGTCGATGGCCTCAGTGGCGATCTGCACCGCGGTGTCGAAGCCAAAGGTGAAATCGGTTGCGGCGATATCGTTGTCGATGGTCTTGGGCACACCGACGACGGCGAGACCTTCTTTGGAGAGCTCCAGGGCCGTCTTCAATGTGCCGTCTCCGCCGACGACGACGAGTGCGTCCATGTCGAGCGACTCGATGGTCCGGCGGACGCTCTCGTAGCCCTTGCCGTGCACGTAGGGGTCCTTGCGGGACGTGCCGAGGATGGTGCCCCCGCGAGCGAGGATGCCGCGGACCGCGTCGCGATCGAGCGGGATGGTGTCTCCGTCCATGAGGCCTTCCCACCCGTTGAGGATGCCGACGGCCTCGGAGTCCGCGGCTACGGCTCGTGCCACGACGGCGCGGATCACCGCGTTGAGGCCGGGACAGTCACCCCCCGCGGTGAGCACTCCTATGGCGGCCATTCGTCTCTCCTCAGTAGAGGAACATGGGCTTGCCGCCGACGTGGCGGACCTTAGGACGGTACGACTCGACATCGTAGAGTTCATCCACGTCCACTCGTTTCACCCCTTCCCGGGTCACCGAGATGGGCACATTGGTGTACGTGCCGCCGCGCAGGGCCACCATACGCCCTGAGGCATGCTCGATGGCGAGGTCCGCAGCCATTACCGCATAGTTGGTGGCCACCATGAGGTCAAGCGAGTCGGGGCTTCCCGAGCGCATGAGATAGCCGACCTGCTGGTAGACGATGCCCTCGCCGGTGATCCGGCGGATCATCTCTCCGGCGAGCACACCGACGCCGCCGAGCTTGCGATGCCCATAGGCATCGGCTTCGCCGGTCAGCACCATCTCGCCGCCCTCGAGCACCGCTCCCTCCGAGATGGTGAGCATCGAGTAGTTGCTCGGGTTCGCCTTCTTGTCGGCAACCAGGAAGCGGGCCATTCTGTTGATGTCGATGGGGACCTCGGAGATGGCGGCTCGATCGACACCGGCCAGGTAGGCGGTGACCAGAGAGGTCTCGCCGCTGTAGCGCCCGAAGAGCTCGATGACGGCGATGCGCTCGTGGGAACCCGTGCTGGTTCGCAAGTTGTGGATGAACTGAACTCCGCGGGTCACCGCGGTGGAGAAACCGATGCAGTAGTCGGTCCCATGGACGTCGTTGTCCATCGTCTTCGGGATGGCGATCACCGGGACGCCCTCGTCGTGGAGCCGGAGCCCGTAGGAGAGGGTGTCGTCACCCCCTATGGGGATGAGCACATCGATCCCCAGCATCTCGATGACCTTCAGCACGTGCGGGGTGAAGTCGTGCGGGGGGTCTCCTTTGACGGTATCGGCCAAGAAGTCGGGGACGTCGGCCTCTTTGACCACACTCGGATTGGTGCGCGAGCTGTGCAGCATCGTGCCGCCGGTGCGGTCGATGGTGCGCACCGCCTTCTTGTCCAGCGGCATGTAGCACTTTTTCGAGGTCTTCTTGTCGTCGGGGTTGACGTACAACAGACCCGCCCAACCCCTGCGGATCCCGACGACCTCGTGGCCTTCGTCGGCAACGCGGTTCACCACTGCCTTGATGCATGCGTTGAGACCAGGGACGTCGCCGCCTCCGGTCAGGATTCCGATCTTCACGGTCAGCCTCCTGTGCTGGACGGCGCGCCGCTAGCCGGCGGCTTGCTCGTAGACATCGATGAATCTGCGGTATGTGTCGGCGATGAGGGCGATGGCTTGATCGCGATCCATGGCGCCGTCCTTCCAGCCCTCGACACCGGCCCACCAGATCGTGCGCCCGATGGCGAACCCAATGTAGCCGTCCACCGGAGCTCCCATCTGGAGCCAATGCGCAACCTTGGCATCGTCGGCGCCACGTCCGAGCACGACGGCTTTCACTCCGTCGCGGCCGTCGCTGCGTACCAGACGCGACACCAGCTCGCAGTCTTGCCGGGTGTCGATGCCCTCGATCTTCCATACGTCGGGCTCGACCCCGGCCTCGTGAATCTGCTGGATGACCTCGAGCATGAGGTAGGGCCGCACGTGTGAGTCGTAGTCGGCACTACTGCCGCCGACCAGGGCCAGCTGGCGCTTGGTCGCCGGCACCAGCAACTCGAACAGGTACTTGCGGTCATGTTCATGGAGCCAGTCACCCAGGCGCTTGAGGCGCTCACCCTGGATCTGGCGTGTGTCGGCATCGTCGTCCGGATTCCAGCGCACCAGGACCTTGGCGAACGTGGGGTCAAAGTCCTCGATATGGTCGCCGAACCGGTCTCCGTATTCGAAGTCGAAGACCGGCTGGCCCGATGCCTCCACCGGCATAGCCAAGGTAAAGCCATGCTCCTTGGCTTCCCGGGCGATGTCGGCGCCCATCTCCTCGTCGACGAGCACGCCGGCGGATTCGGGGGAGGCGCCGGCGTCCACGGCCGCCTTGAGACCTTCCCAGACGAGCCGCTTGGCCTCGCTGAGGCGAGCCTGTTCGTCGGTAGTGGGCTCGCGCCCGTCGATGCCGAACATCTTCTTCTTGAAGCTGCCGCGATGATCGAAGGCAAGAATGAAGAGCTTGCCGTCGTAGCCGAGTTTCATGGGTTCTCCCAGACGAGTAGACGTGTTGTCGCAGCGGGATTGTAGGTGCCTGTGTGCGCTCGCCCCGCACGGAGCGTCGGCCTAGCGTGGCTGGTAAGGTGCGCGGGTCTTACAGGTCTGTAGTTCGGGAGCGGTCCGCCGGGTGAAGAAGTCGTTCGTCCATCTGCATCTCCATACCGAGTACTCGATGCTGGATGGAGCCGCCCGAGTGGCCGACGTGATCGATGCGGTGGCCGCCGACGGCCAGCCGGCGGCGGCGATCACCGACCACGGAGTGCTCTACGGAGCCGTCGATTTCTACAAGGCGGCCACCGCCGCCGGCGTCAAGCCCATCATCGGCATCGAGGCGTACCTGACTCCGGGGTCGCGCTTCGACCGTCCGCCCCGGCGCGACGACATCCGCTACCACATCACCCTGCTCGCCCTCGATAAGACCGGGTACCGGAATCTGGTCAAGCTGGCGAGTCGTGCCTTCCTTGAGGGCTTCTACTACAAGCCGCGCATGGACGTGGAGCTGCTCGCCGAGCACTCGGCCGGCCTGCTGGGGACGACCGGGTGCCTGGGCGGCCACGTGCCTCAGCTGCTGGCACCCGATGCCTACGACGAGGAAGGCAACGTCGGGGTGGAGCGCGATTACGAGGCTGCTCTCGAGGCGGCGGCCATGTACCAGGATATCTTCGGCAAGGAGAACTTCTACTTCGAGATCATGGATCACGGCGTGCCGGCCCAACAGCGGGTGCTGCCCGACCTGATGAGCATTGCCCAGAGGATCGGCGCGCCCCTCATCGCCACCAACGACTGCCACTACACGCGTGCCGACGAGGCGGAGACCCATGACGCCCTGCTCTGCATCCAGACGGGAGCCGAGATGGCCGACGAAGACCGGTTCCGTTTCGGCGGTTCGGGCTACTACGTGCGCACGGCCCGGGAGATGCGAGACCTGTTCCCGGATGATCGGTATCCCGGCGCGTGCGACAACACACTGCTGATCGCCGAGCGCGCCAGCATGAAGATGGAGTTCGGCCAGATCTTCCTGCCCCAGTTCCCGGTGCCTGCACCCCACACCGAGGCGTCCTATCTGCGGGAGCTGGCCGTCGAAGGGGCGCGTGAGCGTTACGGCGATCCAATCCCCCCTGAAGTCACCGAGCGTCTCCGCCACGAGCTCAGTGTCATCGAGGACATGGGTTTCCCCTCGTACTTTCTGATCGTCTGGGACCTGATGCGCCATGCCCGGGAGCAGGGCATACGTACCGGCCCGGGTCGGGGGAGCGCCGCCGGCTCGATCGTGTCGTACTGCCTGCGGATCACCGACCTCGACCCACTTGAGTTCGGGCTCATCTTCGAGCGTTTCCTCAATCCGGGGCGTCGTCAGATGCCCGACATCGACATGGACTTCGACGAGCGCTACCGGGGAGAGATGATTCGCTACGTTGCCGAGCGGTACGGCTCCGACCACGTGGCCCAGATCGTCACCTTCTCCACGATCAAGGGCAGGCAGGCCGTGCGCGACTCGGCTCGTGTTCTCGGATACCCCTATTCGGTGGGTGACCGCATCGCCAAGGCAATGCCGCCGGCCATACTCGGTCGTGAGGCCACGCTGGGTCAATGCCTCGACCCGCCGCCCGAGGACGCCGAGTCGATGATTCGGGACTACTTCGTCAACGCCGCCGGGCTCCGCGAGATGTACGACGCCGACCCCGACGCTCGCCGCATCATCGACACCGCACGAGGGCTGGAAGGGCTACGGCGGCAGGACTCGATCCACGCAGCCGCCGTCGTGATCACGCCGGACCCGATCACGGACACCGTGCCGGTGCAGCAGAAGGGGGAGGACGCCGAGGTCGTCACTCAGTTCGAGATGCACGCCATCGAGGAGTTGGGGCTCCTCAAGATGGATTTCCTCGGCCTACGCAACCTGTCCACCATCGAGAGGGCGCTGGAGCTGATCGAGGATGCCACGGGCAGCCGACCCGACGTCGACTCGCTGCCGCTTGACGATCCCTCGGTGTACGAGATGCTGTCCCGGGGGGACTCGATGGGGATCTTCCAGCTTGAGGGAACCGGGATGCGGGCCCTGATGAGGAGCCTGCGGCCCGACCGATTCGAGGACCTGATCGCTTTGGTTTCGCTCTACCGCCCCGGTCCTCTGGGCGCCGGCACCCACAATCTCTACGCCGACCGCAAGAACGGCCGGGTCGCCGTGGAGTATCCCCATCCCGATCTACGCGAAGTGCTCGAGGCCACCTACGGGATCATGGTGTACCAAGAGCAGGTCATGGAGGCGGCCCGGATCATGGCCGGCTTCACCATGGTGGAGGCGGACACATTGCGCAAGGCCATGGGCAAGAAGATCCCGGCCGTGATGGCACAACAGGAGGAGCAGTTCGTTCACGGCTGCATGGAACAGGGGCACCCGGAGGGCCTGGCCCGGAGCCTCTTCGAGGCAATCTCGCATTTTGCCGGATACGGCTTCAACCGGTCACATGCCGCCGGCTACGCCATCGTCGCCTACCAGACGGCATGGCTGAAGGCGCATCACCCGGCGGAGTACATGGCGGCGTTGCTCACTTCAGTGAAGCGGGACAAGGAGCGCACCGCCGTCTACTTGAACGAGTGCCGGGCCATGGACCTGCGGGTGCTGGTTCCTGACGTCAACAAGTCGGAGTCGGACTTCGTCGCCAGGGACAGGACCGTGCTGTTCGGGTTGTCGGCGGTGCGCAACGTCGGTGAGGGTGTGGTGGATCTCATCACGGCGGAACGGGGCAAGAACGGGGAATACGCAAGCTTTCGGGACTTCGCCGAACGGGTCGACCTGAGCGCACTCAATAAACGGACCGTGGAGTCCCTCATCAAAGCGGGGGCCTTCGACGGCACCGGAGCGCCTCGCAAGGGCCTGCTCGCGGTGTGTGAGCAGGTGATCGACGCCGTGGTGGCGCGGCGGCGAGCCGAGGACATGGGCCAATTCAGCCTCTTCGGGTCCGAGGAGCCTTCACTCCAGTCCGCCGCGGTGGACGTACCGGACATGGAGTGGGAAAAACAGACGCGGCTCGCATTCGAGAAGGAGATGCTGGGCCTCTATGTGTCCGATCACCCGCTCTTTGGCGTCGAGGGTGCGCTTCGGGCAGTGGCCACCTCCACCGTCGCCGGGCTGGCCGACGCCAAGGACGGGGAGGCGGCCACGGTGGGGGGCATCGTGGGTGGGATCACCCGGCGCTACACCAGGAACGGTGAGCCGATGATCTTTTTCCAGCTCGAGGATCTGGAAGGGAACGTCGAGGTGGTCTGTTTCCCGCGGACCACCTCGACGTATGGCGCCCTGGTTCGCCCCGACACCATCCTCGTCGTGTCCGGGCGGGTGGACCAACGCGGCGACTCGGTGAAGCTGATCGCCCAAGGCATCTCCGAGCCGGATCTCAGTGTGGATCGGTCGGTGCGGCTTCGCCTTCCGGCGGCTCGGATGTCGCGCGATCTTGTGGCCCGCCTTCGCGCCGTCTTGGAGAACCATCCGGGCGACACCTACGTGTTCGTGCACATGATTGGTGACGGCGGGGACACGGTTGTGCGGCTCGGAGAGGAGCACTGCGTCGAGCCTCGCACCGCGCTCTACGCCGAGCTGCGGGAGCTTCTGGGCCCCGAGGCGATTCTCCGCTGACGACGGCCGGCGTTGCGCGGGGCTCGTGCGCCGGGCATGCTCTTCGCATGTCAGGCGGATTCCGGCTCCGGGGCGCTTTTCCGGTGGATGTCCCGTTCTTGATTCGCATGCTCGTCGAGGCGGTGAACTGGGGAGACCGTCCACGGGTCCCCCCATGCCCGTGTGGTCGCAGACCCCGCCCTGGAGCGCTATGTGCACGATTGGCCTCGCTCCGGGGAGATCGGCGTTGTGGCCGAGACCGAGGCCGGTTCCATCGGTGCGGCTTGGCTGCGGTTCTTCGGCTCGGAGGATCCCGGCTACAGGTACGTCGCAGACGAGGTGCCGGGGCTGTCGATCGGTCTAGCTCCCGAGTGGAGAGCACGGGGCGTGGGGGGGCCCTGCTACGGGAGACCGCCCGACGGGCCCGGGCCTGCGGGATCGGGCGAATCGGGCTCAGCGTCGAACGTGCCAACTTCGCCTGTTCTCTGTACGCAAGTGAGGGCTACGAGGTGGTGTCGAGTCACGTCGACGCCGACACGATGGTTCTCGGCCTCTGAGCCGACACATCCCGTGGGTGGAGCGGGACCGGGCTGAGCAGCCTGTTGGTCTCTGAGTTCCGCCGGCCGCCTGATAAGCCGCGGCGGGCGCGGTGTGACTTCTAGCCTGGTGAGGGCCCCGCAGACGGAGGGAGGATGGCCAGCTTCGACGTGGACGCCTTTATCGAGCGGTTCCGCCAACGGGCCAGCGCGGTCAAGGAGCGCGGAGTACCGCCGATCGAAGGTGAGGCAAGGCGCATGTACATCGAGTCGGCCGAGCAGGATCACCTGGATTACCAGCTCGTGGCCTCGGCGTCCTGGGCGGTGGAGGGCGCGGAGCTCGTTCTTCGTATCCCGCTGGGTGGCTAGCCGCGCTCAGGCCTCGGGTTCGGGGATGCCGGCTGCGGCTCGCCGCGCCGCCGCCCTGCGCTCCGATTCGAGGCGCTCCAGGCCGTAGTCGGCGTGGTCGACGAACCGCATGGCCGCGGCGATGGCGGAGTGGCCCGCCTGCTCCGCGATGAGACGGTGCATCTCGGCGCAGACCCGCCTGTAGCCGTCGTGTCCTCCGCGCTGGGTGCGTAGCTCGAGCATGTGCATGGCCTCGCGGGCGGTCATCTGCATGGAGAAACGCACACGGAAGGCGAACGGCACGCAGTACTGGGAGACGTCCCTGCCCAGGTCCTCCCCAAGGCAGGCGTGCAGGCACGCCGCACGGTCCATGGCGGCGTGCCAGTCGTCGGCGGCGCCTACCTCCTCCAGTGCCTGCGGAACCACGTATCCGTGGCTGGTGCCCAAGGGCTGCCACTCCAAGGTGAGCATGCGATGGCGCTGCAGGTCGCGGAAGATCCCGTAATCGCAGAGGATGTCGAAGCGGTAGCAGGTTCGCTCCAAGGCCCGTCCGGGACGGTGGCGGCGGTTGGTCCTGTGGCCGACGTATGCCTCGATGATGCGGCAACGTTCGTCGGCGCCCAAAGCGGAGACTGAAGTGAGCACCTGGTCGTCGGGGAGATCGGTGTACGGGTAGAGGGCGGCAGCGGCGATCTTGAGCTCGGCGTCCGGATCCCATTCGACGAGGCTCACCTGGGGCCGCGGGTCGGCTTCCAGGGAGAGACCGGCACCGATGTCGCGCATCTGGCGCGCCGTCTCCTCGAGGTAGCTGCTCCACACCATGCCTCGATCGGGCATGTCGACGCGCCGCACGAAGGAGGGGATCACCTTGCGCAGTTCGGTGAGCATGAGGTCGGCATAGTGGCGGACCTCGGCGAGGGGGTGCACCCGCATGCGCAGCAGGAGCATCTCGAACGCTTGTCCGTTGGCGTAGATGCCGAGGTTGGAGAGGGTCGCCGCCGGCAGGAGGCCGCGGAGGTCGTCACACACCTGAGCCCGGAGGGCAGAGTGATAGACCGACTCTGAGTCGTCGCCCTCCCGCGGATAGAGAGCCTCGTAGAAGCGTGCGAGGCGCCCTGCCAGCGCGCCGTACGTTGCGAAGAGGGAATCGATAGTGTCCCGGTACCGGGCGGTCAACCGGGAGGCCGCCACTTCGGGCGGGACCAGGTAGCGGTAGCGGTCTCCGAGGAGCCGGTCGTAGAACATGTACCGAGTGCTCTGTTCCAGGTAGGCGGCCAGGCGTCCCCATTCGAGGACCTTGGTGAGGATGTTGGAGGCCTGCTCGCAGGCGAGGTGCACACCCCCGAGCTGAGCCACGGAATCGTCCCCGTACTCGGTGAAGACCCTGTGGTAGAGATCCTCGGCTCGTCGAGTGTGTACCCGTGCCCCGGTGGCTGTGGCTGTGGCGGTGGCGGCGCCCACGGCGGCGGTATCGCAGAACTCGTCGAGGAAGAGGCGGCGCAGCGACTTCGGGGAGCGGCTGTAGCGAGCGAACAGGGCTCCCTTGACTACTTCGGGCAGGTTCACCAGAGCGAAGACGGGCCCCTTCGTGTTGGTGAAGAACCGCTCGAGCACGGCGCGCTCCTCGCCGGTGAAAGGCTCTTCGAAGTACGCGTAGGGCTGCAGGTGGCCGGCTTCGCGCTTCATGTTCCGAGGTTACAGGGCTGTGATTTGGACTGCCACCGGCGCCGTATGGCCGGTAACCTCATGCCGTGATCGGAATCCGCATAGTCATCGGCCTCGTGATCACCGCCATAGTGGCGGTCACGCTGGTGCCGATGCTCGTGCTGCTCGATCTCGCCGGTGGTGGTGACGGTTGGGGCCTGTGCCAGGAAGGCTTGAGCTCATGTCACACCTCCTACTTCGACGGACCGGAGCTCGTCGCCATGCTGCTTCTGGTGGTCTTCGCGCTGCTTTTTGTTCTGCGGCTGGCACTGCGGGCTCGCCGCGTCGCTATCACGCGTCAGAGCGGAGGCTCAGTGGGCCTCGGTGATGGCTTCGGCGGCGGGTAGCTCGTCCTCCTCGCCACTTGTCGACAGCACGACGTAGATGCCGATGAGGATGAGCGACGCCCCCGCCCATCCCCGGGCGGTGAGGCGTTCACCGAGCCACACGGCGGCGGCCGCTGCGGCGAACACGGGCTCGAGCGCGAGCATGATGGCGGTGCGCGCCGGCCCTACGACGGTCTGCGACCAGACCTGAAGGAGGAATGCGCCTGCGCTGACGGCCAGGCCGGTGAGCAGCAGGGCCGGCCAGACGTCGGAGGGCGGGGTCTGGAGCCCTTCGAGCAGGGCAGCCGACGCGAGTCCGAGAACAGCCGTGACCAGCAGCTGCACCGAGGTGAAAGAGACGACGTTGTGGCGCGGCGCCACGCGGGCCAGGTACACGATGTGGGCGGCAAATGAGGCGGCGCAGCCCACCGTGAGTATGTCGCCCTCCTGAAGGGAGAATCCGGCGTCCAAGGTGAGGGCGGCCAAGCCGGCAAAGGCCAGCAAGGCTCCGGCCACGATGAGGATGCTCGGCTTCCGGCGGGCTACGGCTGCCGCCAGGAGAGGTGTGAACACGACGTACAGGCCGGTGATGAGCCCGGAGTTGGACGCCGAAGTGGTGGTGAGCCCCTGCGTCTGCATGGCATAGCCGGTGAACAGGATGGCGCCGGCGATGATGCCGTCACGCCACACGGCGCGGTTGCGGGGAGGTGAGATCGCGGTTAGCACGGTGGCGCCGAGCAGGAAACGCCATCCCACGAACCCAAGAGGGGGCAGGGTCTCCACCGCGTCCTTGATGATCACGAATGTCAAGCCGAATAGCAGCGCGGCGATGGCGAGGGCGAGGTAGGCGACCCGCGGCGTGCGCATGGCTGCGGAGCATAGGGGCGCAGCGGCTTCGAGGGCAGGTCGCTGGAGTCCGGATGGCGGGAATCAGCCGACGCGACGCGTGAAGCCGAGCAAGCTGCCGGCGAGGACGACGATAGTCCCAGCCAAGAGCACCCAGGGGCCGGCGCCGACGGCTGCATCTTCGGTGTCGCGGACCGACAGGAGGGCATCGTTGATCTTCACGACCGCAAACACAACTGCGGCACAGGAGAAGATGGTCGAGATGATGCCGGGAATGAGCCGGTTGCCCTCAACCCGGTCGCCAACAACTGCAATGAGCAAGACGATGGTCAGGGGCAGAAGTGCCGGCCAGGCGGCGCCGTCGATGCCGTTGATGCTGCCGACGGTGGGCAGATGCGTATAGGGCAGGAACGCGGCGCCGCCGGTGAGGAGGATCCCGACGAGTACGACGATTCGGGACCGGTGCACCGGCTAGCCACCGGGCCCGGCGCCGGGTCCCGGCCCCCGATCGGGCTCGTCGGGATCGTGGGCCGAGGCGTCCAGGAAGTCGGGGATCAGCGGCGGCTGGTCGGCATCCGCCGGTTCGGCTTCGAAGGGATGTGGGTGTGGAACCGGTTTGTGGCGCGCAGGGAGGTCGGGGATGGGCACGACCTCGGTGGTGGCTTCGTCGTCGACATCGGCGCCGGCGAGCCCGCCGTGAGGCGAGCCCACAGCCGGCATCACCCGGGTGGGGGCGTCGGGGTCGATGGGGAAGCGGGGCTTCGCCGCGGCAGGCGTGATTGTGGGACCGGCGGAGGGGCGGGCCGATGCGCCTCCACGAGCGTCCGTGATGGTCTCAGCCTTTGAGTCTGTGCGATCGGCGGCGCCGGCCCGGGCCGCGTGCCTGGCTGGCCCGGCGGCTGTGGCCTTTCGCGAGAGCCTTTGTTGGCTGTGGCGGATCCAGCGTGGCTCCGACCTGGACGGATATGTGCCGGCCGCCGGGAGTCCGAGGAAGCTGCGGGCCAGGCCGATGCCGATTCCGCCGATCACCACGCAGGCTCCGAAGACGTGGAGGCGGGCTCCCCAGCCGACGCTGCCTCCGAGGGCGCCGGCGAGTGTCGAGGCGTCGAGGTACTTGATCAGGGCGTATGGGAAAGCGGCAAAGCCGAGGATGAGCGACAGCCAGCCGAGCACATCAGGGATGGGATTGCTGTGATCGGGGAGCAGGGTGATGACAAAGATGGGGAGGAGGAGCAGCAGGGTGGGCAGAGCGTCGGCGGCGAGCGCGCTCCGATTGCCGGCCTCAGTGGTGATAAAGGCAAGGCTCATCGATCCCAGCACCATCAGAACGCCGATGTCGATGACGATGCGGGAGGCGTGGAAGGCGAGCTTCGTCGGTTGGCGGGCCGGTCGAGAGTGCAAGGCCGTCCTTCGTTCTGCGCCGGTGGAGATTAGCGGCAGGAGGTCCTTCAGCCGCACCGGGGCTGGAAGGCAGGTCGTGCCGCGGCCGCCGCGCAAGGCGGGGTTGGATGGGCCGCCGGCTCAATCGGCCAGGCTGATCACACCGCCGGCGAGAGAGCCGACGCGGATGAGCGACTCAACACGCCAGCCGTGGGCTTCGAGCCGTTCCCGACCCTTCTGGTACGCCTTCTCGATGACAAAAGTGAGGCCGACCACGCTGCACGCCGCCTCTTCGGCTATCTCGCCGAGCGCCTCGGCGGTACTCCCGCCGGCGAGAAAGTCGTCGACCACGAGGACGGCGAGCCCGCCTGGAAGCACCCGGCGTTCTACCTCGACCCGGTATTCCGATCCTCGTGTGGGCGAATGGACCTCACGGAAGAACGCGTGGCGGCTCCCGGGGCCAAGGTACTTCTTGGCGAAGACCATGGGAACGCCCAAATGGAGGGCGCAGGCGAGTGCCGGAGGGATCCCGCTGGCCTCCGCGGTGAGGAGAAGATCGGGTGGTTCGAAGCGCCGTACAAGGTCGGCACCTATGGCGGCGAGGAGCCCGGCATCGACCCGGTGGTTGAGGAAGTCGTCGACTTTGAGCAGGTCCCCTTCCACCCGGCCGTATCGGAGGACGGCGGCACGCAACCTGTTCTGCCCGGATGACTCGTCGCTTCTGTCCGTCAAGGCCACCGGAGGGTACCCGACCTAGCATGCCTCCCGATGGACGCCAGGCGAAGCGATGAGCGTCGTCGTGCCCGAACCGTTCTGGGACGCCTCAAGAGGCGTTATCCGGAGATCGGCACCGCTCTCGACTACGTCGATCCATGGCAGCTGCTCATCGCCACGGTGCTCAGCGCCCAGACGACGGACGAGAACGTCAATCGGGTCACCCCGGCTCTGTTCGAGCGCTGGCCGACGCCTCGGGATCTGGGTTCGGCCGATCCCGAAGCAGTGGAGCAGGTGGTCTATTCGACCGGCTACTACAGGGCCAAGGCCGAGGCGATCATCGAGCTGAGCCGCGACCTGGACGAGCGCTTCGGCGGCGCGGTTCCGTCGGATCTCGAGACGCTCGTCACCCTCCACGGTGTGGGGCGGAAGACGGCCAGCGTGGTGCTGGCCGAGGCCTTTGGGGAGCCGGCCGTCGCCGTGGACACGCACGTGAAGCGGCTATCGCGCAGGCTGGGGCTCACCTCCGAGAACGATCCGACGAAGATCGAGTTCGACTTGCGCTCCTTGTACCCGGAGCGGGAGTGGGCCGGCATCTCCATGCGTTTCATCCAATTCGGTCGTGAGGTGTGCGACGCGCGTAAGCCGCGGTGCTGGCAGTGCCCCCTGGCGGATCTGTGCCCCTACCCGGAGAAGACGGGCCCGCCGGCCTGAGAGGGCTCGGCGATGATGTCCAACCCCCGCGTCTCGGGAATCAGGAGCACCAGGGACGTTGAGGCCAAAACGAGGGCTCCGATGATGCCCACCGTTGTGGGCAGGCCGATGGAATCGATGATGAAGTACCCGGCGGCGAAGCCGCTGAGCGATCCCAGGATGCCGACGTTGCTCAGCCAGGCGGTCGCGGTGGAGCGGAAGGCGGTGGGGAACAGCTCGGAGCGCTGAGCGGCGAAGGCCGGTGCGAACGCCGAAGTGCCCGTGAGGGAAAGGAAGATGCCCAGAGCCATGACCCACCCCACGTCAGAGAAGTAGAAGAGGCAGGCGCCCCCAACCCCGATGAACATTGCCACAACCTCGGTGGGGCGGCGTCCGGCGACATCGGCGGCGCGGCCGCCGGCGAGGAGGCCCAGCAGCACGGCCGGGGTGCTGGTGAGCACGAGCATGGTCGAGGCGGTGCCCTGGTCCCATCCCAAGTGGTTGTTGAGTCGGATCAGGATGAAGTTGGCGGCTAGGCCGGTGAAGGCGGCCACAAAAAAGGAGATGCCCGCCATGGGCCAGAAGTAGCGCCTCGGGCCGCGGCGAAGAGCCGCCGTCAGGGTGGGAACCGTGGGCTGGCCGTGGAACGCCCGCGATTCGCGCAGATGGACGAGGACGAGCGGGAAGCACAGAAGCGGCGCCGCGCCGACGCCGAAGAGGATACGCCAGGCTTCCTCTCCGGCCTCGGCGAAGCGAGACAGGAGCAGCCCAAAACCGACTCCCATGCTGACGAACAGTGAGAAGACGGCAGCGGCGTACCCGCGTACCTCCGGCTCCATCTCCTCCGTCAGCACGACCAGGGCCAGGGCGCCTATGGCGATGTTGCCGATGCGGGCGAGCGACTGCTCGAGCGTGAAGACGGCGAGCGAAGGGGCGAAGGCCGTAGCCAGGTTCGCCGCGGGCAGTATCAGAAAGGCGAGCAGCAGGGGGACGCGCCGGCCGCGGCGGTCGCCCCACCAGGACAGCATCAGCGCCAGCAGCGCCACGGCGCGTATCACGGTCTCGAGGCCTGCGACGCCGCCGTCGCTGAGCCCGAAGCTCTCTTGAGTAAAAGGAAGGGTGTGGGTGAGCACGTTGCCGGACCATCCCTGGCCGAACGCGATCATGCCGAGCAGCATGAGTACCCGAACCTGGAGGCGCCCCAAGGGTGCCGAAGGTCGTAGTGGGTCCAGGAGCGCCATGGTCGCCAGTCGCGCTCGGCGTATCACCGGGCGAGGTTACCGGGAACAACCGTGGTCCCGGTACCGTTGACCGTCGGGACGACACCGGCAGGGCCCTTGGAGATCACCAGCCTCAACATCTTCAGCCTGCTGGCCGTTTTCGGGTTCGGCGCTCTCGCCTTCGTGTCGCCATGTGCGCTGCCGCTCCTGCCCGGCTACCTCAGCATGATGTCCGGGTACTCGGCGGCGGACCTCACCGAAGGCAAAGCGAGCATCCGCCGCATGTTGTGGGTCACGCTGCTCTTTGTGGCTGGCTTCACCGTGGTCTTCGTGGCGCTAGGCGCCGCCGTCGGGACCATCGGTGGGAACCTGTTCACCAGGAACAAGGAGATGCTGAGGGTGATCGGGGGTGGATTCGTCATCGCTATGGGCCTGTTCCTCGCGGTGACCGCTGTGTGGACCCCGCGTCTGTTCCTTCCGTTCATGCAGGAGCAGCGCATCGAGGTGCGTCCCTCGCGCCTGGGCGTTTGGGCTCCCCCGGTCATGGGCGCGGCCTTCGGCTTCGGCTGGACCCCCTGCGTCGGCCCCGCCTTGGCCAGCATGTTCACTCTGGCCGCAGGAGGCGGATCGGCCAGCCCGGCCGAGGGCATGATCTTGCTGGCCGTCTTCTCGCTGGGGCTCGGGCTTCCCTTCGTGCTGGCGGGCATCGGCATGAGCAAGGCGCTGGGGTTCTTCGGCTGGCTTCGCCGACACGCCAAACCGATCACCGTAGCGTCCGGCCTGCTGCTGGCCGCTTTTGGGGTCCTCCTGGCCACCGACCGGCTCACAGAGCTCAACGGCTGGTTCTCGAGGGTTCTGCCCGATCTGCCCTGGAACAACATCTGAGCTGCCCGGGCGCCGGGTTAGCCTGGCGTCGTGCAGCCGACTCCCTCACGCGAAGAATTCATCCGGCTCGCCGCCGATTACCCGATCGTGCCTGTGCGCCTGGAGGTGCTGGGGGATCGGGACACGGCGGTCTCGGTGTTCGAGAAGCTGGCCGGCGACGGGCCTGCGTTCTTGCTGGAGTCGGTTGAGGGAGGGGAGCGCTGGGCCCGTTGGTCGTTTATGGGCTGGGATCCGCTGTTCCTGCTGAGTGCTCGGGACGGGATCACCACCGCCGTGGGTGCAGAAGTGGACCTGCCGGCGGGCAACCCTCTCGAGGTACTGGACGGAGTGGCGCGGCGATTCCGCACCCCGGACCTCCTCGACATGCCTCCCTTGTATGCCGGTCTGGTCGGCTACCTCGCCTACGACGCGGTTCGCTATGTGGAGCATCTTCCCGACCGGCCGCCCGACGACCGAAGCCTGCCGGAGATGATCTGGCAGGTGGTTGGGTCGCTGGCCGCTCTGGACCGCTTCCGACAGACCATCATGCTCATCCGCAACGTGCTGGTCGGCGACGACCCGGCTTCTGACTACGACGCCGCGGTGACCCGCCTGGAGCGGGCGGTGGCCGATCTGTCCGAGGCGCCGCCTCGGTCGGTGGCGCCTCGGCCCGCGTTCGATGGGATCCCAGAGGCGGTATCGACAATGGAGCAGCCGGTGTTCGAGGCGGCGGTGGCCAAGGCGATCCGCTACATCGAAGCCGGCGACGCATTTCAGATCGTGCCTTCTTTTCGGCTCGAAGTGCCTTTCGCCGGGGACCCCTTTGCCGTCTATCGGGCCTTGCGCCTGGTGAACCCCTCCCCGTACATGTTTTTCCTGCGCTACGAAGGGCTGTGCATCGCCGGCTGCTCGCCCGAGCTCATGGTGCGCGCCCATGAGGGCAGGGTCTTCAGTCGGCCCATCGCCGGGACCCGCCCTCGAGGCGCCGACCCCGCCGCGGATGAGGCGCTGGAGCAGGAGCTGCTGGCCGATCCCAAGGAGCGGGCCGAGCACGTCATGCTGGTGGACTTGGCCCGAAACGACCTGGGCCGTGTCTGCGAGTACGGGACTGTGAACGTCGACGATCTCATGGTCATAGAGCGCTACTCGCATGTGATGCACATCGTCTCCGGGGTCTCCGGTGACCTGCGGAAGGGTGTCGGCCCCGTCGACGTGCTACGGGCGACCTTCCCGCACGGCACGGTCTCGGGAGCTCCGAAGGTGAGGGCCATGGAGATCATCGATGAGCTGGAGCCGGTGGCGCGAGGCCCCTACGCCGGCGCGGTCGGCTACATCGACTTTTCTGGCAACCTGGACACGGCCATCGCCCTGCGCACGATGATCGCGGCAGGAGGGAAAGCCTGGGTACAGGCCGGGGCGGGTGTGGTGGCCGACAGCAAACCCGACCGCGAGTACCTGGAGTGCCTGAACAAGGCGGCGGCGCTGCTGGCTGCCATCGAGGGCTCGGGCCTCGTCTGAGCGGCTGCTGAAGCGCCGGCGTACCCTCCTTTCCGGTATCGCGGCAGTGAAGGGGCGTTTTGTCTCCGCTCTAACACACCTCGAACAATCGCCGGGTGATCATGTGGCGGAAGGAGGCAGAGTGAGCGCCAAGGGGACCGTGCTCCTGATCGAGGATGAGGAGGCCATTGCCGACCTCGTACGTATGTACTTCGAGCAGGAGGGCCTTCGCCTGGTCCATGCCACCGACGGCGAGGCGGGCCTGGAGGCGGTGCGGGACCGGAGCCCTCGGCTGGTGCTCCTCGACCTGGGTCTTCCCGGCATGGACGGCATCGAAGTGTGCCGCCGCATCCGAGCCTCCAGCGATGTGCCGATCATCATGCTGACGGCGCGCGACACCGAGATCGACAAGATCGTCGGCCTCGAAATTGGTGCCGACGACTATGTGACGAAGCCGTTCTCGCCGCGGGAGCTCCTGGCGCGGGTGCGCGCCGTCCTGCGTCGCGCCGAGGAGGCGCCGAGAGCGCCGGGGGTCATCGAGCTGGAGGGATGGGAGATCGACAGTGGCCGGCGCCAGGTGCGCGGCCCCGGCGGCGACGTGGTGAGCCCAACCGCCCGGGAGTTCGATCTGCTCTGGTACCTGGCGGAGAACCGCGGCCTGGTGCTGTCGCGGGCGCAGATCTTGGAGGCGGTTTGGGGCTACGACTACTTCGGTGAGACCCGCACCGTCGACGTGCACGTGCGCCAGCTGCGCAAGAAGCTCGAGGGCATACCCATCGAGACCGTCTGGGGAGTCGGGTACAGGATGGGCGAGTAGACCGATGCGCAGGCGCTTCTTCTGGTCTCTGGTGATCGTGGCCGCGGCCACGCTGAGCGTGGGTGGCACCGTTGCGGCCATCCTCATCAGCCGCTCCGTGGAGGGCTCGGTCCGCCACGAGTTCACCAGGCAGGCCGAGGCCACTGCAGGCCTCATCGAGACTTCTCTGCGGCCTCACGTCGGGGGTAACGGGGAAGGCCCCGTCATCCCTATCCGCAGCCTGGGCCAGCTCCTGGCCATCGTGCGTTCTGTGGGCGGCCACGACTACGTGGAGGCGGCCGTCGTAGGGCCCGGCGAGGAGGTCAGCGTGGTCGGATCGGATTCCGTGCTGGTCGATCAGATCCCGGGAGGCGTGGCCCATCTGGAGGGCCGCGTCGAGTTCACCGGCGAGGTCGACGGCGAGGAGGTGGCCGGCTACGCCTTTGCCCTACCTTCGAGGCCGCTGGGAACGGTGGTGGTCGTCATCGGCACCGATTTGCAGCTGGTGCCGTGGACCGGCGTGCTGGTTCGGTTCCTGTGGGCCATCGGGCTCGGCGTGGCCCTGGCCGCGCTGCTTGCCGTCTATCTGTCCCGCTTCCTGGCGCAGCGGCTCGACGGGCTGCGCGACGCCTCGCGTCGCCTGGCGACCGGAGATCTGTCGGCGCGGGCTCCGATCGAGAGCGACGACGAGATTGGAGAGCTGGCTCGTGCGTTCAACGAGATGGGTGAGCAGCTGGAAGACGCGCGACGCCGTGAGAGGGAGTTCCTCGTCAGCGTGAGCCACGACCTGCGGACCCCGCTCACCACGATCACCGGGTACGGTGAAGCGCTGGCCGAAGGGCGGGTACCCGAGGAGGATCTGGCCAAAGTGGCCTCGGTCATCCAGCGGGAGTCGGGGCGGCTGGGCCGGCTGGTCGAGGACCTGATGCTGCTGTCGCGTATCGAGTCCCGCGAGTTCAGCCTGCGTCCCGAGCACGTCGACCTGTCCGGCCACCTGAGGGGCACGGTCGAGGCCTTCCGCCACAAGGCCGACGAGGCAGGGGTCACGCTGGAGGCGGATCTCGCCTCGATACCCGATGCCCTGGTGGATCCGGATCGCTTCGACCAAGTGGTGGGGAACCTGGTGGAGAACGCCCTGCGGTACACGCCGGCGCCGGGCCGGGTGCGCGTCGTGCTGACGGAGGAGGAAGGCCGGGCGCGTGTCGCGGTGTCCGACACCGGGTCGGGCATCGAACCCGAGGATGTGCCGCACATCTTCGAGCGGCTGTACGTGGCCCAGCACTATCGGCCGGTGCGGCCCGAAGGATCCGGCCTTGGGCTGTCCATCGTGGCCGAGCTGGCGAGAGCGATGGGAGGGTCAACGGAGGTCGACAGCGAGCCGGGCAAGGGCACGACCGTGTCGGTTGTCGTGCCTTTGGCCTCGCCTCCGTCCTAGGCGTTGCGGCCCGGCACCTACGATGACGCCATGCTGGAGCCAATCCTGCAGTCGGTGCGAGCCCGGCTCGACGAGGTGATCGGTCTCGAAGACGAGCTGAGAGGCCGCGCCGCGCAACGGGAAGACCACCGAGACTTTTCGGCGCCGCTGGCCGCGCCGGGCCTGTCGGTGATCGCCGAAATCAAGCGGCGTTCCCCATCGGTGGGCCTCATCGATCCGGACCTCAACGTCGCGGCCACGGCCGGTGCTTATCGCGACGGTGGAGCCTGCTGCCTTTCCGTGCTGACCGAGCCCGACCACTTCGGGGGGAGCTTCGAGGATCTGCAGGAAGCTCGCCAGGCGTCGGGGCTGCCCGTGCTCTGTAAGGGGTTCGTCCTTCATCCGGCTCAGGTGTGGCAGGCGGCGGCCGCCGGCGCCGATGCTGTGCTCCTGATCGCGGCCGTGCTCGACGACGACATTCTCGGCGCTCTGCTGGCGGAAGCAGAGGCCGCCGCGCTGGCCGCGCTGGTCGAGGTGCATTCCGAGGCGGAGGCGGGGCGCGTCGCCGGCTTCGGACCGGCGCTGGTCGGCGTCAACAACCGGGATCTGGACACGTTCAGCGTGGATCTCACCACCGCCGAGAGGCTGAGGCGACACCTGCCGCCCGATGCGGTGGCGGTGGCCGAGAGCGGGGTCTCCTCGCCGGAGGGCGCAGCGCGCATGGCGGCAGCCGGCTACGACGCCATCCTGGTCGGCGAGGCATTGGTGCGAGCTCCAGACGCGGCCGCCCTTGTTGGCGAGTTGAAGAGGGCGGGCCGGTGACCTGGGTGAAGCTGTGCGGCATGACGCGGCGGGCCGATGTGGAGGCGGCGGTCGAGCTGGGCGTCAACGCGGTGGGGTTCGTGGTTGCCTCGGAGTCGCCGCGTCGAGTGAGCCCGAAACAAGCTGCGAAGCTTGGGGCGGGCCTGGCCGTGGAGCGTTTCCTCGTGAGTGTGGATCTGGAGCCGCAGGATCTGGTGGCGGCTGCGCGGGAGGCCGGGGTGACTGGGGTGCAGCCGCACGGGCGCCACGCCGCCGAGGCCGCTGAAGCCGCTTTTTCGGTGGGGCTGCGGGTCCTGCTTCCGGTGCAGGTGGTTGATCTGGTGGACTTGGCAGGAATTCCTAGCTGGGCAATACCCATTCTCGATACCGCCGTTCCAGGGCGCCATGGAGGCACCGGCCGCAGCTTCGATTGGGCCCTGGCCGCCGCCTGCGACCGCGATGTGGTAATCGCCGGCGGTCTGACGTCGGAGAACGTCGCCGACGCCATATCCGTGGCCGGACCCTGGGGTGTCGACACCGCCACCGGTGTCGAAACGTCGCCCGGGGTGAAGGACCGTGCGAAGATGAGGCGATTCGTGGAGGCGACACGATGGTGATGCCGCGGCCCGACGAGCGCGGGCGTTTTGGAGAGTACGGGGGGCGTTTTGCCCCGGAGACGCTGATGGCGGCTCTTGAAGAGCTCGAGGCCGCTTTTGTCGAGGCGTGGGCCGATCCCGAGTTCCGGGCCCGCCTCGACGGCCTGCTGCACGACTACGTGGGGCGTCCCACTCCTTTGTATGAGGCGGCGCGGCTGTCCGAGGAGCTCGGGTTCCGTCTGCTGCTGAAGCGGGAGGACTTGGCACATACGGGGGCCCACAAGATCAACAACACGCTGGGCCAAGGGCTGCTGGCTCAGCGCATGGGGAAGCCGCGCGTCATAGCCGAGACCGGCGCCGGCCAGCACGGCGTGGCCACGGCTACGGTCGCGGCGCTGCTCGGCTTGGAGTGTGCCGTGTACATGGGCACCGTGGACGTCGAGCGTCAGGCACCCAACGTGTACCGCATGCGCATGCTGGGTGCAGAGGTCATCCCCGTGACCTCCGGGGCGGCGACCCTCAAGGACGCCACCAGCGAGGCGCTGCGTGATTGGGTGGCCACCGTCGAGACCACCCACTACATACTGGGGTCGGTCGTCGGCCCGCATCCCTTCCCCTGGATCGTCAGGGAGCTGCAGCGGGTCATCGGCGACGAGACCCTGGCCCAGCTCGCCGGCGAGCTGCCTGACCTGATGGTGGCATGCGTCGGCGGCGGATCGAATGCCATGGGCATGTTCTTCCCGTTTGCCGGGAAGGGGGTGGAGCTGGTGGGCGTCGAGGCCGGGGGATACGGAATCGAGACCGGCAAGCACGGCGCTTCCCTGGGAGCGGGATCGCCGGGCGTGCTCCACGGTTGCCTGACCTACCTGCTCCAGGACGAAGAAGGTCAGATAAGGGAGGCGCACTCGATCTCTGCCGGTCTCGACTACCCGGGTGTCGGTCCCGAGCATTCCTACTTCAAGGACGCCGGTGTCGCCAGGTACGTGTCGGTCACCGACGATGAGGCGCTCGACGGCATGGATCTCCTTTCGCGGACCGAGGGCATCATCCCGGCCCTCGAGGCGGCGCACGCCCTGGCCTGGCTGGCCAAGGAGCGGGCCTCGCTTGCCGGCAAAACGGTCGTGATGTGCCTGTCGGGGCGCGGCGACAAGGACGTGCAGCAAGTGGCGGCCCGGAGGGGTGAAGCGTGAGCGAGCTGGCCGGCCTCTTCGAGGGCGTCGCCGCCGAGAGCCGCGCGGCGCTGCTGCCGTACCTGATGGCCGGAGTGCCGAGTCCCGAGGTGTCGGCCGAGCTCTTCGTGGCCATGGCGGAAGCAGGCGCCGACGGTTTCGAGGTGGGCCTGCCCTATTCCGATCCCCTCATGGACGGTCCCGTGATCCAGCGGGCCGGTGCGGCTGCCCTGGCCGCCGGAACCACGGTGCACAGGGGCCTCGAGGTGCTGGCCGCGGTCACCGAGCGCACGGGCAGGCCCTGTCTGCTCATGACCTACACGAATCCGGTGCTCCGAATAGGCCCGGAGCGGTTCGCCGCCATGGCGGCCGACGCCGGAGCACGGGGTCTGATCGTGGCCGACCTGCCGGTTGAGGAATCGGGGCCGATCTCCGAGGCTGCGCTGGCCTCAGGCCTGGGCCTCGTGCTGTTCGTGGCCCCGACGACGCCAAACGAGAGGCTCGAGAGGGTGGTGGCTGCGGATCCGCTGTTCATCTACGGCATCGCCGACATGGGAGTCACGGGCGAGCGCGGAGAGGCGAGCCGCCGCGCCGCAGAGCTCGCAGCCCGGGTGCGGGACGTCACCGACATCCCCTTGGTGTTGGGGGTGGGCATCTCAGGCCCGGCGTCGGCGCACCAGGCGGCGCAGCTCGCCGACGGGGTGATCGTCGGATCGGCGCTCGTGCGTCGAGTGTTGGAGGCGCCCGATGTGAAGGCTGCATCCAGCTCGCTGGCCGCAGCCGTGGAGGAGCTGGCGGCGGCCATGTGGCGCTCCTAGGGGCGTGATTCGTCACGGCGTGGCGGCAAGGACCTGCGGAGGCGATACTCTCCGGTCATGGACTACATCCGCGTGGCATGCGCCCAGATCAACCCGACCGTCGGGGATATCGACGGGAACGTAGAACAAATCGCCAAGGCGATGGAGTGGGCCGAGGGCTGTCAGGCCGATCTGTTGCTGCTACCGGAGCTGGCCATCACCGGATACCCGCCTCAGGATCTGCTGCTTCGAAAGGGCTTTGTGGGTGCGAACACCGAGGCGGTGCACCGGCTGGCCTCCAAGGCCGGCGAGGCGACGACGGTTGTAGGCTGCGCGGAGAGGGCGGGCGGCGGGGCCCGTCGGGATGACGCCGGGAGCCTTCGCCTCCACAACGCCGCCGCCGTTCTGCACGACAAGCGCCTGCGCGGCATCTATCGCAAGGCCCTTCTTCCCAACTATGGG
This sequence comes from uncultured Acidimicrobiia bacterium, assembly GCA_964633975.1. GTDB lineage: Bacteria > Actinomycetota > Acidimicrobiia > Spongiisociales > UBA11373 > CAZWKX01. The sequence continues at coordinate 42,251 of CAZWKX010000007.1, forward strand.
GTGTTCGACGAGCGCCGCTATTTTATACCCGGCACCGAATCCGGGCTCTTGTGGGAGATCAACGGCGCCATCGTCGGCATATCGGTTTGCGAGGACATGTGGGTGGCCGATGGGCCTCCCGCCGAGCAGGCTCGCGCTGGGGCAGATGCGCTTCTCAACATAAGCGCATCGCCTTTTCACAGAGGCAAGGGCAAAGAGCGACAGGAGATGCTCCGCTCCAGGGCGCAGGACATGGGCCTTCCCCTGGTCTTCGTGAATCTCGTCGGCGGGCAGGATGAGTTGGTGTTCGACGGTCAGAGCCTGGTGTTTGCCGGATCGGGGGATCTGCTCTACCGGGCGCCACAGTTCGAGGAGGATTTGTTCTGGGTCGATGTGCCGCTTCCCAAGGAGGGCAGGCGCGATGTGCGAGCCCGCATCGTGAGCCGGGGCACTCTGCTGCTCGGAGAGCCTGATCCGCCCCCGGAGTCCGCCGAAACACTGGGCGACGAGGAAGAGGTGTACCGGGCGCTCTGCACCGGGCTTGCCGACTACGTGCGCAAGAACGGATTCAAGGGCGTCGTCATTGGGCTTTCCGGGGGCATCGACTCGGCTCTCACCGCCACCATCGCCGCCGACGCCCTGGGAGCCGAAGCGGTGTGGGGTGTGACCATGCCCGGCCCTCACTCCTCGGAGGGCTCCGTGACCGATTCGAGGCAGCTGGCGGAGAACCTAGGCATTCGTTTCGACGAGATACGCATCGAGGCGCCTCTCACCGGACTGCAGAGCGCCCTGGCCGAGCCGTTCGCGGAGACCGAGGAGGGCACGACCGAGGAGAATCTCCAGGCTCGGGTGCGCGGCGCCATCCTCATGGCCCTGTCCAACAAGTTCGGGCGCATGGTGGTCGCCACCGGCAACAAGTCCGAGATGGCGGTTGGCTACGCAACGCTCTACGGGGACATGGCGGGCGGGTTCTCGGTGCTCAAGGACGTCTACAAGACACAGGTGTACGCCCTGGCCAAGTGGCGGAATTCGATCGGTGATGTGATCCCCAGGGCCGTCATCCACAAGGCGCCGTCGGCGGAGCTGAGGCCCAACCAGAAGGATACCGACAGCCTGCCTCCATACGACGTGCTCGACCGAATCCTGGAGGCATACATCGAAGAGGACCAGTCGCCGGGTGGCATCGTGCTGCGCGGGGTGAAGCAGAGCACGGTGGACGAGGTGACGCGAATGGTCGACGGCAACGAGTACAAGCGTCGCCAGGCGCCGCCCGGGGTGAGGGTGAGCGAGAAGGCGCTGGCCGGCGACCGGCGCCTGCCCATCACGAATCATTTTGTGGGCCGGCAGAACCGGCCGGAGGGCTCGTAGCGGCACGACGAGACGGTGGTACCGGGAGGGGGAGTCGAACCCCCACGGGCCTGAGCCCAGCGGATTTTGAGTCCACCGCGTCTACCATTCCGCCATCCCGGCGCACATCGATCATAGGCGGGGGCGGTGTACGCGTTGGGGCGGCTCGCGGCGGCTCGGATGGGATTGGGCTGAGCTTGGCTGGCAGACGACTTCAGAAGCGCCTCTTTCGTCTGACCGACGAGATCGTTCGCATCGGTGAGGAGGAGCGGCTCACGGCCGAGGAGCTGCGCATCCATCGACACCTCGACGACGACGCTCGGCGCGATGCCGTCGTGGCCGGCACCCCGCTCGCCCGCGAGGATGCTCGGGAGACCGCCGCCGACGTAACTCGGTTCCAGCGCGCCCTCGAGTCGCTTCGAAGGCGCCGAGACCGCGTCGAAGCGAAACGGGAGCGCTTGTTGCGGCGGCTCGACTGAGCCCCGCGACCTATGATCGGCGGGATGCCCAAGCTCGCGCTGCTCGACGGCCATAGCCTCGCCTACCGAGCCTTTTTCGCGTTGCCCACCGACTTGGCCACGCCCGACGGACGGACGACCAACGCGGTCTTCGGGTTCACATCCATGATCGTGAAGCTGCTGGACGACGAGCACCCGGATGCCATGGCGGTGGCCTGGGACACTCCCGAGGAGACCTTCCGTAGTGCGGAGTACCCGGAGTACAAGGCGACACGGCGGGCAGCGCCCGACCTGTTCAAGAGCCAGCTTCCGCTGATGGACGAGGTGACGGAGGCATTGGGGATCCGCCAGCTTCGGGCCCCTGGGTTCGAGGCGGACGACGTGATAGCGACGGTGGCCCGGCAGGCCGCCGATGCAGGCTGGGATGTGCTGATTGTCACCGGAGATCGAGACGCCTTTCAGCTGATCGGTGGCGGCGTGAAAGTGGTGTACACGCGGCGCGGAATCACGGACACGGTGATCGCCGACACCGGCTACATCGAGGAGCGCTACGGCATCCGCCCCGCTCAGTACCCGGACTACGCGGCGCTGCGGGGGGACACCAGCGACAACCTGCCCGGGGTTCCCGGCGTGGGCGAGAAGACGGCGACCAAGTTGGTGTCGGAGTACGGCGGCCTGGAAGGCATCTACGAGCACCTCGACGACTTGTCCCCGAAGCTGAGAACAAGCCTCGAAGAGACCAGGGAGCAGGCTTTTCTCAACCGCCGGCTCATCAAGCTCATCGAGAATGTGGAGGTTGGAGCCGAGGTAGGTGACTACCGCCTGCAACCCTGGAACCCCGAACGGGTGCGCGAGGTGTTCGATGGGCTCGCATTCCGTTCACTGTGGCGGCGGCTGCAAGAGGTCGGGGGCGGGGAGCCGACGTCGCCTGAGGCGGTGGCCGACATCGAAGTGACGGTTCCCGAGGATGTCGGAGGCCTCGCCGGCCCCGGCGCCCGTCTCGTGCTCGAGGCGGTGTGGGACGGGTCCGATCTCGTCGGAGTCGTCGTGGCCGGCGGCGACGACCAGGCTGCTTTTGTGCCTCTGTCGCGCTTGGGCGGGTTGGAGAAGGCCCTCGCCGATGAAACGGTTCCCAAGGTGCTCCACGATGCCAAGCGGCTGGTCCGGGCGCTGCTGGAGATGGATCTGGACCTTTGCGGCCTGGAGTTCGACAGTGCTCTCGCCGGCTACGTGATCAACCCTGCCGAGAGAGCGCCCGAATTGAGCGATCTGGCTTCCCGGATACTCGGCCTCGAGATCGTGTCCCCCGAGGGCGGTGAGCCCTCCTCCGGCTCGGCCCAGGGCAGTCTGGCCTTCGACCAGGCGGGCCCCGACATCGAGGGCGCGGCGCGCCGCGCCCTGGCGGTGCGCCGGCTGGTCGAGCCGCTGACCGAGCAGCTCCGGGAACGCGCCAGCCTCGAGCTGTTCAGGGAGGTGGAGCTTCCATTCGTGCGAGTGCTGGCCAAGATGGAGGTTGCCGGCATCGGCACCGATCGGGAGTACCTGGAGGAGCTGGGCGAGAGCCTGCGCGATCGCCTCGGCGGGTTGGAGAAGGCCATCTACCAGGCTGCCGGAGAGCCGTTCAACATCAACTCGACGCTTCAGCTGCGCAGCGTTCTCTTCGAGCGCCTGCAGCTCCCGGTGCTCAAGAAGACCCCCAAGGGCGCACCGTCGACGGATGCGTCCGTGCTGCAGAAGCTGGCGGGCGAACACGGCATAGTGGAGCATCTTCTGCACTACCGCGAGCTGGAGAAGCTGCGCTCGACGTACGTGGACGGACTGCTGCCCCTAATCGGCCCGGACGGGCGCATCCATTGCATCTTCAACCAGACCGGCGCCGCCACGGGCCGGATCTCGTCGGAACGGCCGAACATGCAGAACATCCCGGTCCGCTCCGAGGAAGGCCGTGCCATCCGGCGGGCGTTCGTGGCGGGGCCGGGCTGCCGGTTCGTCGTCGCCGACTACAGCCAGATCGAGCTGCGTATCCTGGCTCATGTCAGTGGCGATGCCGGCTTGCTGGAGGCGTTCGCCTCAGGCGCCGACATCCACACGGCCACCGCGGCGAGGGTGTTCGGACTGGCTCCCGACCAGGTGAGCGCGGATCTGCGGCGCCGGGCCAAGATGATCAACTTTGGCCTCCTCTACGGGATGGAGGCCTACGGGCTGGCACAGCGCCTCCAGATACCGACCGAGGAGGCCCAGGAGCACATGGACGCCTATTTCGCTCAGTTCCCCGACGTGCAGGCGTTCATGGAGGGCATAGTGGCCGAGGCGCGGCAGACCGGGTACACCACCACCATCCTGGGACGCCGCCGCTACCTGCCCGAGTTGGTGTCCGACAACTTCAGGGTGCGGCAGATGGGGGAGAGGATGGCCCTCAACGCGCCGATTCAGGGTTCGGCCGCCGACATCATCAAACGGGCGATGATCGTGCTCGACGCCGAACTGGAGGCACGGCGCTTGGCGACCGAGATGCTGTTACAGGTACACGACGAGCTGCTGTTGGAGGGCCCCGAGGGGGAGATGGACGAGGTGGTCGGCCTCACGCGGGAGGTCATGGAGGGGGTCACCGAGCTTCGGGTTCCCCTGCGGGTCGACATGGCGACCGGAAGCAGCTTGGCCGACGTCAAGGCCTGAGGGGCATTGGCGGTGTGTTAGCCTTGTGCTGCCTCTGGGCAGGGTTGTTCTGCTCGAGTGCAATCGTTCCGAGGAGACAATCGCACCCATGACCGAAGATACGACGGGCGCGCCTGCCGAGGGGGTCGGTGAGCAGGCGCAGTCCGCCGAGGGAGATGCCGCCGCGGCGGCCGCTCCCGAGGAGCCAAAGGACGAGGCTGCCGCGACCGAAGAGGTGAAGGCGGAGACCTCGAAGAAGATTGATGCTGCGGAGGCCGCCCCTGCCGAGGACGAGCAGCCCGCCGACATGACCGAGGAGGACTTCGCCGCCGCAGTCGAGAAGACCGTGGTCGAGTTCACCGAGGGAAGCCTGGTCACGGGGTCCGTGGTCCGCGTCGATCCCGACGAGGTGCTGGTCGACATCGGCTACAAGTCGGAAGGCGTGATCCCGGCCTCCGAGCTGTCGATTCGTAACAGCGTCAACCCAGCCGACGTGGTCTCCGTCGGCGACGAGATCGAGGCGCTGGTCATGCAGCTCGAGGACCAGGACGGTCGCCTCATCCTGTCCAAGAAGCGCGCCCAGTACGAGCGGGCCTGGGGCCGTATCGAAAAGATCATGGAGGAGGGCGAGACGGTGACCGGCCAGGTCATCGAGGTGGTCAAGGGCGGTCTCATAGTGGATATCGGCCTTCGCGGTTTCCTGCCAGCCTCTCTCGTCGAGCTGAGGCGGGTGCGTGATCTCCAGCCCTACGTGGGTGAAACGCTCGAGGCCAAGGTCATCGAACTCGACAAGAACCGCAACAACGTCGTGTTGTCCCGCCGCGCCTTCCTCGAGGAGGAGCAGGCGGAGCAGCGCCATGCCTTCCTGGACGAGCTCGAGGTCGGCGAGGTGCGCAGCGGTGTGGTGTCCTCCGTGGTGAATTTCGGCGCCTTCGTCGATCTCGGAGGCATGGACGGGCTGGTGCACGTCTCCGAACTCTCCTGGCAGCACGTGAGCCATCCCTCCGAGGTGATATCGGTGGGCGACGAAGTCGAAGTCAGGGTGCTGGAGATCGATCGCGAGCGCGAGCGCATCTCACTGTCCATCCGCCAGACCCGCGACGATCCTTGGGAGTCGTTCTCCGAGGGCCACAACGTGGGCGACGTAGTCGACGGTGTCGTCACCAAGACCGTGCCCTTTGGCGCCTTCGTCTCCATCACCGACGGGGTGGAAGGCCTCGTGCACGTGTCGGAGATCGCCATGCATCACGTGGAGAGCCCCGAGCTGGAGCTGTCGGTGGGTCAAGAGGTCAAGGTCAAGATCACCGAGATCGACGCCGACCGGCGCCGCATCAGCTTGTCCATCAAGCAGGCCACACCCGAGTGGGAGCAACGGGCCCAGTGGGCCGAGGAGAGGAGCACCCGCAAGAAGTCCCGCCGCGAGTTCCAGCGCGAAGAAGAGGCGGCCGAGGAGCCCGCGTCTTCGTTCGCCGCCGATGCTTCGCTCGAAGCCATTCTGCAGGAGCTCAAGGAGAAGGGGATCGGGCGCAAGTAGCCCATCCCGTCCCTGCGTCAAGAAGCCGCAGTATCTCCGTGAACGGGACGGCCAATCGCCTGCAGCTCTTGGCTTCGCGTTCCCCGGCGACATGGTTGACTTCCGGGCCCGGGTAACGTCGAGGAGGTGAGTTCCACCCGGCTTGTGCTGTTGGGGGGCGGAATCGGCAGCGGAAAGAGCACTGCCGCCGGCGTCCTGGCGGCTTTCGGCGCCGCCGTGTTCTCCGCGGACGAGGCCGGGCACCGCGCCCTCGAGCCCGGAGAGCCGGCATACGCTCTGGTGGCCAAGCGCTGGCCCGAGGTGATCGTGGGCGGCCGGGTCGATCGCACGGCTTTGGGCAGGATCGTGTTCGCGGATGCGGACGAGCTGCGCGCCCTGGAGTCGGTCAGCCATCCCGCAATCCGGGACTACCTACGCGCTCGCATAGGGGAGTCGGACGCGGAGGTGATCGTGGTCGAGATGCCGCTGCTCCAGGACTTGTTCGGCCCCGGCTGGCTATGGATGGTGGTCGACGCAGCCGACGAACTTCGGCTCAAGCGGCTGGTGCATCACGGAATGAATCGTGCCGATGCCGAGGCCCGCATAGCGGTGCAGGCTTCGCGTCGGGAGTGGCTGGACGCCGCCGAGATCGTGATCGACAACTCGGGGAATCTGGAGCACCTGGCCGGGGAGTGCGAACGAGCCTGGGAGGCGATCTTGAGCTGAGGCTCGAGGTTATGGTGGCGGCGATGAACCCCTTCCGCGTCGTTTCCGACTTCGCCCCCGCCGGCGACCAGCCGCGCGCCATTGTGGAGCTGGCATCCGGCATCGAGCGGGGGCACCGTTTCCAGACCCTGCTCGGCATCACGGGCTCGGGCAAATCGGCCACCGTGGCCTGGCTTATCGAGAAGGTGCAGCGGCCCACACTCGTGCTGGCGCCGAACAAGGCGCTGGCGGCTCAGCTGGCCAACGAGTTTCGCCAGCTCTTCCCGAACAACAGGGTGGAGTACTTCGTGTCCTACTACGACTACTACCAGCCCGAGGCATACATACCGCAGAGCGACACCTACATAGAGAAGGACTCCTCGGTCAACGACGAGATCGACCGCCTCAGGCACTCGGCGACGGCGGCGCTGCTGACCCGCCGTGATGTGATCATCGTGGCCTCGGTTTCCGCCATATACGGGCTGGGCTCGCCGGAGCAGTACCAAGGGCAGCTACTGCGACTCGTGCGAGGGGTCGAGTACCCGCTCGAGCACGCGGTGCGGCGGCTCGTCGACATTCAATATGACCGGAACGAGGTCAACCTGGCCCGGGGCCGCTTTCGGGTGCGCGGAGACACGCTGGAGATTTTCCCCGCCTATGAAGAGACCGTCGCCAGGGTCGAGTACTTCGGGGACGAAGTGGAGCGCATCCTGCAGATGAATCCGGTGACCGGGGAGGTGGTCGACGAGCTGTCGGAACTCTGGGTGTACCCGGCCAGCCACTACGTGACGACGCAGGAGCGCGTGCTGAAGGCGATGGCCGCCATCGAGGAGGAGCTGGAGGGCCGCCTGGAGGAGCTGAATGAGGCGGGGAAGCTGCTCGAGGCGCAGCGCCTACGCATGCGCACCTCCTACGACCTCGAGATGATCCGCGAGGTCGGCTACTGCAACGGCATCGAGAACTACAGCCGGCACCTGGATGGCCGAGAAGCGGGGGAGCCCCCGTACACCTTGCTGGATTATTTCCCGTCCGACTACCTGACGATCATCGACGAGAGCCACGTCACCATCCCTCAGCTGCATGGGCAGTACGAGGGGGATCGCAGCCGCAAGGAGGTGCTCGTAGAGCACGGCTTCCGGCTGCCGTCAGCGATCGACAATCGGCCGCTGGGTTTCGATGAGTGGCGGGACAAGGCGGGGCAGGTCGTGTTCCTCTCCGCCACCCCGGGTCCGTGGGAGCTGGAGCACTCTGCGGCCGTCGTCGAGCAGATCATCCGGCCCACCGGCCTGGTCGATCCGGAGGTCGTGGTCAAGCCGACGAGGGGACAGATCGACGATCTACTCGAGGAGATCCGGCGGCGCGCCGAGGTGGATCAGCGGGTCCTGGTGACGACCCTGACCAAGAAGATGGCCGAGGATCTGACCGACTACCTGCTCGAGATGGGGGTGAGGGCCCGCTATCTGCACTCCGAGATCGAGACCCTCGAGCGGGTGCAGATCCTGAGGGACCTGCGGCTCGGCGAGTTCGATGTGCTGGTGGGCATCAACCTTTTACGTGAAGGGCTCGACCTGCCGGAGGTGAGCCTGGTGGCGATCCTCGACGCCGACAAGGAGGGATTCCTGCGTTCGGAGACGTCGCTGGTGCAGATCATCGGGAGGGCCGCTCGCAACGTCGACGGCCAGGTCGTCATGTACGCCGACGACGTGACCCGCTCCATGCGGCAGGCCCTCAACGAGACGAATCGCCGCCGCGCTCTGCAGATGGCATACAACAAGGAACGCGGCATAGATCCGCAGACGATTCGCAAGAAGGTGTCCGACATCCTGGAGCTGGTGCAGAGCGGCGGTGCCGCGCTGGAGCGACGGCGCCGCGAGATCGAAGAGCGGCCTGCGCTGGACCTTCCCGCCGACGACCTCGAAAGGCTCATCAGGAGCCTCGAGGACGAGATGCGGGAGGCGGCCCGGGAGCTGCGCTTCGAGTACGCGGCGCGTCTGCGCGACGAGATCGAGGACCTGAAGCGGGAACTCAGGGCGATGGCCGAAGCCGCGCCCCGGCGACGGAAGACCTAGTCGTCGGTCTTTTCTTTCTCTTGCTCGTCTTCCCCGCTGAGCCCGGCGCGCAGCTCTCGCGCCGACTTGCCGATGGCACGAGCCAGCTCGGGAAGCTTCTTGGCTCCGAAGAGCAGGACGACGACGATGACGACGAGGACGATCTCCCCGGCGCCGACCCGCTGGAAGAGACCTACGACCTGCCCGATCATAAGAGCTCCTTGCGCCTTCCCACGGGAGTGTAGCCGAGGCCCGGAGACGGCCATCGTGCCGAACAACACCCCTGGGATTCGGTCGTAGGCGGGCAGTATCATGTCGGCCCAAGCCACCGGAGGACGGGCCGTGTCGGCCGATGCCATCGTGATCAGGGGGGCGCGCGAACACAACCTGAAGAATGTGACGCTGGAGCTTCCGCGCGGCCGCCTCATCGTGTTCACCGGGCTCTCCGGGTCGGGGAAGTCGAGCCTGGCTTTCGACACGATCTATGCGGAAGGCCAGCGGCGCTACGTGGAGAGCCTGTCGGCGTACGCTCGCCAGTTCCTCGGCCAGATGGAGAAGCCCGACGTGGATTTCATCGAAGGGCTTTCGCCGGCGATTTCCATCGACCAGAAGACGGCATCACGCAATCCTCGTTCCACGGTGGGGACCGTCACCGAAGTGCACGACTACCTACGTCTTCTCTATGCCCGCGCCGGCATACCGCATTGTCCCCAATGCGGGCGCCGCGTGGCCAGGCAGACCCCACAGCAGATCGTCGATCAGATCCTCGAGCTCGGCGAGGGAACTCGTTTCGAGGTGCTCGCCCCGGTGGTGCGGGGCCGCAAGGGCGAGTACGAGTCGTTTCTGAAGGAGCTGAGCCGTGAGGGATTCAGCCGGGCCCGGATCGACGGAGCGGTGCGTGACCTCACCGAGGACATCCGGCTCGACCGTTATTACCAGCACACCATCGAGGTGATCGTCGATCGCCTGGTGCGGCGCAACGGCATCGAGCGCCGGCTGACCGACTCGCTGGAGACGGCGTTGCGCCTGGCCGAGGGCGTGGCCCTGGTCGATGTCGTCGACGGGCCGAGCCTCGCCTTCAGCCAGCACCTCGCTTGTGAAGAGTGCGGACTTTCGTTCGATGAGCTGCAACCGCGTAACTTCTCGTTCAACAGCCCATACGGGGCATGTACTGCCTGCAACGGGATCGGCACCAGGTATCAGGTCGATTGGCATCTGGCCATTCCCGACGAGGAGCGCTCGCTGGCCGACGGCGCCATCCTTCCGTGGTCGGGGCGCCACCGGGGCATGTACTACCAGCGGCTCCTGGAGGGGCTGGCCGCCGAGTTCGGGTTCGACTTGGAGGCGCCGTTCGGGGAGCTGTCGGAGGAGCACCGCATCCTGGTGCTCGAGGGCAGCGGAGACCACCCCATCACGGTCTCGTACGTCAACCGCTTCGGACGGCTGCGCCGATATCAGACTATCTACGAGGGGCTCGTTCCCTTCCTCGCCAGGCGTCACGAGAGCGCCGACAGCGACGGAGCACGGGAGGCCTATCAGCAGTACATGCGTGAGGTCCCCTGCGACGCCTGCGAAGGCGCCCGCCTGAACCCGGTGGCGCTGGCGGTGACGGTGGGCGGGCTCAGCATTCACGAGCTGTCGTCGCTTTCACTGCGCCGGGCGCAGGAGAGACTCGAGAATCTGGAGCTGGACGAGCGCCGGACGAAGATCGCCGCCGCCGTGCTCAAAGAAGTCAAGGCCCGTCTGCGGTTCCTGCTCGACGTCGGGCTCGACTACTTGACCCTGTCGCGCAGTGCCGCCACCCTCGCCGGAGGGGAGGCGCAGCGCATCCGGCTCGCCACCCAGATCGGGTCGGGGCTCGTCGGCGTGCTCTACATCCTCGATGAGCCCTCGATCGGGCTGCACCAACGTGACAACCGGCGCCTCATGGAGACCCTCTTGAGACTGCGAGACCTGGGCAACACGGTCATCGTGGTGGAGCACGATGAGGAGACCATCCGCACCGCCGATCACATCGTGGACATCGGGCCGGGAGCCGGGGAGCGGGGCGGCCGCATCGTTGCCGAAGGTCCGGTCGATGCCATAGTGGGCGAGGAGACGTCGATAACCGGCGACTACCTGGCGGGGCGGCGGTCCGTCGCCGTTCCCGAAAGGCGACGGCTGGCCGGAGCCGGGTCGCTGTGGGTGCGCGGCGCCACCCAGCACAACCTGCAGAACATAGACGTGGAGTTCCCGCTGGGGATGTTCATAGCCGTGACCGGGGTCTCGGGCAGCGGCAAGTCGACGCTCGTCGAGGAGATCCTCGCTAGAGCGCTGCGGTTCGAGCTGTATCGCTCTCGAGAGCTGCCTGGTCGTCACCGGAGGGTCGAGGGCCTCGAACACATCGACAAGGCGATCGACATCGACCAATCGCCCATCGGCCGCACTCCGCGATCGAACGCGGCCACCTATACGAAGGTCTTCGACCGCATCCGCACTCTCTTCGCCTCGACACCGGAGGCAAAGGCCCGGGGCTACAAGCCGGGCCGGTTCTCGTTCAACGTGGCGGGCGGGCGATGCGAGGGTTGCAGAGGGGACGGCACGATCAAGATCGAGATGCACTTCCTCCCCGACGTGTACATCCGCTGTGACCAGTGCAAGGGCAAGCGCTACAACCGAGAGACGCTTGGGGTGCTATGGAAAGGGCACAACATCTCGGACGTGCTGGACATGTCCGTGACCGAGGCGCTCGAGTTTTTCCGGAATCAGCCTTCCATCGTGCGCATCCTCCAGACCCTCTACGACGTCGGCCTCGGCTACATCAAGCTTGGCCAGCCGGCGCCCACGCTGTCGGGTGGCGAGGCGCAGCGAGTGAAGCTGGCTTCCGAGCTGGGGAAACGGGCCACAGGCCGCACGCTCTACATACTCGATGAGCCCACCACGGGCCTGCACTTCGAAGACGTGCGCAAGCTGCTCGGCGTGCTGCAGCGCCTGGTCGACAGCGGGAACACGGTGGTCGTCATCGAGCACAACCTGGACGTGGTCAAGTCGGCCGACTGGATCATCGACCTGGGGCCCGAAGGCGGGGAGGAGGGCGGCAGAGTCGTGGCGGCAGGATCTCCGGAAGAGGTGGCTTCGGTGCCGGAGAGCTACACCGGCAAGTTCCTGCGCGAGGTGTTGGCGGTTTGAGCTGGGGGGACGATCTCGCCGGATGGTGGCTGGAGGAGGTTTTGTCGGATCCCGCATACGGCGACGAGGTCGTGCCTCTCGCCCTCGAGGTGCTGCAGCCGGAGAGCGGCCGTCGCTACCTCGATCTCGGATGCGGCGACGGCCGTCTCATGCGGGTGGTGGGAGACGCAGGGGCCGTCGCTTTCGGATGCGACGTCTCCGGCCGACTGGCCGAGCTGGCGTCGCGCTTCGGCCCCAGCGTCGTGTGCCGGCTTCCCGATCTGAGCTGGGCGAAGCCGCAATCGTTCGACGGGGCGTACGCCGTATTGGTGCTCGAACACGTCGAGGATGCAGCGGCCTTCTTCGGCGCCGTGGCTTCCACGGTCCGTGCCGGAGGCGTGCTGGCGCTGGTGGCGAACCATCCGGCGTTTACCGCGCCCGAGTCGGGTCCGGTGATCGACCCGTCGGACGGGGAGGTCACGTGGCGCTGGGGTTCATATCTCGACCGCGGCAGCACGAGGGAGCCGGCCGGGGAGGGGCACGTGGTGTTCCACCACCGGCCGCTGGGCCGCTTGCTCAGCGAGGCGGCCGACGCCGGTTGGTCGCTGGTGCGCATGGTCGAGCGGGGCGTTTCCCCGACCCGGGCCGACAGGGACCGTCTCCTCGATCGGCAGCGGCACGTGCCGCGTCTGCTGGGAGTCCGCTGGACCCGCCGCTGAGCACCTCGGCGGCTCGAGCGGGTCTGTGCCTAGCGCGGCCGGAGGCCGGCCGCCGGGGTGTCGTCGGCAGCGCGGAACTGGGCGGAGCCGGGCGGTACGCTGCGGGAACGATGCTGCGCCGGCCTGCACCTTCGGAGATTCCCGACCGCCCCGGGGCGTATCTCTTCCGGGATGGCCACGGCGAGGTGCTCTACGTGGGCAAGGCGAAATCGCTGCGCAAGCGGCTTTCCGCCTACTTCGGCTCGGACCTGGCTGCTCGCACCCAGGCCATGGTCGAGGCGGCGGCTTTCACCGAATGGATCGTCACCGAGAACGAGGTGGAGGCGCTGATGGTGGAGTACAGCCTCATCCAGAAGCACCGGCCCCGGTTCAACATCCGGCTGCGCGACGACAAGAGCTACCCGTTCCTGGCCATCACCCGCAGCGAGGAATGGCCGCGGGCGACCGTGATGCGGGGCAAGCGGCTCAAGGGGACGCAGTACTTGGGCCCCTACGCCCATGCCTACGCCATCCGCGAGACGCTCGATCTGCTGTTGCGCACATTCCCCGTGCGAACCTGCTCGAACGCCAAGTACAAGCGGCACGTCTCGGAGGGCCGGCCCTGCCTCCTTTTTCACATCGAGCGCTGCTGTGCGCCGTGTATCGGGGAGGTCACGCCGGAGGCGTACGCCGAGTACGTCGACGGACTGGCGGAGTTCCTCGGCGGCAGCGGCGACGAGATGGTGGCACGTCTGGAGGCCGAGATGGGCCGGGCCGCCGAGTCGCTGGCCTTCGAGCGTGCCGCCCGCCTGCGCGACCAGTTGGGCTCGTTGCGCAAGGCGCTGGCCCGGCAGGAGGCGGTGACGACGAGCCGCGAGGATTTCGATCTGCTCGGATTGGCCGAGAGTGAGCTCGAGGCCGCGCTAGCCGTTCTCAACGTGCGGCGGGGTCGTATCACCGGCCGCAGGGTGGCGCTGCTCGACAAGGTCGAGGAGGTGACGAGCGCGCAGCTCGTGGCGCGGCTTCTCGGCCACGTGTACGGGTCCGAGGAGCCGCCTCCGCAGGTGCTCACCCGCGAGCTTCCGGAGGACACCGAGTTGTGGGAGGAGTGGCTGGGAGAACGTAGAGGCTCGAAGGTGTCACTTCGTGTGCCTCGGCGCGGGGCCAAGCGGCATCTTCTCGAGACGGCAGAGGCGAATGCGGCCGAGGAGCTGGCCCGCTCGCGTCTGCGCCGCCACCGGGATCACGATGCTCGCGCCCGAGCGCTCCGGAGCCTGGAGGAGGCGCTCGGGCTCCCGGAGCCACCACTTCGGATCGAGGCCTTCGATGTTTCCACCCTCCAGGGCTCCGACACGGTGGGATCGATGGTGGTCATGGAGGACGGCCTTCCCCGGCGCAGCGAGTATCGGCGCTTCAAGATCCGCGAGGTGGTTGGCCAGGACGACTTCGCCGCCTTGGAGGAGGTACTGCGCCGGCGTCTGAAGGCGTATCTGCACGAGCGGGAGCTGCCTGTGGAGGAAAGGGGCCGGTTCGCCTACCCGCCGTCGCTGCTGCTCGTGGACGGCGGAGCGGGACAGGTGTCCCGGGCGGTGAAGGTGGTTCGGGAGCTCGGGCTCACGATCCCGGTCGCAGGCCTGGCTAAGCGTATGGAAGAGGTCTATCTGCCCGGACGCAGCGAGCCCCTTCGCATCCCCCGGGGCGAAGAGGCCCTATACCTGCTGCAGCGGGTGCGCGACGAGGCGCACCGGTTTGCCGTGACATACCACCGAACGGTCCGGGGACGTCGTATGGTGGATTCCGTCCTCGACGCAGTTCCGGGCGTCGGTCCGGCACGCAAGAAGGCGCTGTTGCGCAAGTTCGGGTCTTTGAAGCGTCTGCACGAGGCGACGTTGGAGGACTTGAGCGAGGTAGTCCCCGCCGCCGTGGCCGAGTCGATCAGGAATCGGCTCGGGGGCGGCCCAGGGGAATGACCGGACGCGGAAGGACCGAGATGGCGGAGAAGCCGCAGCTAGTCGTGATCACCGGCATGTCCGGCGCGGGCCGCTCGTTGGCCGGCAAGGCGCTCGAGGACATCGGTTTTTTCGTGATCGACAACCTGCCGGCGAACCTGATCTCGCAAGTGGTGGGGCAGGCCGACCTGGCCGTGGACACGCGTCGACGGCAGCTGGCTGTTGCCGTCGATACCCGGGGTGGTCTCTCCTTCGACGAGCTGGAAGAGGTGTTGCTAGTGCTCGACGTCGAGGGTGTGCCGACGACGCTGCTGTTCCTGGACGCAGAAGATGAGGTCCTCGAGGCGCGCTTCGCCGAGTCGCGGCGGCCGCATCCCGTGGAGGCGCCCACTCTGGCCGAGTCGATCGCGCTGGAGCGGCGAGCTCTCGAGGATCTCAGGGGTGAGGCGGATGTCGTGATCGACACATCGGATCTCAGCGTGCACGAGCTGCGCGACGCCATCGGCGAGGTGTTCGCAGGAGAGCGTCCGCGAAGGCCGCTGCGGGTGGCGGTGACGTCGTTCGGCTTCAAGCACGGCGTTCCGCGGGTCGTGGACCTGTTGTTCGATGTTCGTTTTCTGCCCAACCCGCATTGGGACGCGACGCTGCGTCCGCTGACCGGGCTCGATCTGCCGGTGCGCGAGTTCGTCATGGCTCATGAGGACACGGCCTCGTTCTTGGAGCGGGTGCGTTCGCTGCTCGACTTCCTCCTTCCTCGCTACGAAAAGGAGGGGAAGTCCTACCTGGCCGTCGGGGTCGGCTGTACCGGAGGGCGCCACCGTTCGGTGGTGCTTGCCGAGGAGCTGGGGTCGTGGCTCGCCGAGCGCGACGTCGACGTCAGTGTTCGCCACAGGGACATGGGGCGATGAGCGAGCTGCTGGTCGAGCCGCTCCTGGAGGATCTGGGCTTGGACTACGAAGGTCTTCACGTGGTTGCGATCGGGGGCGGGCACGGTCTGGCTCAGGCGCTGTTGGCGGTGCAGGACTACGCGGACGTGATCACCGCCGTCGTCAACGTGGCCGACGACGGCGGTTCCTCGGGCCGGCTGGCACCGGCTCTGGGCATCCCGCCGCCCGGCGACATCAGACGGGCGCTGCTGGCCTTGAGCCCCGAGGAGACGCTCTGGCGCCGCCTGCTCGAGTATCGGTTCGAAGCCGGCGATGTGGCCGGCCATTCCCTGGGCAACCTGATCTTGGCCGCGCTCGCCGAGTTCTCCGGAAGCTTCGCCGACGCGCTGCGCACCGCGGGGCGCCTTCTGGAAGCCAAGGGTCAGGTGGTGCCGGTCAGTCCCGAGCCCCTGCACTTGGAGGCCACAATCGATGGGGTCGACGTGATCGGGCAAGTGGCCGTGGCCCAGGCGCGGGGAACGCTAGAAGAGCTTCGACTGCTGCCGCAAGGTGCGCCGGCGTGCACGGAGGCCCTGGAGGCCATCAGCGACGCCGATCAGATCGTCATCGGGCCAGGTAGCCTCTTCACCTCACTGGCCTCCTGCCTCAAGGTGTCGGGTGTCGCCGAGGCGATGAACGCGTCGGAGGCCCAGGTGATCTACGTGTGCAACCTCACCACCCAGGACGGCGAGACTCTAGGCATGGACGCCGTCGATCACGTCGAGGCGCTCATTCACCACGCCGGTATCGACACGCCCGATGTCGTCGTCGCCAACGACGGCTCCTTTGTGGTTCCCGAGACCGTGGAGGCGGTTCGAGCCGACGGGGAGCGCCTGGAGGGTCTCGGAGTTCGTTTGGAGATGGGGGACCTGGCCGATCCGACGGCCGACTGGCCGCAGCACGATCCGGCCCGTCTGGGAGCGATCCTGCGGCGGCTAGCGTGAGGCCGGGCCCAGCCGAGGAGATGGTGTGTTCAGATTCCAGACGCTCGACGATCTCGAGGTAGGCGGCCACACCGTGCTGGTGCGGGCCGACCTCAATGTCCCGTTGGAGGACGGTGAGGTGGGCGACGACTACCGAATCCGCTCGAGCCTGCCCACCATCCAAGAACTTCGTGAGAGGGGCGCCTCGGTCGTGGTCTGCAGCCACCTCGGGAAACCCAAGGGTATCGACCCGGCGCTCTCACTGGCTCCGGTCGCGGCGCGTATGGGCCAGCTGGGTGGCTTTGCCGTGTGCAGCGCGTCCGATGTGGCCGGCGAAGGGGCCCGAGCCGCCATCGCGGGTGCGGGCCCCGGCGAGGTCGTCCTTCTCGAGAACACACGTTTTGAGGGAGGGGAGACTCAAAACGATCCGGCTCTGGCCGACGCCTTGGCCGGATTGGCCGGCCTTTTCGTGCTCGATGCCTTTGGATCGGCTCACCGGGCGCACGCGTCCACCGTCGGCGTCGCGGAGCGACTTCCCTCTGCGGCAGGCCGGCTGATGGTGGCCGAGATCGAGGCTTTCGCCCGGCTGCTCCACGACCCGGATCGTCCGTATGTGGTCCTGCTCGGCGGGGCCAAGGTGTCGGACAAACTCGGGGTGATACGGGCCCTGTTGCCCAAGGTGGACGTCATGCTCGTCGGCGGGGCTATGTGTTTCACCCTGCTCGCCGCCGAGGGCTACGACATAGGGGACTCCATGGTGGAGCCCGACAGGATCGAGGAGGTCGGAGAAGTGCTGGCCGGGGAATCCGGCGCCCGCATCACTCTGCCACTCGACCTTGTCGTCGCCGACGGCTTCGAAGAGCACGCCGCTCACCGGGTGGTTCCGGCAACCGAGATCCCGGATGGCACCATGGGCCTAGATATCGGACCGGAGACGGTTGAGCGTTTCTCGTCGATCATCGCCGGCTGCGATACCCTGTTCTGGAACGGGCCAATGGGGAAGTTCGAGTGGGAGGCTTTCGCCGCCGGCACCGTTGGAGTGGCACGGGCAGTGTCCGCCGCCGAGGCCTACACCGTCGCCGGAGGGGGCGACAGCGTGGCCGCACTCCGGTCGTTCGGCATGGAGGGCTCGGTCTCGCATCTCTCCACCGGCGGAGGCGCCGGCCTGGAGCTGCTCGAGAAGGGGACGCTGCCCGGCATCGATGTTCTCGAGAGGTGGTGTGATGGCCCGTAAGGACCTCATGGCAGGCAACTGGAAGATGAACTCCACTCATCTGGAAGCCATCCAGATGGTGCAGAAGCTGGGCTACCGTCTCGACCCGGCGGACTACGAGCGGGTCGATGTGGTGGTGTGTCCGCCTTTCACCGCTCTGCGATCGGTGCAGACGGTCATCGAAAGCGACTATCTGCCGATTCAACTCGGCGCGCAGAACGTCCACTGGGAGAAGTCGGGTGCGTTCACCGGCGAGGTGTCACCGCCGATGCTGGCCCGGCTGGGGGTGAAGTGGGTGATCGTCGGGCATTCGGAGCGCCGCCAGCTGTTCGGCGAGGACGACGAGGCGGTGGCCCGTAAGCTGCGCGCCGTGCTGGAGCACGGGATGACGCCCATCGTCGCGGTGGGGGAGACGCTGGAGCAGCGCGAGGAGGGCATCACCGAGGAGATCGTCGGGGCTCAGCTGCACGCGGCCCTGGACGGGCTCGACGCCGGCACGGTGGCTTCCCTGGTGGTTGCCTACGAGCCCATTTGGGCCATCGGCACGGGCCGGACGGCCAGCGACGATCAGGCCGCCGAGGCCATCGGCTTCCTGCGGGGCCGGGTTGCCGAGGCCTGGGGTAAAGATACGGCGGAGCGGGTGCGCATCCTGTACGGCGGTTCGGTGAACCCGGGCAACATTGCCGGCCTGATGGCGAAGCGGGACATCGACGGTGGCCTCGTCGGGGGAGCTTCTCTGGACCCGGACAAGTTCGCCGCCATCGTGCGCTATTGGATGTAGCGAACGGCGGTGGTACCGGTCGCAGAATGAGATCGGTCGGCTCCCGGGGCCGCTACTACGACCGGGCCGAGATCGGCCTTGACCTGGGGAAGCATGCCCTTCGGACGGTCGAGACCGCCACGCC
>CAZWKX010000007.1:60726-66812 GCA_964633975.1 uncultured Acidimicrobiia bacterium
CATGACCACCAAACTCGTGCTGCTGCGGCACGGCGAGAGCGAGTGGAACTTGGCCAACAGGTTCACCGGCTGGACCGACGTCGGGCTCAGTCCGAAGGGAGAAGAGGAGGCAGACGCCGCGGGCCGGCTCCTTGCCGAGAAGGGCTACGACTTCGACATAGCGTTCACGTCGGTGCTCAAGCGCGCTCTTCTCACTCTTTACCGGGCTCTCGAGCAGCTGGATCGTCTCTGGATTCCCGTCGAGAAGCACTGGAGACTCAACGAGCGCCACTACGGCGCCCTGCAAGGCCTGAACAAGGCGGAGACCGCCGCCGAACACGGCGACGAGCAGGTCCATATCTGGCGACGCTCCTACGACGTCGCTCCTCCGCCTCTGCAGCCGGACGACGACAGGCACCCGCGCCATGATCCCCGTTACCGAGACCTCACTCCCGACCTCCTCCCCGCCACGGAGAGCCTCAAGGATGTTGTGGGCCGGATGCTGCCGTTCTGGCACGATTTTATGGTTCCCGCCCTCCGGGTAGGCCGCCGCCTACTCGTCTCGGCACACGGCAACAGCCTGCGGGCTCTGGTCAAGCACCTGGACGGGATCTCCGACGAGGACATCCCCGGCTTGAACATTCCCACCGGCATTCCTCTCGTGTACGAGCTCGACGAGGATCTTTCGCCCGTCGATCACTTTTACCTGGGAGATCCCGAGGTGGCGGCCGCAGCGGCGAAGGCGGTCGCCGATCAGGCCAAGCAAGACTCGTGAATGCCGGGCCCGGAGCCTTCCGGGCTGGTACTTCCTGGCCCAGAATGACTTGCCTAGGAACCCGCACCCGTCCATACTTCCCAGAGCGGCCGGCGTCGTTTGTGGGCCGCGAAACGAAGGGGACTCGCCTGTGGTCGATGGCATCGTCATCACAATCCACGTCATCTTGTCCGTAGCCCTCATTGCTTTCGTCCTGCTGCATGCAGGCCGTGGTGGTGGCCTTTCCGAGGCCTTTGGTGGGGGCATGGGCCCGTTGGGAGGACTGGGGGGCTCGACGGTGGTCGAGCGAAATCTCGACAGGATCACGGTTGTGGTGGCCGTGCTTTTTGCCCTCACGACGCTCACTTTGGTGTTGCGGCTGTCCTGATCAGTCAGGGGACGTAGTCCCGTTGATGTAATCGAGAAGGAGGAAAGCTTGAAGCACCTGCAACGTCGTGGGGCGTGGCTAGCGCTTCTCCTCGTGTTTGCTCTCGTGATTGCGGCATGTGGTGACGACAACGAGACCACAACCGTCGCCACCGTAGAAGAGACGACCACGGCGGAGGCCGGCGTAACCACGACTCTCGCCGAAGCCACGACTCTCTCGGGCCTGCGGGTGATCGACGACCTCACATTTGAGGTGGAGCTGATCACCGCCGACCCGGAGTTCCCACTGCGATTGTCGTATGCAGCGTACTTCCCGCTGCCGCAGGCGTTCTTCGATGATCCGGATGCCTACGAAGAGGCCCCAATTGGGAACGGCCCCTTCATGATGGACGGTGTCTGGAATCACGATCAGGACATCCTGGTGACGGCATGGGAGGATTACCCGGGCTCCAACGCTGCGCAGGTCGGCTCGATCGATTTTGTGATCTTCGCCGACATGGCCACGGCCTACAATGAGGCCCTTGCTGGCAACCTGGACGTTGTCGATACGGTTCTGCCCGACTTCCTCAGCGTGTACCAGGACGACTTCCCGGGGAGGAACGCTGAGGCGCTCACCACGGGCATCGGCTACCTTGGTTTCCCCGCTTACGTGGAGGCATACACCAAGGAAGTGCGGCAGGCCCTGAACATGGCCGTCGATATCGACCTGGTTGTGGACACGGTGTTCCAGGGCGCCCGTGATCCGGCACATTCGGTCATTCCGCCGAACCTTGCCGGGGCGCGGGACTTCGTCTGCGATAGCTGGAGCTTCGATCCCGTAGCGGCGAAAGCCCTTTGGGACGCAGCCGGCTTCGACAGCGACATCGTCATCTGGTTCAACGAGGGTTCGGGCCATGAGCTGTGGGTCGAGGCCATCGTGAACCAGTGGGGTGAGAACCTCGGAATCGACACGTCTGCGGTTCAGTTCGAGCCGACGGAGTGGTCTGAGTATCTGCCGCTGCTCGATGCACAGCAAGCCACCGGGCCGTTCCGGCTGGGTTGGGGCATGGACTATCCGTCGCCCTACAACTTCCTGCATCCGTTGTTCGCCTCAACGATGATTCCGCCGACGGGGTCCAACAACGAGTTCTACAACAATCCGGACTTCGACCAGGCTCTTGCCGATGGTGTGGACGCTTTCGCCGCCAGCGGCAACCTGGCCGACGCTATTCCGTTTTATCAGCAGGCTGAGGACATGCTCTGTGATGATGCTCAGGTCATCCCGGTGTACTTCAGCAAGAGCCAGTACGTCTGGAACGAGGGCGTCGACAACATCGTGATCGACGCGTTCGGTGACCTCGGCTATACCGCGGCCACCGCCGACGACGACGAAGTGTCGACAGCGCTCGTCGAGCCTGAGCACCTGATGCCGACGAACTCGAACGAGTCCGAGGGCATCGCCGTGCTCCGTTCGCTCTTCGCGCCGCTCATCCAGTACGACCCGACAACGATGGAGCAGTTCCTCTTGGCCGCCGAGTCGGTGTCTTCCGACGATGGAGGCAAGACCTGGACCATCGTGCTGAAGGACGGTTGGACGTTCCACAACGGCGAGTCGGTCACGGCGCAGTCCTTCGTGGACGCCTGGAACTATGGGGCCTACGGGCCGAACGGTCAGCAGAACAACAGCTTCTACGCGAACATCCTCGGCTATCCGGAGATCAACCCGGAGACCGAAGAGAGCTAGGCGCATTGAGCCGAGCTCTGTAGAAGCTAGACCAGTAGAGAGGGGCGGCCCCGGGGCCGCCCCTCTCCTTGGTCTTCGGGCTGGTTCGCAGCTGGGCCGGGCGCGACCGAGCCGCTAGGGTTCGGCTGTTAAGCAGACGAGGTTCTGACACTTGGGCCGCTACATCGTTCGCCGGATGCTCCAGTTCATTCCGGTGTTCTTCGCGACCACCTTCATCATCTTCCTCATGGTCTACGCCATGCCCGGAGATCCCATTCGGGCGCTGGCCGGCGACCGGCCCATGTCGGAGTCGACGCGGCATGCGCTGCGGGATCGCTACAACTTGAACGACCCGTTTGTCGTGCAGTACCTGAAATACATGGGCGGGCTATTCACCGGGGACCTGGGTGAAGACTTCCGCGGCCAGCAGGTGACCGAGAAGCTGGCCGCCAAGCTCCCCGTGACCGCTCGCCTCGCCTTGATGGCGTTCGGCTTCGAAGTGGTGATCGGCATCCTCGCCGGGATCCTGGCCGGCGTGCGCAAGAACGGATTCATGGACAACCTGGTCTTAGTGAGCACCCTGGTGGTGATCGCGATACCCATCTTCGTGCTGGGCTTCATAGCCCAGTACCTGCTCGGGGTGAGGCTCGGCATCATGCCGATCTCCTACAACGCCAGGAGCCCTCTCTTCAGCCTGCTCATGCCGTCTCTGGTCTTGGGCTCGGTGTCGCTGGCCTACATCGCCCGCCTGACCCGGACCAGCCTGGTGGAGAACCTGCGCGGCGATTACGTGCGCACCGCCACCTCCAAGGGCCTCTCGCGGAGGCGTGTGGTGGGCATCCACACGCTGCGCAACTCAATGATCCCGGTCGTGACCTACCTGGCCATCGATCTCGGCGCCCTGATGGGGGGCGCCATCATCACCGAGACCATCTTCAACATCCCCGGCATCGGGAGAGAGGTGTACACATCGGTGCGGAGTCAGGAGAACGCCGTGGTGGTTGGTATCGTCACCTTCCTCGTCGTCGTGTACATGCTCGCCAACCTGATCGTCGACGTGTTATACGCGGTGCTCGACCCGAGGATCCGTTATGACTGAGCCGACAACCGAGTCAACGCCGTCGGAGCTCGAGGCCATCGAGGGCATCCCGGGCATCCAGGCCGGACCGGCGGCGAGCCTGTGGTCGGACGCCTGGCGCCAACTTCGACGGAGGCCCATCTTCCTCATCTCGGCGTTCTTGGTGCTGCTCATGATCCTGATCGCTCTGTTCCCTGGCTTTTTCAACTTCTCCGGCTACAACCCGCGTGATTGCCCGCTGCAGGAGGCGCGCCTGCGCCCCAGCGCCCAGCACTGGTTCGGCACCGACCTGCTGGGCTGTGACTACTACGCCCGCGTCATCTACGGGACCCGGGTCTCGATCGCCATCGGCGTCATCGTGACCGTTTTCTCCACTGCCATAGCTCTCGTCTTCGGCTCCGTTGCCGGCTACTTCGGGGGCATCATCGACACGCTGATCGCCCGTATCACCGATGTGGTATTTGCCATCCCGGTGATCCTTGGCGGCATCCTCATCCTCAGCCTCTTCGGACAGAGGGGCATCCTCCTGGTGAGCTTGGTGCTCATCGTCTTAGGATGGCCGACGATGTTGCGCCTGGCGCGCTCGTCGGTGTTGGCGGTCAAGGAGAACGATTACGTGGACGCAGCTCGCGCCCTGGGCGCCGGCAACTTCCGTATCATCCGTCGTCACATCCTTCCCAATGCGCTGGCCCCGGTCATTGTCTATGCCACTATCACGGTTGGGGTGATCATCTCTGCGGAGGCGGCCCTCTCGTTCCTCGGGGTGGGCCTGCAGCTTCCCGCCATCTCCTGGGGACTCATGATCAGCGTTGCCCAGAATCGGCTGCGCACCGATCCGCACCTGCTGTTCTTCCCGGGGCTTTTCCTGTCCATCACAGTGTTCGCCTTCATTCTGCTGGGTGATGCCCTCCGCGACGCTCTCGACCCCAGACTCCGCTGATGGCGGCTGTGGACACTTTCAAGAAGGACAGCATCGGTGGTCGTCCTTTCGACCCGGCGGCGCCGCTGCTCACGGTCGAGGATCTCCAGGTGGAGTTCCGCATGGACGTGGGCACCGTGCAGGCGGTCAACGGCCTCAGCTACGACCTGGACCGTCACGAGACGCTGGCCATCCTCGGAGAGTCGGGGAGTGGCAAGAGCGTGAATGCACAGGCGGTCATGGGTATCATCGACACGCCCCCGGGTTACGTCACGTCGGGGAGTGTGAAGTTCCGCGGCGTCGAGCTGCTCGACTTGCCCGAGACGCAGCGGCGGGCGGTGCGCGGCGAGCGCATAGCCATGGTCTTCCAAGATGCCCTCACCGCGCTCAATCCGGTGTTCTCCGTGGGCTGGCAGATCGCCGAGATGTTCCGAATCCATCGGGGCATGACCAAGAAGGAGGGCTTTGCCCAAGCGATCGAGTTGATGGAGCGGGCCAAGATCCCGCTGGCCAGGGAGCGGGTGAACTCGTATCCGCACGAGTTCTCCGGTGGGATGCGGCAGAGAGTCATGATCGCCATGGCGCTGTCGCTCGACCCCGACATCCTGATCGCGGACGAGCCGACGACGGCGCTGGACGTGACCGTGCAGGCTCAGATCATGGAGCTGCTCAAGGAGCTGCAACAGGAGACCGGCATGGGCCTCATCCTCATCACGCACGACCTGGGCGTGATCGCAGAGGTGGCCGACAACGTGGTGGTCATGTACGCCGGCCGGGAGGTGGAGACGGGGGAGATCAACGATGTGTACCACGAGCCGGCGCATCCCTACACGATCGGCCTGATGGATTCGATCCCGCGGCCCGATCTCCACACCGACCGTCTCGAGCCCATCGTGGGACAGCCGCCCGACCTCATGCACATCCCGCCCGGCTGCCCGTTCCATCCAAGGTGCCGCTATCGCAAGGATCGCTGCTCCACGGAAGTGCCGATGCTGTATAGCGTCGATGGTGATCGGCTCAGCGCCTGTCACTACTGGGAGGAGGTGATGCATGAGCGGGCCAGTGAGTGATCCGGTGGAGCAGACGCCCCTCGATCGCACCACCAGTCCCGAAGCCGACGATCTGGCAGAGCGGATGCCGCTCGGGTCGCCCACCGATCCGGATGTGATCCTCCGGGTGGAGAACCTGGTCAAGTACTTCCCCATCACCCGGGGCATCATCATCCAGCATCGCATCGGGACGGTGAAGGCGGTCGACGACATCAGCT
>CAZWKX010000008.1:0-60962 GCA_964633975.1 uncultured Acidimicrobiia bacterium
AAGCCACCCTGACGAACTCTCCGAGGGGGGCCCGAGGCCGCCGAGGTCGCCCCCCTGGGCCAGTGCTGCCTCATCAGGGCGCCCCTAGCCGACCGCGCCCTCCATCTGGAGCTCGATGAGGCGGTTCAGCTCCACGGCGTACTCCATGGGCAGCTCCTTGACGATGGGCTCGATGAAGCCGGCGACGATCATCGCCGTCGCTTCCTGCTCGGTGAGGCCGCGGCTCATCAGGTAGAAGAGCTGATCGTCCCCCACCTTGGAGACCGTAGCCTCGTGACCGATGCGGGCGTCGGCCTCCTCGATCTCCATGTAAGGGTAGGTGTCCGAGCGGCTGTTCTCATCGAGGATCAGCGCGTCGCAGCGCACGAACGACTTCACCTGTGTGGCGCCCTCCTCGACCCGCATCAGGCCCCGATAGCCGGCCCGTCCCCCGTCCTTGGAGATCGACTTCGACGTGATCAAAGAGGTGGTCCGGGGAGCCGCATGCACGATCTTGGCCCCGGTGTCCTGATGCTGGCCCTGGCCGGCAAAGGCGATCGAGAGCACCTCGCCGTGGGCGCCCTCCCCCATAAGCCAGACGGCCGGATATTTCATGCTGAGCTGAGAACCGATGTTCCCGTCCACCCACTCCATAGTGGCGTTGGCATAGGCCACGGCCCGTTTGGTGACCAGATTGAAGACGTTGTTCGACCAGTTCTGGATGGTGGTGTAGCGGCAGCGCCCCCCGTCCTTGATGATGATCTCGACGACCGCCGCATGCAGCGAATCGGTCGAGTAGACCGGAGCGGAGCAGCCCTCGACGTAGTGGCAGTAGCCGCCCTCGTCGATGATGATCATCGTGCGCTCGAACTGCCCCATGTTCTCGGCGTTGATGCGGAAGTAGGCCTGGAGCGGCTGATCCAAACGCACCCCCGGCGGCACGTAGATGAACGAGCCGCCCGACCACACCGCCGAGTTCAAGGCGGCGTACTTGTTGTCGTTGGGCGGCACCACCGTGCCGAAATACTGGCGCACCAGCTCCGGGTACTCGCGCAGCGCCGTGTCCATGTCGCAGAACAGCACGCCCAGCTTCTCCAAATCCTCACGGTTGCGGTGGTAGACCACCTCGGACTCGTACTGGGCGGTCACCCCGGCCAAGTACTTGCGCTCCGCCTCCGGGATGCCCAGCTTCTCGTAGGTCGCCTTGATGGAATCGGGGACCATATCCCACGAGGACACCTGCTCCTCGGTCGGCTTGATGTAGTAGTAGATGTTGTCCAAGTCGAGGGTCTCGAGCAGGCCGCCGCCGCCCCAAGTAGGGGTGGGCTTCTTGAGGAACCGTCGATATGCCCTCAGCCGGAAGTCGAGCATCCACTCGGGCTCCTTCTTC
The DNA here is from genome assembly GCA_964633975.1 of uncultured Acidimicrobiia bacterium. Lineage (GTDB taxonomy): Bacteria > Actinomycetota > Acidimicrobiia > Spongiisociales > UBA11373 > CAZWKX01. The sequence continues at coordinate 1,370 of CAZWKX010000008.1, forward strand.
ATTCCCGACATCTGGCGGATGATGTCCTCGTTCAGCCCCTTCTCGGGCTTGAAGACGTAGTTCTCCTCGTCGGCCCAGCCCAACGCGTATTTGCCGATGTCGATATCGACGGTGGCCACCTGCAACTCCTGATTACCAATATGGAAGCAGTGACATTCTGCCACCGCCCCGTCACAACCGGGGCGATGCGGCCACAACGCTATCGCGAGCAGGATCCGGGAAAAGCAAGAACCAGCGGTGGCGCCGGAACGGCGCGGGGAGTGGGGGAAGACCGACCCGTGTCCGGCGCCTCCCGCATGTTCTAATTACATCACCGGCGGCGTGCTATGCGGACCTCCCCGTTCGAGAACCCAACCATTCCGCCATCCCGCCTCGACCGCCGTTCCGCCTTGAAAACGCCGGCTCTGCCTGCAACAGTGACGGCCGGAACGGGTCCGATCGGCGTTCGCCGGAGGTTCTGCTTGGCCAAACAGGACGACGTGGTACGGGTGCAAGGCACCGTCGTCGAGACGTTGCCCAATGCCATGTTCCGCGTCGAGGTCGAGGGTGGTCTCGAAGTGCTCGCCCGGGCCTCCGGCAAGATGCGCCGGGGCCGATACATCCGCATCCTCCCCGGTGATCGTGTCGACGTCGACCTGTCCGTATACGACCCGTCGCGCGGGCGCATCGTCTGGAGATACAAGACCTAGGGCGACGGGTCTCGGACTCCGTCCGTCGTCATCCCCGGCAGCCACTCGCCTATCGCAAAACGCTGGCGCCGCGCCACCGCCTCCCGCCACAGCTCCTCGGGCACGGCGTCGGTCGCCGCCGCCACCTTGCCCGAACTCGCCGCCACCTCCACCGGCTGCCCCCCCGAGAGGTCGCAGACTTCACGGGCCCGCGCCGAAAGCTCGAAGGTACCGATGCTCCTGGCCCGCCGGACGATCTCCTGCTTGTCCAAGCCGACCAGCGGCCGCAGCATGGGAACGGTGGCCTGGCCGGACAGCGCCGCCAGGTGGCTCAGGGTCTGCGAGGAGACCTGGCCGAGCGACTCGCCGGTGACGATGGCGCGTGACCCCTCCTCCTCGACCACAAGCGACGCGGCGCGTGCCATCAGCGCCTTGAGCGCAACCTGCCGCATGCGCGGCGCCACCCGGGTCACCAGCTCCTCGGCCGTCGGCCTCAGATCGACGACGTGGGCCATGGACGGATGCCCGGCGCCCCATTCGTCCCACAGTGCCCGCGCCACCGAGAGGGCGTGGTCCGACTGGGCGCAGTCGAGCAGGAAGTGGAGGTAGTCGACCTTACACCCTCGCGACATCATCATCCACGCCGCCACCGGCGAGTCGATACCACCCGAAATGAGGACGAGAACCTCCTCCTGGCTGCCGATGGGCAGACCTCCGGGCCCCCCGACCACGTTCTCAACCAGAAAGGCCTCGTTGTCGCGCACCTGCACCCGAACCGTCACCTCGGGATCATCGAGATCCACCGTGCCCCCGGCCCGACGCAGCAGATCACCGGCGCGGCAGGCGAGATCGTACGAACGCCAGGTGTGAGTGCCGCGGCGGCGGGCCCGTACCGCGAAGCTGTGGCCGGCCACCGCGGCGGCAAAGTGCTCCGCCACCCGCTCGGCGAGATCGTCGAGACCGGTGAACCGGACCGGAACGAGGCTCTCCACCGCAGACACCCCAAACACCCTCGACGCCGCCGCGACCGCATCCGGCGAAGGTTCACCGATGCGGAGTCGATGGCCTGGGTGGCGGGTCGGCTCGGTGCTCCCGCCGATCGCCTCAGCCAGGTTGCCGATCACCAGTCGGATCATGCGCGACCGGGTGCGCCGCGACTTCAGCCAGATATCGGGCGACAGCACCGCGACCACGATCTCCTCCCCCTTCGGCGACGAATCCTGGGCTTGCTGCACCGGCATAGACACCTGATATCTCCGCGATCTCCGCCCACTCACGATAGGGCGTGGACGACGCTCTCCCTCCCCTCCCGGCGTCGAAACGCGCGATGCGGCCGCCGCACTCCCATACGAAGTGTGGCGGCCGCACCTGCCGCCCACCCTCGATGCGCGCCGAAAGGTGGGCTGTGATCACGTCATCCCGTGGCGCGCTCCAGTACTTCGCAGTCGTGGATCGGCGAATCGAAACACCGGGGTCGGCGAGACCACACGCTTCGATGCCGGGGCTCGGAGGACTCGCGACAACAACCGGAACGTGCCGCGAGCCTCACGACAGCCCTGCGCATGGAAACCTCCAGGCTCGTGTGATCCCAACACCCAGGGTTACCTAGTGTACCACTCAACGTGGTGGTACTTCAATGGTTTCGCGGCACTCTCAGACGCCGGGCATAGCCGATGGCGCCGGGGGCGGCGGCGAACCACCCGCCGGCGCCGGGCCGGCTCTCCACGACCTGGAGCATACGATCCCGCAACCCAGGGCAGTGATCCTCCAGCTCGATGAGGGCGGCCAGGGCCCCCATACCACCGTGCGAGAGCCCGGCGTAGCTCTCATAGGGCTCCGCCACCCGATCGATCCGGGTGTTGATGCACCGCCGGGGCAGGAAAACGTTCGCCATCAGCGTGCCGCACACCGACCGCAGGTCGTCGTCGTCGAAAACCACCCCCCTCCCGGCGGCGCAGATCATGAACTGGGTCGTCACCTGGGCCTTCCAGAGCCTCTCCGGAGCCGAGCCGCGATAGCTCTCCGGCGTGGGGTCGTAGTCCCACACCGGATGCCCGGCGCCGTCGTCGTAAATCGCCGCCTTGAGATACCTGGCGAGCCGCTTCGCCCGCTCCAGATACCGCGCCGCCCCGGTGAGATCGTGGAGAACCAGGAAGGCGCACCCGGCCCAGGCCATGTGGTTCACCGGCTCGGGACGCTTCGAACAAGGGCGGCGGTAATAGCCGGCGTCACCCGTAGACACGAAGATGTCGTCCAGGTCGGTGAGCACCTCCTCGAGCACGGGCAGGAAAGCCTCCGCCTGCGCCCCGAAGTGCCGCCGCAGCGCCCGGTCACCGAAAACGACGGCACAGAACAGCGCCACCGGATACACGATGCGGCCCGCCGTCGTCACGTTCGTCGTGTAGCGCCTGCGAGCGAACTGGCTGCCGCCCCAACCCTTGCCGACTCTTCCGCGGCACTCGTCCACAAGCCCGGCCTCGACGTCCCGATGGGGAAGTACCGAGGCGAAGGTCTCCGCCACCAGCTTGAGGAAACGCCGCTGCCCGGTGGCCTCGAAGGCGACGACCGCGGCGTAGCAGCATGTGCTGACCGGCCACGCCAGACGAGCCGCCAAGTTACCGGGAGCCGCATTACGCAGCGCCTCGTGAATGCGCCGCCCCAGGTAGCCGCGCAGCACGTCGGGATCGGCCGGGGCTCGCATCAGCTCGGCGTAGAGCTCGAGCACGGCTGCAGACCGCTGCGGCCCGTCGAGAGCCTCGACCAATCCCTGAAGGTCGCGGCCGGGAACGGCGGCCTGCAGCACCGTACCGGCAGCGGGCCCGATGCTGTTGGAGACCAGGGCCTTCCTCAAGGCGTTATAGCGGGCAAAACCACCGAGCCGAGCCACCTCTCCCCAGTCGGTGCCGTCGGCACTGCGCGGCGGGAGGCTCCATTCCCCCAGCCTCGACCTCCGGCGTCCCGGGAGCAGGTATCGGCGCAGCGGTGTCATCGTCCGGCCGGCACCCGACAGCCTGCCGAGCCCGCGTCGGAACGCCCCGCGACAGCTTGGCGATTGTCCACCAGCCGAGCCTACCGTCAGCGCAGGATGCCCCGCTCCCACACCCCCACCAGCCCCGCGCACCGCGGGCCGACAAGGAGAATCACGCAAACGGGAGGCGACAGGTCGCTCCGACCGGAGGTCACCACCCCAGCCGGCGAAGGCATCACCTCTCCCGCTCCGGGAGCGGCGCCGCGCCGTCGGCTCTCCAGCGCAGCGTGTATGCGACGACCACACCTCCGAGCAAGATGGCGAAGGCTCCCAGATAAAGCCAGACCAAAGCGATGGCGACCGCTCCAAGCGTGCCGAAGGTCGCGCCCAGGTTCGGTGAGTAGGCCAGGTAGAGCCCGAAACCAAGACTGGCCAGGGCGGCCCCGGCGGTCCCCACGAGCGCGGCCAGCCACGACTTGGGCAGGGGATGGGGCGGGCCCCAGTGGTAGAAGGCGAGAAGGAAGACGTAGAGCCCCGCCGCGGACATCGGGATCCGCACCCAAGTCCAGACGGTGTCCAGCACATCGAGCCCGGTCAGCTCCGTGATGAACCCGCTGAGCCGGGCGCCGCCCAGCAGCAGGAACGAGGTGAGCAGGAGCGAAAGGCCACCACCGACGGTCAGGGCCACAGCCACCAGCCGCATCTGCACGACCGGGCGCGCTTCGGTCCGGTTCTCCACCCGGGCCAGCGCCTTCTGCAGAGCCACGACGGAGCGCGAGCCTAGATAGAGGCAGATCAGCAGCGAGACCGGGATCAACCAGCCCTGCTCGCCGCCGACCCGGTCATTCGTCTCCACCAGGAGGTCCCTGACAAAACCCGAGACCGAGGCCGGGGCCAGCGTCTGGAGCGTGCTCTCCACCCGGTCCAGAGCGGCTCCCGACCCTCCGACGAACGCGGCGACCCCGAAGAGCGCAAAACCGAGCGGCACCAGGGCCAGGAACGTGTTGTAGGCCACCGCGGCCGCGTTGAGCGAGATGTCCACTTCGCCGACCCGATCCCAGAGCCCGCGCGCCAATGGTCTCAGGGACCTGACATCTTTCACACTCCGAGCTTAGGACGCCTCCCCGGCGACCTTCATTCGCGCCGCCGCATCCCACGGGCGGAGGCATAGACTCCGCATCCGTATGCTCGAAAACCGTCCGCTGCTCGCCGGACTGATCGCCGCCGCCGGTCTCATCGCCGTGAGCCTGCTGCTGTATGCGGTGCTCGGCCGGAGCGACGGATCGCCCGGCACGACCCTCGCCGAAGGGAATTCGACCACAACGGCCGCCGGCACCTCGACGACCACAACGGTCCCGGGCGCCACCACCACCGAAGCCTCGGCCACGACCGAGCCGGAGGTGGTGCTCAACGAATGGGTGGACCGCAGCACCGTGGGCCAACCCTGGGGCGACGTGGTGGACGGGCTGCTCACGTTCAGGGGCAATCCCACGAACACCTGGTACGGAACCGGACCGGTGCCTTCGACGCCCAGCATCCGGTGGCAATACCCCGACGAGCCCATGTGCTCGCGATCCACCGACCTCGGGGTCACCAGCACCTGGTGTGGGAACGGCTGGACCGGCCAGCCCGTCGTCTGGGAGCGCCCCGACGGGATCACCGAGGTCATCTTCGGGGCCTACGACCGCCGCCTGCACTTCGTCAACGCCGCCACCGGCCAAGACACCCGTACACCGTTCGCCACCGGCGATATCATCAAAGGTTCCCCCACCCTCGACCCGGACGGCTATCCCCTGCTCTATTTCGGCTCGCGCGACAACAAGCTCCGCATCCTGTCCCTCAGCGATGAAGAAGCCATCGAGCTGTGGAACGCGGTGGCCGACCTCCAGGTCGAGGGCCGCTGGAACGACGACTGGGACGCCAGCCCTCGCATCGTCAACGACATCATGTTCGAGGGCTGCGAGAACGGTTTTATCTACATCTGGAAGCTCAACAGGGGCTACGACGAGGCAGGCAAGGTCACAGTCGACCCGGTCCTCCTGTTCAAGATGGAGACCTACACCGAGCAGCTCCTCAACAACATCGGTCCCGGGTACCCGGCGGTGAGTGTCGAGGGATCGGCAGCGATGTACGAGGGCCGGGCCTATTTCGCCAACTCCGGAGGCCGAATCATCGGCCTCGACATCACCAACGTGGAACAGGGTGTGGCTCCCGTCGTCTTCGACTACTGGGTCGGAGACGACGTCGACGCCGCCATCGTCGTCGACGAGGAGGGAATGCTCTACGTCTCGGCCGAGTATGAGCGATACCTCTCCAGAGCGCAGGAGCTGGGGCAGCTCATCAAGCTCGATCCGTACACCGACGGAGACCCCTACGTCTGGGGTATGTACTCACTCGTCTATCCCAGCGAGGAGAATCCGGCGCCAAAAGGCGGCCTCTGGTCGACACCCGCTCTCGGCGACGGCGTCCTGTACGCGGTGACCAACAAGGGGTACCTCATCGTCGTCGACAAGGACACGGGTGAGGAGGTCTGGGTAGACACCGTGGGCGCCGGCTCGTGGTCGTCACCTGTGGTGGTCGACGGCCACCTGCTCGTGGCCACCTTCGAGGGCACGCTGCGCTCCTACGATGTCTCCGACCCGCGCAACCCCCTGCTGGAGTGGGACTTCATCGTTGGAGAGGGACATCTCGAGGCAACGCCCGCCATCTGGGACGGCGCCATCTACCTGGGCTCCCGCGACGGTTACATGTACGCCATCGAGGAATAGCCCGGCGGCGCGGCGCCGAACCGCCCCAGATCCTGGTGGCTGCCGCTAGCCTGCTGCGGCGATGCTCTACAACTACACCTCCATCACCGAGAGCTCGGTCGGCGCCGTTGTCGAAGACGCCATCAGCCGGGGCGAAGAACTCATCGCCGGCGTCGTGGCCGCTCCGCCGTCCTGGGAGACGACCATGGCGCCCCTCAACGAGATCGCGGCTCTTGTAGTACAGGCCGCCGGCCAAGGCCCATTTATGGCCCGGGTACACCCCGACAAGGGGGTGCGCGACGCCGCCCAGGCGGCCGAGGAGCGAATCACGAAGTGGCAATCCGACCTCGTGTTCCGCCGCGACCTCTACGAGGCCGTGGAAACCTTTGCCGCCACCGAAGAGGCCGCCTCCCTCGAAGGCGAGCCGGCCCGCCTGCTCGAGTTCGTGCGCCGGGATCTACGCCGAGCCGGACACGCCCTCGCCGAGCGCCAGCGCAGCGAGCTGCAGAGCCTGCGCACACGCCTCGTCGAGCTGGGCGTGGCCTTCACCCGCAACATCGACGAATACGAGGACTGGCTCGATCTCACCCGCGACGAGCTCGACGGGCTGTCCGACGACTACGTGGCGCGCTTGCGCCCCGGCTCGGATGACGACACCTACCGAGTGTCGCTCGACTACCCGGAGTACTACCCCTTCATGGATCTGGCCCGGCGCCGCGATCTGCGTGAGCGGCTCCAGTACAAGGCCTGGAACAAGGCCCGCGACGACAACCTCCCTCTGCTCGAAGAGGCGCTGAAGGTTCGCCTCGACATGGCCCGGCTGCTCGGCCTGCCCTCATGGGCCCACTACGCCATGGAGGAGAAGATGGCCAAGGATCCCGAGACGGTCGAGTCGTTCTACGCCGAGCTCATACCGCCCTTGCAGGCCAAAGCAGCCGGCGAGCTCGACGACCTCCGCGCCACCATGGACGGCGACGACCTCCAGTCCTGGGATCTGCGCTACCTGCACACCAAGGTGAAGCGCCAGCGCTTCGGCATCGATCCCAACGAGGTCGCCGCCTACTTCCCCCTCGAGCAGGTATTCGAGGGCATGTTCGAGATCACCGGCGAGGCCTTCGGTCTCACCTATCGGCGGATCGACAACCCGGCGGCCTGGCATCCCGACGTCACCACCTACGAGATCCTCGACCGCGACGGCGGGGAGCGCCTGGCCACCTTCTTCGCCGACATGTTCCCCCGTGAGGGCAAGTTCGGCCATGCCGCCGCCTTCGACCTGTACCCCGGCCACGAGGCCCGCGACGGCTACCGGCTCCCGGTCACCGCCATCGTCGCCAACCTCACCAAACCCACCGCCGACAGCCCCTCGCTTCTCAAGCACGAGGAGGTCGTCACCCTCTTCCACGAGTTCGGGCACGTGCTGCACAACAGCCTGGGACATACCCGGTTCGTACGGTTCACCGGCTTCAACACCGAGTGGGACTTCGTCGAGGCGCCATCGCAGATCATGGAGCACTGGTGTTGGAAACCCGAGGTGCTCCGGCGCTTCGCCCGCCATCACAAGACGGGCGAGCCCATCCCCGAGGATCTGGTGCAGCGGCTGGCCGAAGCCCGCGACCTGCACATCGCCCTGCTCACCCTGCGTCAGATCTCCTTCGGGCTGCTCGACATGGCCTTCCACGGTCCCGACGAACAGAAGGATCTCTTCGACATCACCAAGGGCACCGCAGAGGTGGCGATGTTCCCCTACCACGAGGGAACGTTCTTCGCCGCCGGCTTCGGGCACCTGTTCGGCTACGACGCCGGCTACTACGGCTACCTGTGGTCCAAGGTCTTCGGTGACGACATGTTCAGCCGTTTCGAGGAAGAGGGGATCCTCAACCCACAGATAGGGCGCGCCTACCGCTCCAAGATCCTCGAGCGAGGCGGATCTCGAGACGCCGGCGACCTGCTGCGCGACTTCCTGGGCCGGGAGCCCAGCAAGGACGCCTTCCTCGGGTATCTCGGCATCGGCTGAGCGGCGCGCCGGTGCGTGTGCCATCCTGAATGCCGTGGCACGAGCACCGGCCGTAGCCGGCACCTTCTATCCGGCCGACCCCGGCCGGCTGCACCGCATGATCGACGGCCTGCTCGGCGCCGCCGCGGCTCCGAACGCGCCGGCGCCGCAGGCGGTCATCGTGCCCCACGCCGGGTACGTGTACTCGGGCCCCGTGGCGGCCACTGCCTACGCGCTGCTGCGCGCCACCCGCCCCGATGTGCACAAGGTGGTCATGGCCGGGCCGGCCCACTTCGTCTGGGTCGACGGGGTGGCCTTGCCCGGTGCATCCGCCCTGGCCACACCCCTGGGAGAGGTCACCGTCGACGCGGAGGCGGAGGCATGGCTGCGCACGAACGCCTGCGTCGTCGACTCCCCGCTGGCCCACGACCCGGAGCACTGCCTCGAGGTACAGCTTCCTTTCCTGCAGACGGTGTACGACGACTTCAGCGTGGCCGCCATGCTCTGCGGTCACATCGACCCCCGAGAGGTCACGCCCCTCCTGGAGCATTTCCTCGGCGACAAAGACGCCCTCGTCCTGGTCAGCTCCGACTTGTCCCACTACCTCGACTACGACGAGGCCAGGCGCCGCGACGAGGCCGCCGCCGCGGCGATCCGCTCACTACGACCCGAAGACCTCGGCGCCGACAGCGCCTGCGGGCTCGTCGCCGTGCAGGCGCTGCTGTATGCGGCGCGGAATCGGGGCCTGGAGGTGACCCAGCTCGATCTGCGCAACTCCGGCGACACCGCGGGCGACCGGAGCCGCGTAGTGGGCTATGGAGCGTTCGGCCTGGCCTGAGCCTCACACGATCGAGCGCAGCACTCCCCCGTCGACCGCCAGCGTGGCCCCGGTGATGTACGAAGCCGCATCGGAGACGAGGAACACGGCGGCCGCGGCGAACTCGTCGGGCTCGCCGTAGCGCCCCAGGGGAATCGCCGCCTCGAACCCGGCGCGTACCTCGCCCAGGCTCCGGCCCGTGCGCGTCGCAGCGTCGGCGTCGAGCTGCGCTACCCGCTGGGTGGCGATGCGTCCCGGTATCAGGTGATTCACCCTGATGCCGGCCTCGGCCCACTCGTCGGCCAGCGCTTTGGCCAGGGCCGCCACCCCGGCCCGGAACACGGTCGAAAGCACCAGTGTGCCGGCGGGTTGGCGCACCGAGCCCGAGGTCATGAACAGCACCGCCGAGCCCCGGCCCAGGTGGGGCCTGGCGGCACGCGCCGCCTCCAGCGCCGAGCGCAAGGTGAGACGGTATGCGGCGTCCCAATCGGCCGGCGAGACATCGGCAAACGTGCCCGGCGGCGGCCCTCCGGCGTTGGGGACGACCACATCGAGCCCTTCCCAGCGCTCTGCCAACTCTTCCAGCCAGGCGCCGGTGGCCCAAGGCACGGTCACATCGACCACCGACGTGACGACTTCCGCATCCGTCTCTTCACGAATACGGGCGGCGGCCGCCTCGATACGCCCTCCGTCGCGGCTGCACACCGCGACACGGGCGCCCTCGGCGGCCAAGGCCCGCGCCACCGCAAAGCCGAGGCCGCCCGACGAGGCGGCCACGGCACAACGTCTTCCATTCAGCTTGAGGTCCATGCCTCAACGCTAGCCGGGGGACAGGGCCCTTCCGGTCCAGCGAGCCACCGCCGAGCGGCGGAACCGTTCCAGGCCCGCCGCCACGCCGATCAGCAGCAGACCCCCGATCACAAACCCCAGCTCTCTTCCCAGCGAATCGAAGCCGACTTCCATGTAGCGAACCAGCACAACAACGGCAAAGGCGATCAGAGCCCCATTCAGCAGCAGCGCCTCCCGGGCCTGAATGCCCAGAATGACCATGCCGCTGAGCACAACCAGGAGCACCAGGTTGGCCATGGCGAAGTAGGCCCACACCCCGAGGGACGGGAACAGCATCGGGATGGCGGCAACGCCCACGACAAGCCCCCCACAGACGGCCTGTCCGGTTCTGACCCGGCCGTCCGTTCTGCGATCGAACCAGGCCGCTGCGGCCAGCAGAGCCAGAGCGGCCCCGGTGGCGATCCCGAAGGCGACCCAAAGCCCGCCCGGCGCCGAGTAGCCGGCCTCGTACACGTGCCGATTGCCGAGCAGACAGGTGCTGCCGATCACCGTCAGCAGGCCCAGCCACCAGTAGACGGCCCCCTCCCGGTCTGCCCCGGCGACCCGGTGCAGCGTGCCGACGGCCAGCACGATCACGCCGACAATCGCATAGAAGGCGATGGCAACGGTTGCGGTGAGGCCGGTCCCCTCCAGCCAGTCCGCCCCGCTCCAGCCCAGCGCGGCGTACCCCACGGCAACGCCGAGAGCAAGGACCAGCCGGGATTCGGCGAGGTAGCCCAGCGGCAGGAGAGGCAGGAACCAGAACACCAGAAACAGCGGGTTATCGAGTGAAGCTCCGACGGCGTCGGCAACCAAAAAGACGGCCCCTCCGGTCGCCAAGGCGGCAGAGAAGATGAAGGCCTCTCCCGTTCTGGGAAATCGCCTGCGATAGCGCAGGTACCAGCCGACGGCACCGAGGACGGCCACGGCCAGCACGGGCAGAATCCCCCTGACCACCCGGGGCATCTCGTCCCATCTGCGACCGAGCAGCAGAATCACCCCTACCGCCAGCAGGACCGATCCGACGATGCTCACCACCGTCACCACTCCGGACACGTGAGCCGCCTTCTCGGCTGCGGCGCCGTGGGCCGATTCGTGGGCCACCAAGGCTCTGCCCTGCCCGCGATCGATGATTCCCGCCTTCACCCATTCATCGACCCGGCGTTGCAGCCATCGAGGATTGACGGCATCGGCGGAGTGCGCCTCCGCCTGCTCACCTATTCCGGGCTCCACTGAGATCCCCGAGACGCCTGGAACCGCCGCGGCCTGCGCTTCGATCCCGCCTTCCGCCTTCGCGGAAGCGCCCCAACGGCCCCGGCTCGGTCCGGATTCCCGGCCAGAGAAAACCACGACCACCACGATTGCGATTATCACTAGGAGCGGTAGAGCGAACATTGCCTGACCACCTTTCGTCTGAGGCCTGTGGCCGGCCCACGCTCAAAGAGTCCACCCTGGAACGCTCGGCCACAATCCGGGACCACCCTGATCCGGGTCTCCGGGTGACTCAGCGTCCGGTCTCCTTGCCCAGCACGGAACGCTCGATGACGGCCACGAGACACCAGTGTTTCGGCACCTTGAAGCCGGGGAGGCGGCTGCGCACGTGGGCTTCCAGATCGCCCACGTCGAAGGTGCCCGGATCGCGGGCAACCACGTCGGCCGAGACCGCCTGCCCCCATTCACGATCATCGACGCCGTACACCCGCGCCTCGACAACCCCCGGGTAGAGCCGTATCGCCGCCTCCACCTCCGCTGGGTGAACCTTCTCACCGCCGGTGACGATCACACTGTCGGCTCGGCCCAGCACGGACAGGCGGCCGGCATCGTCGAGGCAACCGACATCGCCGGTGCGCAGCCAGTCGTCCGGCTCCCGCTCCGGCTCGTCGAGGAAGCCGGGGGACACCGCCGGACCCCGCACCTCGATGCGCCCCGAGCCGCCCGGCCCCAGCACGGTGCCCTCGTCGCCGACGATCCTCACTTCGAACCCGTCGAGTGGGCGGCCCACCGTGCCGGGAGCGATCCGCTCCTCCCCCGGCGCCACCGTCGCCACCTGCGAAGCGGTCTCGGTCATCCCGTAGGTCGCCAGCACCGGCAGGCCGGCCTCCAGCCCTCGCTCCAGCAAGGCCGTATCGACGGCGGCGCCCCCCACGAGCACGCCCCGCAGCTCGGGAAAGGGCCCGGCGCCGATATCGAGCAGCCGACTCAGCATCGTGGGCACCAGGGAAACAAAAGCCGCCTCCCGCAGCAGGGCGGCCACCCGCTGCAGCTCAAACCGCTCCTCCAGCAGCACGGTGCCCCCCTCCCGGGCCGCCCTCCAGAGTATGGAGAGCCCGCCGATGTGATGAAGCGGCAGCGCACAGAGCCATCGGTCCCCGGCACCGTTGCCCAGCCGCCGCTGCGACGCCGTAGCCGCGGCGTCGATGTTGGCGCCGGTGAGCACGACGGGTCGCGCCGCACCCCGCGTACCCGAGGTGAACACGACCGCACAAAAACCCGGATGAGGAGGCCCCCACCCGCGCTCGGCGGAGACATGGCCCCCTTCCTCGAGGAACTGCTCCCGCCCCCAGATGGCACGCACCCCGATCCTGCTCGCCAAGGTCATCGCCTCGCCGGCCCCCAGGCGCGAATCCAGCACCACCACGTTGGCCCCGGCACGCGGTATGCCCCAGAGCGCCGCTACGGCCTCGGGCGTGCCATCGCCGCGCACCGCCACACGGCGACCGGCGCGGACGCCGGAAGCGACCGTCGACGCTACCGCCGAGGCGGCGGCGTCCAGGTCGCCGTAGCTGACCGTCTCCATCGCCGTGACCAGCGCCGGAGTGTCCGGGTGCTCGAGCGCCGAGATGTGAAGCCAGTCCACCTTGCTGCTCCGTAGGGCTCACTACAGTACCGGTCGCCGCCGAACCGTCCTTGGGAGAACCGATGCCGGTGAGCTGGGAGCCGTCGGGCGACTACACCGATATCCGCTACGAAACCGCCGATGGCATCGCCAAGATCACCATCGACCGACCCGAAGTGCGCAACGCTTTCCGCCCCACCACGCTCTTCGAGCTGTCCGACGCCTTCGAGCGAGCCCGCAATGACGACGCCGTAGGCGTCATCATTCTCACCGGAGCCGGCCAAGAGGCCTTCTGCTCGGGCGGTGACCAGCGAATCAGGGGTGACGCCGGCTATGTCGATCCCGAGGGCACGCCGCGCCTCAACGTGCTTGACCTGCAGATCCAGATGCGGCGCCTGCCCAAGCCGATCATCGCCATGGTGGCGGGGTATGCGATCGGCGGAGGCCACGTGCTCCACCTGATCTGCGATCTCACCATCGCCGCCGACAACGCCGTTTTCGGCCAGACCGGGCCCAAGGTGGGCTCGTTCGACGGCGGCTACGGAGCCGGCCTCCTCGCCCGCATGGTCGGCGACAAGCGAGCCCGCGAGATCTGGTACCTGTGCCGCCAATACTCTGCGCAGGAGGCCCACGAGATGGGCATGGTCAACAAGGTGGTGCCCCTCGCCGACCTCGAAGAGGAGACGCTGCGCTGGGCCCAAGAGATCCTGGAGAAGTCGCCGCTGGCCATCCGCATGATGAAAGCCTCCATCAACGCCGCTTCCGACGGCCTGGCCGGCCAGCAGCAGCTGGCCGGGGACGCCACCCTCCTCTACTACATGAGCGAGGAGGCCCAGGAGGGGCGCGACGCCTTCGTCGAGAAGCGCCCGCCCGACTTCGGCAAGTTCCCTCGACTGCCGTGAGTGCCTGGCTCGTCGCGGCGAGACCGGCAACCCTCCTTGCCGTCGTCGCCCCAGTGCTCGTCGGCACCGGACTCGCCGCCGGCGACGGAGCGTTCCGGGCCGACGTCTTCCTGGTTGCCCTCCTCGCCGCCCTGTTCATGAACGTCGGGGTCAACTTCGCCAACGACCTGTCGGACGCGAGAAGAGGCGCCGACACCAACAACCGGGTCGGCCCCGTCCGGGCCGTCGCCTCCGGCCTCATCGACGAACGATCCATGAAGATCGGCATCACCGCGGTCTTCGGAGCCGCCGCCGTCTGTGGCATCTATCTGGCCACCGTGGCCGGCTGGATCGTCCTCACCATCGGCGCCGCGGCATTCCTCGCCGCATTCACCTACACCGGCGGACCCTTCCCCTACGGCTACCACGGTCTCGGCGAGGTCGCCGTGTTCACCTTCTTCGGGATCGTCGCCACAGTCGGCACCCGCTACCTCTACGACCGCAGCACTCCGTCGGCGGCCTGGCTCCTCGCCATCCCCGTCGGCATGCTCGCCACCAACATCCTCGTTGCCAACAACATCCGCGACCTCGACACCGACGGCCAGGCCGGGAAACGTACTCTCGCCGTCATCCTGGGCCGCCGCCACACCCGCCTGCTCCACACCTTGCTCGTCTCCGCCGCCTTCCTGCTGCTCCTCGAGTTCGCAGCCGCCGGCTGGGTTCCGCGCGGCTGTGCACTCGGCCTCTTCGCCCTCCCCCTTGCCGTCTACCCCCTGTGGACCGTGCTCAAGGAGACCTCACCACCCGCGCTCATCAGCGCCCTCCAGGCAAACGCCTTGCTCCACCTTTCCTTCGGCGTGCTGGTCGCCGTGGGCGCCGCACTGTGATCACCTCAAGCAGCGCTACCGGGATGCCGATTCCATATGACGAGCGTCGGCATTCCATGATCACGGCGCAGCTCGTGGCGGGACCGCTTGATCACCGGTCGCATATATGGGAGCCGGTCCTTCGGGACCGGCTCCACCGATTCCGGGCCCGGTAGGGTTCAAGGCCGTGGACGACCGTAGCCAACAGCTCACCGTTCCCCTCGTGCGGGCCCTCGCCTCACTGGGCGTCGCCCACGCCTGCATCACGCCGGGCTCGCGCAGCACGCCGATGACCCTGGCGCTCACCGACGAGCCCGCCATCATTGACTGGGCCCACCTGGACGAACGATCCTCGGCCTTCTTCGCCCTTGGCATCGCGAAGACCACACGCCTGCCCGCCGTCGTGGTATGCACCTCGGGGACCGCGGCAGCCGAGATGGCCCCCGCCGTGGTGGAGGCTCGCTACGGACACGTGCCCCTCATCGTCGTGACCGCCGACAGGCCCACCGACCTGCTCGGCGTCGGCGCACCTCAGACGATCGACCAGCGCGACCTCTTCGGCTCGACGGTCAAGCTGGCCCACGATCTGGAACCACCGGTGCCGGGCGACGCCGCACCCGGCTACGCCGCTGCGCTCGCCGCCCGTCTCTTCACCGCCGCGGTGGAGAACCCCGCAGGCCCGGTGCACCTAAATCTGCGCTTTCGCCAGCCGCTCGTGCCCCAGGGACCGGCGCCCGAGGCCGGCGACTCGCCCCAGGTGACCATCGGCCGGCTCATCCCAACCCGGGACCAGGTGCGGCAGCTCGCCGATCTCATCTCAGGACGCCGGGCGCTGCTCGTCTGCGGACCCCAAGACGACCCGGCTCTTCCCGCCGCCGCTTCGGCCTTGGCCGCCGCCGCCGGCATACCCGTGATCGCCGATGCCCTATCTCAGGTGAGAACAGGGACGCACGGCCTCGACGCCATCGTCGCCACCGGGGACCTCCTCGCCCTGGCGGGATGGCTCGACCGTGCCGCCCCCGAGGCTGTGCTCCGCGTCGGGGCCCTGCCCACTTCGAAGGCCGTTTGGCGCTGGCTCGGCGCGCACCCGGAGGTGCCCCAGGTGCTGATCGACGCCGCCGGCTGGAGCGACCCCGGCGCCGCGGCGCGCCTAATGGTGCGGGCCGACGCTGCAGAGACGCTGCGGGCACTCGCCGAGGCGGTGGAGACGCCGGCGCCGTCGGCTTGGCTCGACTACTGGCGCCGAGCGGACGAGACCGCGGCGGCTGCCTTGGGAAATGCCCTGTCGGATCTCGACTTCCCCAACGAGCCCGCCGTCGTGTCGGCCCTGGCCCGGGGCATCCCGGCCGGCTCCATGCTCTGGGTCTCGTCTTCGATGCCGGTCAGGGACGTCGATGCCTTCTTCCCCGCGCTCGACCGGCCTCTGCGCTTCGCCGCCAACCGCGGCGCCAACGGCATCGACGGGTTCCTCTCGTCGGGCCTGGGATCGGCGGCGGTCTCCGGCACCCCCACCTATCTGCTCGCCGGGGACCTGGCCGCCCTTCACGACATCACCGCTCTCGCCACCGCGGCCCGCCTCGGGATCGACGCCACCATCGTCGTGGTCAACAACGACGGCGGCGGGATCTTTCACTTCCTGCCCCAGGCCGGCTTGCCCGTGTTTGAGAAGCACTTCGGCACTCCGCACGGGCTGGATCTCGCCCGTCTGGCCGAGGGATTCGGGGTACGGGCGAGCCGGATCACGGAGGAGGACCAGCTCATGAATGTGCTGGCCCAGCCACCGCGAGGGCCGATGCTGCTCGAGGTACGCACCGACCGCGTCGCCAACGTCGAGGTGCACCGAGTGCTGGCTCAGGCGGTCCAGGCCGCTCTGGTCGAGATCTAAGGGCCCGTCAGCAGATCGACAAACGGCCGCAGCTTGAGCCGCGTCTCCTCGACCTCTTCGTGAGGATCGGAATCGGCGACGATGCCGCTGCCGGCATAGAGGATGGCCCGCTCCCCCTGCACGAGGGCGCAGCGCAGCGCCACCGCGATCTCCCCGTCACCGTCGGCGTTAGCCCAGCCCAGGCCTCCGGAGTACCAGCCGCGGTCGACGCCCTCGGCCTTGTCGATGTGGGCGAGCGCCTGATTTCGCGGCACTCCGGCAACGGCGGCGGTCGGATGCAGGGCGTCGGCCAGACCGAGTAGGCGAGCCGATGTGGTGCCGACGATCGGGGTGGCCAGGTGCTGGACTCCGGTGAACCTCTCCACCACCGGAGCCGGAGGGCGGTCCAGGGTCTCGGCCAGGGGACGGAGCCTCTCGACCACGTCTTCGACCACAAAGCCGTGCTCGGCGCGGTCCTTCACGCTGGCCAGCAGGCTGTCACCCAGGCGCCGGTCTCCCTCCGCGTCGGCGCCCCTTCCCGCCGAGCCCGCCAGAGGTCGAGTCTGGAACCAGCGGCCGGTACGAGCCACGAGCAGCTCGGGACTCGCCCCCACGAAGGTCGAGCCCCCGCTCTGCCATCCGAACACACGGGAGCCGGGGAACCGGTCCCGGAGCAGGGCCACGAGATCGAAACCTTCAATGGGCTGGTCGAGCACGATGTGCACGCTACGGGCCAGAACCACCTTCGACGGACCCCCGGCCTGAATGGACGCGACCGCCTCGGCGACCTGCTGCCGCCACTCGTCGGCGGGCGGACGCGATTCCACCGAATGATCGCGACCCCTCATCTCGTTCACCGGCTCGGGCCGGTCCAGCGCTCCCAACGAACCCAGCAGCGGGCGCCGGCTCACCCCGGGAGGGAGCACCACGGTGAGCTGAGAGCGGCCCGCCGAGCGCCGCACCATCGCCTGGGGCAGCAGCGCCACCGCACCGGGGTAGTCCTCCCATTCCTCGCCGGCCGGCCCGTCGGCGGCGAAGGCAAAGCCGATCAGGGCCTCCAGCCCTTCGGGCAGCTCGCCCAGGCGCTCATCGAGGCGCTCCAGCCGACTGGGGCCCGCAGTCGCCGCCGTCCAGGCGGTGCCCAGGCCGCCAACGGTGAACCCCTCGGGGGAGGCGTAGAAGGCGGCCGAGCCGTACGAGGAGGCGCCGGCACGCACGAGATCCAGAGGATCGAGGTCGACATCGGCGGTGGCGACTCGCAGGCCCGCGGGGTCGGTGGACAGGCGGGCGGCCAGATCGACGAGGGTATGACGGGGAATCAGCAAGACGGAACCCGATGTTACCGGAGCACCGGCGCCACGGCGCCCGCCTCACCCATCGAGGCCGATGATGAACTCCTCGGCGATTCGGGCCAGCGCCTCCGGCTGCTCCTGCGGCACGAAATGGGTGGCACCGGGTACGGTCTCCAGCATGGCGTCGACGAACTGAGCCCGAAGGTAGGCCATCACCGGCGGCGGCTGACTATCCGATTCCTCGCCGCCGACGAGAAGCACGGGACAGGCCACCTCCCCCAGGCGGTCCCAGAGACCGTGGGCGGTGGCACCCCGATAGAACTCGGCTTCGGTCTCCGGCGAGCACTTCAGGACCCAACGGTCGCCGACCCGGCGGAACCCGTGCTCCACGTAGGCTTGCAGAACCTCGTCGGTCCACCAGGCGAACGGCTTCCTCCCCCGGAAGCTCACCAGGGCCTCGTCCGCCGACGAGAACGAGCTGCGTCGCTGCAACGCCTGCGCGGTCATGGGATTCTCCTCGGCCCGGAAGGCCGGCCCGGGGAACACGACGGGCTCCACCAGCACCAGACCCCGGAGCGTGCCCGGCCGCAGCACTTCGGCCAGCAGCAATGCCGTTCCACCCGACGAATGGCCCAGACCCACCTGCCGCACCAACCCGCAGGCCTCCACGACGGCCAGCACGTCGCGCCCCATGTCCCACCAGTCGATGGGCGGCTCGGGCGCATCCGAATCCCCGTGGCCCCGCTGATCGAGAGCGACGAAGCGGCGCCGGGCCAGCGACTCGGCGACCGGCCCCCACAGCTCCTTGCAGAAGCCCGCGGCATGGACCGCCAGCACCCCGGGCTCGTCGACGCCTTCACCGTCCGCCAAGGCGATGCACAGTCCGTCGGCAGCGACGACCGCTTCACGCTGACGTATAGGGAGACTCCCCTCTGCGGTCGTCGAGACGGTAAGTGAGCCGGTCCTCCACCTTGACCACTCCGGCGATTCGACTGGAGAGCTCCACGAGCAACTCGACCTCGGTACGGGTCTCCAGCTCGCCCTCCAGCACTACGACGCCGTCGCTGACCGCGACGCCGATCGGGTCCGGGTCCAGGAAGAGAAGCCGACGGATGATATCCTCCCGCACTTCGTCCTCGATCACGTCGTCGGGTTTGGTGAACGCGTTCACGACGTCGGCCCGGCTGATGATGCCGACCAGCTCACCGTCTGCATCCACCACCGGGAGCCGCTTGACCTTGCGCGACGCCATGACCCGGGCCGCCTCGCCGATGGTGGCGTCTGGCGAGATCGTGACTACGTTCCTGGTCATGGCCTCCCCCACCGTTCCAGCCGTCGTCGCCGCCGCCTCGCCGTCGCCGAAAAGCACTCGCAACAGGCTTGCTCGGCGGGGCCGGTCGCGGTCGACCTCACGGCGGAGAAAGTCGCCCTCGGTGAGAATGCCGGCCAACTTGCCCGATGTGTCAATGACCGGCAGCCCGCTGACATGATGCCCCACCATCAGCCGTGCCGCCTCCTTGAGCAGAGTGTCCGGAGTCACTCCGATGGGGTCGGTGGTCATTATGTCGCGCACCCTCAAGTGCACCTCCGCGGCCGGCCAGCCGTGAGCGTAACCGACGCTCGCCCTGCTCCGCCGGTCCCGCCGGCCCCGAGGCCTACTTCGGCCACTGCTCGGGCGGGTATTTGTGCTGCCGCTGCGCTTCGAGGCGTGCGGCGTAGGCCGCGGCTTCGCTGCGACGGCTCATGTCGAGCTTGGCGAGGACGTTGGAGACATAGTTCTTCACCGTCTTCTCGGCGAGGAACATACGCTCGGCTATCTGCCGGTTGGTAAGACCCTCGGCGATGAGGTCGAGGATCCTGCGCTCCTGCTTGGAGAGGCGGGCCAGGAGCGGATCGTCGGGCTCCTCGCCGCGGATGCGGCGGAAGACCCGATCGGTCATCTCGGGATCGAGCAGCGATTCGCCTCGCCCCACGCGTCGTACGCTCTCGACCAGATCGGTGCCCTTGATCTGCTTGAGCACGTAGCCGGAGGCGCCGGCCATGATCGAGGAGAAGAGCGCCTCGTCGTCGGCGAACGAGGTGAGCATCAGCACCTTCACGTCGGGCCACCTGGCCCTGATCTCACGGCAGGCCTCGATGCCGCTTCCGTCGGGCAGGCGCACGTCGAGCACGACCACGTTTGGGCTGTCGTAGCCCACCCGGCGCACCGCCTCCGCCACCGTGGCCGCCTCACCAACCACCTCGATGTCGTCCTGGGCGTTGAGCAGGGCCTTGAGGCCCTCACGCACGACCTCGTGGTCGTCCACGAGCTCGATCCGCAACACGATGCAATCACCCTACCCGGAGCGTCACGGGAACTCTCTCGAGCACATGGCCACGCTGGTATGGCCGAAGGTCCCAAGTAACCTGTCGTCCGTGAGCCGCAGACTGACGCCCGAGCGTATCGCCGGGCTCGTCGAGGGGGCCGCAAGCGTCGCAGGCCAAGTCGAGCTATCGGGTCTGCTCCGCTCCACGGTCGAGATAGCCAGGGAGCTCACCGGCGCCAGGTATGGAGCGCTCGGTGTCATCGGCGAGCACGGCGGGCTGGTCGACTTCATCCACTCAGGCATGGGCGAGGAGGCCGACGAGATCGACCACTACCCAACGGGCATCGGCGTGCTGGGCATCATCACCTCCACCGGAAAGACGATCCGCGTCGACAACATCGCCGAGCATCCCGACGCCGCCGGCTTTCCCGAGCACCACCCCGTGATGACCAACTTCCTCGGAGTGCCGGTTCGCCTCGGCGACCGCATCTTCGGCAATCTCTACCTCACCGAGAAAGAGGGCGGCTTCACCGAGGAGGACGAGATCCTCGTCGAGTTCCTCGCCGTGACCGCCGGATCGGCGGTGTCCACGCTTCGGCTCCAGGAGCGGCTCCGGCGCGCCGCCCTGCTCGAGGAGCGGGAGCGCATAGCCCGGGATCTCCACGACTCCATCATCCAGGATCTCTTCGCCGTGGGCCTGAACATCCAGGCATCGGTGAACCTGCTCGACTCCGACAAGGCGCAGGCACAGGCCCAGGTCAAGGCAAAGCTCGACGACGCCGTGGAGCAGCTCGACGAGGCCATCAGCGAGCTTCGGCGGTTCATCTTCGACCTGCGTCCCCCTGTGTGGGCCCGGCCCAGTCTGCGCCAGGAGATCGCCGATCTCGTCGGCCAGCTGTCGGCCCCCTATAGGGCTCAGGTCAACCTCGACGTCACATGCCCATCCGATTCCATCCCCGCCGGCGTCTCCGAGCAGCTTCTGGCCACGATCAAAGAGGCTCTGAGCAATGCCCTGCGTCACTCCGGCTCAGCCGAGATCGACATCCGGGTCGGCTGCAGCCAATCCCAAGTGGAGGTGTCGGTGGCCGACTACGGGACCGGCTTCGACCCCGATGCCGCCTCACATGGCATGGGCCTGGCCAACATGGCGGAGCGGGTGATGACGGCCGGAGGCTCGTTCCGGATCGACACGGAACCTGGAGCGGGTACGGTAGTGCGGTCCACGTTCCCCCTCGGCGACGTTTGAGGCGGGTTCGGGGGCTGTTCGGGGTTGAGATCCCGCGGCGACCAAGCACCGGCCGGGGACCGACTTCGACCATGACGATACAAATACGAGGAGGATCGATGTACGCGTACGACTTCGACGTCGGCGACGGGACCAACAAGGACCTGCTCGGCGGCAAGGGGGCCGGCTTGGCCACGATGACCCAGATCGGGTTGCCTGTGCCTCCGGGCTTCACGGTATCCACCGATGCCTGCCGCGCCTGCCTTGCCGACGACAACCTCGACAATGAAGTCTGGGATGAGACGGTCGCCGCCATCGGGCGCCTGGAAAAAAAGACGGGCCGGACTTTTGGAGCCTCCGAAGGCACCCCCCTCCTCCTCTCCGTGCGTTCCGGGGCGAAGTTCTCCATGCCGGGCATGATGGACACGGTCCTCAACCTGGGCCTCAACGAAAATGTGGTCACGGCCCTCGAGGCCTGGTCGGGCAGCGCCCACTTCGCCTGGGACGCATACCGGCGCTTTGTTCAGACCTATGGCAAGGTCGTCCTCGGTGTGAGCGGCGACGAGTTCGAGAAGGTGCTCACCGAGCTTCGTGATGGACGCGGCGTCACCGAC
This sequence comes from uncultured Acidimicrobiia bacterium, assembly GCA_964633975.1. Classification (GTDB taxonomy): domain Bacteria; phylum Actinomycetota; class Acidimicrobiia; order Spongiisociales; family UBA11373; genus CAZWKX01. The sequence continues at coordinate 23,275 of CAZWKX010000008.1, forward strand.
GACTCCAAGCTCACCGCAGAAGACCTGGAGAAGGCGACCCGCAGTTTCCAGAAGATCGCCGAGAAGGAAAGTGGCGCCCCCGTCCCCACCGAGCCCCTCGAGCAGCTCCGGGCCGCGGTCACCGCGGTCTTCTCCTCGTGGGACAACCCGCGGGCGCAGACCTACCGCCGCCTCAACGACATCCCCGAGGATCTCGGCACGGCGTGCAACGTTCAGCTCATGGTGTTCGGCGACCTGGGCGACGACAGCGGCACCGGGGTCTGCTTCACCCGCGACCCGGCCACCGGCGAGAAGACGCCCTACGGCGACTATCTCCCCAACGCCCAAGGTGAGGACGTCGTGGCCGGCATCCGCCGCACCCTGACCCTCAACGATCTCGCCGAGCGGCACCCCAAGCAGCATCAGCAGCTGCTCGACGTGATGGGGATCCTCGAGAGGCACTACACGGACATGTGCGACATCGAGTTCACCATCGAAAAGGAGGTCCTCTACATCCTCCAGACTCGCGTCGGGAAACGAACCGCACAGGCCGCCGTGCGCCTCGCCGTCGAGATGGCCGACGAGGGCCTCATCGATCGCAAGACCGGCCTGCTCCGGGTGGACCCGAGCTCCCTCGACCAGATGCTGCACCCGCGCATCGACGAGTCTCAGGCGGGGGAGCCCTTGGCCACCGGTGTGAACGCCTCACCCGGCGCCGCCACCGGCAAGGTGGTCTTCGACGCCGACACCGCCGTCGAGTGGGCTGAACGCGGCGAAGCGGTGGTGCTGGTCCGCTGGGAGACCACACCCGACGACATCCACGGCCTCGCCGCGGCCCAGGGCGTCCTGACCAGCCATGGGGGCCGCACCAGCCATGCGGCAGTCGTGGCCAGGGGCATGGGCAAACCGGCGGTGACGGGAGCCGAAGCGGTCAGCTTCAGCGAGAACGGCGAGACGGCCACCATCGCCGGGGTCACGTTCAGCGAGGGCGACGTCATCACCATCGACGGCATCACCGGCCACGTCTACGCCGGTGCGCTTCCGCTGATCGATCCCGAGCCCTCGGAAGAGCTGGTGAAGCTCCTGCAATGGGCCGACGAGGTCCGCACTCTCGGTGTGCGCGCCAATGCCGACACCGGCCCCGATGCCGCCTTCGCCCGCACCTGGGGCGCCGAAGGCATCGGCCTGGCCCGCACCGAGCACATGTTCATGGGCGAGCGCCTGCCCATCGTGCAAAAAATCATCCTCGAAGACCCAGGGGCGGACGCCGCCCTCGACGAGCTGCGCCGGATCCAAGTCTCGGATTTCGAGCAGATCCTCGAGGCCATGGACGGCTACCCCGTCATCGTCCGGCTACTCGACCCCCCGCTCCACGAGTTCCTGCCCACCCGCTGGGACCTGCGCAGTGACCGGGACAAGGCGGTGGCGGCAGGCGAGCCGACCGATGCCATCGACAAGCTCACCGAAGTGGTCATGCGGTTCGAAGAGACCAACCCGATGCTGGGCCTGCGCGGCGTTCGGCTCGGCCTGCTTCGGCCCGAGCTGTACCGGGTGCAGGTGCAGGCGGGCCTCGAAGCGGTTCGCCGCCGCGTCGAGGCGGGAGGCGATCCCAGGCTCGAGCTGATGATCCCGCTGGTCTCGATGCTGTCCGAGCTGAAGAAGACGGCGGAGATGATCGAAGCCGAGAAGCAGAAGGCCGCCCTCGACGTGCCGGTGCTCGTGGGAACCATGATCGAGCTGCCCCGGGCGGCACTCGTCGCCGCCCAGATCGCCACGGTCGCCGAGTTCTTCTCGTTCGGCACCAACGACCTGACCCAGACGACGTTCGGCTTCAGCCGCGACGACGCCGAGGCGAAGTTCCTGAGTGACTACCTCGAGGAAGGCCTCCTCGAGAAGAACCCCTTCGAGACGCTCGACGTCGACGGCGTGGGGCGGCTCATCGCCTGGGCGGTCAAAGAGGGAAAGCAGACGCGGCCCGACCTCGAAGTCGGCATCTGCGGGGAGCACGGCGGCGATCCCGCCAGCATCGCCTTCTGCCACCGCGCCGGTCTCGACTACGTGTCGTGCAGCCCGCCACGGGTGCCCATCGCCCGCCTGGCCGCGGCTCAGGCGGCGCTCGGCGTCGGCGCCGACCGCTCGACCGTCTAGGGAAGGTTGAAGGCGGGAGCCCAGCGCTCCCGCCCCGCCTCTTCCCCTCCGGCAGCTAGCCGCCGCGCGCCGCGGCGGGGATGTCCTTGCGGCTGGGAAGCCAGCGCTGCGGCACCGGGCGCACCCTCATGCGGGCGTCGACTACGACGAGGCCACTCCCCGGCTGAAGCACCTTGACCGGGTTGAGATCGAATTCGATGATCTCGGGCAGCTCCTCTATGAGGGCCGAAAGCCGCAGCAGCGTCTCCTTGAGAGCGTCCACGTCCCCGGGCGGGCCACCCCGGTAGCCCTCGAGGAGCCGCGCCGATTTCACCTCGCCGATCATCTCCTCAACGTCGAGGTCGGTGATCGGGTGGATGCGAAAGGCGACGTCTCCTATCAGCTCGACGAAAACGCCGCCGAGGCCGAAGGCGACCAGCGGTCCAAACGAAGGATCCTCGGTCATGCCGACGATAACCTCGTGGCCCCCCTCCACGTACTCCTGGATGAGGGCGCCCTCGGCATCGTCTACCACCTTGGTCACCTGATCGAAGGCGGCCCCGACGGCGGCGTCGCCTTCGACGTTCACCACGATGCCGCCCACATCCGATTTGTGGAGGGCACTGGGGGCGATGACCTTGAGTACCACCGGGCCCCCCATCTCCTTGGCGGCGGCGATGGCCTCCTTCCGGCTCTTGGCCACCCGCGAAGCGGCATGGCAAATGCCGAAGGCGCCGAGCACCCTGTCCGCCTCCTGGGGCTCGAGCCAGCCGCCGTCGGGCCCGATGCGGGCCAGTGCCTCCCAGATGGCATTCTGAGCGGCCTCGACATCGACGTCCTCGAACTCAACGATGTTGCCCCCCGGCTTGGCTCTCCACTCGGCGTAGCGCGCGGCATGGGCCAGGGCGCGGGCCGCCGGCTCCGGGAACCTGTAGGTGGGGACACATCTGCGCTGCTCGGGAAGAATGGTCCCGTCGGTTTCGGCCTCCATGAAGACGGCCAACAGGGTCTTGTCGTTGGTGCCCTCCCGAGCTACATCGTGCACCGCCGTCAGGATGCCCGCCGTGCCTTCAGGCGTGGTGGGTATGTAGATGACGATCACGGCGTCCAGCTCGTCGCTGTCGAGCATGGCCCGCAGGCAGGCCTTGTACTCATCAGGGCCGGCCGAGGCGATCATGTCCACGGGGTTGCCCACCGCCGCCTCGGCGGAGAGCTGGCTGCGCAGCGTCTTCCGCAGTCCGTTGGAGAGCTCGGGCAGCTCGAGCGCCTCGGCGGAGAGGGCATCGGCGGCCAGGATGCCCGGCCCTCCGGCGTTGGTGAGCACACCGACGCGCCGGCCCTGCGGCAGCGGCTGGTTGGCCAGCAGGGCCGCAACCTCGAAGAGCTCTTCGAGAGTGTCGGTGCGGATGACTCCGGCCTGCCGGAACAGCGCCGACACCGCCACCTCGACGCTGGCGAGCGCTCCGGTGTGGCTGGTCGCCGCCCGCGCACCTGCCGAGGTGCGGCCGGATTTGACCACGACGATCGGCTTCGTCTTGCCGATGCGCCGGGCGATGCGGGCAAAACGCCGGGGATGGCCGAAGGATTCCAGGTAGAGGAGGATGACGTCGGTGGCCGGGTCCCCCTCCCAGTAGAGCAGCAGATCGTTGCCCGAGACATCGGCCTTGTTGCCCATTGACACGAACGACGAGATGCCGATCTCGAGCTGGCGGGCGTAGTCGAGGATGGCGATCCCGAGAGCGCCACTCTGGCTCGACATGGCGACGTTGCCCCGCGGCGGGAATACGGGGGCGAAGGTGACGTCGAGGTTGACCGCCGGGTCCGTGTTGAGCAGGCCCATGCAGTTGGGCCCTACCATGCGTATGCCCGCCGAACGCACCTCGTCGAGCAGCTCAGTCTCGAGACGGGTCCCCTCCTCACCGACCTCCGAGAAGCCGGCGGTGATGACGACCAGCCCCTTGACGCCCTTCTGGGCGCACTCCTTGACCACGGGGAGCACGACGCGCGCCGGCACGATGATGACGGCGAGGTCGATGGGATCGGGGATCTCGGAGATCGACTTGTAGGCCTTCACGGAGCCCACCGCCGGGGCATTGGGGTTCACCGGGTATACGGCCCCGGAGAAGTGGGCCCCCAAGGCATTGCGCATCACACGGCCGCCTATGGACATCTCGTCCCGGCTTGCGCCGATGATGGCGATGCTGCGCGGATAGAACAGCGGCAGCAGAGAAGCCGCAACGGCCTGCTGCTCGTGCTGCGACGAGGCCCGTTTGGCCTCGTCGGTGAGCTCCACGGGGAATTCGACGGTGTAGACGCCCTGGCCCATCTCCCTGCGTAGCACAAAACCGGAGCCGCGGAAGACACGCATCATCGGGTAGTTGTCGGGCAGCACGTAGGCACGGAAGGCCTCGACGCCGTTGTTGCGCGCGTAGTTGGTGAGGTGAGTGAGCAGCTGGGTCCCTATGCCCCGACCCTGCTGGCCATCCTCCACCGCAAATGCGACCTCCGCCACCTTCTTGTCCTCTTCGAGACGGTCGTAGCGGCCCACGGCGATGATGCGTCCGCCCTGCTCGGCGATGAACGCCATACGGTCGTCGTAGTCGAGGCGGGTGAAGTAGCGCAGCTCCTCCTCGGAGAGGTCGCGCTTGTGCCGGAAGAACCGGTGATAGACGCTCTCCCTGCCCATGCGGTGGAACATGTCGTGCAGGCCGTCGGCGTCCTCGGGAACGATGGGCCGGATATGCGCGAGGCCGCCGTCGCGCAGCACGACGTGAAAGTCGTAGTCGGCCGGGTACGCGGCCACTGTGTCTCCTTTGCCGGCGTGACGCCGATTCTCGCACCTTCCCAGCCGATGCCGACGCCCCGTGCGCCGGCCGCTCAGGCGAGAGCCACCAGATCGAGTAGCGAATCGTCGAAGTACGCCGAGTCGCCATCCGGCATGAGGACGGTCCTATCGGGCTCCAGCTCGGCGACGAAGTCCGTGTCGTGGCTCACCAGCAAGACGGTGCCGGCGTACAGGCGCAGCGCCTCGAGCAGCGCCTCCTTGGCCTGGGGATCGAGGTTGTTGGTCGGCTCGTCGAGCAGCAGCACATTGTGCCTGCCCACGACCACCTGGGCCAGGGCCAGCTTCGTCTTCTCTCCCCCGGACAGGGTGCCCGCCTTCTGTTCGATCTTGTCGGCGAGCAGAAAGTGCCCGAGAACGGCGCGCAGAACGGAGTCGGGCTGGTCGGAAACCGCGTGCATGTGATCGAGCACGGTGGCATCCGGATCGATGCGCTCGTGCTCTTGGGCGTAGTAGCCGATCGAGGTGCGATACCCGGTGGTCACCTCACCCAGATCGGGCGTCTCCTCACCGGCCAGGATGCGCAGCAGCGTCGTCTTTCCCGCGCCGTTCAGGCCCATGATCAGAAGACGCTCGCCCCGCTCCACGTGCACGTCGACGTCGACGAAGACGACGTTGTCGCCGTACGCCATGCCGAGGCCGCTGCCTTCGAGCGGGATACGTCCCGAAGCCTCCGGCTGGGGGAAACGCACCGCCACCCGCTTCCCGCGAGGCGCCACCTCCACGAGCCGCTCCTTTATCTTGTCGGCTCTGGTCAGCAGGGTCATGGCCTTACGGGCCATCTTCTCGGTCTTGCCCTTGAAGCGCTCCGCCGTTGCCTCGAGCTGGGCGACCCGCTCCTCCTGGTGGCGGCGCTCCTTGATGCGCTGAGCCCGCCGCTTCTCGCGCTCCGCCAGGTAGTACGAGTAGGTGCCCCGGTACGGCTCGATGCGCGCCTCCTCGAGAGCGAGCACCGCGGTGATCGAATTGTCCAGGAGCGGAAGGTCGTGGCTCACCACGAGAAGCGCTCCCCGGTACTCGGCGAGGAACGACATGAGCCAGGCCTTGGCATCGAGGTCGAGGTGATTGGTGGGTTCGTCGAGAAGGAGGACGTCGGTCTCGGCGAACAGCACGCGGGCCAGCTCCACCCGGCGCCGCTGCCCTCCGGACATGGTGGCGACGGGCTGGCGGGTCTCGGCCTCGCCGATGCCCACCGCGGCCGCGAAGCGCCTTGCCTCCGCCTCGGCCCGGTATCCGCCGGCTGCCTCGAACTCGGATTCGAGGCGGGCGAAGCGCCGGATCAGCCTGTCCCGCTCCGACGCCGCCGCCGACTCCATCCTCCTGCGAGTCTCCTCCATCTGCCGCTGGATGGAGCCGATGTGCCGGGCGGCGAGGACACGCTCGAGGGCCGTTGCCTCAGGATGATCCAGCTCGGGCAGGGCGGCCTCCTGCGACAGGTAGCCGATGACGCCGGAGCGGGCCACCGTTCCCTCCAGGGGCGCGACGCGACCCGCCAGCGTCCGCAAGAGCGTGGTCTTTCCCGCGCCGTTGCGCCCGACGAGACCGACCTTGTCCCCCGGATGGAGGGCAAAGGAGGCATCGGAGAGCAGCATCCGAGTTCCGACCTCGATGGCGAGGCCCTTGACGATGATCACGAGGCGAAGAGCCTAGACGGCGAATCACCCGATCCCGAGGGCGGAGCGCCGGAGATAGCGGCCCACCATGGCGTGCAGGTCGCGTTGGGCGTACGAGTAGCCGCGCAGGGCCGATGTCGTCGTGTAGCAGAGCACCCGCACCGTCCACAGCTTGAAGAGCAGCTCCTCCCAGCCGGGATCGCCGAACTCGAAGTGGTCGACGAGGACGAGGAGCGTCTCATACCAATGGGCCTCGTCCATGAACAGGTACGTTGCCTTGCGCCGATTGGCCAGCACGCCGTCCTGCACCGCAGCAGGGAACAGGTCGAGCAGCTCGACTTCGTGATCTGTCCACCTATCGGTCAGCACCTGCGAGGTGGCCTCGACGTTGTAGCCCAGCTTCTCGGCGATCTCGTGAGGCACCACGTCGGGATACTCGATGCGGTGCGGCGTGTAATCGGGCATCTTCTCGTCCCTGAGGCCTTGAAGGGCGGTGAAGCACTCCACCAGCATCGACTTCAGATCGGTGAGGCGGCCGTAGAGGCGGTGCGCCTTTCCCTCGGCCACGTACGCCTCGTACATGGGGTGCCCTGCCTGGGTGGTCACAAACGTGAACACGGTGTCGATGCCCCAGTCGCTCTGAGCCCGGACCCGGGAGTCGGCCGCCAAGTCCTCGGCCACGGCCCGGGAGAACAACAGCTCGCCGCCGAGAGGCTGCTCTATCCAGGGCAGCTCGGAGCGGGGCCAGAGGATGGCAAAGCCGGCGCGGGTCACCATCCAGGTGATCATGGCGTCGGTGCTCGCCCGCGGGAAGTAGTGGCGCACGACGCCGTACCCCAGATCGGCCGCCTCCTCCGCCTTCGAGATCCACTGCGGGCCGAACGACGTGATGTCGGAGTCGTAGAAATGGATGCGGTCGGCGCCGCTCTCCTCGACGAACAACCGAAGCGCCGTGTTCATGCCGTCGCCCTTGCCCGGCCTCAGCGATCCGATGCGCTCTTGCACCCGAAGGCGCACCGGAGTGGAGTGCTCTTCCTCGATGGAGGACAGCATGCCGGAAAGGGCGGAGTAGGTGTCATTCTCCTCGAAACCGACACACAGCACCTCGTCCACGCGAGAGTGAGCGGCGGCAACCCGCACGTTGCCGGCGATCACGAGGGGATCTTCCTGCTTGAAGGGAAACGCGACGAGGCTCACGAGTCCGCCCCTCTGCTCTTGCGGCCACCCTAGCCTGGCATGCACCTCAGCGCCCAGGACCGCCCGCCAGCACGGCATCGGCTCCGAGGCACCAGCCGGCCGGACCGATGCCATCGAGTCGCAGGATCCCCGGCACGTCGACCTCGGCCCAGGTGCCGTCGGGCCGCTTCACGATCATGGGCTCGTCGACGACGGCCAGCATGTCCCGGTCGTTGACGTAGTCGCCGATGCCGATCGATCGCGGCCCGTCCCAGCGGTCCAGCAGCCAGCGCACCGCAGTGCCCTTGTCGTGATCGCCGACGGCGGTGAAGAAGCGGGTCCCGCGAATGATGCGGAGCCCGAACCCGGCGGCGGCGATGTCGAGAGCACCGATGTCGCCGGCCTCCACCACGAAGGTCTCGCTGTACTCGCGTCGTGCCGCCAGCACCACCTCTTTCACCTCCAGGCCGGTGCGGGCCGCGATCTCCGCATCGCTCATCTCGCCGTATCCGCGCACCTCGGCGCCTGCTGCGGCGGACGCCCGCCGCAGCAGCTCCTGCACCTCGGCGTAGGCCAAACCGAACACGACCGGACCGCCGGCCAAGCCGCACACCGCAGCCCCGTTCTCCACGATGAACGGGTCGTCGATGTCAAGGCGAAGCCGAAGCGGTCTCTGCTCGGAGGCGGTCTTGGCCGAGCAGAGCACCACCGAAACGCCGGCGCTGCGGAGGCGGTGCACCGCCGCCTGTGCAGGTCCCGGCTGGTACGTGGCGTGATCCAGCAGCGTGCCGTCGAGATCGGTGAAGACGACGACGGCCGGGGCCTCGCCGGCCGCGGAGGGCTCATCCGTCATCGGGCCTACCGCCTCCAGAGGTAGCGGGTGAACAGCAGGAGCACGGGGAAGATCTCCAGGCGGCCGAGGATCATGATGAAGGACAGCAGCCACTTGCCGCCCGCGGTGATGGCCACGTAGCCGGCTCCCGGCCCGACGTGTCCCAGCCCCGGCCCCACGTTGCCGAGCGTCGACGCCACGGCCGATGTCGCCGTCACGAGATCGGTGCCGGCGCCTCCGATCGACTCGAGCATGGCCAGCAGGAAGGTCCCTCCGAGGAACGCCATGATGTAGAAGAGGAAGAACGACTGGATGCTGCGCAGCACAGGATCCGACACGGGCCGGCGGTCCCAGCGGGTCAGCAGCACGGCGTTGGGGTAGACGAGCTGCTTGAGGCGGTGCGACGAAGCCTTGGTCAGCACCCCGACGCGGAACGTCTTTATGGCACCGGTGGTCGAGCCGGCCATGCCTCCAAGGAACATCAGGCCGACGGCGAGGATCTGGAGGCCTTCCGTCCATGCCGTGTAGTCCGTGGTGGTGTAGCCGGTGCCGGTCACCAACGTGACCGCGGCGAAGACGGCATGGCGCACCTGCCCGCCCACGTCGAGCCCGTCTACCCACAGCCCGCCCACGATGAGGAGGGCCGCCGCGGCAACTATGAAGGCGTAGAGGCGGAACTCGCCGCTGCGGGCATAGACGGTGGGGTTGCGTAGTGCCCGGAAGTGGAGGGCGAAGGAGACGCCGGAGATGAACATGAAGGCAACGACCACCCACTGGGTGTAGGCGCCGAAGGCGCCTATGGAGCCTGCCTCGGTGGAGAAGCCGCCGGTCGACACCGTAGTGAGAGCGTGGGCGAACGCTTCAAAGAGGTTCATGTCGCCAAGGGCGAGCAGGGCCACCAGAAGGCCGGTGAGGGCCACGTACACGAGCCAGAGACGTTTCGCCGTCTCTCGGAAACGCGGCGTCAGCCGATCCGGCTCAGGGCCCGGCGCCTCGGCCCGTGCCAGCTGCATGCCCCCGGACCCCAGCAGCGGCAGCACGGCCACGGAGAGCACGATGATGCCCATGCCCCCCACCCACTGCGTCGTCGCCCTCCACAGCAGCAGCCCGTGCGAGAGCGAGCCCGGGTCGGAAAGGATCGAGGCTCCCGTCGTCGTGAACCCGGCCGTGGTCTCGAAGAACGCGTTGGTGACCCCGCCGATGGCACCCGATATCAGGTAGGGCAGCGAGCCGAACCCGATGAGCACGAACCAGGCAAGCCCGACGGCGGCGAACCCCTCCTTGGTGGTCAGCTCGCCGGGACGCCCGAGGCCCCAGGCGACGACACCGCCGCCGCCGGCGGCTACGGCGGCCGACGCAAAAAGTGCGGCGGCCGAAGACCACTCCCGATAAATGATCGCCGTCAGCGCCGCCGGGATCATGGCGGCCGCCCCGGCCACCGCCACGACGCCGATCACGTATAGGAGCCGGCCAGCCATCGGGCGAGGGCTGGTGAAGTCGACGGTCCGGTTCACGTGAACAGCGCCTCGACGGCGTCGATGTCCTCCCGTCCGGAGAGAACCACGATTCGATCCCCCTTCTCGATCCGTGTGCCACCGTGGGGCACGAAGGCTTCCTCGCCTCTCGTGACGCCGCAGACGACCGTCCCGCGCGGGGGCTTGGCCTCGGTGAGGGCGCTCCCGACGGCACCGCTGTCGGGAGCCACCTCGATCTCAATCGCCTCGGCGTCGGTGTCCACAAAAGTCACGACCGAGAGGATGCGATCGCGGCGCACGAAACGCAGAATGGCGTTGGCCGCCGCCACACGCGCCGACACGACCGCGTCGACACCGACACCCTTGAGCAGGCCGGCCAGCGCCCTCCTCCCGAAGCGGGCGATGGTGGTCTCGGCCCCGACGGCCCTGGCTACGAGGCACGACATGAGGTTCACCTCGTCCCATCCGCTGACGCCGACGGCAATGTCTCCCCGGCCCGGCTGGAGCCCGTGCAGAACTCCGGCATCGGTGGGATCGCCGTGGATGACGAGAGCGCGGCTGCGGCGGGCCAGCATCTCGCAGCGTTCGGCCTCACGCTCGACGATGAGGACCTCGAGACCGTCGTCGATGAGCTGCTCGGCGGCCATGACCGCGATCCGCGTGCCGCCGAGCAGCAGCACCCGCCGCGCCGGCCCCCGGCCGAACCCGAAGAGCTCCATGGATCTCCGCACGTGCAAGGCCTCGGTCATGACGAGAGCGTGGTCGCCTGCGGCCATCTCCAGGCTGCCGCGGCTCATGAGCAGGTTGCCGTCGCGAATCGTGGCCGCCAGCACCCACGGCCATTCCAGCTCGGATTCCTTCAGGGTGGCGAGCCGCCGACCCGCCACCCTGGAATCCGCCGCGATCCTGCCCCCGATGAGAACCAGGCGCCCGCCTGCGTACTCGACGTATTCGGAGGCGCCGGCGTGCCGGACGAGAGCGACGACCTCTCGGGCGGTCGATTCGCGGGCGTCGATGACGACGTCGACGCCGAGCCCCGGCGCCACCTCCCGCAGCTCGGCGTCTTCGACTCGCGCCACGGTGCGAGCGGGCCCCAGGGTGCGGGCACTGTGGCAGGCCATGACGTTGGCGCCGTCACTGTCGGTCACGGCGATGACCAGGTCGGCGCGTTCGGCCCCGGCCCGCCGAAGCACCACGGGGCTGGCGCCGTTGCCGGCGATGGCCATGACGTCGAGGCGATCCTGGACCTTGGCCGCCTTGTCCTCGTCCGCCTCTATGACGACAACGTCCTGCCCCTCGGCCGACAAGGTCTCGGCGAGGTAGAAGCCGTCGTGTCCGGCACCGACGATGACGACGCGCATCTCGGCCTCGAAGCGTAGTGGACCGGCCGCCGCCGTCCCCGTTCGGGGCTCAGCCGTGGCACCAGGCCGGCTCGGGCTCAGCCGCGCATCTTGGCGCGCAGCATGCCGGTGGTGAGGTCGCTGCGGGCCGACTCGACGGACTGCATGCTGAGATCGCCGAGAGCGACGCCCCAGCGGAGCGGCGACGCTTCGCCCAGCTCGCGGGCGTAGAGATAGCCGGCGAGCTGGCCCTCGCTGATGCCGGTGGGAGCCACGGCGCGAGACGAGGGGCCGGGATCGACGTGCTCCCGCCTCACCCCGTCGTCGAAGTAGGCACCGTGCATGCCGAGCGAGACGATGACCGTTCCCACTCCCCGATCCCGTATCGCGGCCGCGGCCGTCGCCGCGGAGGCTTCCTCGCCGATACCGGCGAGCAGCGCCGCCTCGGCCCGCCCCGCCAGCAGAACGTCGATCCGGCCGAGCACGGGCTCGACCCGCCGGGCCTTGACCACCGAGATGGGATCGACGACCACGTGGGCGGATCCGGCCCCGGCGATGATGCGGGCAAGCGAGGCCGCCGGCAGGTTGGCGTCGAGCACCCAGGTGTCGTATGGGGCGAGGAGGGGCACGGTGCGCGCCGCCCAGGACTCGTCGAGCAGGTCGTAGATGTCCATATCGATGACGGCGACCACACGACGTTCCTCACGATCGACGATCTGCACGTATGCGCCGGTGGGACGCCTCCCGCCGCCGAGCATCCGCGATGTTTCGACGCCGGCGGCCTTGAGTTCCTCCAGCAGGATGCTCCCCTCCACGTCCTCACCGATGATGGAGAACAGAGCCACCCGGATCCCGAGCCGCCCCAGGTTCCGGGCCACGTTGCAGGCGGTGCCGCCCGGCACCCTGCGCACGACGGCCGGATTGGCCCAGGGGGACAGGCTGTCACCAAGGATCTGGCCTCTAGTGTCGATGTGCGCCCCGCCAACGCAAGCGACGCTCATGCCCTCTCCGTCCCGACGGCTTGCAGCGGACTCTAGAGGCATCGATCGGAGGATGACGCGGAGCAGCGGGTGCTCCCCGGCGCGTACAGTTGTAGGAGGACGCCACGAGGAGAGCAGAGGATGGTAGAGCCACTATGCCGCAGGCTCCTCGATCTCATCGAGACGAAGGCGGATCAGCTCACCAAGGCCTGGCTCGCCGACGTCAAAGCACGACCGGACACGCAGACCTACCACTCCTACGACGACGACGAGCTGTACCGGCGCGCCTACTCCGTCTACAGCGAGCTGAGCCAGTGGATCTGTGAGAAGACAACCAAGGCCGACATCGCCAGGCACTACACGGCTCTGGGGCGTCAGCGCTTCGAGGAGGGATTCGCCTTGTCCGAGGTGCTCCAGGCGCTCATCCTGACTCGGCGTCATCTGTGGGTGCTGGTGCGACACGAAGGCCTGCTCGATACCGCCCTCGCCATGCATCAGGCCCTCAACCTGAGCGATCGGACGATCCTGTTCTTCGACCGAGCCGCCTACTACATAGCGGTCGGGTACGAGCAGGCAATGGCGGAAGCGGCGGTCGGCTGACCCGGTGCCCGGGGCAGGATTCGAACCTGCACGCCCCCAGATGGGGACAGCGGAGTTTAAGTCCGCTGCGACTGCCTATTTCGCCACCCGGGCTGCCGGGGTGAGCCTATCGGCCGGCGAGCCCGTAGTCTTCCCGAAGATGCCCGCGGAACTCACCGAGACCCTCGCCGACGGAACCAGAGTCCTCGTCAGGCCGATCCGGCCCGAGGACAAGGAGAAGCTGTCGGCCGGCCTGGAGCAGCTCTCTCCGCAGAGCCGATACCTGCGTTTCCTGCGTCCCGTTGCCGAGCTGAGCGACCGTGAGCTCGCCTACTTGACCGAGATCGATTACACCAGCCATTTCGCCTGGGCGGCGCAGGCGGTGGACCTCCCCGGCCAGCCGGGTCTCGGAGTGGCCCGCTACGTGCGCGACCCGCTCGATCCGGAAGTGGCCGAGGCGGCCGTGGCCGTGGTCGACGGTTTCCAGGGGCGGGGCCTAGGCACGATCCTGATGACCCTCCTCGCCGGAACCGCTCTCGAGAACGGGATCCGCCGCTTTCGCGCCTTCGTGCTCCCGGAGAACCGGAAGGTCCTGAAGTCGCTCGGAAGACGCGGCGCCGAGTTTCGGTCCGAGGACGGGCTGATTCGGGTCGATTTCCCCCTCGAGGGTGACTCCCCCATGCATCACGTGCTGCGCGCCGCCGCCGACGGCTCCCTACCCGCAGAGCCCCACCACTAGAGCAGCCCCAGCACGATCCCGTCGAGGATGTCGGCCTCCGAGACCACGATCTCCCTGCCCCCGGCCCGGTCCAGGGCCCGCTCGGCGACCACCGCGCCCGCCAGCAGCACCGGAGCCCGAGCCGGGTCGAGTGAAGGTATGGCCGCCGTCTCTTCGACGCTCAGACCGGCCAGGCGCACGACCAGGGACTCGAGATGGCGCGCCGAGAGGATCGTCCCGTGCACGGCCCGTCCGTCGTAGGCGGGGAGATCGAGGGCGATGGCGGCAAGGCTCGTGTAGGTGCCACCGACGCCGACGACGGTGCGGGGAACGCCAGGAAGCACGACCTGATCGAACAGGCCGTCCACCAGGGCTGCGGCGGCGCGCATGGCTCGGCGTGAGGCCGGCCGCTCCGGCAGTGCGCGCTCGGTGAGTCGCACCGACCCGATGTCGATGCTGCAACGGAACTCCGGGGATTCCGTGCCGAACACGAACTCGGTGCTGCCGCCCCCCGGGTCTATCACCAGGAACGGCCCCGCCGCCTGCAGCCCGGCGGTGGCACCGGAGAAGGACAGCGCCGCCTCCTGCTCACCCGACAGGACCTCGGGCCGGATACCCAGCGCCGCTTCGGCCCTGTCCAGAAAGCGCTCCCGGTCCACAGCGTCGCGCACGGCCGATGTGGCGACCGCTCGTGATCGGGCCGCCGCTGCCACCGCCGGCGCATAGCCGGCCAGCACTTCGAGGGTGGCCGAAATCGGCTCCTCCGACAGCGTTCCGGCAGCGTCGACGCCTCGCCCCAAGCCGGTGACGACGACTCGCCGCTCCCGCTGCACCGGGCCTGCCGCGCCGGCGTCGGCGATTAACAGTCGCACCGAGTTGGTGCCTATGTCCACCGCGGCGACGCTCATCTCGGCTCCCGCCAGCGAACGTTGGCGATGACCCTGTTGTCCACCGCGATCACGCAGGGCTCTTCGCAATCGAGCGGCTCCACCCAGGGCGCAACCGCCTCACCGACGGGGTTGTCGTTCCCGGCGGCGTGGTCGGCGTAGTGGGCGTGCAGGCACTTGACCCCCCGCGCCGCGCCTCCGACGCCTCCCGAGGGCCGATGCTCCGCCCCGGCGGGCACGGCGGCATCCCTCTCAGCGGCGTAGCGCCGGTGGGCGGCCTCGAGGCGCCGGCCGAAGGCCGTCTCGTCACGGGCCCGGCGTTCCATGGCCTGGACGCCGCCCGAGGATTCGATGCGGCCGATGCGGCGCACCGCCAGCGGGCAGCAAAGCCAGTAGCGGGTGGGAAATGGAGTGCCGTCCGCGAGCAGCGGCGGCACCCGCGTCGCGACGGGCAGGCCGAGATGGCAGCGAGCGACGACGTCGACCTCGGACCGCAGCGGCCGCCCCAGCTGGGCTGCTACGGCGTCGGCGTCATCCATCTCCGACAAGGTCGCGTCCGGTGAGGAAATCCCACACGTCTCTCCACCAGGGCTGGCCTTCCTCAACGCCCACGGGCTCCGGCTCAGGCTCGACCACCTCCGCGCCCGGCGGCGTCACCACCACGTAGCCGATCTCGCCGGGGCGCACGACACCGAGCTTCTCGCGAGCGAGGCGCTCCACCTCCTCGGGGGTGTAGAGAGCAGCGATCTCCGCCTCGAGACGGAGGTTCTCCTCCTCCAGGGCGGCGAGCTTCTGCTCGGCGAGCTCGACGGCCCGCCGCTGGGCGATGATCTGGCGGAACGGGAAGATGCCGGCCGCGGTGACGACCAGCGCAACCAGGACGGCGAGGGCCAGAAGCCCCGACAGCCGCATCCCGTGCCGCCGCTCGCTCATCGCGGCCCGCCTCCATACGGCAGCCAGCCGGCGTACCGCGCCTGGTCGCCGAGGCGCTCCTCGATGCGGAGCAGCTGGTTGTACTTGGCCGTGCGCTCGCTGCGCGCCGGCGCCCCCGTCTTGATCTGGCCTGCATTCGTCGCCACCACCAGGTGGCTGATGAACGTGTCCTCCGTCTCGCCCGACCGATGGCTCACCACCCTGCCGTAGCCGGAGGACTCTGCGAGCTCCATCGTGTGCAGCGTCTCGGAGAGGGTCCCGATCTGGTTCACCTTGATGAGGATGGCGTTGGCCACACCCTGTTCGATGCCCCGGCGCAGCAGGTCCTCGTTGGTGACGAACGTGTCGTCGCCGACCAGCTGGAGGCGGTCCTTGAGCCTCTCGGTGAGCAGGGCCCAACCGTCCCAGTCGTCCTCGGCAAGCCCATCCTCGATGGACACGAGCGGGAACTCGTCGGCGAGGCCGGCCAGGTACTCGACCATCTCGGCGGCTTTGAGGGACCGGCCCTCGAGCCGATACTTGCCTTTTTCGTACAGCTCGGTGGCGGCCGCATCGAGGGCGAAGGCGACCTGACGGCCCGGCTCGTAGCCGGCGGCGGTGACGGCTTCGACCAGCACCTCCAGCGCCTCCCGATTCTGGGCCAGGTCGGGGGCGAAACCACCTTCGTCGCCCACGTTGGTGGAGAGGCCACGGCCGGAAAGCACCTTCTTGAGGCTCTGATACACCTCGGCCCCGGCGCGCAGCGCCTCACGGAAGGTGGGCAGCCCCGCCGGTACGAGCATGAACTCTTGGATATCAACCGAGTTGGCGGCATGTACACCGCCGTTGAGCACGTTCAGCATAGGCACCGGCAGCAGCCGGGCCGAAGGCCCGCCGAGGTAGCGGAACAGGGGGATCCCCAGGGCTCCGGCGGCGGCACGCGCCGTCGCCAGGGACACGGCGAGTATGGCGTTGGCGCCCAGTCCCGCCTTGTTGGGGGTGGCGTCCAGGTCGAGCATCACCTGGTCGATGGCCTCCTGGTCGGTGGCGTCCATGCCTGCCACCGCCGGGGCGATACGCTCGTTCACATGGCCGACGGCCCGCTCGACACCCTTTCCGCCGTAGCGGCTTCCGCCGTCCCGAAGCTCTATCGCTTCGAGCGCCCCCGTCGACGCCCCGGATGGAACCGCCGCCCGTCCGAATGCTCCACCAGCAAGGAACACTTCGGCTTCGACGGTCGGGTTCCCCCGGGAGTCGAGGACCTCGCGGGCCCGCACTTCAGAGATCTCGAACACGGGCCCTCCTTGGATCGCAAAAGCTAACACCTATTCGCCCGAGTCACGAGCATCTGGCTCGGCGGCCTTGGCCGCCTCCCATCTCTCGTCCATCTCCTCGAGGCTGAGCCCGGCAAGCGTACCCTGGTCCTCGACGACCCGAAACCGCCGCTCGAAGCGGCCGCAGGCCCGGCGCAGCGCCTGCTCGGGATCGACTCCCAGGTGCCGGGCCAAGTTCACCAAGGAAAACAGGAGGTCTCCCACTTCGAGCACCAGGGCATCCGGTTCGTCTGCGGCCTCCAGCACCTCGCCCAGCTCCTCGTGCACCTTGGCGATCACACCGTCGAGATCGGGCCAGTCGAAGCCGACCCGTGCCACCCGCCGCTGCATGGTGTAAGCGCGAGCCAGGGCGGGCAGGGCGTCCGGCACCCCGTCCATGAGCGATTCCCGCTCCTTCTCGTCGCCCTTGAGCCGCTCCCAGTTAGACAGGACTTCGTCCACCCCTTCCACCTGGACGTCGCCGAACACATGAGGGTGCCGGAACACCAGCTTGCGGCGCAGCAACTCGGCAACGGTCTCGGCATCGAAGGCGCCGGTCTCGGCGGCGAGGTTGGCGTGGAAGACGATCTGGAGCAGCAGGTCGCCCAGCTCCTCCTCCACGTCGGCGTATGCGGCATGGTCGGGCTCGCCGCCTGGAGCCTCCGGGGGAAGGGACTCGAGCGCCGCCAGCACCTCGTAGGTCTCCTCGACGAGGTGGCCAGCCAGGCTGTGATGGGTCTGGCGGCGATCCCACGGGCACTCCTTGCGCAACCGGCCCATGGTCCACAGCAGTCCGGGCCACCCGGGCGCCGCCTCCAGGTCGACGGCGAGCGACGCCCTGGGCCCGGCATGGCTCTTGCCGAGCGCCTCCAGGGTCACCGACTCCACCCGCTCCGCCGGCCCGCCGAGGTCGTCGAGCCAAAGCAGCTCTGTATCTGCGGGCAGAAGCCTGAGCAGTGCGTCGCGCGCCTCGTACAGCACCAGCGGCGTGTCGATCTGGGCGATCACCGTGGGAAGGTGGAGAAAGAGTGGGCTCGGCAGGGCCCGGGCGTCGAGCACCTGGAGGCCCCGCTCGAGCGGGTCGATGCCGCTGCGGTCCAGCACGAGATCCAAGAACGACGTCCCCGCCATCACTTCGACGGCTATGCCGGAGGTGGCGGCGATCTTGCGGATCAGGCGAACCGAACGTTCACCGACGAGAGGGCTCCCCGGCACCGCGTACGCAACCGGTCCGGCGGCCGCCAGGGCCACCACCCGGTCGGCGATGGCGCCGTAGACCTCGTCGAAGTCGGCGGCGCCCTCGTAGATGTCGTCGCAGGAGATCACCGGCCGCCGCTGGGCCAGCTCGGCGGCCGCCGGATGCCGAAGGGTGCGCACGACGACGGTGACCTCCGGCTCGAGAAGCCGCTCCCTCGTAGACGGATCGCTGGCATCCAGACCCGCCGGACCGAGCCCGGCGAGAAGAATCATTGTCCGCTGGCGACTATCTGGCTGCCGTTCCACGTGCCGAAACGCTGGTCCACCTCGACGTCGGCACTGCCGTAGACCTGATCCACCCACTCCGTGAACACCTCGTTGGAGTAGGACGTGTCCACGGAGGCAACCGGATCTTCGAGGTATTCCTCCTCGGTCGGCGCCGAGCGCTCGTAGACCTCCAGCACGTGGAACCCGAACTCGGTCTCCACGGGGCCGTAGATCTCGTCGATCTCGGCGGCCAGCGTCGCTTCGGCGAACGGCTGCACGTTGACGGAGGCGAACGTGCAGCCGAGGTCACCACCATTGGCAACGGACTGCGTGTCGATTGAGACCTCGTCGCTGACCACGGCGAAGTCCTCGCCGGCATCGAGACGATCGATGACGTCCTCCGCCTCCTCCTCGGTCTCCACGAGGATGTGGCGAACGCACACGTTGGTGATCAGGGCGGGGTCCGCGAAGACCTCGGTCACCCTTTCGGGCTCAGAGAGCAGAACCGTGATGGCGTCGGGCACCAGGGTGTTCACCACCTCCAACTCGGCCATCAGATGGATGAACCCGTCACCGACGCCGGCCAGGCCCATGTAGTCCTCGGCGGTCATGCCCGCTGTGGCAATGGCGGCGGTGGCGGCCTGGTAGATCTCTTCGACGTCGGACTCGGATACTTCCAGGCCAAAATCATCGGCAAGGGCGGTGGAGAAGATCTCGTTGACCAACAGCAGCCTCAGGACCTCACGAAAGTCGTCGTCGATCTCTGCCCTTCCCGACTCGTACAGGGCCTCCACGTCGGACAGATGAAAGACGGTGTCGTTGACCCGCATCACCTCTTCGTCGGTATGAGAGCAGGCCGACAGCAGAAGCACGACGCCGAGAGCACCAGCGAGCAGCTTTCGCAAAAGATCACCTTCGGGAATCGAGTAGAAGCATTCTAAGGAGCTGAAGGGGCAGTATCGCCAGTGGGCCACATCGACCTGATGAACTCCGCCAGCACCGTCGCCGGGGATCGCTTCGGCGCCGGAACGAACAACGCCTTACCGGAGAGAACCGCCCGCGGGGCCAGCCGCTCCAGGCGCACCTCCTGTGAGGCACTCAACCCCACCGGCTGCAGCTTCACCTCGTCGCGCATGCGCACCACCTCGATGAGCCCGATGCGCAGCGCCTCGACACGCAGCCTGGCGATCTCGATGAGGGCCTCGGCGTTGGGCGGCAGCGGGCCGTAGCGGTCGGCCCACTCCGCGGCCACATCGTCAACCTCGGTCTGCTCCGAGGCGGCGGCCAGCCGCCGGTACGCCTCGAGCCGGGCCGCCTGGTCGGTCACGTAGTCGTCGGGCAGGTGGGCGGTCACCGGCAGCTCGATCCGGACTTCCGCGGGCGGAGTCTCCGGAGCGGGGCCGGATTCCATCTCGCGCACCGCCTCGGCGACCAGCTCGACGTAGAGGTCGAGCCCCACGGCGCTCAGGTGCCCCGACTGCACGTTGCCCAGCACGCTGCCCGCGCCGCGGATCTCCAGGTCCCGCATGGCCAGCTGAAACCCGGATCCGAGATCCCCGAACTCTCCAACCGCCTCGAGCCGCCGGTAGGCGTCCTCGGACAAGACCTGCTCGGCCGGATGGAACAGGTAGGCGTAGGCACGCTGGCTGGAGCGGCCCACCCGGCCACGGAGCTGGTAGAGCTGCGCCAGTCCGAGGAGATCGGCACGCTCCACGATCAGCGTGTTCACCTGGGGCAGGTCGAGGCCCGACTCGATGATGGTCGTCGCCACCAGCACGTCGTACCCGCCGTTCCAGAAGTCGACCATGACCTGCTCCAACTCGCCCTCGTTCATCCGCCCGTGGGCGACGGCGCACCGGGCCTCGGGCACCAGCTCGCGCAACCGAGCCACGGCACGGTCGATCGACTGGATCCGATTATGAACGTAGAAGACCTGGCCTTCGCGCAGCATCTCACGCCGGATGGCGGCCGACACCGCCTGCTCGTCGTACGGCCCCACGAAGGTGAGAATGGGATGCCGGTCTTCGGGCGGCGTGGAGATCCGACTCACGCTGCGGATCCCGGTGAGGGCCATCTCCAGCGTGCGCGGAATGGGAGTGGCGGTCAGCGTGAGCACGTCGACGGACGTCCGGAGCGCCTTGATTCGGTCCTTGGCCGCCACCCCGAACCGCTGCTCCTCGTCGACGACCAACAGGCCCAGGTCACGAAACGAGACGTCTTCGCTGAGCAGGCGGTGGGTGCCGATGACGACGTCGACCGTGCCGTCGCCGATGCCGGCCACGACACGGCGCTGCTGCTTCGCGCTGAGGAATCGGCTCAGCATCTCCACCCGCACCGGGTACGGAGCGAACCGCTCCGAGAACGTCTGCTGGTGCTGCTGGGCCAGCAGCGTGGTGGGAACCAGCACTGCGGCCTGCTTGCCCGACTGCACCGCCTTGAAGGCGGCACGCACGGCGACTTCGGTCTTGCCGAAGCCGACGTCGCCGAAGATGAGGCGGTCCATGGCCTGCGCCGATTCCATGTCCCGCTTGGTGTCGGCAATGGCGGTGATCTGGTCGGGTGTCTCCTCGTAGGGGAAGAGACCCTCCATCTCCTGCTGCCAGGGCGTGTCGGCCTCGAAGACGTGGCCAGCGACGCTCGCCCGCGCCCGATGCAGCGAAACCACCCCTTCGGCCACAACGGCGACGGCGCGACGCACCCGCCCTCTGGTGCGTTCCCAGTCGGCGCCGCCCATGCGGGACAGCCGAGGGGCCTCTCCCCCGGTATAGCGGCGCACCGCGGCGAGCTGATCGGTGGGCACGTAGAGCCGATCGTCCCCGGCATAGGCGACGAGCAGGTAGTCGCGCTCGATGCCGGCGAGCGAGCTGGTGATGAGCCCCTCGAAACGACCGATGCCGTGGCGGTGATGCACCACGTAGTCGCCGGCAGTGAGATCGACGTAGCTGGGCGCCGTCGCAGCGGCCGCTCGGGACCCGCCACGCCGGTGAGCGCGGCGGCGGCCGGCAATCTCCTCCTCGCCGAGCACGGCGACGCCGAGATCCGGAGCCACGAAGCCTCGATGGACTCCCAGCGGCAGCACAACCGACTCACGGCCCTCGACCCGCTCAGCGCAGGGCAGCACGACGCCGGCTTCACCGATGACCCGAGACACACGCTCTGCGGCGGCCACCCCGTCCATCGCCACCACCACTTGAATGTCCCGCTCCAAGAGGCGTTTGATGCCGGCGGCCACCGATTCGGCATCCCCGGGTGCGGCATCCAGACCGGAGACGGCTAGCGCCTCGTCCCCGGGCCCCGCGGCCGCCGGAGGCGCCTTCAGCACACGCTCTCCGGGGTCGAGTGGCAGGTAGAGGGCCGGGTGCTCCGCCGCCTCCTTGCCCCAGGTCGGGGCGAGGGCGGCGGCCAACTCGGCCTCCTCGTCGACGAGGTCACGCGACCTGTCGGCACACCGAATCGGATCGAACACCACGACGAGGGCGTCCCCCTCGTCCAGGGCGGTGCGCTCCGGCGCCAGCCAGGGCAGCCACGACTCCATCCCGGGGAAGCCGATACCCTCGGCGAGACGATCCCAGGTCGCCGCCGCCCAGGGCTCCTTGGAGGCGAGGGCCGCCGCGGCGGCTCTGATTCCTTCGTCGGGGCGGAACTCGCGCGCCGGATAGGCGATGAGCTCGTCGACGACGTCCGTGGAACGCTGCGTCGCCACCGAGAAGGCGCGAATCCCCTCGATCTGGTCACCCCAGAAGTCGATCCTCACCGGCTTCCGACCTTGGGCCGGGTACACGTCGACGAGCCCGCCCCGCACGGCCATCTCGCCACGGCTCTCGACTCGCTCGGTGCGGTGATACCCGGCAGCCGACAGGGTGTCCACCAGGGCCTCCAGCCCTATCTCATCACCGGCGCCCGCGGTGACCGGCACCACCGGCGAAGGGCTCACCCGCTGCGTGACGGCACGCACCGAGGCAACCACGATGCCGGGCTCACCGGACGACAGGGCGTGGCGAGCCTGAGCCCGGCGCGCCATGGTCGCCACGTTCGGCGACACGTGCTCGAACGGAAGCGTCTCCCAGGCCGGGAGATGGCGACAGTCGGAGAAGAGAGCCAGGTCGGCGGCCAAGACCTCGGCTTCGCGCTCGCCGGGAACCACGGCGAGAACCGGCCCCTCGAGCCCGGCGAGGAAGAAGGCGCGCAGCCCTGCCGGCACCACGAGGCGGCCGGGAACATGAGGCGGCGGGCGGCCACGCCACCGCTGCACTAGGGGTGCCAGAGGAGCCGGCATGCAAACGGGGATCGTACCGCCCTCAGGGCGGCGGGCCGGGCCCAATCGGAATCACCGGATCAACTAGGCGCCGCCGCACCTCGGGCTGAAGCGGCCGGGGCCTAAAGCGAGGCGGTGTTCCATCGGGACGCAGGAAGGTCAAGGTGCAGCCCGGATGGCCGGCGATGCGCCACCCGCCCTCGTGCACCAGCCGATGGTGAAAGAAGCACAGCAGAACCAGGTTGTCAAGATCGGTGGGCCCGCCTTCGGCCCAGTGCACGAGGTGGTGGGCGTGGACCCAGCGGGTGCGCTCGCATCCGGGGAAACGACAGCCCTTGTCACGATGGCGCACCCGGCGGGACAGCCACGGAGGCACCCTGCGCGTCGTGCGCCCCACGCCTACGCCGTCTGCCACCAGCTGCACCCGGGCGTCACATGCCAGACGCTTGGCGGTCTCGACGTCCAGAAGCGGTCCACCCTCCGCCTCGGCACACCCCTCCCCGGACACGAGATCATCAGCATCGATGTGCACGACGAGGGTGGCCCGGTCGGCATCGGCGTCGTCGGTCAGGCGGGAGGAGGCCATCTCAACAAGAGCATCGGCACATCGAATTCGGTACGGCACAAAAAGACCGCTCGATGGATCGCGGGGTGCAACTTCGGCGATCCGTTCGAGGGCTCGAGCGACCAGGGCGCCGTCGTCGTCGGGAAGACGCCCGGAGAGGCGGAGCCATCGGCCGCCCCGTTCCCACCACCAGCGCAGAGAACGCTCGTCACGGTTCGGCGTCGTGTCGGCGGCGGCGCCGGCGTGCCGGGCGGTTCTCTCGAGCTGAGATGCCGACTGCGACGGCGCATCGGAGGCAACGGCCGCGTCGGTCTGCGGCGTCGCAAACCGAGAGGCGGCCTCTATTTGATCCCATGAAAGGCGGCCCTCCTCAAAGGCAGCGGTGAGGCGGGGAAGGTCTTGCAGATCTCGGGCGACACGCACCCACTCCTCAGCGGTACGGCGAGCAAGGCCCAATCCGGCAACCAGCCACGCCGCCGTCGAGGTGGCACCGTCGCCGTGCCAGATCGCCCGGCGCTCGAAGGCGGCTACGACTTCCAGGAGCGCGGCACGGATGGCGCAATCAGCGGCGTGGAGCTGAGTCAAAGCCTCGGTCAGCTCATCGGCGGTGGCGGTATCGAGCATTTCCCTGTCCATGACACGGCCCCTGCGCCTTGCTTCCAGGCTCCCCCAAGGTACCGCCCGGGTGTGACACTTCGGACAAGCAGAGTCCGCGTTGCTCAGGTGCCAGCGCCACCACATCAGGGCACCCACTACGCTGCACTCCGTGGTCGAGGGGCAGCGCACACATGCTCTGCAGGTGATCCTGCTTCTGCTTACCTTGCTCAGCACCGCCTGCTCCGGACTCATTGCGGCGGAGAGACCACCTGCCGTCGACTACGCGCTCCGCCGCATGATGGTTCTCGACGATGACGACCTGCCGGCGGAGCTAGTCCACCTCGTAGGTGACGGGCCGGCTACCCAAGAATATCCCCCCGAGCACTACACCTACGAAGAATGGCAATGGGTCATGTCGACATTCACCGAGTACAGAGACTGGTACAGGCGGTACGACTGGAGTCCGTGGGAAGAACCGCCCGACCCCAAGTCCTACCTCGTTCTCGACTCGGGGAATCGCGTGTTCTACAGCGAAGAGGCGGCAACCGAGGCGTACCAACTCGAGGCCGACTGGGTGAGAAGCCACCTCGCAGAGGAAACCTGGTACGACCACATCGAGCACTTCCCCGTCCCGGGCGTCGGCGACGAGGCATTCGGTCTCGTCACTCACGAATCCTGGGACAAATACCCTGCCGACAGCAGGTGGGAAACTGAGGTCATGTTCCGAAGAGGGTCTGTGCTGGGAGTCGTGGTCATGGGTCGGCGTGTTGAATCCGAAGACTCGCCCGTTGCCACGGACCTGGCCCATAGGCTCGACGCCAAGATCATCGCCGCCCTCGCAGGGCAGATCACACCGGAGCCAGCTGACAGCTACTCGCGGGAAACAGGCGAGGTCTGGTACTCGGATGAGAACCCGGTGGCACCCACCCGCCAGCTTGCCTCGTTTGCGTTCGACCTGGAGACAACCTACGAGCTCCCCGGCGCGGCCGTGACTCTCATCATCTCGGGCGTGTTCCAGTCGCCGGATCGCATGCGGTGTGACATCGAGACGGATCCGCCCTCCGACGTGACAACTGTCTTCAGCGTCGGCAACCAATTCGCCGTCGGCAACGATGAGGACGGATACCGCTATCTCGGGCCAGACGATCCTCTATGCGCCATTGTCTACACCTGCCCCGGTTCGGATGCCTTCTTCGACAGCCTCTACGTCTCGGAGTCTGATTTCGGCTATTGGGACAGCGAAGCCGGCGCTTTTGTCGATCCACAACCGATCGTCGAGACGATCTCCGGTATCGAGACCCGCAGGTACGACACCGACGATATGGCTCCTTCAGATCTCGTGGCTTCGTTCGGCGAACTGGAGGAGATCGACGCCTGGTTCCACGCCGCAGATGGATGGCCGGTGAGGCTGAGCCTGCGGAGCCTCGTCGACCCCGATCTGATGGCCGGGTCGAGCGTGCAGACCAATCGAGACCTGGTGGAGATGACAATGGACCTCGAGATATCCCGCCCCAACGATCCCTCTATCACAGTAGACATCCCCGAGGAGATCACCCCGGCGGGATCGCAGGCCTAGACCTCACTCCACCAGGCCCTCGGCCCGGTACCACTCCACGGTGTGCCGCAGCCAGCTCGCCAGCGGCGTGTAGTCAAAACCGAGTTCTCGTGCCGCACGAGACCCGTCGTAGGCGGGTCCGTGCATCACCAAGCGGACATTCTCCGAGCAGAAGGGCGCCCGGCGCCGCAGCAACCGGAAAAATCCACCGACGGTGGCCGCCCCGGCCCGCGCCACCCACGGGGGCAGGTATCGCACCTTGCGCTCCACACCTGCCACTTCCGCCAACACCTCCGCCAGCTCCCCGATCGAGCATCTCACACCGCTAACCAGGTAGCGTCGCCCCGGCTCCCCCCGCTGCTCGGCGCGCACGTGAGCTTCGATGCAGTCGTCGACGAACACCAGGCTCACCGTGGCATCAAAAGCCCAGCGCAGACGCCCGCTCAGGAATCCGATGAACAGACGCGCCGTGCCCCCGGTGCGCCCCGGCCCTTGCACCGACGCCGGGTTCACCGACACCACCTCGACGCCGAGACGCTCGCCCTCCGCCAGCACAGCCTGCTCGGCTTCGCGTTTCGAGCGTTCGTAGTGGCACAAGTAGTAGCCGCGGTGCGGCGTGTCTTCGGTGGCCACAACGCCCGTCGGCTCACCGATCGTCGCCGCAGATGAAGTGTGGACGACGCGCCGCACCCCGGCAGCGGCGGCTGCCCGGACCACGTTCACCGAGCCGTCGACGTTGACCCGGTACATCGGAGCCGGATCGGGCAGGCACATGCCGACCGTGCCGGCCACATTGAATACCACACCGCACCCTTTGATCGCCTCCCGCAGCGATGCTTCGTCGAGCACATCGCCGCGCACCACACGGGCTCCCATCGCCTCGAGCTTGGCCGCGGACTCGTCGCTACGCGCCAGAGCGGTGACCTCACGCCCATCGGCCACCAGACGGGCGCACAGCGCGCCCCCAACAAAGCCGCTGCCACCGGTGAGAAAGACGTCAGGCACGAGCCCGGGCGGCGAGCAGCACCTTGGCGAAGCGGGTAAAATACTGCACCCCGGAGAGCAGGGTGACCACCACCGCCACGATCATCGCCCATTCGTCGGGATAGAGGCCCCCGTACTCGCCCGGCGTACGCAGCATGGCCAGGAAGATCGCCAGGTACTGGATGTTGGCCTTGATCTTGCCCCAGATGGAGGGCGGCACCTTCACCCCGTCCATGGCGGCAATA
This sequence comes from uncultured Acidimicrobiia bacterium, assembly GCA_964633975.1. Taxonomy (GTDB): domain Bacteria; phylum Actinomycetota; class Acidimicrobiia; order Spongiisociales; family UBA11373; genus CAZWKX01. The sequence goes on from CAZWKX010000008.1 coordinate 49,713, forward strand.
CCACGCAGGCCGGAGATGGCGATCTCGCGCCCCACGATCACAAAACCCGCCCAGGCCCAGGCCCGTCCCACCTCGACCAGGCAGAAGAGGGCTCCGGCCACGAGTAGCTTGTCGGCGATGGAGTCGAGGAAAGCGCCCAGCGTGGTGGTCTGATGCCAGCGCCGCGCCAGGTAGCCGTCGAGAAAATCACTGAGCGAAGCAACCGCCATGAGCGCCGCAGCGACACCGAAGGCATGATCGATCCTGCCGTGGAGCAGGACAAGGGTGATGATCGCCGGAACGAGGATCATCCTGGTGTAGGCAAGGCGATCCGGGATGGAGATGGGACACGTCTCCTGCTCGGCGGCACCTGAGGCGCCCATGGTACCGGAGACCGGGCCGCGATGACCGGCTGTCCGGCTAGGTGGGCTCGCCCTCGCCGAAACCCAGCCGACCGGCGGCCTCCCCGGCGCGCTGCCGGGCCGCCTCACCACCCCGGCCGGCGAACGTGCGCAGCACACCGACCGCCTCCGCGAGAAGGAGGTCGACCTCGGTGCGCTCGATGGAGGTGAACCGGCGCAGCACGTACTCGGCAGGATCCATCCGGCCCGGGGGCCGCCCCACCCCAAACTTGAGGCGCCACATGTCCCCGGTACCCAGAGCACGCATCACCGACGCAACCCCGTTGTGGCCTCCGGTGCCACGACCGAACTGGAAACGCAGCCTGCCGAAGGGCAGATCTATGTCGTCGTGAACGAGAGCGATGCTCTCGTTCGCAACGCCGTAGTAGCGGGCGACGGACACCACCGCCCCGCCGCACTCGTTCATGAAGGCAACCGGCAGGGCCAGGACCATGGAGGCCCCCTCGACTTCGGCGAGAGTCACCTCGGCGCGCCGCCGACGGCTCCGCCTGAAGGTGGCTCCCAGATCGGCTGCGAGCGCCTGCACCACCTCGGCTCCCACACTGTGGCGAGTGCCTTCGTATTCGGGACCGGGGTTGCGCAACCCAACGACGAGAAGCGGCCTGCTCAGCCTTCGTCCTCACTCTCGGCGCCCTCGGCTCCAGGCGCCTCAAAGCGCTCTTCGGCCTCGACGCGCTCTTCGATCTCTTCGCCCTCGATCTCCTCCGCCGGCACTTCAACGACGAGCGCAGCCGGGACCACCACGGTCACCAGCGTCATCTCCGGATCGCTGACCACGGTGACCTTCTCCACCTCGGGAAGATCGGACACCTTGAGCGAGTCACCGATACCAAGACCGGAGATGTCGAGTGCGAGAGACGTCGGGATGTCGGCGGGCAGCGCCGACACGGTCACGCTCGAGGCCACCGTCTCCACGATGCCGCCCTCTTCCCGCACGCCGATGGGAACACCGGTGAATTCGACGTGGACTTCGGCCTCGATAGCCTCGTCGAGCGAGATCTGGATGAAGTCGAGATGGATGATCTCACCTCGCACCGGGTGCCTCTGGATCTCGCGGGCGACGGTGAGGTACTCGTCCTTGTCCACCTGAAGGCTGATGAGAGCATTGAGCCCGGCCCCGGTGTGCAAAACCGAATACAGCTCGTGCCGATCGACATCGACGGAAAGAGCCTCGAGGCCGCGGCCGTATACGACGCCGGGCACGCGCCCGGCTCGGCGAAGCTGCCGGGAGGGCCGAGTGCCGGATTGGCGCCCGACCTCGGCGCGCAAGCTCACCTGTTCCATGGGAGGGCTCCTCAGAGATCTGCGGGAGCGACATTATCGCGGTTTGGCGCCCAGAAGGCGAAGTCGACGCTTCGAGAGCGGGAAAAACGCAGTCCGGGAAAGCCGGACCGGTAACGTGGCTCACAATACGGCTTACACCGCCGCCGTATGGGGAACCGCCATGGGCTGCAACGCAGACAAGATAAGCGAGTACTACCAACGCCAGTACCAGCTCCACGAGGGAACCGTCGAAGAGAACGTCGACATGCTGTTCGACGAGAACCTCGTCTGTCACCTGGGCGAGCACAGGACGGCGGGCCGCGACGCCGTTCTCAAAACCGCCGCCCGGATCCGCGAGGCCGGAGGTTTCGGGCTGCCCTTCATAATCACCGAAGAAGACGACGACGTCTACTTCCGTCTACACCTGCGGGTGCCCGACCCGGAGACCGGTGAGATGCACAGCGAGCACGTACAACACGTGTGGCGTTTCGGTCCGAACGGCAAGGTGGTGGAGGTCTGGCCCAAGCAGCCCGCCATCGTCGAGAAGACCTTCAAGGACGGAGGCATCGAGCCCACCCAACCCGCGGCGTAGGCCGGGCCGGCCTCCGCGTGTTTTCCCGTCGCCGGGCGTCCGGCCGATCCTTTGCGCTCAACGCCGAAGCCCTTTCTGCCGAAACCATTGTTCGAGCCAACCGGCGTCGGCTCTTGGGAGGTGTTCGTGCAGGATGATGCGCCCCGGTTCGGGGATTCCGCGCCCGCGGCCGAAGGCCACACTGAGACACACTCCGGGTCCCACCTTGCGGCCGATCTGATAGAACCGGGCTACTGCCGCCTCTGCGACCGGCGAGTCCAGCCTACGGAACCGGGGCGATGCCCCGAATGCGGCACCAGCCTGGCCGTGCCCGGCACCCGCAGCCGGAGTACCGAGGCGGCACGCGCCATGAAGGCGGCGCAGGCCACGAAGGTCGCCTTCGAGGCCGCCCGCGCCGGCTACCCGCACATGCCGGCACCGAGCCGGCAGCCGGCAACGCAGGCATCCGAGCCGGCGGAGCCGAACGCCGAGGAGGAGTTCCCCGACTACTTCAAGCCGCCCGTCGCCGGCCGTCCGGCCGCCCCACATCGAACCGCTGCGATGCGCCTCCCGCGAGTGGCCGAAGGGACTGCCGTCGCCAGCCCCGATGCCCGCGTCCGGACTTCCGCGATCATCGCCATGCTTGCCGGGGCCGGTGTCGTGCTCGCGGTCTTCACGCCGTGGTTCGGGATCCCGGTTCCGGGAAATGACTTCTCCGGCTGGCGGGTGACATCCGAGCTGGCCGACAACGGCCGGTTCCTTCTCGGCGTCTGGAACTTCTCCCGGGACGGGTTCAGCCCCTTCTTCAGCGGGCTCACCTGCATGGCCGCAGGCCTCCTCCTCGCCGGCGCCGGCCTCACCCTGCTGTACTCCCCGCTGATCCCCCAGCCGGCGACAACGGCGATTCGACCCTCCGCGGCCCACTTCGTCCGCACCCTGGGCTGGCTGGCCGCCGCGCCGCCGCTGGCCAACCTCGTGTCGTTCTTCGCGTTCCCGATCGACACGGCGGGAGCAGGGATTCCGTGGGATTTTGAGCCGCGCTACGGCCTCTTCCTATCCGCCCTCCTCGCCCTGGGCGCCGCCATCGCCCTCCACTCCGGCTGCACCGGATCGAAGAGCCGGGTCTCTTGGCGCTAGAGGCACAACTGGAATCCCCTACGGATCCCGGAACCTGCGCCGCATAAGAGACATTTTGCAGCCCGGAATCCGCGAGTTGACTCAAAAGAAGCTCCCGTTTTGCCGATGGCAAGGGAACGAGCCACCGTCGAGCCTGCAAGGAGCGCGCCGTGCAGGGTGGAATGACACGGACCAGAACCTGTCCACTATGTGCCTCCGACATGAACGGAGACGCGCGCAGGTGCGATGCCTGCGGCGCCAAGTTCGAAATCACAGAACGTGGATACTGCCGCGGATGTGAACGGGTAGTCACCCCTGAAGACGACGGAGCCTGCCCCTTCTGCGCCGGTGAGCTCACCGGCCGGGTCTCCAGCAGCCGCCTTATCGACGGGACCCAAGCCGGCTTCCCCAACGGCCCGCCTCCACTCGCCGCCGCAGCCCACATCCCGCCGACCGGCCCCATGGCGCAGCCCTCGCCGGTCCCGCCGGCGGTGGCGAAGGCTGCTCTCGCCGACACGCAAACACCGGGCGCCGTCGCCGCAGCCTTGAAGGCGCCGGGGGCGCGACCCTCACCGGCTACCAAGCAGCCGGCCAGGATGCCGGTCCAGCCGCTGCTGCCGGTCACCGGCGAGCTGCGCAGAGCCTGCCTGGCAACCCCAATCAGGCGCGTCTCCGTGGCAGTCACCGGCCTCACCAGCCTTCTGCTCGCCGCGCTATGGGGGATCTCGCACCTTCCGCAATGGACCGACGGGCCACCACTGCTCGGCGACATGTTCATGATGGCTCGCGATTCATCGCAGTACTTCATGGCCCCGTGGGCATTTCCCGGAGCAGTGCTCGTGATCTGGCTCATCTACCCCGCCGGGGTGCGCCGCATGCTCCCCAAGGAGCCGAAGAAGGTGCCGCGACAGGAGCGCTACCGCATCTTCCGGGCTGAGATGGGCCGCAAGCTCAACGTCCCCGACCTGTACCTGCATGCGAGCCTGCGCCCCGCAGCGCTCGTCGGGGTGCTCGTCTGGCTGGGGGTCCTGATTACCAACTACCTCGGCTGGCAGTACGGCTGGCAGCAGTACTCCAGCGAGCCGGCGATCACACTCTCGATGGGCTTCTGGTCGTCGTCGGGCATCGCACTGGTCGGCCTCTCGGCCTCGCTGGCACTCCTGTTCTCGCGCTCCAAAGTCGTTCGAGTCGACGAGGCCGGCATCCTCCACTAGCCGTCCCGGCGCCCGGCCCTGCGAGACTGGCCTCTAAACGCCTAAAGGGGTCAACCATGGATCACACGGGATACAGCTCCATCGCCGCCGCCGGCCCGTTCTTCTTCTTCAGCTCCTGGCTGCTGATGCTCTTTGCCGGCATCGTCGGAGACGAGGTAGGGGTCGCCGCCTTCGGCTATCTGGACGCCATGAAGGCGACCATCGGCCTGTGGCTGGTCGTCGCCCCGCTGGTGGGGGCCATCAGCACTTCGCGCCGCAGGAAGTAGCAGCCCGGTTGCCCGCCGCCCTGCGGTCGGGCAGACTGCGCGCGAGGCGGTATCGCGGGTTCTGCCGTCGAGTAAGGCGTAGCCGTCGACCGCGGTTCGCCCGGGGGACATATGCGGCGCTCCCCTGGATGCCGCCTCGCGCTCCCCGGGCGCTGCCGTGCATCGGAGACCCACCATGACGTCGCCCCAACCGCCCCCGCCACCACCACCCGAGCCCCGCCCACCATCTGAGCCGGCCACCCGGCCCGCGTCGAGGCTGCGGCCGCGAATCGCCGGAGTCGTCACCGTGCTCGCCGGCATCGGGATGATCCTGTCGTGCTGGCTGCCCTGGCTCGATCTCATCTCCGGAGACGATCCCTCCGGCTGGGATGTCTATGACATGGCCCGCCAGGCCGGGCAGAACAGCTTCCTCATCGGTGAGTTCTTCCGGAGCGGATTCAGCCCGTTCTTCACCGGTCTGGGCGTCGCCATCGGCGGCGGCCTCATCGTGACGGCAGGGCTCGTCATGGTGTTCTCGCCGACGGTGCCGCCGCGGCCGGGGAAGCTGATCATCCCCGACGGGCTCGCCGCCATAGCCATCATCACCGCCTTCTTCGGTGCGGTCCCCCCGTTCACGGACTACTTCTCGCTGACCATGACCAACCCGACCCCGGCAATGCTGAGTGCCGCCGCGGGCCTCGGCGTCATGATGATCCTCGGCGCCGTCGGCGTGCTGGCCGTCGTCGCGGGGATCGGTGTGGCCAGGACGAAGCGGCGGAAGCAGGGCTAGGCGAGCCGACGCTGCAGGCGAGTGCCGGGGCACATCGAAGCGCGAGCCTGGCAGAATCAACGCCATGGACCACATCAGACTCCCCTCACCGGCCACGGTTAGCTCCACATCCATCGAGGAGGCTCTGAGCCGGCGCCGATCGGTTCGCGAGTTCGACGGCACGCCGCTCTCGTTGGAGCAGCTCGGACAGATCCTGTGGGCGGCTCACGGGATCACCGATGCGGAAGGCCGCCACGCCGCGCCCTCCGCAGGGGCCACCGACCCTCTCCTGGTGCTCGCCGCCACCCCGGAGGGTCTGTACCGCTACGACGCGGCGGGACACCGGCTCGAGGTAGCGGCCGAGGGTGATCGCCTCGCCGGCGTCGCCGAGGCGGCCCGGGACGATCGCATCAGACGCGCCGGGGCCGTGGTCGCCATCGCCGCCGATGAGCGCCCCACCGTCGAGCGCTACGGCGAGCGCGGCCATCGCTACGTGCTGCTGGAGGTGGGCCACGCCGCCGAGAACGTCCTGCTTCAGGTAGTGGCGCTGGGCCTCGGCGCCTACCCGGTCGGCTCCTTCGACGATGCCGCCGTCGCGGCGCAGCTCTCCCTCGAAGCCGACCAGGAGCCGCTGTACCTGATACCGGTGGGGCATCCCGCCTAAGGGATCAGAGCGACCGCTCCGTCACGGGATCGAAGAAGACGAGCTTGTCCAGGGCAACGGCGAGCTCGATCACATCACCCACGACGGCCGGGTCGCCCGTCCTGAGCCGTGCCCACAGGATCGAGCCGAGATCGTCTATCCGCACCCGGGCAAAGCGCTCCGTCCCCAGCTCCTGGAGCTGCACGACCCTGCCGTGAAGGCAGCGGTGAAACGCAGTGCCCGTCTTGGCCATCTGTAGGTTCTCGGGGCGGACGCCCACGGTGATGGGAAGGCCAAGCCACAGGCGCAGCGCAGGCGTCCGCTCGGCCGTGGCCGCATCCAAGAGAAGCCGATCGCTACCGATGGAAAGCTCCACGCCAACCTCGGCCGGGGCCAACTCGCCGGGAATGAGATTCATGGGAGGGGTTCCGATGAACCCGCCGACGTAGGTGTTGGCGGGCCGGCGGTAGATGGTGAGAGGGGCGTCGACCTGCTCTAGGCGGCCGTCCGGTCCCATCACAACGATCCTCTCGGCCAGAGCCATCGCCTCGAGCTGATCGTTGGTGGCATAGAGCACGGTCAGGCCCAGGTCACGGTGAAGCCTTTTCAGCTGGGTCCGTACGCCGGTCCGCGCATGCGGGTCGATGTTGGCCAGCGGCTCGTCCATGAGAAGCACATCGGCGCGAGCCACCAGCGACCGAGCCGTGGCAACGGCCTGCCGCTCCCCCGCCGACATGCGCCTCGGATACTTGCCCAGCAGGTGTTCGATTCGCAGGTACCGGGCCTCCTCGGCGGCGCGCTTGCGCCGGAGCCGTGGCTTCACCTTCCGCATCTCCAGCGGGAAAGTGATGTTCTCTTCGCCGGTGCGATGGGTGTACAGGGCGTAGTCCTGAAACACCATGGCGATGTTGCGACGGAACGAGGGCAGCCCGGTGACTTTCTGATCACCGACGTAGACGTCCCCGGAAGTCGGCATCTCGAGACCGGCAACGAGGCGGAGCAGGGTCGTCTTCCCGCAGCCCGACGGCCCCGCAATCACCAGGAACTCACCGTCCGGAACGAAAAGATCGAATCCTTTGAAGACCGTGACGTCGTCAAAGGTCTTCGACACTCCGATCAGTTCAACCGATGCCATGCGTGAACCGTACACAAGCCGGGAACCCAGCGTATGAGAAGCAATGCCGAGGTGAGGAAGCCCGGTGCGCTAGGTTCGCGGGCGCACGAAACGGAGGTTCACGTGAAGGCCTTTCGCCTCGTGGCAGCGCTCGTCGCGCTGCTGCTCGCGGTCGCCGGCTGCAGCGGAAGCACATCGGTGTTCGAGATGAAGGTGGGCGACTGCTTCGACGACCCCGGAGGAGAAGCAGTCCTCGACGTCGAGACGATCTCCTGCGACGAGCCGCACGATTTCGAGGTCTTCTTCATCGGCGACCTGCAATACGAGGGCACGTACCCAGGTGATAGCGAGGTCTCTGACATGGCGGGCAACCTGTGCTTGCCACACTTCACCCAGTACGTGGGCAGCGATTTCCAGACCTCGACGCTCAACATCTCCACCTTGTACCCGTCGTACGAAAGCTGGACCCAACTCGACGACAGAGAAGTGGTGTGCGCCCTGAATGACCTCTACGGTCAGAAGCTGACCGGCTCGGCCCGCGACTCCGGGCTGTAATCGGCAGATCCGCAGCGGGAAGCCGGGCCGCCGATGCGGCGGGCCGGCAATGCCGAGCGTCGGGCCGGGCACGGACTACCTTCACGCTCGTACCGGAGGTACTTGTGAGGATGTTGCGCTTCCCGGCGCTGCTCGCTCTTGTAGCGCTCGTCGCCGCCTGCAGCCAGACGACGTCGGTGTTCGAGCTGAAGGTGGGCGACTGCTTCAAGGATCCCGGGGGCGGCAACATCGCCGAGGTCGAGGTCGTGTTTTGCGAAGACGCCCACGAACTCGAGGTCTTCTTCATCGACGAGATCGAGGACCTGGAGGAGTACCCGGGCCGCAACCACCTGGCCCGCTACTCGGAGGACGTCTGCGACATCGCTCTGGCGGCCTACATGCCGCCGGCCGGCTACCTGACCGTCGACATCACATCCGCCTACCCGTCGCCACAACAGTGGCAGGACGGCGAGCGTTCCGTGATCTGCGTGGTCAGGATCACCCCGGGCTAGACGGCCGAGGCTCAGGAGGCCAGAAACGACAATCGCACCCGGCGGGTGCGATTGTCCCGATTGGGATCGACGAGCAGGATCGACTGCCAGGTGCCCAGCGTCATGCGGCCGTCGACGACCGGGATGGTCACGGACGGCGACACGAAGGCCGGGATCAAATGGTCGGCGCCGTGGCCCCTGGCCCCGTGACAATGGTGCCAGCGGTCATCGCGAGGGAACAGCACATCGAGATGCTCAAGGAGATCTTCGTCGCTGGACGCCCCCGTCTCCATAAGGGCCACACCGGCGGTGGCGTGCGGCACGTATACGGACAGGAGACCATCGCCCCTTCCGGCGACGAACTCCGCCGCCGCCGCGGTGATGTCCACGGTCGCAGGCGAGCCGCCCGTCTGCACGGTGATCTCGGTGGTCAGCACCAGCTCAGCCTAGGTGCCGCCGTCTAGATGTTCTCGCCCATGAACAGCGACGAGACCGACTCGTCGGTGAAGATCGCCTTGAGGGCGTCGGCCAGGATGGGGGCGATCGAGAGCACCCGCAAGTTGGGCAGCTCGGCCGAGTCTTCCGGCACCGGAAGCGTGTTCGTGATGACGATCTCCTCCAGCGGCGAGTTCTTGATGCGGTCGGCCGCAGGCGGCGACAGCACACCGTGGGTGGCCATGGCTCGGATGCTCACCGCCCCCTTGCCGCGCAGCAGCTCGGCTGCAGCCACGATGGTTCCGCCCGTATCGATCATGTCGTCGACGATGACCGCGTTCTTGCCTTCGACATCGCCGACCAGCTGCAGCGCCGCCACCTCGTTGTGCACGTCCACGCGGCGGCGCTTGTGAACGAAGGCCACGTCGGCGTCGAGGAACCTGGCGTAGCGGGAAGCCAGCCGAACCCGCCCGGTATCCGGCGACAGGATGACCAAGGAGCCGTCGACCGTCCCGGACAGGTATTCCTTGAAGACGGGCAGGGCGGTGAGATGGTCGAACGGTTTGGTGGTGAAACCCTGTATCTGCCCGGTGTGCAGGTCCACCGAGACGATACGGTCGACACCGGCGGCCAGGAACAGCTCGCTCATCAGCCGCGCCGAGATGGGCTCTCGGGGCTGGGCCTTCTTGTCCTGGCGGGCATACCCGAAGAAGGGCACCACGGCCGTGATGCGCTTCGCCGAGGCGCGCTGCAGCGCATCGATCATGATGAGCTGCTCCATGATGTGGAAGTTGACCGGGTGACTGTGGCTCTGCAGCACAAAACAGTCCGCACCGCGCACGCTCTCGGTGTAGCGGATGTAGATCTCGCCGTTGGCGAACACGTCCCGCTCCACCGCCCCGAGGCTGATCCCGAGAAGACCGGCCACCTCGTCGGCCAGCGCCGGGTTCGCCGACCCGGTGAACAGCATCATGCGCTTCTTGCCCACCAGCTCCATTCGCGCTACCCGCCCTTCCTGGGCCTCTTCTTCCGTTTTGCAGCGTAGCCCCGGATCTCCTTCTGCTGCGAACGCTCGACCGCAAGCGACCCCGGGGCAACGTCCTTGGTGATGGTTGAGCCGGCGCCGGTATAGGCGTCGTTGCCGATCTCCACCGGGGCCACGAGCATGGTGTCGGACCCGATGAACACCCGATCGCCGATAACCGTGTCGTATTTCTCGCGCCCGTCGTAGTTGCAGGTGATCGAGCCCGCCCCCACGTTTGTGTCCTCTCCGATGGTGACGTCGCCCATGTACGACAGGTGAGGCACCTTGCTGCCGGACCCGATCCTCGCCTGCTTCGTCTCCACGAACGTCCCCACCTTGGATCCCGGCGCCATGACCGTCCCGGGACGCAGGCTGGCAAACGGGCCCACCTGGGCATCTTCGCCCACCTCCGCCTCCCGCAGCACCGCATACCACACCCGGGCGCCCGCGCCGATGGTGCTGTCGACGGCAAAGACGTGGGGCCCCACTTCGGCTCCGGCGACCACCTTCGTTCCTCCGGCGAGCTGCGTGTCGGCATAGAGCCGCACCCCGGCTTCCAGCGCGACCCCGGCGTCTACGTAGGTGCGCTCCGGGTCCTGCATCCACACACCCGCCCTCATCCAATCCCCGTTGATGCGGCGCCGCATCTGCGCCGCGACGGCGGCGAGCTGGTCCTGCGAGTTGACCCCCTGCACCTCCAAGGGATCGGCGGCGGCAACGGCGCGCACGGTGCCCGGGGCGGCAAGCGTCTCAATGACGTCGGTGAGGTAGTACTCGGCCTGATTGTTGTCGGCCTCGACGTCGGCGAGGGCGCCGGCCAATGCGCCCCCATCGAAGGCGTAGGTAGAGACCGCCACCTCGGTGATGCGGCGCTGCTCTTCGTCGACGTCACGCTCCTCGACGATTTGGACCACCCGGTCGCCGTAGCGGATCACCCGTCCGTAGCCGGTGGGGTCGGGCATCACCGCGGTCAGCAGGGTCGCCGACGCTCCCTTGGCATGCTCGTCGAGCAGAGCCGACAGGCTGCCCGACAGGAACAGCGGCGTGTCGCCCGGAACGACGAGCACGGTGTCCCCTGAGACGTCACCTATAGCCTCGAGCGCCACCATGACGGCGTGCCCGGTACCGAGCTGCTCCGACTGGGCCACGACGGTGACGCCCTCGGGCAGCACCTGCCGCACCATCTCGGCGCCGTGGCCGACGACGACGACAATCTCGTCGGGGCTCAACTCGCTCACCGCATCGACGACCCAGCTGACCAGAGGACGCCCTGCCACCTCGTAGAGCACCTTGGGCATCTCGGACTGCATTCGTGTGCCCTGGCCGGCCGCCAGGACGATTGCCCGCAGACTCATCTTCTCCTCTCATGGCCGCAGCTGGGGGGATCGGGCTCGAACCCATACTTCGGGGACCAAAACCCCGCGTGCTGC